>NZ_JBITDP010000026.1:18967-121590 GCF_044454405.1 Streptomyces sp. NPDC051555 | reverse complement strand
TGTTCGCGGGGTTCCCCTCCGCTTTGACCCCGGTGGTGGTGGTGTACGTGACCTTCCCGCCCCATATCCTGCCCGGTTTCACCTGGCCCACCTTGAAGTGACGGCGCGGCGGCCGGGGGAACCCGCCCGCCGCCTCACCCGTCGGACGCCGACGCTGACGGGTCCGGCACCACCGACCAGCTGACCGCCGAGACCGACGGATCGAGCGAGAGGTTGCTGACCGCTTCCTCCAGCGCCCGGCCCCCGGCCCCCTCGGCGGTCAGCAGCGCCGACACCGTCACCAGTCCGTCCCTCGGGCCGTCCTGGCTGCGGATCGACCGCAGTTGATAGCCGGGCCGGCCGAGCGCGTCGACCAGCCGGTGCCGGATGTGGGCCTCCTCCGCCTCCAGGCACACCGCCTCGAAGTGGAAGTCGGTGGCCACCTCGGCCCCGCCCCGCGGTTCGCGGTCCAGCCGCCGGCCCAGCGGGCGCAGCAGGAGGTTGGCCCCCACCACGCCCACCGTGCCGAAGGCGGCGAGGACGAACATCCCGGTGCCGGCGAGGCAGCCCACGGCCGCCGAACACCACAGCGTGGCCGCGGTGTTCAGACCCCGAACGCTCAGCCCGTCGCGCATGATCACGCCGGCGCCGAGGAAGCCGATCCCGGACACGATCTGCGCCGCGACCCGCGAGCCGTCGTACTGGACCTCGGACACCTCGCTCATGAAGCCGTACTGCGAGAGCAGGACGAAGAGCGCGGCCCCGCCCGCGACCAGCGCGTTCGTCCGCAGTCCGGCCATCCGGGCCCGCCACTGCCGTTCCAGGCCGATCGCCGCCCCGAAGCCGAGCGCGGCGGCCAGGTGCCCGGCCATCTGCCATTCGGTGAGCTGCATCGGCCCGCCCCTTCCGCTGTCCGGCCGGTCAGAGCCAGGTGTTGAACTTCTTGATGTACACGCTCTTCAACAGCTGCGTGAGGGTGCAGTACGCGAGCAGTACGCCGATCAGCCACGGGAAGTAGCTCGCGGGCAGCGCCACCAGACCCAGCGACCCGGCCAGCGGCGAGAAGGGCAGGTAGAGCCCGGCCAGCACCGCGAGGACGGTCATCACCATGACCGGCCAGGACGCCCGCGACTGGATGAAGGGGATCTTGCGGGTACGGATCATGTGGACGATCAGGGTCTGCGAGAGCAGCCCCTCGACGAACCAGCCGGACTGGAAGAGCGCCTGGTGCGCCTCGCTGTTGGCCGCGAACACGTTCCACATGATCGCGAACATCGCGATGTCGAAGATCGAGCTGATCGGGCCGATGCAGAGCATGAAGCGGCCGATGCCCTTGGCGTCCCAGTTGCGGGGCTTGCGCAGGTACTCCTCGTCCATCCGGTCCCACGGGGTGGCCAGCTGCGCGATGTCGTAGACCAGATTCTGCGTCAGGAGCATGATCGCGAGCATCGGCTGGAAGGGGATGAAGGCGCTCGCCACCAGCACCGAGAAGACGTTGCCGAAGTTCGAGCTGGCCGTCATCTTGATGTACTTGATCGTGTTGCCGAAGGTGGTCCGGCCCTGGATCACGCCCCGCTCCAGGACCGTCAGGTCCTTCTCCAGCAGGATGATGTCCGCCGACTCCTTCGCGATGTCGACGGCCGTGTCCACCGAGATGCCGACGTCCGCGTCGCGCAGGGCCGCCGCGTCGTTGATGCCGTCCCCGAGGAAGCCGACCGTGTGCCCCTCGGCCTGCAGGGCCCGCACGATGCGGGCCTTCTGGACCGGGTTGACCTTGGCGAAGACCGTCGTACGGGCGGCCAGTTCGCGCAGCGCCGCCTCGTCCAGGGCGTCCAGCTCGGCGCCCGTGACCACGTGGCCCACGTCGATGCCGACGTCGGCGCAGACCCGCGCCGCGACCAGCTCGTTGTCGCCGGTGACCACCTTGACCGTGATGCCCTTGTCGGCCAGGCCCTGCAGGGCCCGGGCCGCGTCGGCCTTCGGCGGGTCGAGGAAGGCGAGGAAGCCGACCAGGGTCAGCTGGTCCTCGTCGGCGACGGTGTAGATGTCACGGGGAGTGGCGATCGTGCGGGTGGCGACGGCCAGCACGCGCAGGCCCTCGCGGTTGTTGTCCTCGGCGATGCGGGCGACGTGCCAGCGCAGCTGCTCGGTCAGTTCGACCCGCTGCCCGCGGTCCGTCATGTGGGTGCACAGGTCGAGGACCTCCTCCACCGCACCCTTGGTGATCATGACGTGCTCGGACCGGCCGACCGATCCGACCAGGGTGTTGCGGTTGAGGACCACGGACATCCGGCGTCGGGCGAAGTCGAAGGGGATCTCGTCGACCATCGAGAACCGTGCGTCGACGACAACCTCCTCGGCCTCGTTGACGCGGTCGATGACCGCCTGGTCCATGAGGTTGCGCAGGCCCGTCTGGAAGTGCGCGTTGAGGTATCCGTACTCCAGGACCTCGTTGTCCGGGGTGCCGTGCACGTCGAGGTAGCGGTCCAGGACGATGCGGTCCTCGGTGAGGGTGCCGGTCTTGTCCGTGCAGAGGACGTCCATCGCGCCCAGGTTCTGGATCGCGTTGAGCCGCTTGACGACCACCTTGTGCTGGGACATGGCGACCGCGCCGCGCGCCAGGTTGGCCGAGACCACCATCGGCAGCATCTCGGGCGTGAGGCCGACCGCCACGGCGATACCGAAGAGGAAGGCTTCGTTCCAGTCGCCCTTGGTGAAGCCGTTGATCATGAAGACGACGGGGACCATCACCAGCATGAAGCGGATCAGCAGGAAGCTGACCTTGCGCACGCCCGTGTCGAAGTTGGTCTGCGGGCGCTCGCCGACCAGGGACCCGGCCATCGAGCCGAAGTAGGTGTCGGCGCCGGTGGCGACGACGACCGCGGTGGCGGTGCCCGAGGTGACGGACGTACCCATCAGGCAGAGGTTGTCGGCCTCCACCGGGTCGGTGGTCTCGAACTGTCCGAGGTCCTCGGCGCGGGTGTCGGCCTTGGCGACCGGCAACGACTCGCCGGACAGGGCGGCCTGGCCGACCATCAGGTCCTTGGAGGTGATCAGGCGCAGGTCTGCGGGGATCAGGTCACCGGCGGCCAGCTTGACGATGTCGCCGGGCACCACCCGGTCCATCGGCACTTCGAAGGTGGTCGGCCCGGAGCCGCTGCCCGCCCGGCGCTGCACCGCGCAGGTGGTGGTGACGAGCTTCTTGAGCGCGTCGGCGGCCCGGCCCGAGCGGAACTCCTGCCAGAAGCGCAGCAGTCCGCTGACCCCGATCATCACCGAGAGGATGACGACGCCCGGGTCCGCGGGGTCCTGCCAGTACATGACGGCGGCCAGGACGACGAGGACCGCGATGAAGGGGTTGGCGAACGCCTTGGCGAGCTGTACCCACCAGTACGGGGCGCGCTCGTGGGCGACGACGTTCGCGCCGTCGCGCTCCAGGCGCAGTGCCGCCTCGGCGTGGGTGAGGCCGTTGCGGGTGGCGGACAGGTCCTGCAGGACCTGCGGTCCGGGTCGGGCGCTGAGCCCGGAGAGCCGCTCGCCGACGACCCGGGTACGGGCCTCCAGCTCGGCGGACCTGCGTTCGCGGCGGGCCCGGCCCGGCGGTGCGAGCTTCGTGGGGGTGCGAGGGGTGAGCATGGTCATGACGAATACCTCCCTCCACGGCGCCCGGGCAGCACGGAGCCGCGCGGTCACGTGGAGTGATCATGGGTCGGCGCGGGGTGGCACGGGGCCGGGAAGAGCGCCGACAGGCATGGATGCCGTGCGCCGGGCACGGGGCCGGGGCGTACGGAGGGCATGAGGAAGTGCACGGACATCCGCGGACGTGCCGCGGCCGTGCGCACTCAAGGAAGAAGAGTCAGCCGATCAGTAGCTGATCAGTGGCTGATTAACCAACGAGAGCGCGGCAAGGACTTCGATCGGGACTCATCCCGAACACCTCCTCGCATAGCGCTGACATCGACAGGGCGCCCGGTCCGGCCGGGAAGGCCGCAGAGGATCGGCGCCTCAGCGACCGTAACACGGGCCGCGGGGATGTTTCTCTCGTACTTATGACCGGTAGTGGCCGATTCGTGCTGCGTCGGCCTCTTGACGTCTGGAGGCGCAAAGGCTCGACTTAGGGTTCATAAGTTGGAGAGACGCCGGGGTCTCGTGACCGCGACCTCGGCCGGGGGGCGACGCAGGCCGTCGCTAATGGCAGGAGTGGATGAGTCGTGAGGACTCCGGGATCGCAGTCATCGCTGCACCGCGCGAACCTCGAACGGGTCGTGCGGGCGGTCCGGCTCGCCGGTTCGCTGACCCAGGCGGAGATCGCCCGGACCACCGGACTGTCGGCGGCCACGGTCTCCAACATCGTCCGTGAGCTCAAGGAGGGCGGGACCGTCGAGGTCACTCCGACCTCGGCCGGCGGCCGGCGCGCCCGCAGCGTCTCGCTCAGCGGGGACGCGGGCATCGTGATCGGCGTCGACTTCGGGCACACGCACCTGCGCGTGGCGGTCGGCAACCTCGCCCACCAGGTGCTGGCCGAGGAGGCCGAGCCGCTGGACGTCGACGCCTCCTGGGTGGACGGCTTCGACCGGGCGGAAGCCCTGGTCAGCCGCCTGATCGAGAGCATCGAGGTGAGCCGGGACAAGGTCATCGGCGTCGGCCTCGGCGTCCCCGGCCCGATCGACGGGGAGTCCGGGAACCTGGGGTCCACCTCGATCCTGCCGGGCTGGGCCGGGATCAACCCGCGCCAGGAACTGTCGCAGCGGCTCGGCGTGCCGGTGTACGTCGACAACGACGCGAACCTCGGCGCCCTGGGCGAGCTGGTGTGGGGCAGTGGCCGCGGGGTCAAGGACCTGGCGTACATCAAGGTCGCCAGCGGCGTCGGCGCCGGTCTGGTGATCAACGGGCAGATCTACCGGGGCCCGGGGGGCACCGCGGGCGAGATCGGGCACATCACGCTGGACGAGTCGGGTCCGGTCTGTCGCTGCGGGAACCGGGGCTGCCTGGAGACCTTCGCGGCGGCCCGCTATGTCCTGCCGCTCCTCCAGAGCAGTCACGGCCCCGAACTCACCATGGAGCGCGTGGTCGAGCTGGCGCGGGGCGGCGATCCGGGCTGCCGCCGCGTGATCACCGACGTGGGCCGGCACGTGGGCAGCGCCGTGGCCAGCCTCTGCAATCTCTTGAACCCGAGCCGGGTGGTGCTGGGCGGTTCGCTGGCGGACGCGGGCGAGCTCGTCCTGGCCCCCATCCGCGAGTCCGTGGGCCGGTACGCGATCCCGAGTGCGGCCCGTCAGTTGTCGGTCCTCACAGGGTCGTTGGGCGGGCGGGCCGAGGTGCTGGGCGCGCTGGCGCTGGTGCTGAGCGAGATGGGCGATTCGACCCTGCTTGGCGGGTTTCAAGAGCCGATGCTGCTGCATTCAGTTAGATAACGGATGGCACCGTTGTCATCTCGTTAAGGATTCACTCCTTGACGGCAATCTTGCGGCCGGGGTTGACTCACATCCACCTCGGCCGCAACGTTGCGGCCTCGTCAGGGAGGTTCAAGAAATGAACACGCGTATGCGCAGAACCGCCGTAGCCGTTGCCGCGGGCGCCATGGCCGTCTCGCTCGCCGCTTGCGGTAGCGCGAAGGAGTCCGGCGACAAGACGGACACCAATGTCGTCAAGGGCAACGCGATCAAGGTCGGTCTGCTCCTGCCGGAGAACCAGACCGCGCGCTACGAGAAGTTCGACAAGCCGCTCATCGAGAAGCAGGTCGCCGATCTCACCGGCGGCAAGGGCGAAGTGGTCTACGCCAACGCGAAGCAGGACGCGACCACGCAGAACTCGCAGGTCGACACGATGATCACCAACAAGGTGAACGTCCTGATCATCGACGCGGTGGACTCCAAGGCCATCGCCGGCGCGGTCAAGCGGGCCAAGGACGCGGGCATCCCCGTCGTCGCCTACGACCGCCTCGCCGAGGGTCCGATCGACGCCTACACCTCCTTCGACAACGAAGAGGTCGGCAAGGTCCAGGGCAAGGCGCTCCTCGAAGCGCTGGGCGACAAGGCCAAGGACGGCCAGATCGTCATGATGAACGGCTCCGTCACCGACCCGAACGCCGCGCTGTTCAAGAAGGGCGCCCACTCCGTCCTCGACGGCAAGGTGAACATCGGCAAGGAGTACGACACCGTCGAGTGGAAGCCGGAGAACGCCAACACCAACATGGCGGCCGCGCTCACCGCACTCGGCAAGGACAAGGTCACCGGCGTCTACTCGGCCAACGACGGCATGGCCGGCGGCATCATCACCGCCCTCAAGGCGGCCGGCCTGACGACCCTGCCCCCGGTCACCGGTCAGGACGCCGAACTCGCCGGCGTGCAGCGGATCGTGGCGGGCGAGCAGTTCATGAGCGTCTACAAGCCGTACGCCCCCGAGGCCGAGGCCGCCGCGAAGATGGCCGTCGCCCTCGCGAAGAAGGAGCGGATCGAGGTCGTCGCCACGTCCAAGGTCGACAGCCCCACCACCAAGGGCGTCCCGTCCGTGCTGATCCCGGTCGTCTCGCTGACCAAGGCGAACATCAAGGACACCGTCATCCGGGACAACGTCTACACGGCCGACGAGATCTGCACCGACAAGTACAAGGACGCCTGCGCCACCCTCGGCCTGAAGTAAGGCCGCGCCGCGGCGGGCGGGTCGATCACCCGCCCTCGCCCGGCCCCCATGCCTGTCCGGCGCCCCGCCTCCATCCCGCCACCGGCGGGGCGCCGGATGGAAGCCCCGCGCGGAATCCCCGTACGGAAACCCTGCGCGGAAACGTTTTTTCTCTACCCTTGTTCATACCCCCTGTGGTCCTGCTCTTTTGCACGACATCCCCGCCGGTCAGGCGGCGAAGGAGATGGTTCATGTGTCCGCTGCGCCCGTGCTGGCGTTGCGAGGGGTCTCGAAGAGGTTCGGCGCCGTCCAGGCCCTGACCGACGTAGAACTCGAGATCCACTCAGGTGAGGTGGTCGCCCTCGTGGGCGACAACGGAGCCGGTAAGTCCACGCTGGTCAAGACGATCGCCGGCGTACACCCCATCGATGACGGCGTCATCGAGTGGCAGGGGCGCCCGGTGTCGATCACCAAGCCCCACGACGCCCAGAACCTGGGCATCGCGACGGTCTACCAGGACCTCGCGCTGTGCGACAACATCGATGTCGTCGGCAACCTCTTCCTCGGGCGCGAGCTCAAGCGGCGCGGGGTCCTCGACGAGGTGGAGATGGAGCGGCGCGCCCGCGAGCTGCTCACCACCCTGTCCATCCGAATCCCCAGCGTCCGTATCCCCATCGCCTCGCTCTCCGGCGGCCAGCGCCAGACCGTGGCGATCGCCCGCTCCATGCTGGGCGAGCCCCAGCTCGTCATCCTCGACGAGCCCACCGCCGCCCTCGGCGTCGAGCAGACCGCACAGGTGCTCGACCTCGTGGAGCGGCTGCGCGAGCGCGGCCACGCGGTCATCCTCATCAGCCACAACATGGCCGATGTGAAGGCCGTGGCCGACAAGGTGGCCGTGCTGCGCCTCGGTCGCAACAACGGCGTCTTCTCCGTGAAGGACACGTCGCAGGAAGAGATCATCTCCGCCATCACCGGGGCCACGGACAACGCCGTGACCCGCCGGGCGGCCCGCACCGGGGAGGCCCGCAAGTGAGCACCCAGAATTCCTCCGCCGGTCCGCTCGGCAAGGGCCCCGCCCACGCCAGGCCGTCGGGCCCCGCCCCGGCCGCCGCGGACGCCATCCCGGCCGTGGACCCCCGCCTCCTCGTGCGCGAGCAGGGGCTGGCCGGGTACCTGAACGAGTTCGGTCGCAAGCTCAAGGCCGGTGACCTGGGCTCCGTCCCCGTCGTCCTCGGTCTGATCATCATCTGGAGCATCTTCCAGAGCCTGAACTCGAACTTCCTCGGCCCCGAGAACCTCACCAACATCGCGATCACGATGACGGCCACCGGCATGATGGCCGTCGGCATCATCTTCGTCCTGCTGCTCGGCGAGATCGACCTCTCGGTCGGCTCGGTCAGCGGCGTCTCGGGCGCGATCGTCGCCGTCCTCGCCGTCACCCACGGCGTCAACGAATGGCTGGCCGTCCTCGCGGCGATCGCCGGCGGCGCGCTGATCGGCTCCCTCCACGGCTTCTTCTTCGCCAAGATCGGCGCCCCGGCCTTCGCCGTCACCCTTTCGGGCCTGCTCTTCTGGTCCGGCGCGATGCTGCAGATCCTCGGCAGCAACGGCACGGTCAACATCGACTCCGAGGGCGTGGTCGGGAAGCTGACCACGTACTTCTTCTCGGACGTGGCCGTCGGCTACGGGCTCGCCGCCCTCGCCACCGTGGCGTACTTCCTCGCCTCCTTCTCCGACGCGCGGCGCCGCGCGGCCGCGGGCGTCCCCTCCCGGCCGCTGGGCGAGATCCTGCTGCGCACCGGTCTCCTCGCGGTGTTCACCTTCGGTCCCGCCGTGGTGTTCAACCAGTACAAGGGCATGCCGCTCGCGGTGCTGCTCTTCCTGCTGGCCCTGGTCGGCACGGACTTCCTGCTGCGGCGCACCACCTTCGGCCGCCAGGTCTTCGCCCTCGGCGGCAGCGTCGAGGCCTCCCGGCGCGCGGGCATCAACGTGAACCGGGTCCGCATCACCGTCTTCGCCATCGCGGGTACGTTCGCGGCGATCGGCGGCCTGTTCTGGGCCTCCAAGATCGCGGCGGCGAACCAGAGCGCCGGCGCGGGCGACCTGCTGATGAACGTCATCGCGGCGGCCGTCATCGGTGGCACCAGCCTCTTCGGCGGCCGGGGACGGACCTGGAACGCCCTCCTGGGTGTCATGGTCATCACATCGATCCAGTACGGTCTGGCCCTGGAGGGGATCGCCACCCCGATCCAGTACATGATCACCGGTGCGGTGCTGCTGGCCACCGTGGTGATCGACTCCGTCACCCGCAAGACGCAGAAGACGGCGGGCCGCGCCTAGTCGCACCCGATCCGGACCGGGATCCGCCGCTGGTCGGAGCCCGTCCGGCCCGCTCACGACCCCGGCGCGCCCGGGCCTCACCCGTCCGGTGGTACGCCGCCCACAGTGCCCGACGCCACCCCGTGTGGCGCCGGGCACCTGTGCGTACATCCACTCGTACGTGGCGTGTGGGGCCCGACAGATGTGTACAGATATGACAAAGGCGTGACGGCACGGAGACAGCCCGGCGACCGACGCCGCGAGCGGAACATTAGACTCGACAGACCAGCAAGCAACTGCAAGGAGGCACGGGTGCTGCTGACCCGCATCAAGGGACCGCGCGATCTGGACCGGCTCAGCCAGGAGGAGCTCGACCAGCTCGCCGCGGAGATCAGGTCCTTCCTCGTCGACGCCGTCTCCAAGACCGGCGGGCACCTCGGCCCCAACCTCGGTGTGGTCGAACTGACCATCGCCCTGCACCGGGTCTTCGACTCGCCGAAGGACAAGGTCCTCTTCGACACCGGCCACCAGGCCTACGTCCACAAGCTGCTCACCGGCCGCCAGGACTTCGGGAACCTGCGCTCCAAGGGTGGCCTCTCCGGCTACCCCTCGCGCGCCGAGTCCGACCACGACGTGATCGAGAACTCGCACGCCTCCACGGTCCTGGGCTGGGCCGACGGCCTCGCGAAGGCCAATGAGGTGCTCGGCCGCGAGGACCACCACGTCGCGGCCGTCATCGGCGACGGCGCCCTCACCGGCGGCATGGCCTGGGAGGCGCTGAACAACATCGCCGCCGCCAAGGACCGCCCGCTGGTGATCGTCGTCAACGACAACGAGCGCTCCTACGGGCCCACCATCGGCGGGCTCGCGAACCACCTGGCCACCCTGCGCACCACGGACGGCTACGAGCGCTTCCTGGCCCGCGGCAAGGACCTCCTGGAGCGCACCCCGGTCGTCGGGAAGCCGCTCTACGAGACCCTGCACGGCGCCAAGAAGGGCCTCAAGGACTTCATCGCCCCGCAGGGCATGTTCGAGGACCTGGGCCTGAAGTACATCGGGCCCATCAACGGCCACGACATCGAGGCCCTGGAGTCCGCCCTGCAGCGCGCCAAGCGCTTCAGCGGCCCGGTCATCGTGCACTGCCTGACCCAGAAGGGCCGCGGCTACACGCACGCCGAGCAGGACGAGGCCGACCGCTTCCACGGCATCGGCCCGATCCACCCGGACACCGGCCTGCCGGTGAGCACCGACGCCGCCAGCTGGACCTCCGTCTTCGCCGACGAGATGGTCAAGCTGGGCAAGGAGCGGAAGGACATCGTCGCGATCACCGCGGCCATGCTCCAGCCCGTGGGCCTCAAGCGCTTCGCGGACGCCTACCCGGACCGGATCTTCGACGTCGGCATCGCCGAGCAGCACGGCGCCACCTCGGCGGCGGGCCTGGCGACCGGCGGCGCCCACCCGGTCTTCGCGGTCTACGCGACCTTCCTCAACCGCGCCTTCGACCAGGTCCTGATGGACGTCGCCCTGCACAAGTGCGGGGTCACCTTCGTCCTGGACCGGGCCGGGGTCACCGGTACGGACGGCGCCTCCCACAACGGCATGTGGGACATGTCGATCATGCAGGTGGTGCCGGGTCTGCGGCTGGCCGCCCCGCGCGACGCCGAGCAGCTGCGCGCGCAGCTGCGCGAGGCCGTCGAGGTCAAGGACGCCCCGACCGTCGTGCGCTACTCCAAGGGCGTCGTCGGCCCGGCCGTCCCGGCCATCGGGCAGATCGGCGGCATGGACGTGCTGCGCGCTCCGGCCCCCGAGGTCACCCGGCCGGACGTACTGATCGTCTCGGTCGGCGCGCTCGCCCCGATGTGCCTGGAGATCGCGGACCTGCTGGACAAGCAGGGCATCACCTCGACCGTCGTGGACCCGCGCTGGGTCAAGCCGGTGGACGAGGCCCTGGCCCCGCTCGCCGACGGCCACCGGGTGGTCGTCACCGTCGAGGACAACGGGCGCACCGGCGGCGTCGGCGCGGCCGTCTCGCAGGCCCTGCGGGACGCGGGGGTCGACGTACCGCTGCGCGACTTCGGCATCCCGCAGCGCTTCCTGGACCACGCCTCCCGCAAGGAGGTCATGGCCGAGATCGGGCTGACCGCTCCGGACATCGCCCGGCAGGTCACCGGCCTGGTCGCCAAGCTGGACGGGCGCTACGAGAACGAGCCGGCCGCCACGGTCGACTAGTCGGGGCGCGGCGGTCGCCGCCCCTGATCATCTGCGGTTGCACGTCACGGGCCGGGAGGTTCACCCTTGAAGGGTGGGCCTCCCGGCCCGTCCCGTTCCGGTGGTACCCGTGCAGTGGCGACGCGGTCGCTCCTGGGAGGTGCGTCGGTGAGTACGAATCTGAACAGCCCCTTCCGTACCAAGTCGGTCGAGCAGTCGATCCGCGACACGGAGGAGCCGGAACACGCACTGAGGAAGTCCCTCTCGGCCTGGGACCTGACCGTCTTCGGCGTCGGCGTCATCATCGGCACCGGCATCTTCGTCCTCACGGGCAAAGTGGCCAAGGAGACCGCCGGCCCCGCCACCGCCCTCGCGTTCGTCGCGGCGGGCGTGGTGTGCGCGCTGGCCGCCCTCTGCTACGCCGAGTTCGCCTCGACCGTGCCGGTGGCGGGATCCGCGTACACCTTCTCCTACGCCTCGATCGGCGAGCTGCCCGCCTGGATCATCGGCTGGGACCTCGTGCTGGAGTTCGCGCTCGGCACCGCCGTCGTCGCGGTCGGCTGGTCGGGCTACGTCCGTTCGTTGATGGACAACGCGGGCATCCACCTGCCGGCCTCGCTCCAGGGGCCCGACGTGGCGGGCGGCACCTTCGACCTGCTCGCCTTCGTCCTGGTGCTGGTCCTGACCGCGATCCTCGTCGTCGGGGTGAAGCTCTCGGCGCGGATCACCGGCGTCGTGGTCGCGATCAAGGTCACCGTGGTGCTCATCGTGATCATCGCGGGCCTGTTCTTCATCACGAAGTCCAACTACCACCCGTTCATCCCGCCCGCCGCGCCCCAGAAGGGCGGCTCCGGGCTGGACGCCCCGCTGGTCCAGCTGATCTTCGGCTACGAGCCCACCAACTTCGGCGTCATGGGCATCTTCACCGCGGCCTCCGTCGTCTTCTTCGCCTTCATCGGCTTCGACGTGGTGGCCACCGCCGCCGAGGAGACCAAGCTGCCGCAGAAGGACATGCCGCGCGGCATCATCGGTTCGCTGATCATCTGCACCGTGCTCTACGTGGCGGTGTCGATCGTGGTGACCGGCATGCAGAACTACAAGGACCTCTCCACCAGCGCCCCGCTCGCCGACGCCTTCAAATCCGCCGGCCATCCGGTCTTCGGCGGCATCATCAGCTTCGGCGCGGCCGTGGGCCTGACCACCGTGTGCATGATCCTGTTGCTGGGGCAGACCCGGGTGTTCTTCGCGATGAGCCGCGACGGACTGCTGCCGCGCTTCTTCTCCCGGACCCACCCGAAGTACCGCACGCCCTACCGGCCGACGATCCTGCTCGGCGTGATCATCGCGGTCGTCGCCGGATTCACCAGCATCAACGAACTGGCCACGCTGGTGAACATCGGCACGCTCTTCGCCTTCGTGGTCGTGGCGCTCGGCGTGATGGTCCTGCGCCGCACCCGCCCCGACCTGCACCGGGCCTTCCGCACCCCGTGGGTGCCGCTGGTGCCCGTCGTGTCCATCGCGGCGTCCGTCTGGCTGATGCTCAACCTGCCGGCCGAGACCTGGCTGCGCTTCGGGATCTGGATGGTGATCGGCTTCTTCGTCTACTTCCTGTACGGCAGGCAGCACAGCCGGCTGGGACGGGGCGAGGGCATGACGGCCGACGCGGTGCACGAGGACCGCTGACCGGCCACACCAGGAGGTACGGGTCCCCGCCCGCCGACGGCTCAGCCGCCGGTGGCCGGGGACTTCTTCGCGTCGGCCGGGATCTTGCGGTCGTTGCGCAGGGCCTCCCACAGGGTGGAGGCCTGCGGCTCGGCGACGATCACGCGGTTGCGGTCGATCTTGTCGTAGTCGACCGGCAGCATGATGGTCTCCATCGTGCTCGGGTCGACGCCCTTCATGCTCTGCGCGAAGTCCGCGAGGGCCGTGAGCGAACCGAGGCCGGAGTCGGTGGTGAGCGACTTGGTCCCGGCGTCCGCGAGCTTGTAGAGCCGGGCCGGGTTGCCGAGGGCGTCCTGGTTCTTGATCTCGGACAGCAGCGCCATCATGAACTGCTGCTGGAGACCTATCCGTCCGAGGTCGCTGCCGTCGCCGTAGCCGTAGCGGGTACGGACGAACTTCAGCGAGTCGGTGCCGTTCAGGCGGTGCGTGCCGGCGTCGAGCTTGAGCCCGCCCTTGGCCCCGGACATGGGCTTGTCCAGCGTCACGGTGACCCCGCCGAGGGCGTCCACCAGGCCCTTGAAGCCGGCGAAGTCCACCTCCACGAAGTGGTCCACGCGGATCCCGGACATCTCCTCCACGGTCTTGACCACGCAGGCCGGACCGGCCACGGAGTAGACGGAGTTGAACATGACCCGCTTCGCGGGGGCCAGCGTCCTGCCCTCGCCGTCCTTGCACTCGGGCCGGGTGATCAGGGTGTCGCGGGGGATGCTCACCGCGGTGGCCCTCGCCCGGCCCTCGGGTATGTGCACGAGCATCGCGGTGTCCGAGCGGGCCCCGCTGACGTCGCCGTGGTCGAGCTCGCCGTTGGCCCCGGCGCGCGAGTCGGAGCCGAGCACGAGGACGTTCTGGGCGCCGGGGACCACCTTCGCGGGCCGGTTGTCACCGATGGCCTTGTCCAGGTCGACGCTGTCGATGTTCCCGTTGAGGTGGCTGTAGGCCCACCACCCGGCGCCCGCGCCGAGCAGGATCACCGCCGCGAGCACCACCAGCACGATCCGCAGGACCCGGCGACCGCGCGAGCGGGCCGGGCGGGCGCCCGTGGCGTCGGAGCCGGTGGAGTCGCCGGGGCCGTCGGAGCCGCCCGTGCCGTCGGAGCCGCCCGCGGCGTCCGGCGAGGCGTCCGACGTGCTGTCCGCTGACGCGGCGTTGGTCTTCATCTGCCCCGGTCCTCCGCTCGATTGTTCGATCGCGCACTATAGACCACCGGGGTCCCGCGCCCACCCCGCCCGTCGGCCGGCCGTTCCCGCGCGTGTTCGGGCGGCGGGGAGTGTGTGCGAGGATCACGGGCGCGAAGGAACGGCGGGAGCGACGGGTGGGGGCGGGCGCCACGTGAAGAGCGGACGATCGTCACCGCGCGGACGCCGCGGCCCCGCGGCCGGCCGCCCGGCGCCGCAGGCCCTCTCCCACACGCTCCACTTGGTGGCCCACCCGGCCGACGCCCTCGCCGTCACCGGCACCGCGCTCGTGCGCGCCCTGGGCCAGCCCGGCCACGCCGTGACGGTCGTCTGTCTGATACCCGGGCCCCCGCAGGCCCGCGACCACCTCCTCCAGGTGATCGGCCGCGGCGGCCCCTGGGAGCCGGCCACCGAACCGCTCGGGTCCGCCGGCCTGTTGCGCCTCTTCCGGCTGGGCACCCGGCCCGGCACCACGGTCTGCTTCGTCGAGCCGCCGGAGCCGTCCGCCGCGTCCGCCCCGCTCGCCCCGCTGGTCGACCTGGCCGCGGCGCTGCTGCGCCGCTTCGCGCCGGGCGTGGTGTGCACCCTGGACCCGGATCCCGAACACCTCGGGTGGAGCGAGGCGCAGGGCGCGTCCTACGCCGACCATCCCGACCACGCGGCGGTGGCCCGCGCGACCCTGGAAGCGGTGCGCGCGGTGCGCGCGGCCCGTCCCGGCGCCGCGAACGTCGCCGTGGAGTGCTTCCGGGCCGCGGCCTCCTGTGTCCGGGCCGCCCCCACCGCCATCGTCCGCTACCCCGGGCCGCGGATCGCCCTCGGCCGCGGCCCGGACGGGCGGCTGACCGCCCACGCCGCGCTCGGTGGCGCCGTGGTGCGCTGGACCGAGCGGACCGTCGGCGGCCCCGAGTGGGCGCGCGAGGTCCTCGACACCCCGCCGCTGCTGCCGGTGCTCGGCGTGGCCCGCAGCGCGCAGGGTTGGGCCCACCTCTTCTCGCTGCGGCCCGCCCCCGACGGCCCGGACGGCCCCGGGGTCGAGGTGATGCACGCCGTGCAGTACCAGACGGGTCGTCCGGTGGGCAGCTGGCGCTCGCTGGGCAATCCGAACGGCGCGGCCACCGGCAAGGGCCGCGCGGCCGGGGTGCCCTGCGCGGTGGTCGACGCCGAGGGCTGCGTCCACGTGTACCTCCGCAACTTCGGGCGCGGGGTGAGTGCCCGCTCGCAGCGCGAGGACGGCTCCTGGACGCCCTGGCGGGACCTGCAGGGCTCCGCGGTCCAGGACGGGCTGGCCGCCGCGCTCGACGCGGCGGGGCGGCCCGTGCTGTTCGCCCCGTCCCGGGACGGGGTGCTGCGGTGGCGCCACGACGCCGCGGCCGGCGACCTGCGCCGGGCCGGCCCGCCGCTGCCGCTGCTCGCGCCGCCGGGCACCGCCCTGAGCGCGCTGGCCACCGGGCCGGGCCGGATCACCCTGTACGGCTGCGACGGGCGGGACGGGGCGACGTACGCCCTGCGCGACGGCGCCGCGCCGACCTCGCTGGGCGGCGCCGGAGCGGCCGGGGCCGCCGCGGCGGACGGCGCCTGCGTGCTGCGCGCGGACATCGACTCCTACGACTGCACCGTGCTGTTGCGCCGGACCCCCGAGGGCGCCGTCGGCATCGGCGCGTACCCGACCGAGCAGGAACGGGCGGGCCTGTGGTGGGAGCCGTTGGGCGCGCCCGGCCCGCGCGAACCGGCGGCCGCGGTCGACGGCTTCGGCCGCCTCACGGTCCTCTCCCTGGGCGTGGACGGTCGGTTGTCGGTGACGCGCCAGGACCCGACCGTTCCGGGGCTGGCCTTCGGCGGGTGGACGGTGGTCTAGCCGGTGGTCCAGCTGCCCCATACCTCGTACGGGGGGTGCCGGGCAAATCGACAAATTGATTTACAATTCCCGTATCTTGCGACGATCGGACCGGGAACTCGGCAGCGTGGGAGACCGGTTGTGAAAGGCGCGGAGAGGTTCAACATGCCTGGTACTGCGATACAGGCCGGGGCGGGGGAAGAGAGTCCGGTCGGCGCGAGCGGCCGCCCCACCCTGCGGGTCGGCGACGCGGGCGACGAGGCGTACGTCGACCCCCGCGCGACCCCGCTGGCCGCCCGCGAGGCCAATCGCGCCGCCGTCGCCGCCCTCCTGGACTCCCTCGGGGTGGCGTACTTCGCCGTCCGCGGCAAGTCCGACCACGGCACGGTCATCGCGGTCGAGGAGTCCGACCGGGCCCGGGTGCTCGAAGGGCTGCGCCGCCGTCTCGCCACCGCCGCCGGGCACGTCAGCGCACTGGTCGCCGAGCCGCTGCGCACCCCCCGGCCGGTCCCCGGTCACGACGCCCGGGTGTGGCACCGCGCCCGCACGGCCGTCGCCGTCCAGGTCAGCTGGTACCGGACCGACCCCGGCGGCCACCTGCTCCTGGGGCACGAGTACGGCTGCGCGGTCGAGTTCTGGACCCGCGAGGGCGACCGGCTGACCGCACCCCGCGCCAACCGCGTCACCTGGTCCGTCGCCGCGGACGGCCCCGCCCTGCTGGGCGCCGGACGGCTCTTCAGCCGCTTCGTGCCCGTCCACACCACCCTCGACGAGGCGCCCGCGCTGGCCACCCGGCCCGAGTTCCTCGTCCCGCTGGTCGAGGACATCGACTTCCCCGTGGACGCCGTCTACACCTGGGTCGACGGCACCGACCCCGTCTGGGCCGCCCGCAAGGCCGCCGCCCGGGGAGAGGCCTACCACGCCGAATCGGCCAGCGACGCCCGCTTCCTCAGCCGCGACGAGCTGCGCTACTCGCTGCGCTCGCTGCACCTGTTCGCGCCGTGGATCCGCACCGTCCACGTGGTCACCGACGACCAGGTGCCCGCCTGGATGCGGCGCGACCTGCCGGGCCTGCGCATCGTCAGCCACCGCGAGATCTTCCGGAACCCGGCCGACCTGCCCACCTTCAACTCGCACGCCATCGAGAGCCGGTTGCACCACGTCCCCGGACTCTCCGAGCACTTCCTCTACTTCAACGACGACATGTTCCTCGGCCGCCCGCTGACCCCGCACGCCTTCTTCACCCCCGTCGGCACGGCCCGCTACTTCCCCTCCCCGAACCGCATCCCGCAGGGCCCGGTGACCGACGCCGACACCCCCGTCGACGCCGCCTGCAAGAACAACCGGGCGCTGCTGCTGGAGCGGTTCGGCCGGGTCATCACCCAGCCGATGGAGCACATCCCCTACGCCCTGCGCCGCAGCGCGATGGCGGAGGCCGAGGCGGACTTCCCGCGCGAGTGGGCCCGTACCTCGGCCAGCCGGTTCCGTGCGATGACCGACCTGTCGCCGACCTCGTCCCTGGCGCTGTACTACGCGGCGCTCACCGGCCGGGCCCAGCCCGGCTCGATGGCCTTCACCTACCTCCAACTGGCCGTGCCGGACCTCGCGCGGCGACTGGAGCGCCTGCTCAAGGGGCGGGACCAGGACTCCTTCTGCCTCAACGACGCCTTCTCCACCCCGGAGGACATGGCGGTGCAGCAGGAACTCCTGAGCGGATTCCTGGACGCCTACTTCCCGGTCCCCGGACCCTCTGAACTCTGAGAAGGAGCGTGCGAGATGCAAGATTCCGGATCGAACAGTTCCGCCTCCGAGGTCTACCAGAAGCTGGTGCCCCGGCCCGTGCGCGCCGTGGCCATGAGCACCGTGCCCGTACCGGTGCGCCGCACGCTCAAGAAGCGGCTGGACCGCGCCCTGGTCCAGCGCGAGTCCCGGCTGCACCAGCGGGCCCTGCGCCGGCTGCGCACCACGGACTTCAGCAACCTGCCCGAAGGTCGGACCAAGGCGGTGGACGGCCGGGTCGGCCACGTCCACGCGGGCCTCACCGCCGACCTCGCCCGGCGCACCGACCTCGCGCTGGTCACCACCGTGCTGGACGCGGCGAAGATCCCCTGGTTCACCGTGCCGGCGCTCGACGACCGCCGGATGTCCCTGGCCGTCCCCCGCGCGCACAAGCGCGCCGTGCGCCGCGTGCTGCGCGCGCTGCTGGAACGGCAGACCGGTTACGTGGTCTCCGTCCTGCCGGGCAAGGGCGACACCGCCAAGGTCCCCGGCAGCCACGTCAAGGCCTGGAAGCACTACGGGGCCTCCCGGGTGATCCGCGTCGTCTGGCTGCGCACCGACCCCACCGGCTCGCTCTGGGTCGGCGAGAACCAGGGCGTGGAGATCGAGTTCTGGACCGCGGACACCGGCCGGGCCGCCCCCCGGCTGGTCGGCCCGCGCCCCAACCGGGTGCAGCGGGTCGTCCCGGCCGACGATCCGCGGCCCGTCGAGATCACCCACGACCGGCTCACCGGTTACGCCGACACCGACGCGGGCGCCGCACCGACCCGCACCCGGGCCGGCTTCGACGTGCCGCGCCTGGAAGAGGTCACCTTCCCCGTGGACGCGGCCGTGCTCTGGTGCCACGACGAGCCGTGGGCGGAGGCGCTCCTGCGCGCCACCCTGCGGTCCCTGCACCAGTACGCCCCCTGGATCGACCGGGTGCACGTCCTCGCGCTCGCGCCCGTCCCGCCGTGGGTGCACGCCGACGACCGGCTGCGGATCGTGCCCGCCGGCCCGGACACGGAGCAGGAGCTGCACGCGGTGCCCGGCCTCGCCGACCGATTCCTGTACTTCCGGCCCGGCGCGCTGCTCGGGCGCCCCGTGCGGCCCTTCGACTACTTCACCGCGCTCGGCGGCACCCGGCCCCGGCGCGGGCCCTGGACGGCCCGCGAGGCGGCCGCGCCCTGGACCGGCTGGGCGTACTCCTTCACCCAGCGCGCGGTGACCCACGGCTACGCGCCGGGCCCCCAGCCGTACGCGCGCGAGATCCTCGCGGCGGTGGCCGACGGCTTCGGCGGCCACCGGCCGGTCACCGGGGGCCAGTACGCCCCGGAACTGGAGGGCACCCACCCGCTGGACGGGGTCGTCCACCACGCCGCGCACTTCTCCGGGCACGCCGAACCCTCCGGCGAGGCCACGATCGCGGTGCACGCGGCCGTGCCCGGCGTCACCCGCTGGCTCGACCGGCTCCTCGTGCGCCGCGACGCCCAGCAGATGCAGTTGAGCGGGCTGGGCTCGCCCGACGCGCTCGACCACGGCGGGACCCGGTCCGTACTGGACTTCCTGCGCCGGTACTACCCCGTGCCCAGCCCCTACGAGCGGGCCGTGGCGCAGCCCGCTCCCGGGCCGGAGGCCGCCGCGAGCGCCCCCGGGGTCCCCGCCGGCTTCGGCTCCGCCTCCGCCCTCCTGGCCGGCTTCTCCACCGAGGCGTTCGACGCCGACGCCGGGACCGGCTTCGACGCCGTGGACTTCGACGTCGATGTGGACGCCGGCGCCGGAACCGGCTCCGCGCCCCCGGTGCGGACCGTGCGCGGGGAGGCGGGCACCCCTTCATGACCGTGGCCAATCCCGAAGCGTCCCCGGCGGTCGCCCTCTACCGGGCCGTCCTGCCCACCCGGCTGCGCCGCGGCCTGGCCCGGCGCGTCCCCGTCGGGCTGCGCAGCGTGGTCAAGCGGCTGCTGCGCGGGGCCCGCTTCGGCTTCGGCCCGGCCCGGTCGCTGCGCGCCCGGCGGGCCCGCGGGCGCTGGCCGCACCTGTTCCAGGAGGGCGAGGGGCTGGCCGTGCTGGTCGGCACCAGCGCCCGGATCGCACTGGTGCGGTCGACGGCCTCGCCGCTCGGGCTGCGCGAGGCCAACCTCGAACTGGTCGTCACCGCCCTGGAGCGGGCGGGCGTCGACCACTTCGCCGTGCGCGGGGCCAGTGACCTGCGGGCCTGCTTCGCCGTGCGCGAGGAGGACCGGCCCCGGGTGGCCGCCGCCCTGCGCGCGTGCGTGCGCCGGGCACCGGTGTACGTCGCCCACGCCGGCGCGGAGGACGCCGCCCCGCAGGCCCCCGGCCGGGCCGCGCTCGGCGGCTCGCGCCGCGGGCGCCGCACCACCGGCGCCGCCGCCGTGCTCCGCGTCGGCATGGTCTGGCGGGACCCGGGCGGCTCGCTCTCCCTCGGCCTCGAATACGGCTGCGACCTGGAGTTCTGGCGGCACGAGGAGGGGCGGCTGATCGCGCCCCGGCCGAACCGGGTGACCAGCAGCGTGCCGGTCGACGCCCCCCGGATCACCGTGCCCGTCGACCGGCTCACCGCCTTCTGCGCCCGCCACACCCGGCGCCCCCGGCAGGTCCGCACCGTCGAGCCCTACGCCGCCGCACTGCCCGAGGACGTGCGCTTCCCCGTCGACGTCGTCTACACCTGGGTCGACGGCGACGACCCCGACTGGCAGGCGCGCCGCCGCGAACAGGGCGGCGAGGGCTACCACGCGGAGTCCGCCAACCCCGCGCGCTACCTCAACCGCGACGAACTGCGCTACTCGCTGCGCTCGGTGGCACAGCACGCGCCCTGGGCCCGGCGGATCTTCCTCGTCACCGACCGGCAGCGGCCGCACTGGCTGGACGCCGACCACCCCCGGATCACGGTGGTCGACCACCGGGAGATATTCGACGACCCCGCGGCCCTGCCCACCTTCAACTCCCACGCCATCGAGAGCCGGCTGCACCACATCGACGGCCTCGCCGAGCACTTCCTGTACTTCAACGACGACATGTTCCTCGGCCGCCCCGTCACCCCCCAGGACTTCTTCCTGTCGAACGGGATGACCCGGGTGTTCCTGTCGCCCGCCCAGATACCGCGGCCCGGCGTCGCCCCCGGGGACCGCCCGGTGGACGCGGCCGGCAAGAACAACCGGCGGATCATCGAGGAGCTCTTCGGCACCACCCTCGTGCAGAAGATCCGGCACGCCCCCTACCCGCTGCGCCGCAGCGTCCTGTCCGAGATGGAGGAGCGGTTCGCCGGACCGCACCGGGCCACCACCTTCAGCCGCTTCCGCAGCGCGAGCGACATCTCCATCCCGTCCTCCCTCTACCACTACTACGCCTACCTGACCGGCCGCGCGGTGCCCTCGGACATCGCCTACGCCTACCTGCCCCTGGACCGGCCCGGGGTCGAGCGCCGGCTGAACATCCTGCTGGCCCGCCGCGACCGCCAGGCCTTCTGCGTCAACGACACCGTCTCCGACGGCCGCGACCAGGAGCGCCAGGAGCGGATGCTCCAGGGCTTCCTGCGGTCCTACTTCCCCGTACCCGGTCCCTTCGAGCGGAAGGAGTCCCACGACCGATGAAGATCTCCTTCCTGATCAACAACATCTACGGCATCGGCGGCACCAACCGGACGGTGATCAACCTCGCCGAGGCCCTGTCCGCGGACCACGAGGTCGAGATCGTCTCGGTGTTCCGGCGCACCGGCGCGCCCCCCAAGTTCGCCATCTCCCCCCAGGTCACCGTCCGCGCCCTGGTGGACCTGCGGCCCGGCCGCACCGGCGCGGACCGGGGTCACCCGGACCTGGCCGGACCCACCCTGGTGGTGCCCCGCCAGGAGGAGTTCCACGAGCAGTACAGCGCCCTGTCCGACCGGCGGATCATCGACGAGCTGAGCGGGACCGGCGCCGACGTCGTGGTCGGCACCCGGCCCAGCCTGAACCTCTTCGTCGCCCGGTACGCCCGGGAGGGCGCGCTGCGGGTGGCCCAGGAGCACATGACGCACCTGGCCGTCCCCGGGGCCGTACGGGCGGAGATGGCCCGGGAGTACCCGCGCCTCGACCTGGTCACCACGGTCACCGAGGCCGACGCCCGCTCCTTCCGCGCGCACACCCCGGTCCCCGGGGTGCCCGTGCACGCCGTCCCCAACAGCGTCCCGCGGCCCGTGGTCGCGCCCTCCGACGGCCGCCCCAAGGTGATCGTCAGCGCCGGCCGCATGCACCACGTCAAGCGCTACGACCTGCTGGTCCGCGCCTTCGCCCGGCTCGCCCCCGAGTTCCCGGACTGGCGGCTGCGGATCTACGGCGACGGGGACGAGGCCGGCGCGCTGCGGACCCTGGTCGACGACCTGGACCTGGCCGGCCGGATCCTGCTGATGGGCGCCTTCTCGCCGATCGAGTCGGAGTGGGTCAAGGGATCCGTGGCGGCGGTGACCTCCAGCGCCGAGTCCTTCGGGATGACCCTGGTCGAAGCCATGCGCTGCGGCCTGCCCGTCGTCGCCACCGACTGCCCGGTCGGCCCCCGCGAGATCCTGCGCGACGGCGAGGACGGCCTCCTCGTCGCCAACGGCGACGTCGCCGCCATCGCCGAGGGCCTCGGCCGGCTGATGGCCGACGCGCCGCTGCGCAGCGCGATGGCCGCCGCCGCGCTGCGCAACGCGGAGCGCTACGACCCCGCCGTGATCGCCGCCCGCTACACCGCACTGTTCGAGGAGGCCGCCGGCCGCCGCGCGGCCGCCCGCTCCGGCTACCGCAGGCCGACGGCCGCCCGGCTGGGGCACCCGCCGGGCGACAGCGCCCCGCCCGAGTCCCCGAAGCACGCCGTGTGCCACGTCGAGGCACCGGACGCGGGATGGCTGAGCCTGACCTGCGACGGCCCCGCGGGGAGCAAGGGCCGCGGCGCCTTCCTGCTGCGGCACCGCCCCTCCAGCGGCTCCCGGCTGCCCGACCTGCTCCTGGACACCGAGCGCCGGACGCTGCCCACGGGGGCCGTGCGGCACACCGCCGTCGTCCCGCCCGCCGCCCTCGACCACCTCGGCGACGGCCGGTGGCGGGTCATGCTCGCCACCGGCAAGGGCGACCCCGTCCACCTCAAGGCGGGGATCCGTGACACCCGGGGGCTCATCGACGCCCGCGCCCGCCTCCTCGACGCCCCCGGCGCCGGACCGGTCCTGTGGAACCTGCCCTACGCGCAGCCGAACGGCGCCCTGATGCTGCGCACCGTGCGCCGGGAGGCGCACGCGGAAGCGGGCGAGGTCCTCGTCGGCGAGGACGGGATCACCGTCACCGGGGTGCTCTGCGGAGCGCGGACCCTGGAGCACGGCGCCCGCTTCGTGCTCGCGCGACGCGGTCCGCACCGCAGCGAGCTGTCGCTTCCGGTGGAGGTGCTCGACGAGCGCTCCTTCCGGATGGAACTGCCCCTGGTCCAGCTGGTGGAGGACCGCCTCGCCCGCTGGGAGGACTGGGACTGGTGGCTCCAGCCCGACCCCGCGCACCGGCGCCGGGTGCGCGTCTGCCACCTCTTCGAGGACTTCCCCGACGTCCGGGGCGCCTACCCGTACCCCGCCGTTCCCCTCTCCGCCGACGACGTGTCCCGCTTCGTCGTCGTGCACCCGTCCCGGCCGGTCCGAGTCCGGCCCTACTGCTCCGTCTCCGGAGCCATGGCTATGAACGTGGTGGACCGATGAACCGAAACCGATCGATCCTGCACGTCGTCGCCCACCAGGACGACGACCTGTACTTCATGAACCCGGACCTGGTCCGCTCGCTCCAGGACGGTGACCCGGTCGCCACGGTCGTCCTGACCGCGGGGGAGGGCGACGGCATCAACGCCGACACCAACGACCCCGAGCGGACCGCGCTGCCCACCGACTACGCGGGCTACAGCACGGCCCGCGGCTGCGGTCTGCGCTCCGCGTACGCGCGGATGGCCACCGGCGAGCGCGACAGCCCCTGGGCGCGCGAGGTCACCGAGCTGGTGCCCGGCTTCGCGGTGGAGCGGTTCACCCTCCTCGCCCAGCCGTCCGTGCGGATGTACTTCTGTCAGCTGCACATGGGCGTGCCCACGCCCTCCGGCGTCCGCACCCGGATGTTCGAGCTGTGGAACGGCGTCCACCCCACCCAGGCGACCGTGCCGGTGCACGGCTCCGCCCTGACCGAAGTGCAGCAGGTCTCCCGCGAGATGGTGATCGCCGGCCTCGCCGCGCTGCTCGCCGAGATCCGGCCCACCACCGTCCGCACCCTGGACCCCGACCCGGAACACGACGGCGGCAGGAGCGAGTTCGTCACCTCCGACCACGTCGACCACGCCACCACCGCCGAGTTCGCCATCGCGGCCCTCGCCCGCTACCGGGAGGGCGCGGAGCGCGCCCCGGTCGTCGAGTACTACCGCGCCTACGCCAACCGCTTCTGGGGCCCGAACCTGGACCGGATGGAGCTGGCCGAGAAGGCCGACTACCTGGCCACCTACATGGGCCTGGACGCCACCCACTGCCCGCAGGGCACCTGCCAGGTCTGCGGCGACCGCCAGCTCGGCCCCAACCCGTACCGCAGCACCCACATGCGCAGCACCGCCTACCGCTACTCGCCCGCCACCGACTGGCTCCGGCTCGGTCCCGGCGGCCGGCTGAACGCCTTCACCGTGCTCGCGGGCCGCCTGGTGTTCTTCACCGAGACCGGTCCGGGCACCGGCCGCTGGCAGGGTCCCTTCCCGCTCGGCGACGGCTGGCTCGCCCCCACGATCGCGCTGGCCGGGGCTCCCGGGGGACCGGTGCACGTGGTGGCGCAGCGCCGTCGCACGGCCGAGGGCGGCGCGGTCGGCATCGACCTGGTGTACACGACGCAGCACGCCGACGGCAGCGGTTTCAGCGGCTGGCAGTCGCTGGAGTCCCCGGAATGGGTCCACGCGGACGGCCGCCGCCAGCGCGAACTCGGGGTCCCGATGGCCGCGGTGGACGGCGCGGGCCTGCTGTACGTCTTCGCCCGCAACTTCGACCAGGGCGTCTCCCTGCGGCGCCAGAACGCCCAGGGCGGCTGGGAGCCCTGGGTGGGCCTCGGCGGCAGCTTCCTCCAGGACGCGGGCACCGCGATCACCACCGAGTTCGGCACGGTCGAGCTGTACGTACCGGGCAAGAGCTCCGTGGTCCGCTGGTTCCAGAAGGAGCCGGGCGCGCCCTTCACCCGCGACGACACCCTGGTGACCGGGCCCGTGGCCACCGGCGGGATCACCGCCGTGAACTCCGGCGGCGGACGCACCTGCCTCTACTTCCGCGAGGCCGGCACCCAGCAGGTCATGGCGTACCGCCAGCACGACACCGGCCGCTGGCCCGGCTCGGGCGCGGGCGTCGGCGGCGCCGGCGGTACGGGCGCGGTCGCCGCGCTGTGGGCCCCGCAGCGCGGTGCCCGCGAGGCCCACCTGGCCCACCGCAGCGGCCGCGGACGGCTCGCGCTCTCGCTGCCGGACCGGGAGAAGGACGTCTCCGGGGCCCGCTGGCGCGAGGGCGGCGAGATGTTCGTCCAGGCCCCCTCGCTCGCCTACGACGCGGCGGGCGCCGTGGTCGTCGCGGTCATCGGGACCGACGGGCGGCTCCACGTCCGCCGCCAGCTCGTCCCGGAGACGGGCAGCCCGCTGGGGCCCGTCGTGACGGCGTGAGAAGGCGTCGCCTGGCGGCGCTGGGGCTCGTCCTGGTGCTCGCCGCGGCCCTGGGCTGGGCCCGCGGCGGCGCCGACGCCCCGCTGTGGGACGGCTCCGGGGAAGCGGACCCGTACGCCGGGGACGCGGTGGTGGTCCTCCAGTGGAACATCTGCGGGGCCGCCCACCAGTGCAGCAACCGGGGCGCCACGGGCAAGGGCACCTCGGTCGCCCGGCTGGTGGACGAGGTGGCGCTGCGCCATCCCGACCTGCTCGGCGTCAACGAGATCTGCCGCGGCCAGTTCGAGGCGCTGCAGGCCGTCTTCAAGGAGCGCGGCCTGGCCCTGCGGGGTGCCTACCAGCAGATGCACGGCAACGTTCCGGCCTGCGGCGACGACAGTTCCTACGGTCTGGCGGTGTTCTCCCGCGAGCCGCCGACCGGCCCGCCGAGCTACCGGCCCTTCACCGACACGGACGGCGAGACCTACCGGGCCGCGGGCCGCTCGGAGCCGGTGCTGCGCGGGCTGCTCTGCCTGCCCACCCGGGCCCGCGGCCGGGAGGTGACGTTCTGCGGGACCCACGCGGGGACCGCCGACAGCCAGCTGAAGGAACTCCACCGGTGGTTCGGCGACCCGGCCCTCTTCGCGCCGACCACCCCGGTGATCCTGGCGGGCGACCTGAACCAGCAGCCCAACGAGGGTTCCCTGGCCGGGCTGTACGGGCACACGCGCGGCGAGAAGGACCAGCACGACCCCGACGGGCGCTTCCTGGAGGCGGACGAGCGCAACCGGCGCTGGTTCAAGATGGGCGGGACCGGGGGAGTGCGCTGCCAGGACCCGGTACCGGCGCGGTGCCGCAACGGCGCGCCGACCGCCGAGGACGGCCGCAAGATCGACTACGTCTTCGCCACCGAGGCCCACTTCACCGCGCCCCGGGCGGTGACGATCAAGGCTCCGGAGTCGGACCACGTCCTGTACGAGGGCGTCTTCCAGTTCCGCCGGTAGCCCTCGGCCCTCGGCCCTTACGACGCCGACGCGAACGGCGGGCGGTACGGGATCGCTCCCGTACCGCCCGCCGTCGTTCGTGCTGCGGTGTTCGGCGTTACGCCGGGACGCTCGCCAGGCCCGGGGCGAGGAACTTCTTGCCGTTCACCCGCTCGGAGACGCCCTCACGGTCCAGGTACGGCGTGACGCCGCCCAGGTGGAAGGGCCAGCCCGCACCGGTGATCAGGCAGAGGTCGATGTCCTGGGCCTCGGCCACGACACCCTCCTCCAGCATCAGGCCGATCTCCTGCGCGACCGCGTCCAGGACGCGGTCGCGGACCTGCTCCTCGGTCAGGACGCTGTCGCCCTGGACGAGCAGCGCGGCGACCTCGGGGTCGAGCTCCGGCTTGAAGCCGTTCTCCGCCGTGTAGACGTAGAAGCCGCGCTTGCCGGCCTCGACGACCCGCTTGAGGTTCGGCGAGACGGTGAACCGGTCCGGGAAGGCGCGGTTCAGGGTCTCCGACACGTGCAGACCGATGGCCGGACCGACCAGCTCCAGCAGCACCAGCGGGGACATCGGCAGGCCGAGCGGCTCGATGGCCTTCTCCGCCGTGACCACCGGGGTGCCCTCGTCGATGACGTTCTGGATCTCGCCCATGAAGCGGGTGAGGATGCGGTTCACGACGAACGCCGGGGCGTCCTTGGTGAGGACCGCGGTCTTCTTCAGCTTGCGCGCGACGCCGAAGGCCGTGGCCAGCGAAGCGTCGTCGGTCTGCTCGCCGCGGACGATCTCCAGCAGCGGGAGGATCGCGACCGGGTTGAAGAAGTGGAAGCCGACCACGCGCTCCGGGTGCTGGAGCTTGGAGGCCATCTCCGACACCGACAGCGAGGAGGTGTTGGTGGCGAGGATCGCGTGCGCCGGAGCGACCGCCTCGACCTCCGCGAACACCTGCTGCTTGACGGACATCTCCTCGAACACGGCCTCGATGATGAAGTCCGCGTCCGCGAAGCCCTCGGCCTTGTCCAGGACACCGCTCACCAGGCCGGTCAGGCGGTTGGCCTTGTCCTGGTTGATGCGGCCCTTGCCGAGCAGCTTCTGGATCTCGGCCTGGACGTAGCCCACGCCCTTGTCCACGCGCTCCTGGTCGATGTCGGTGAGCACCACCGGCACCTCCAGGCGGCGCAGGAAGAGCAGTGCCAGCTGCGAGGCCATCAGGCCCGCGCCGACGACGCCGACCTTGGTGACCGGGCGGGCCAGGTTCTTGTCCGGCGCACCGGCCGGGCGCTTGGCGCGCTTCTGGACCAGGTTGAAGGCGTAGATGCCGGAGCGCAGCTCGCCGCCGATGATCAGGTCGGCCAGCGCGGCGTCCTCGGCGTCGAAGCCCTTCTGGAGGTCTCCGTCCTTGGCGGCCTCGATGATCTCCAGCGCGCGGTAGGCGGCCGGGGCCGCGCCGTGCACCTTGGAGTCCGCGATGGCGCGGCCGCGGGCGACCGCCGCGTCCCAGGCCTCGCCGCGGTCGACCTCGGCCCGTACGACCTCGGTCTTGCCGTTCAGGACGTTCGCCGTCCAGATCAGCGACTGCTCCAGGAAGTCCGCACCCTCGAAGAGGGCGTCGGCGATGCCCAGTTCGAAGACCTGCTTGCCCTTGAGCTGACGGTTCTGGTTCATCGAGTTCTCGATGATCACCGAGACCGCGCGGTCCGCGCCGATCAGGTTCGGCAGCAGGGCGCAGCCGCCCCAACCGGGGACCAGACCGAGGAAGACCTCGGGCAGCGAGAAGGCCGGGATGGCCTTCGAGACGGTGCGGTAGGTGCAGTGCAGACCGACCTCGACACCGCCGCCCATCGCCGCGCCGTTGTAGTAGGCGAAGGTGGGGACGGCCAGCGCGGCGAGCCGCTTGAAGACGTCGTGGCCGCCCTTGCCGATGGCGAGCGCCTCGTCGTGCTTCTTGAGCAGCTCGACGCCCTTGAGGTCGGCGCCGACCGCGAAGATGAACGGCTTGCCGGTCAGGCCGGCGCCCACGATGGAGCCCGCGAGGGCCTCCTGCTCCAGCTGGTCGATCGCCGCGTTCAGGTTGGCGAGGGACTGCGGGCCGAAGGTGGTCGGCTTGGTGTGGTCCAGGCCGTTGTCCAGCGTGAGCAGCGCGAAGCGCCCGGCGCCGAACGGCAGGTCGAGGTGGCGGACGTGCGCCTGCGTGACGACCTCGTCCGGGAACAGCTCGGCCGCGCCCTTCAGGAGCTCAGTGGTGGTGGTGCTCACTTGCTGCCTCCGTCGAAGTGCGGGTTCTCCCAGATGGTGGTCGCGCCCATGCCGAAGCCGACACACATGGTGGTCAGGCCGTAGCGGACGTGCGGCTGCTCCTCGAACTGGCGGGCCAGCTGGGTGAGCAGGCGGACGCCGGAGGAGGCGAGCGGGTGACCGTAGGCGATCGCGCCGCCGTACTGGTTGACGCGCGCGTCGTCGTCCGCGATGCCGTAGTGCTCCAGGAAGGCCAGCACCTGTACGGCGAAGGCCTCGTTGATCTCGAAGAGACCGATGTCGGAGATCGACAGGCCGCCCTGGGCGAGGGCCTTCTCGGTGGCCGGGATCGGGCCGTAGCCCATGACCTCCGGCTCCACGCCGGCGAAGGCGTAGGAGACCAGGCGCATCTTGACCGGGAGGTTGTTCTCGCGGGCGAAGTCCTCGGAGGCGAGGATCGAGGCGGTGGCGCCGTCGTTGAGACCGGCGGCGTTGCCCGCTGTGACGCGTCCGTGCGTACGGAACGGCGTCTTGAGGTTCGCCAGGTTCTCCAGGGTGGTGCCCGGGCGCATCGGCTCGTCGGTGGTGACCAGGCCCCAGCCCGTCTCACCGACCTCGGGGTTGGTGTTGCGCACCGAGACCGGCACCAGGTCCTGCTGGATCTTGCCGTCGGCGTACGCCTTGGCGGCCTTCTCCTGCGAGCGCACGGCGTACTCGTCGGCGCGGAGCTTGGTGATGGTGGGGTAGCGGTCGTGCAGGTTCTCCGCCGTCATGCCCATGAAGAGGGCGGACTCGTCGACCAGCTTCTCGCTGACGAAGCGCGGGTTCGGGTCCACGCCCTCGCCCATCGGGTGGCGGCCCATGTGCTCGACGCCACCGGCGATGACCACGTCGTAGGCGCCGAAGGCGATGGAACCGGCGGCGGTCGTCACGGCCGTGAGCGCACCGGCGCACATGCGGTCGATGGAGTAGCCGGGCACCGACTGCGGGAGGCCCGCGAGGATGCCGGCCGTGCGGCCCAGCGTCAGGCCCTGGTCGCCGATCTGGGTGGTCGCGGCGATGGCGACCTCGTCGATCTTCGCGGGGTCCAGGTCCGGGTTGCGGCGCAGCAGCTCCCGGATCGCCTTGACGACGAGGTCGTCGGCCCGGGTCTCGTGGTAGATGCCCTTCGGGCCCGCCTTGCCGAACGGGGTGCGGACGCCGTCGACGAAGACGACGTCCCTGACGGTACGAGGCACGATGGCTCTCCTCCAGGGTGCGGGGTGGCACTGCTGCGCGGGGGCGCGGTCAGATGTCCTGAGCGCCCGCTCACCTGCCCCATGCTACTTGCGGGTAACCCTTGTGGACACCCCCACCGGAAGGAGCGGTGAAGGTCACACTCCGGTGGCCCTCCCGCCGGGACCCGGGGCGCGTCGGCCGGTCCGGCGCCGAGGGCCCGGAGCACGGCCCCGGTGCGGGTGCCGAGCCGCGACAGACCAAGAACCCCCGGTCCGCCGGACCGGGGGTTCTGTGTGCGCAGGGGCTGGGGACGGGGTCAGTCGGTGGCCGATTCAGTGGCCGAGTCGGTGACCGATTCGGTGACCGAGAGGGCCGTCACCAGCGCCGGGGCGACCTGCTCGATCTGCCAGGCGCGGGCTCCGTAGGAGGCCAGGGCCTCGGCCACGGAAGCGTCGGAGACCGGGAAGGGGGGCTCCCAGCACAGCCGCCGGACGCTGTCCGGGCTGATCAGGTTCTCTTGGGGCAGGTTCAGGCCCTCGGCCAGCGCGGAGACGGCCGTGCGGGCCGCCGCCAGCCGGGCCGCGGCGGCCGGGTCCTTGTCCGCCCAGGAGCGCGGCGGCGGGGGGCCGGCCGGGGTGGCCCCGGGCTGCGGCAGCTCGTGCTCGGGCAGGGCCTTGGCGCGGTCCACGGCCGCCATCCACTGCTCCAGCTGGCGCCGGCCGATCCGCTGCCCGTAACCGGGCAGGGCGGACAGTGCCTGCACGTTGAGCGGCAGGGCGAGGGCGGCCTCGACGATCGCCGCATCGCCCAAAACCTTGCCCGGGGATACGTCACGTCGCTGGGCGATCCGGTCGCGGGCCTCCCACAATTCGCGGACGACGGCCATCTGCCGGCGGCGCCGCACCTTGTGCATTCCGGAGGTCCGCCGCCAGGGGTCCTTGCGCGGCGGGGCGGGCGGGGCGGCGGCGATGGCGTCGAACTCCTGGTGGGCCCAGTCGAGCTTGCCCTGCCGGTCCAGCTCCTTCTCCAGCGCGTTGCGCAGGTCCACCAGGAGCTCCACGTCCAGGGCGGCGTAGCGCAGCCACGGCTCCGGCAGCGGGCGGGTGGACCAGTCGACGGCGGAGTGGCCCTTCTCCAGTGCGTAGCCGAGCACGCTCTCGACCATCGCGCCGAGCCCGACCCGGGGGAAGCCGGCGAGGCGCCCGGCCAGCTCGGTGTCGAACAAGGAGGTGGGCACCATGCCTATTTCGCGCAGGCACGGCAGGTCCTGGGTGGCGGCGTGCAGGATCCACTCGGTGCCGGACAGCGCCTCGCCGAGCGAGGAGAGGTCGGGGCACCCCACGGGGTCGATCAGCGCGGATCCGGCCCCTTCACGACGGAGCTGCACCAGGTAGGCGCGCTGGCCGTAGCGGTACCCGGAGGCGCGCTCGGCGTCGACGGCCACGGGTCCCGTGCCCGCTGCGAAGGCCGCGACCACGCGGGCGAGGGCCTCTTCGTCGGCGACCACGGGAGGGATGCCCTCGCGCGGTTCGAGCAGGGGGATGGGCAGCCCATCGGACGAAACCTCGTCGTCCGGGGGGCCGCCCCCGGTGGTGGTGCGCAGGTCTGCTGCGGTCTCTTGGGCGTCGGTCACCGCTCAAGGGTATCGGTGGATGCGGCGCGCCCGTCGCCGGAACGTTCCGGCGACGGGCGCGAGGTGGGAAGGCGGACGTTCCCCCGGGTGCCCCGGTGTGCCGTCCGGTGATGACCGGGGGCCTGGGCCGGGGACCCTGGGGACGGGGTCAGTGGATGATCCCGGTCCGCAGTGCGACGGCGACCATCCCGGCCCGGTCGCCGGTGCCCAGCTTGCGGGCGATCCGGGCGAGGTGGGACTTGACGGTCAGGGCGGACAGGCCCATCGAGACGCCGATGGCCTTGTTGGACTGGCCCTCCGCGACGAGGCGCAGGACCTCGACCTCGCGGCCGGACAGCTCGCGGTAGCCGCCCGGGTGGCTCGGGGCACCCGGGGGGCGGCGGTGCATCCGGGCGGCGGCCGCACCGATGGGCGCGGAGCCGGGCCGGCTGGGGAGCCCGATGTTGGTACGGGTTCCGGTGACGACGTAGCCCTTGACTCCGCCCGCGAGGGCGTTGCGTACCGCGCCGATGTCGTCGGCGGCGGACAGGGCCAGGCCGTTGGGCCAGCCCGCGGCACGGGTCTCGGAGAGCAGGGTGAGACCGGAACCGTCGGGCAGGTGCACGTCGGCCACGCAGATGTCGCGCGGGCTTGCGACACGGGGGCGGGCCTCCGCGATGGACGAAGCCTCGATGACGTCACGAACCCCGAGAGCCCACAGGTGGCGGGTCACGGTGGAGCGGACGCGCGGGTCGGCCACGACAACCATGGCCGTCGGCTTGTTCGGGCGGTAGGCGACCAGGCTTGCGGGCTGCTCGAGAAGAACGGACACCAGGCCTCCTGAGGGAGTGGCGAGTGGATGGCGGCCGGGGAAGGAGCCGCTACCCACCGTGCGGATGGTCACTCACTCCTTCGGCACGTCACCCGCCCGGCTTTAGGGAATGATCACGATTTAGTGAGTAACAATTCGGGCAATTCGGACGCGCGATCGATCAAGGGTTGATCAGAAGACCGCAACGGACGCCCCGTTCTGACAGCCGGTCACCGGCGCGGGCGGGGGCCTGTCGGTCCCGCCGGGGCCGTGGCGGCCGAGGCCGGGGCGCCGCGCGACCACCCGCAGGGGCCGCGCGACAGGGCCGTCCGGCCCCTTCGCTACGGGTGGTGCGGACCGCGCCGCTGTGGCAGGGAGACCACCGCCGTGTCCACGGGCCCGACCGGCGGCAGCCCCGCGGTCTGGCACAGCAGGTCGCACCAGGCGGCCAGGTGGGCCGCCGTGTCGGGCACCCCGCCCACCCCCTCGCGGGGCGTCCACGAGGCTCTGATCTCGATCTGCGTCGCGGGCCGGCGCTCCGCGAGCCCGCCGAAGTAGTGCGACCCGGCCATCGTCACCGTGCCGCTCGCCTCCCCGTACGTCAGCCCGCGCGCGTCCAGCGCCCCGGTCAGCCAGGACCAGCACACCTCGGGGAGGAGCGGGTCGGCGGCCATCTCCGGCTCCAGTTCCGCCCGTACGAGCGTCACCAGCCGGAAGGTCCCGTGCCAGGCGTCGTGCCCGGACGGGTCGTGGAGCAGGATGAGCCGCCCGTCGGCGAGGTCGTCCTCGCCGTCGACGACCGCGGCTTCCAGCGCGTAGGCGTACGGAGCCAGTCGCTGGGGCGGTTTCGTCGGGTCGATCTCGATCCCGGGGCGCAGCCGCGCCTTCTTCAAGCCGTCGACCGCCCGCCGGAACGGGAGCGGGACGGAGCTCTCCTTCGCGCTGTCCACACCGTCAGCGCCATCTGAAAATCGTCCCTGAGCCGCAGCCATGCGGGGAAGACTAGGCGCAGCGGGCGCCCGTACGGCGCAGGGACACCCGCGCCGGGCCGGGCACTTCTTCATACGTGCGAAGATTTGGGTCGTGAGCGCCAACGAGAGCCCGAAGGGCACGCCGAGTCAGACGTACGATTCCGCCTTCCTGAAGGCCTGCCGCCGCGAGCCGGTACCGCACACGCCCGTGTGGTTCATGCGCCAGGCGGGGCGCTCGCTCCCGGAGTACCGCAAGGTCCGCGAGGGCACGCAGATGCTGGAATCCTGCATGCGGCCCGACCTGGTCACCGAGATCACGATGCAGCCGGTGCGCCGCCACGGCGTGGACGCGGCCATCTTCTTCTCCGACATCGTGGTCCCGCTGAAGGCCATCGGCATCGACCTGGACATCAAGCCGGGCGTCGGCCCGGTCGTCGCCCAGCCGATCCGCCGCCGCGAGGACCTCGCACAACTGCGCGACCTCACCCCCGAGGACGTCTGGTACGTCACCGAGGCCATCGGCCTCCTCACGAGTGAACTCGGCGGCACGCCGTTGATCGGTTTCGCCGGTGCGCCGTTCACCCTCGCGAGCTACCTCGTCGAGGGCGGCCCGTCCAAGAACCACGAGCACACCAAGGCCCTGATGTACGGGGATCCGGAGCTGTGGGCGGACCTGCTCGACCGGCTGGCCGAGATCACCTCCGCCTTCCTGAAGGTCCAGATCGAGGCGGGCGCCTCCGCGGTCCAGCTCTTCGACTCCTGGGTCGGCGCGCTCGCCCCGGCGGACTACCGCCGCTCGGTGATGCCCGCCTCCACGAAGGTCCTGGAGTCCGTCGCCTCCTACGGGGTCCCGCGGATCCACTTCGGCGTGGGCACGGGCGAGCTCCTCGGCCTCATGGGCGAGGCCGGCGCGGACGTCGTGGGCGTCGACTACCGGGTCGCGCTGGACGACGCCGTGCGCCGGGTCGGCCCCGGCAAGGCGCTCCAGGGCAACCTGGACCCGGCGGTCCTCTTCTCCACCACCGAGGCCGTGGAGGCCAAGACCCGCGAGGTCCTGGACGCGGCCGCCGGCCTGGAGGGCCACATCTTCAACCTGGGCCACGGCGTCCTCCCCACGACCGACCCGACGGCCCTGACCCGCCTGGTGGACTACGTCCACACGCAGACGCAGCGCTGACCCCACCGGGGCTCCGCCCCGGACCCCGGTCCTCAAACGCCGGACGGGCTGAAATACAGCCCGCCCGGCGTTTGAGGGCGTCTTTTCAGCCTCGCCGGCGTTCGAGGCGCGGGGTCCGGGGCGGAGCCCCGGGGGTGGCGGGGGTCAGACCCCAGCCGACCGCACCGCCGCCACCGCCTTGCGCGCGGCGACCAGGACCGGGTCCCACACGGGGGAGAACGGGGGCGCGTAGCCAAGGTCCAGCGAGACGACCTGGTCGACCGTCATCCCGGCCGTCAGCGCCACCGCGGCGATGTCCACCCGCTTCGCGGACCCCGCCCCGCCCACGATCTGGACCCCCAGCAGCCGCCCCGAGCGCTGCTCGGCCAGCATCTTGACCGTCATCTCCGCCGCCCCCGGGTAGTACCCGGCCGTGTTCGTGGAGCGGATCGTCGAGGTCACGAAGCGCAGGCCCACCTCCCGCGCGTCCCGCTCCCGCAGGCCCGTGCGGGCGATCTCCAGGTCGCACACCTTGCTCACCGCGGTGCCCACCACGCCGGGGAAGGTCGCGTAGCCGCCGCCCACCCCCGAGCCGATCACCTGGCCGTGCTTGTTGGCGTGCGTGCCCAGCGGGATGTGCCGGGTGCGGCCCGACACCAGGTCCAGCACCTCCACGCAGTCCCCGCCGGCCCAGACGTTCTCGTGCCCCCGCACCCGCATGGCGAGGTCCGTCAGCAGCCCGCCCGACTCCCCGAGCGGCAGCCCGGCCGCCCGGGCCAGGCCGGTGCGCGGCTCCACGCCGATGCCGAGCACCACCACGTCCGCCGGGTACTCCTCGCCCGTCGCCGTGGCCACCGCCCGGGCCCGGCCCTCCTCGTCGGTGAGGATCTTCGTGACCTCGGCCCCCGCCACCGTACGGATCCCCATCGCGTTCATCGCGGAGTGCACCAGGCCGCCCATGTCCGGGTCCAAGGTGGCCATCGGCTGCGCGCCCCGGTGCAGGACGGTCACCTCGAAGCCCCGCAGGACCAGGGCCTCCGCCATCTCCACGCCGATGTAGCCCGCGCCGACCACCACCGCGCGCCGGACGTCCCCGCGTTCCAGGGTGTCCATCAGGCGCTGCCCGTCGTCCAGGGACTGGACGCCGTGCACCCCCTGCGCGTCGATCCCGGGCAGCCGGGGGCGGACCGGGCGGGCGCCGGTCGCCAGGACCAGCCGGTCGTAACCCGTCCAGGACTCGGACCCCGATTCCAGATCCCGGGCGCGCACCCGCTGGCCGGCCAGGTCCAGCTCCAGCACCTCGGTCCCGGTGCGCAGGTCGATCCCGCGCGCCCGGTGTTCCTCGGGGGTACGGGCGATCAGCTCGTCCGGCCCGGCGACGGCCCCGCCGATCCAGTACGGGATCCCGCACGCGGAGTACGAGGTGAAGTGCGACCGTTCGAAGGCGACGATCTCCAGCTCCGCCGGGCCCTTGAGCCGCCGCGCCTGCGACGCGGCGGACATCCCCGCCGCGTCGCCGCCGACCACCACCAGTCGTTCCGTCGCCGCCATCGCCCCTACCGTCCCTCCGTCGTCCTGCGCGTCGGTGACACGCTACGTCCGAACGGACGTTCAGTCCGTCACGCCCTCCTGCGATTCCGGCGGCGCCGCGGCGGACCCCGGCGCGCGCCGCCCGCGCAGCACCCGCCATCCGAGGTGGAGCAGCGCGGCGGCCCCGGCGAAGGGCAGCACTGCCCCGAAGGCCAGCACGATCCACCGCAGCGCTGTCGTGAAGACCGACCAGCCGCCACCGAGCGCGTCCGTGAAGCCCGCCTCGTCGTCCTCGCCGGCCCCCTCGACCTGCCGCGGCTGGGCGACCTCCAGGGTGATCGTGCCGAGCGAGGTCTGGTCCTTGAGAGCCGTCTGTTGCGCCAGCAGCGACTCCAGGTCGGACTGGCGCCGGCTCAGTTCGCCCTCCAGCAGCACCACGTCACCGATCGCCGTGGCCTTCTCCATCAGCTCCCTGACCCGCACCACGCTCGCCTGCTGGGACTTCACCCGGCTGTCGACGTCCGCGACCTTCTGTGTCACGTCGAGCGCCTCGACCTTGCGGCCGAGCAGCTTGCCGCTGCCCTCCAGCGCGGTGAGGACCGCGTCGAACCGGTCCGCCGGCACCCGCAGGGTCAGCGACGAGGTCAGCGCCCCGTCTGCGTCGCGCCGGGTGCTCTCGCCGCCCACGAACCCGCCCGCGCTCTCGGCGGCGGACCGGGCCGCGGCCAGGGCCCCCTGGGCCTGCGCGGTCTCGATCGAGAGGGTCGCCGTACGGATGACCTGCGGGCGCCCGGCCACGGGCTGCTGCGGCCCCTTGCCCTGGTCGGCCGCGGCGGAAGGGGCGGCCGGGGGAGCGGGGGCCGCGCCGCCGGCGCCCTCGGCGTCCTGCCGGGCCGCCCCGGGGGCCGCCGCCGAGCTCTTGTCCCGGGCCGCGGAGTCCGCGCCGCATCCGGTGAGCGCGAGCGCCCCGGCCAGGGCCAGGGCCGCGAGCAGGTGCGTGGTTCTCTTCGTCGGACGGTCGGTGTGCACGGTGGGTCCCCCCGAGGGTTCGGCCGGTGTCCACCCTTCGACGCGCGCCGCCCCGCGCGGGTTTCACCGGCCGGCCGCGGACCGGTCCCGATGCGGTCACGGTCCGGCCACGGTGATCGGTCTGAGACGATGTGTCCATGCAGGAAGCGGACATGAGTACGGGCGGACGCGCCGACGCCGACCCCGATGGGCGGCGCGGCTCCGGCCGGCCCGGCCACGCGGTGGTCATCGGTGGCGGCATCGCCGGACTCGCGGCGGCCCACCGGCTGCTCGCCACCGGCGCGCGGGTGACCGTACTGGAGGCCGGCGCGCGGCTCGGCGGCAAGCTGCACGCCGGGGAACTCGCCGGGCTCCCCGTCGACCTCGGCGCCGAATCCGTGCTCGCCCGCCGCCCCGAAGCCGTGGAGCTGGCCCGGGCCGTCGGCCTCGGCGACGCCCTCCGGGCACCCGCCACCGCCACCGCCGCCCTGTGGACCCGCGGCGCCCTGCGGCCGATGCCGCGCGGCCACGTCATGGGCGTCCCGGGCGACCCGGCCCTGCTGGCCGCCTCGGGCGTGCTCTCCGCCGAGGGCCTCGCCCGGATCTCCGCCGACGCGGACCTCGCCCCCACCGAGCTGGGCGAGGACGTGGCCGTCGGCGCGTACGTCGCCGCCCGGCTCGGCCGCGAGGTCGTGGACCGGCTCGTGGAACCGCTGCTCGGCGGGGTCTACGCCGGGAACGCCTACCGGATCTCGATGCGGGCCGCGGTGCCCCAGCTCTTCGAGGCCGCCCGCACCCACCGCTCCCTCGCCGAGGGCGTACGGGAGATCCAGCGCCGGGCCGCCGAGCGGCCGCAGGACACCGGCCCCGTCTTCGCGGGCATCGAGGGCGGCATCGGCCGCCTCCCGCTCGCCGTCGCCGCGGCCTGCCGCGCCGCCGGGGCGCGGATCCTGACCGGGGCGCCCGTGCGCGAACTGCTGCGCACGCCCGCGGGCTGGCGCGTGGTGACCGGCGGCTCCGGCACCGCCCCGGCCGAGGTCATCGAGGCCGACGCCGTGGTCCTGGCCACCCCCGCGGGCCCCGCGGCCGCCCTGCTGGAGCGCCTCGCGCCCGCGGCCGCCGGCGAGCTGCGCGAGGTCGACTACGCCTCGATGGCGTTGGTCACCCTGGCCTTCCGGCGCTCCGAACTGCCGGCCGGTCTGACCGGCAGCGGCTTCCTGGTGCCGCCGGTGGACGGCCGCACCATCAAGGCGTCGACCTTCTCCAGCAACAAGTGGGCCTGGTCGGGCGCCGATCGCGACCTGTTCCTGCTGCGCACCTCCGTCGGCCGCCACGGCGACGAGGCCGTCCTGGAGCGGGAGGACGCCGAGCTGGTCGACGTATCGCTCGCGGACCTCGGCGAGGCCGTGGGGCTGGCCGCCCGCCCGGTGGCCTCGGCCGTCACCCGCTGGACCGGCGGACTGCCGCAGTACCCGGTCGGGCACCTGGACCGGGTGGCCCGGATCCGGACGGCCGTCGCGGGCCTGCCCGGGCTCGCGGTGTGCGGCGCGCTGTACGACGGCGTGGGCATCCCGGCGTGCGTCGCCAGCGCGTACCGGGCCGCCGACGCGGTGGCCGGGACACTGGCCGCGGGGCACTCCGGCGCGGTCGCGGCGGGTTCCGCGGGCGCGTTCGGCACCCCAGGCACAGAGCACTGATCAGGACACGGGACAATAGGCACATGACTGCACCAGAGAAGATTCCCAACGCGGGGAAGAAGGCCAAGGACCTCAACGAGGTCATTCGCTACACCCTGTGGTCCGTCTTCAAGCTGAAGGACGTCCTCCCGGAGGACCGCGCCGGTTACGCCGACGAGGTCCAGGAGCTGTTCGACCAGCTCGCCGCGAAGGACATCACCGTCCGCGGCAGTTACGACGTCTCCGGCCTGCGCGCCGACGCGGACATCATGATCTGGTGGCACGCCGAGACCTCGGACGAGCTGCAGGGCGCCTACAACCTGTTCCGCCGCACCAAGCTGGGCCGCGCGCTGGACCCGGTGTGGTCGAACATGGCCCTGCACCGCCCGGCCGAGTTCAACAAGTCGCACATCCCGGCCTTCCTGGCCGACGAGAACCCGCGCGACTACGTCAGCGTGTACCCCTTCGTACGCAGCTACGACTGGTACCTGCTGCCCGACGAGGACCGTCGCCGCATGCTCAAGGACCACGGCATGATGGCCCGCGGCTACCCGGACGTGCGTGCCAACACCGTCGCCTCCTTCTCGCTGGGCGACTACGAGTGGATGCTGGCCTTCGAGGCCGACGAGCTGTACCGCATCGTCGACCTCATGCGTCACCTGCGCGCCTCCGAGGCCCGCATGCACGTCCGCGAAGAGGTGCCCTTCTACACCGGGCGCCGCAAGTCCGTCGCCGATCTGGTGGCCGGGCTCGCCTGATACCTCCCCTGGGGGGAAGGACCGGAAGACCGCGTGTTCAGACCGACGCGGCTTCCGGGGATCGGGAGGCCCTGCCCCCGAATCGACGCAGCCGGAGATCCCGCCCGGAAGTTCAGACGACTGGCGGCAGCGGCACCCTTCGGGTGCCCGCTGCCCGGTCGTCCAGCGACACCGGTGCGGGCTCCGGATGCGGCGCGCACGCGACGCGCCACCCCGCCGTGGCACCCGTGAGCAAGTACCGCTCCACGTGCCGGTCCACGCAGCCGTTGCGTCCGCCGACCACTCCGTGGGTACCGGCCCCCGTCTCCGTGACCAGCGCGGCCTGCGGCCCGAGCCGCCGCTGGAGTTCCAGCGCCCCCGGGTAGGGGGTCGCCCCGTCCCGCTCCGCGGCCACCACCAGCGTCCGGGGCAGCGCCGCGCGCACCCCCTCGCCCGCGTTCACGCCCCCGCCCCCGCCCCCGCCCCCGCCCACGTCCACCGGGCGCTGCCGTTGCGCGGCCGCCGGCCAGGAGGCGCAGGGCAGGTTCAGGAAGGCGTTGGACCAGGTCTCGAAGGGTGCGGTCCGGGCCAGTTCGGTGTTGTCGCGGTCCCAGGTCGCCCAGTCCGCGGGCCAGGGCGCGTCGTTGCACAGCACCGCCGTGTAGACCGCCCGCGCGTTCTCCTCCTCGGCGGCCGCCGCCGGGTCCGGCCCGGCCTGCTCGACCAGCGGCCCGGAGTCGCCGCGCAGGTAGGCGCCGAGCGCCGCCGCCCGCCGCGGCCAGACCTCGTCGTAGTACGCCGTCCGCAGGTACGCCGCCTGCAACTCGCCGGTGCCGACGACCCCGCCCGCGGGCTCGCGGGCCACCGCCGCCCGCACCCGCTCGTAGCTCGCGCCGACCGCGGCGGCCGTACGGCCCAGCCCGTAGACGTCGTGGTGGCGGGCCGCCCAGGCGCGGAAGTCGGCCCAGCGCCGCTCGAACGCGGGTGACTGGTCGAGGTTGTTGCGGTACCAGATCCGCGCCGGATCCGGATCGACCGCCGAGTCGAGGACCAGGCGGCGCACCTGGCCCGGGTAGAGCGTCGCGTAGACCGCCCCGAGGTAGGTCCCGTACGAGGCCCCCAGGAAGTTGAGCCGCGCCTCGCCCAGCGCGGCGCGCAACACGTACAGGTCCCGGACGTTGTCGAGGGTGGTGTAGTGCGCCAGCGCCGCGCCCGCCCGCCGCGCGCAGCCCCGTGCGTACTCCTCGGCGGCCGCGAGCCGTTGCCGCTTGTAGGCCGGCGAGGGCCGCTCCGGGACCTGGGTGGGACCCTCGGGCCGCGCCGCCGGGTCCCGGCAGGAGAGCGGGGCCGAGCGGCCGACCCCGCGCGGGGCGTAGCCGACCAGGTCGTAGGCGGCGGCGACGCGCTGCCACTCGGGCAGGTCGGCGACGAGCGGGAAGTACATGCCGGAGGCGCCGGGGCCGCCGGGGTTGTGGACGAGGGAGCCCTGGCGGGTGCCCCGGTCGCCGGTGGCGGTGACCCGGCTGACGGTCAGCGAGATCTGCGGCCCGTCGGGGCGGGCGTAGTCGAGCGGTACGCGCAACAGGGCGCAGCGCACGGGGGCGGCGAGCCCCTCGCTCGCGGGGCAGGCGTGGAAGTCGAGCCGGTGCGCGGTGGCCCGGCGGGCGACGACCTCGGCCCCCAGGCGCCCGGCGCGCTCGCCGGCGGTCTCGGCGTGCGAGGTGGTCGGCGCGGTGGCCGGCTCGGCGTGGGGGACGGGGCGGGGGCCGGGGCCCTCGGCGGCCCGGGCGGCGGCCGTCGGTACGCACAGGGCGAGGGAGAGGAGCGCCGCGGCGGCTCCGTGGCGGGTCGGTGTCGTCCGCATGGCGGCCCCTGTCGTCTCATCGGATGAACCGATGGGACGACAGGCCGGTGCGCTTGTACAGGATCACCGCCGGGTGTCGCGCTCAGTACTCCCGTTGCCGCGGGAGCGTCCCCCGGTTGCCGCGGGACAGTGCGGCGCGCAGGCCGGGATCCCCGACGGCGCGCACCCCGCGCACGGCGATGGCGGCGAGCGGTTCGCCGCGCCCGCGCTCGCGGGCCAGGGCGGTCAGCAGCTTCTGCCCGGCGGGGGAGGCCCACGCGGAGTAGGGATGGGACTCGAAGCGGGCGATGCCCAGGCAGCCCAGCGTGAGGATCAGCGGCAGCGCGAACCAGCACATGATGAAGGTGGGGGAGGCGCCGCCGGAGGGCACCAGGAGGGAGGCCGCGGCCATCACGAGGACCAGCGCGCCGGCCCCGCGCACCGCTTCGACTCCGGAAGCGATCCCGGCCCGGGCGTCCTCGGGCAGGGCGAGCCCGGCCGCGCCGAGCCGGTCGGCGAGCGCCCGTACGGCTTCGTGGGCGGCCACCGCGGTGCGGACGGACTCCACCGGCGACTGCCCGTCGGGGCCGAAGGCGTCCAGCACCGAACGCTCCAGCGGATCGCGGCCGACCGGATCCAGTACGGTCGCCCACCCGGTGCGGGTCAGCAGCAGGCGCCGTTGGCGCTCCATGGAGAGCAGCGTCAGTTCGGCGACCCGCCGGGGACCGCCCGCCAGGTAGGCGACCTCGTACAGGTTCAGTTCGTCGTGGGGGTGCGCGGTGGCACCGGGGGCGGGCGGCGCGTCGTCGGTCGCGGCGCTCAGCAGGCGGGCGCACGACAACAGCGCTCCGGCCCAGGCCGTCAGGAGGAACAGGACCCAGAACATGGCCTGATTTCTACAAGATGTTGAAGCTCCTGGTCGGGGGTGGTGCCGAGGTGTGAACACCTCGTGATGCGCTCGTGATGAAGGGTCAGGAACTGCTGGAACAGCTGGAACCGGACGAACTGCTGCAACTCGAACCGCTCGAACTGCTACAGCTGGAACCGCTGGAGCTGCCGCAACTGGAGCTGGAGCCGCCGCAGCTCGAACCGCCGGAGGAACTCCCGCAGCTGCTCCCCGAGGAGCCGCAACCCGATCCCGTCGATCCCGAACCGCCGCAGCTCGACCCGGAGGTCCCGCCGCAGCCGCTCGCTCCGCCGCCGTCGCTCCCGGCGCACCATACGACGGGCAGGACGTCGGCGGAAGACCCGGACCCGTGCGCGTCGTGGGAGCTGCGGGAAGCCCTGGACGAGGAGGTGGCGCGGGCGCCGCCGAGCCGGGCGGCGGGCAGCAACTGCGCCCGCAGGTACGGGTCCCGGACGCCCGTCAGCCCGAACAGCGCGGCCTGGACCGGCGCGCCGCGCTCGCGCGCGTGCTGGGCGCGCATCTCGTTCAGGGCCCGTCGCCCGGCCGTGGTGATCCGGCCCCGCGCCCGGGAGGCGCCCACTCCGCCCGCCACCGCGCCGCCCAGCAGGGCGGGGAGCACCTCGACGACGAAGGGCACGTGGAAGGAATCGTCGATCGGACCCGCGAACTGCACGATGGTGGCCGCGACCGCCAGCGGGAAGCCCAGCAGGCAGACGACGACCTGGACGAGCCCCCAGCGCCGCCAGATCCGGCCGGTGCCGGGCAGGGCGATCAGCCCGCGGTCGGCCAGGTCGTCGCCGATCTCCTGGACGGCGGGATCCCGCATCGCCGCCAGCCGCAGCAGGTGCAGCGCCCCCGAGGGCGCCGTGGAGTGCGCCAGGAGCACCGCACGTTCGGCCGGGTCGTGGGCCCGTACCCCGGGCAGGGCGTGGACGATGCCGGGACCGCCGACGACGAGTCGGCCGTCGCAGAGCAGCGAGACGAGCGCGGCGTCGACCACCCGGCCCGGGCCGCCGGAGAGGAAGGCGGCCTCGGAGAGGTCGTGCAGCCGGGGCACGGGACCGGCCGGGCGGGTGCGGAAGCGACGGATCCCCAGGTGCAGCGCGAGCGAGGAGACGAGGACGGCCACCCAGACGCAGCCGGCGAGCGCGTTCATCTCGTACCCCGTCCCGCAGCAGCGGCGGCAGCGCCGGCGGCGGCGTCCGTGGAGCGGTCGGCGGGCACCGCACCGGCGTGCGCGCCGGACGCGGGGTGCACGGGGTGCGCGGGGTGCGCGGTACCGGTCGCGCCCGGCCGCGGCGGCCTGCGCCGCCAGGGCAACAGGGCCCGCGCCCAGCGCGCCAGCGGCCCGACGGGGCGGACCCCGGCCCGGTCCTGCCACCACTCGGTGAGCCGTTGCCGCGCCGCCGGGTCCTCGGGCAGGTCCTGGATGAGGAGGTGCTCGGCGAAGTCGAGCGCGTCGCGCCGGTAGCCACCGGTCATGGGACGGGTCCGGGCGTACCGCAGGAAGGACTCGCGGTAGGCGGCCGCCCCCAGCACCTCGACCAGTTCGGGCGCCAGCTTGCGCACCACCCCGGCGCGCTTGGCGGCGAGCGCGCGCGACTGCACCCGCAGCCGCTGCCCGTCGAAGCCCTCGGGTACGGGCGTTCCGGCGACCAGCGCCGACAACAGGGCGGCCTGGCCCAGCCCGACCCGGGTGCGCACGGCCGGGAGGTCGGCGGCGACGGTGGTGGTGGTGGCGGGGCGGGTGCGTGCGGGGGCGTCCGGGGCGCCGGGCCGCGGGTCCCGGTCGCGGCGCCGGACCACCGCGCGGATCGTGCTCAGCTCGCCCGCCAACTCGGCCTCCTGCGGGAAGTCGTCGTCGCGCTCCAGCAGCACCCCCGGCGGGTCCACCCGCTCGCGCAGCTGCGCCAGGAGGTCGAGGACGACCGGTGCGACGGGGTGCGCGTGGGTGTCGTGCCAGACCCCGTCGCGTTCCACCCCGCCCGCGACGTGGACGTACGCCAGCGCCTCCAGCGGGATCGCGTCGAGCGCGGCCAGCGGGTCCTCGCCCCGGTTCACCCGGTTCGTGTGCAGGTTGGCCACGTCGATCAGGAGCCGTACCCCGGTCCGCTCGACCAGCTCGGCGAGGAACTGGCCCTCGGTCAGCTCCTCGCCCGGCCAGGAGATCAGTGCGGCGATGTTCTCCAGGGCCAGCGGGACCGGCAGCGCGTCCTGGGCGATCCGCACGTTCTCGCACAACACGTCCAGGGCGTCCCGGGTCCGGGGCACGGGCAACAGGTGCCCGGCCTCCAGCACCGGCGAGGAGGTCCGTACGAAGGCGATGTGCTCGCTCACCAGCGGCGCGCCCAGGGCCACCGCCCGCTCGGCCAGTGCGGCGAGCCGGGCCGGGTCGGGGCGGTCGGCGCCGCCGAGCCCCAGGCCGACGCCGTGCGGAACGACCGCGGTGCCGCGCTCGCGCAGCCGCAGCAGCGACGCGGGCAGGTGGCCCGGGCAGATGTTCTCGGCCACCACCTCGACCCAGTCCAGGTCCGGCAGCCGTTCCACCGCTTCCGCGATCTCGGGCCGCCAGCCGATGCCCACCCCCAGGTGTGCCGTGCGCTCCATGTACCCCTCGCCCCCTTCCAAGCGGTCCGTCGCCGGTGTCATGACCCCGGCGAAGAGCAGCCAACCGCAGGGAGGGACGTTCAGAGCAACATTTGAGGTTCCGCACAACGGTCCGCGGATGGGGCGGACCGGCAGGACCGCTCTCGCGGGCGACCGCTACCGCAGCCGTGCGCGCAGGACCGGGTGGTCGGAGACCACCGTGCAGGAGCCCGGTGCGATCTCGGTGAAACCGGCGTCCCGCACCACCGGCAGTCCGCTCCCGGCCAGCTCGGCCCAGCGCTCGGGACCGGCCGTCCGCACGGCGAGCCGGAAGCCGTCCGCCCGCCAGGCCGCCCGCTCGGGCCCGGTCAACTCCCACCAGGCGAGCTGCGCCGCGTGCCCGACCTGGGCCATCTCCTTGCCCGCCGACATGTCCAGCTCGGGGTTGAGCCACAGCACGGGCACCCCGGGCTCCGCCGGCGCCGCGGGCTCCGGGTCGTCCAGGTCCGTGCCGGACACCTGGAGCTTGGCGAGTTCCTTGGGCCAGCCGTCCAGCGGGACCGGCGGGAACACCCGGACCTCGGACTCCCCGCCCCGCACCGTGATGCCCGGCAGGGTCTGGGCCTTGCGCCACTCCGCCCCGCGCGCCCGGCGCACCACCTTGCGGATCCGCGCGTCCTGCCAGTCGTGCACAGCCCGGGCCCACTCGCCCTCGCCGAGCGCCCGCTCGTCCGAGAGCAGCACCAGCACCGCGCGGGCCGCCGTCTCCAGCGCGTCCGTCCGGGCCGGCGGCGCGGTCTTCTCCAGCCGGACCACCAGCGGCAGCACGAACTGCGGCGCCTCGTCGCGGGCGAGGCGCTCCGGAAGGAACGGCTGCTCAGGCTCGACGATGTCGCGGGCGGTGTCGTGGGCGCTCATTCGGCCAAGTCTGCCACCCCGGCCGCGAGCCTCCGACTTCAGGAGGCCGTCGGGGCGCCCCGGCACTCGGGCCCGTCAGATCACGGGGGGTCGGCCCAATCGGGTCATCCTCCACACCGTCCGCCACCGCATGGGCCGCCGCGGTGGACACGGCACCCGTACCCCTTCGAAGAAGCCGGCCCACCATGCCGCCAGGCCGGACAGCGGGGGTCGCTGGGCCAGTGTGTACGCGGCCCAGGTCCCGAGGTAGATCGGCACCAGGGCGGCGGGCAGGTGCCGCTTGGCCAACCAGACCCGGTTCCGGCCGGTGTTGCGGTAGTAGACCGCGTGCCGGGACGCCTCGGTACGCGGGTGTTGCAGCACCATGTCCGCCCGGTAGTCGATGGCCCAGCCGGCGTCCAGCGCCCCCCAGGCGAAGTCGGTCTCCTCATGTGCGTAGAAGAACTGGTCGGGGAAGTCGCCGACCAGGTCGATCACGCTCATGCGGATGGCGTGGCCGCCGCCGAGGAACGTGGTCACCGGCCCGGACACCAGTGGGTTCTTGCCGCCCAGGCGGGGGACGTGCCTGCGCTGACTCGCCCCGGTTTCGTCCGCGATGCGGAAGCCTGCGATGCCGAGGCGTGGGTCGCCGGCGAACGCCTCCCGGACCAGCCGGAACGTGTCCGTGCGGGGCAGCAGACCATCGTCGTCCAGGACCACCACGATGTCCACGCCGCCCCGCTCGCGCAGCCACCGCACGCCGACGTTCCGTCCGCCGGGGATGCCCAGGTTCTCCGGCAGCTCCACTCCGGCCACACCGTCCGGCAGCGAAGGCAGGGGAACGCCTTGGCCGAGGACCACGACGGTGGCCGGGTCGCCATCCTGGGCGGCGACCGAGTCGAGCAGGGCCCGCAGCTCGGCGGGCCGGTCGCCCATGGTCAGCACCACGACCCCCAACGTCGACGTCGCGCTGTTCGTGCTGGTCACGCGTGGCCCTCCAGTAGTTCGGTGGCGCGCTGGTCCAAGGCCGCGGCCCCGGCCACGCCGCGCTTGCGGTAGCAGGCCGCCGATCTGATCGTCTTGACGGCCCGCCTGTTGCGGTCGGAGACCACGCCGCCCATGAAATCCAGGGACCGGGCCCACAGGCCCACGGCTTCCTCGTACCGGTGCTGCCCGGCCACCGATCGCCCCAGGTTGGCCATGGTCAGCCCGTGCTTGAGCTGGTACGTGCCCGGTGTGCGGCCCGCCAGGGCCCGCCGGTAGTGCCGTTCGGCCGCCGCGTGGTCGTTCATTGCCGTCAGGGTCTTTCCCATGTGGGAGGCGACCGTGGCCGCCACGGGACCCGAGGCGGCGGCGTAGGCGGGGACCGGGTCCCGGGTGTCCGTGACGGCGTCTTCGGCCGCCAGTAGGGCGCGCGCCGCCTTGGCGCCTTGGCCGCTGGCCCCGTACGCCCTGGCACAGGTCACCAAGAGCAGTGCCTCGGTCCGCCGGTCCACTCTCCCTGATGCCCGGTCCAGTGCCGCTCCGGCCAGCTCGGGGCACGATCGGGGATGGCCGAGGTCAAGAGCCTGATGGGTCAGGGCGCGCATCATCCACGCCGCATGGCCGTTCGGGTCGGCCTCACAGGCGAGCTGGTAGCCCAGAAGGTAGTACCTCTGCGCGGCACCGTCCCGTCCCAGGTCGTGGTGTTTCCAGCCGACCAGGCAAGCCAACTGGGCCGCTGCCCCGAATGCCTCGGAGCGGACCGGGGCGGAGGGGAACCGGGCGGTCAGCATCGGTGCGACGGTATCGGTCAGATAGGCGGTGACGGTGGTCAAGCCGTGGCCGCCGCCCATCCGTTCGTCCACGCTCCGAAACGTCTCGGTGAGCTGCCGGACCGTCGTCACCTCGGCCGGGCCGACGCTGCCACCGCCCTCGGCCGCTCTGATCGTCGCCGCGACCGCTTCGTGGTCGTACCTCAGCGGCAGACGGACGGCGGCGGCGGTGAACGCGGCGCCGAGGAAGTCGCGGCGACGTTGCATGACGGATCTCCCGAGATCGGCGATGACGGCCAGCGGATCGGTTTCGATGGCCCCGTCGGACGTCGCAGCCTAGACCGATCTCGGCGACCGTCACCCTCCGCTTCGTCCTTCTCGTCAGGGCCTCGGCGATGTAAGAGGGCGTCGGCCCGGAGGGCGTACCGCCCGCGACCCAGTAGGCGACGGCCGACGGCCCGGTACTCAATTGCCGGCCGGCCTCGGCCGCCACGGAGCGGATCTCCCTGGCCAGCGCGTAGTACGTGGAGCCGGACTCGGCGATCACGTCCGCCAGGGCGCGGTTCGGTGTCCGGTCTCCTGCCAACGTCGGCCCCCTCGGAAGCGATCTTGAACGGGTTGAACGGGTTCCCCCCCGCCCTCACCGTACTCACTTTCCGTGTATGCGAGTTCACTGTTCATCACGCGCCCGGGGCTGCACCACCGCTCCTTCCGATGGGTCCGCCTCTGCCTCGGGCGATGCCTGCCGGGGTGGCGGGGAGGCGGTCCCGAGCCGGCCCGGTCGGAACTTCTCCGCAACTCGTTTCCCTTACCTCCGAATCCGAGGAGACCACCGTGCCCCTGACCGACGCTCACCCGTCCGCCGCCCTCGCCGGATCGACCGTGGTGGTCACCGGGGGTGGGGGCCTGGTCGGCTCCCGCATCAGCGCCCGCCTTCGCGCGGCTGGGGCGCGCGTACTCGCTGTGGGCAAACTCGACGCCTACCCCGCCACCGTCTATGCCGAGCTGTTCGGTGTTCACATCACCGATCAGGACACCATCGTGGGCGACATCGCCGACGCCACCCTGATGAACCACGTCGTCCGGGCCGCCGACTACGTCGTGCACGCCGCAGCCGTCGCAGACGTGGCCGCCTGTACCCGCAACCCGATGGCAGCGATTCAGACCAACGTCACCGGTACCCAGGTCCTCTTGGACGCGGTCCGCCGTCGCAACGACCGCGTGCGCCGGTTCGTGTTCGTCTCCTCTGCGGCCGTCTACGGCAATGGCGACCCCAAGCGCCACGATGTGCAGCGGTGGAACGAAGACCTGCCCCTTGCCCCGCTGTCGGTGTACGCGAACACCAAGGCGTGGGGCGAGGCGCAGACTGCCCTCATTCTGGGCAAGGCCAACGTCTCCCACACCTCGGTCCGCTACTTCTCCGTCTACGGCGAACCCCAGACCGTCAAGGATGGGTCGCATTCCTGGGTCGTCGCCTGGATGACGATGCGCGCGAAGCTCGGTCTTCCCCTGCACCTGAACGGAGGCGGCCGACAAGTCCGCGACTTCGTGCACGTCGAAGACGTCGCCGAGGCCACCATCCGGGCCATGCTCGCCCCAGGCGCCGACCGGCAGACGCTCAACATCGGCACCGGCCGGGCCACGTCCGTTCGGGACGTGGCCCAGCTCATCCGCAACCGCTACCCCGACGCGGAGTTCCAGGACCGGCCCTCGCCCGAGGGCGACCCGCTGGGCGGGACGGCCGACACGGCCCGCATGACGGCCGCTTTGGAATGGGAGCCCCGGATCACGGTGGCCGAGGGCGTGGCCCGCTACGTCGCCTGGCTCGACAGCACTCCGGGCGCCCTTCCCGACTTCCTGCGGCGCGAGGCCGCCGAAACGGCCTGACCCCTCTCGCCACCCCGACGAAGATCAGGAGAGCCAGATGCCCGATTCCATCCGCATCGGAGACTTTGTGCGCGGACCCGTGGCGACGGGCTTGCACGCGACCGGCTACGCCAAGATCGGCGAGTTCGAGCTGTCCGACTTCCTCACCCGCTGGGACGAGGTCCAAACGGGCAGCATGATCACTCTCGGCCCTGGGATCGCCGTCGGCCGGCGCTCCGTCATCGCCTCGAGCGTCTGCATGGGCAGTGCCGTGGTCCCCCCTGCCAGCGTCGTGCGCTCCTCCTCACCCGAGGTCGTCATCGAGCCTCGCCGCATGCCACCCCCGCCGTCGGCCTCCGACTTCAGGTGGATGTCCGGGAGGGGCTTCGCGGGCGAGGATCCTCTGCATGAAGAGTGATCTTTTCGCATCGGAGAACCTGGCCCAGGCGCCCACCGCCCCCGGCATGGAGCTGCAGAACGCCAAATCCGTCAAGTACACCGTCAACGGTGAAATGCTCGCCCGCCAGGGCGCGATGATCGCCTTCCGGGGCAACCTCCAGTTCGAGCGCAAGGGCCAGGGCATCGGGGGCATGCTCAAGCGCGCGGTCACCGGCGAGGGGCTGCCCCTGATGTCGGTCCGCGGACAGGGCGAGGCCTGGTTCGCGCACCAGGCCGGGAACTGCTTCATCGTCGAGATGGAGCAGGGCGACGCGCTGACCATCAACGGCCGCAACGTCCTGTGCTTCGACCCGACCCTGTCCTACGAGATCAAGATGGTGAAGGGCGCCGGAATGACCGGCGGCGGCCTCTTCAACAGCCTCTTCACCGGCTACGGCAAGCTCGCCCTGGTCTGCGACGGCAACCCGATCGTCATACCGGTCACCGCGCAGGCGCCCGTCTACGTCGACACGGACGCGGTCGTCGGCTGGAGCGCCCAGCTGGAGACCGGGCTGCACCGCTCGCAGTCCGTCGGCTCGATGATCCGCGGCGGCTCCGGCGAGGCCGTCCAGCTGATGCTGCGCGGCGAGGGCTTCGTCATCGTCCGCCCGAGCGAGGTCACGGAGGCGGCCGCCGCCCACTGACCGGGCGACCGCCGACACGGTACCCGGCGGCGCGGCCGGGTACCGTCGTGGGCATGGACCAGCCGCAGGACCCGCAGCGCCCGGACGAGGGCGCGTCGTACTGCCCCGCCCCGGCCACCCCGGCCGGGCGCGTGCCCGGACCGCCCTACGCGGACTGCCTGGAGTGTGGCGAGCCCACCGAATACGGCGTCGCCACCCCGGGCGTGGTCCTGTGCCCGGTATGCGAATGGCAGGACGCCCAGCGCACGGCCTGCTCCGGCTAGACCGACCGGTCTTCCGCGGCGGAACGTCACTTCCCGATCAGGTCGGAGACCTTCGCGAAGCGGTAGCCGCGCTTGCGGAGTTCCGGGACGATCTTGCGGATGGCCTCCTCGGTCACGGGGGCGGCGCTGCGCGTGCAGTGCATGACCACCACCGAACCGGGCTTCACCCCGGCCAGCACCTGTTCGGCCACCGCGTCCGGGTCCTTGGCGAAGGCGTCCCCGCTGACCACGTCCCACTGGACCGCCGTGACCTTGGCCGTGGCCAGGACGCGCAGGGCCTGGTCGTCGTAGCAGCCGCCGGGGAAGCGGAAGTACGGGACGGTGTTGACCGCGCCCGCCTTGCGGAAGGCCTCGAAGGCACGGTCCACGTCGGCGCGGGCCGCGGCGCCGTCGAGCGCGGGCAGGCCGTAGCAGGGGGACTTGAAGGCGTGGTGGCTGTAGGAGTGGTTCGCGATCTCGAAGTTCGGGTCGGTACCGATGGCCTTCGCCTGGTCCGGGTACTCCTCGGCCCAACGGCCCGTCATGAAGACGGTGGAGGGCACCTTCAGCTGGCGCAGCGTGGAGATCAGCTGCGGGTTGTCGAAGTGCTCGCCGCCCGCCGCGCGCGGCCCCTGGTCGGAGGTCATGTCGGCGTCGAAGGTGAGCGCGACGGTCTTGTCCGTCGTCTGCCGGGAACGCTCGAAGACCGGGGTCAGCCCGCCCGGACCGGGGGCGATCGTGGGCGGCTTGGAGGGGGCTGCCGCCGAGGCGCCGGGAGAGGCGCCGGACGAGGGGGAGCCGGAGGGCGCGGCCGAGGCGGGCGCACCCGTCCGGGCGGGTGCGGAGGCGGCCCCCGGGGTGGCCGAGCCGCCCCCGCAACCCGCGAGGGCGGCACCGAGCGCGGCTACAACGGCCACTTTGCGTACAGAAATGGTCACGTACGCAAAATATATGACTATGAGGTAAGCAGGCGGGAGCGGCACTCGTCCACGTCGAAGTCGGCCGCGGGATACTCCGGCGCGAGGGCCTCCAGGTGCTCCAGGAGCAGCGCGCCGATCGCCCAGTTGCGGTACCACTTGCGGTCCGCGGGTACGACGTACCAGGGCGCGGCGGCACTGGCGCAGCGCTCCAGGGCCAGCTCGTAGGCCTCCTGGTAGGCGGGCCACACGCTGCGCTCCTCGATGTCCCCCGGGTTGAACTTCCAGTGCTTGGCGGGGTCGTCCAGGCGGGCCAGCAACCGCTCGCGCTGCTCCTCGTAGGAGATGTGGAGGAAGACCTTCAGCACGCTCACGCCGTCCTCCGCGAGGGCCTTCTCGAACCGGTTGATCTGCGCGTAGCGGCGGCGCACCTGACTGCGCGGCGCCAGCTCGCGGACCCGGGCGATCAGGACGTCCTCGTAGTGCGAACGGTCGAAGATGCCGATCTCCCCCGGCTGGGGGAGGGCCTTCTTGATCCGCCAGAGGAAGGGGTGCTCCCGCTCCTCCTCCGTCGGCGCCTTGAAGGCCCGGATCCGGCAGCCGGAGGGGTTGAACAGGCCGATCACGTGCTTGACCGTGCCGCCCTTGCCGCTGGTGTCCATGCCCTGGAGCACGAGCAGCACCCGGCGGCGGTCCCCGGCGGTGCTGGCGGCGTAGAGGCGCTCCTGGAGCTCGGCGAGCCGCTCGCCCATCGCGGCGGCGGAGGCCAGGGAGGCAGCCTTCCCGCCCGGGACGCCGGGTGTCGACCGGGTGTCGATGTGCGCCAGCTGGACGGTCTCCCCGAGGGACACCCGGAGCAACGGCGCGACGGGCACGTCCGCCTCCCGTCCCGCCTCCCGTCCCGCCTTCCGTCCGGCCTCCCGTCCCGCCTTCGGCTTCTTCTCCTGCTTGGCCTTCGTCTCCGCCTTCGCCTTCGCTTTGGCCATCACTACCCCCATCACGCCGGTTTCGTCCGATCTTGCACCACATCGAACGGGGCCGCGACGGGGCGCGACGGGGCACGAGGGCGTGCGGGGTCAGTGCCAGGGGCCCGTCACCGCGAACGTCGTGCCCGGGGCGTAGGCGTTGACGTACATCGTCCGACCGTCCGGGGCGAAGGTGACCCCCGCGAACTCGCCCCACTCCGCCGTGCCCGCCGTGCCGATGTCGTCCGCGTTGCGGGCCATCGCGTACACCGTGCCGGTCCGGGTCAGCCCGAAGACGTACTGTGCCCCGCCGCCGTCCTCGCACACCATCAGGCCGCCGTCCGGGGCCAGGCAGATGTTGTCCGGCGAGTCCCCCGGCAGCCGTACGTCCGTGGCCGGGCCGAAGACGACCTCCAGGCGGATCCGGCCGCGCACGGGGTCGTGGGACCAGACCTGGCCGAAGTGGTCGGCGGCGGCCCCCTCGCGGCTGCGGGCGAAGCTGGAGACGAAGTGCACCACGTCCCCGCCCCAGTAGCAGCCCTCCAGCTTCTGCGCGTGCGTGATGCCGCCCGGGCCGAAGTCCTGGAACCGGATCGGGGTGCGGGCGGCCGACGGGTCGGGTACGGGCACCCACTCGACCGGGAACTCCGTCCCCGGCTCCGTCACGACGGCCAGGTCCGCCACCCCCCGCACCCGCATCGCCTCCAGCACGCCCCCCGCCCGCAGCGAACCGGGCCCGCCCAGCGGGCGGCGCGGCAGGAACCGGTAGAAGAGCCCGAAGGGCTTCACGAAGGCGTCCTCGGTCTCGTAGACCACGCCCCGCACCGGGTCCACCGCCACGGCCTCGTGGGCGAAGCGGCCCAGCGCCGTCAGCGGCACCGCCCCCGAGCGCCGCGGATCGGCCGGGTCGACCTCGAAGACGTACCCGTGGTCCTTCGCGTACCCGGCGACGCCCGCGGTGTCCTCGGTCTCCTCGCAGGTCAGCCAGGTGTTCCAAGGGGTGCGTCCGCCCGCGCAGTTGACGGCCGTGCCCGCGATGCCCACCCGTTCGCCGACGACCTCGCCCGCCGGGCAGAGCTCGATGACGGTGCAGCCGCCGAGCGCGGCCGGGTCGTAGGTGAGTCCCTCGACGGGCGGGACGCGCAGCGCGGCGGTGGTCCGGTTCTCGTGGTTGCGCACCAGCCGCACCCCGCCGGACGTGGTGGCGAAGGCCGCCATGCCGTCGCAGTTGGCCGGGACGACGCCCTCACCGGAGCGCATCCGGTCGCCGGCCCGGGACAGCACCCGGTAGCGGAACCCCGCGGGCAGGTCCAGCAGCCGGGCCGGATCCGGTACGAGCGGCCCGTAGCCCCCCGCGGGGGGCGCGGGCGGCGCCGAGCGGGCGCTCGCTCCGGCGGAGGCGGTGAAGAGGGCGCCCAGCGCGCCCGTGAAGGCGATGGCGGCCGTACCGCCTGCGGCGAGCAGGCTGCGTCGGGTGGTGGGCATCGGCAACTCCCCATGGCGGGACCGGAGGTGGTTCCGGGCCGTCGTACCACGGGGGCGCGCCGGGCGGGCCGCGGCGCGGGCGGGCCCGGCGCGGCGTCACACCTGCGGGTGCCCGCCCGGCCCGGCCGCCCACCGGCCGCCCACCGGCCGCCCACCGGCCGCCCACCGGCCGCCCACCGGCCGCCCACCGGCCGCCGGCCGGTCGGGCCGGGGCGGGAGCGGGCGGGCCGGGCGCGGGCCGGGCACCGCGAGGGATCAGAGCAGCTCGGCGGAGAGCGTGATCGTGGTGCCGGTCAGGGCCTGGCTGACCGGGCAGTTCTTCTTGGCGTCCTCGGCCGCGGCGGCGAAGCCCTCGGCGTCCAGGCCCGGTACCTCGGCGCGCACGCTGAGGTGGATCCCGGTGATGCCCTCGCCCGGCTGGAAGGTGACGTCGGCCTTGGTCTCGACGCGGGTGGGCGGGGTGCCCGCACCGGCCAGACCGTGGGAGAGGGCCATCGAGTAGCAGCTGGAGTGCGCGGCGGCGATCAGCTCTTCCGGGCTGGTCTTGCCGTTGGCGGCCTCCGCGCGGGAGGGCCAGGAGACGTCGAAGGAGCCCTTGCCCGAGGAGTCGAGGGTGACGACCCCGGCACCCTTCAGCAGGTCGCCTTCCCAGACGGTGTGCGCGTGACGCGTGGTGGCCATGGCGGATCCCTTCACATAGGTGGAAGCGGCCGGGAGGTCTGACGACCTGTCCGGCGACCCCAAACCTACTGGGCCACCAGGCCCTTCGCGTCACGCGCCAGCGCGGTGAGCCGAGAGATGGCGCGGAAGTACTTCTTGCGGTAGCCGCCGTTCAGCATCTCGTCACTGAACAGACGGTCGAAGGGCACGCCGGAGGCGAGGACCGGTATCTCGCGGTCGTAGAGCCGGTCGGCGAGCACCACCAGGCGCAGCGCGGTCGACTGGTCCGGCACCGGGCCGACGTCGGTGAGGCAGACCGCGGCGACGCCCTCGGTGAGCGCGCCGTAGCGGCTCGGGTGCACCTTGGCCAGGTGTTCGAGCAGCCCGGGGAAGTCGTCGAGGCTGGCGCCGGGCGTCGCGTACGCCGCCTTGGCGACCTGCTCGTCGGAGAAGGGCGCGGGCGCCTCGGGCAGGCCGCGGTGGCGGTAGTCCTGGCCGTCGATCCGCAGCGGCCGGAACCGCGCGGACAGGCCCTGGATCTCGCGCAGGAAGTCGGCGGCCGCGAACCGGCCCTCGCCGAGCTTGCCGGGCAGCGTGTTGGAGGTCGCGGCGAGCGCGACGCCCTGCTCGACGAGCCTGCTGAGCAGCGAGGACACGAGCACGGTGTCGCCCGGGTCGTCCAGCTCGAACTCGTCGATGCACAGCAGCCGGTGCCCGCCCAGGGTCTGCACGGTCTGCTGGAAGCCGAGCGCGCCGACCAGGTTCGTCAGCTCCACGAAGGTGCCGAAGGCCTTGAGCGCGGGCTCGGCCGGAGTGGCGTGCCACAAGGAGGCCAGCAGGTGGGTCTTGCCGACGCCGTAGCCGCCGTCGAGGTAGACCCCGCGCGGGCCGGTGGCCGGCGCGACCTTGTGGCCGCGCCCGAACCAGCGGCGCTTGCCCCCGCCGCTGGCGTGGGCCCCGCCGAGACCGGCGGCGAAGCCGCTCAGCACGGTGACGGCCTCGGCCTGGCTGGGCTGGTCCGGGTCGAGGTTGTAGGTGTCGAAGCGCACCGCGTCGAAACGCGGGGGCGGCACCATCTCGGCCACGAGCCGTTCGGCGGGTACGTGCGGGGCGCGGGCGCACAGCGCGAGCGGACCGGCGTCGGGTCCGTCGGCGCCGGAGCGGGGTCCCGCGTCGGCTATCGGGCTCCGTCCGGCGGCGTCGCCGTGCGGGGCGGTCGCACCGGAGGGGGAGAGGGAGGTTGACACAGCCCTTAACTCTACGGGGCGTGGCACACTGCACCGATGCGACGCCTGTTCCCTGTGACCGATCAGACACCCCCCGTCCCGGGCGACCACCCGTGGTCGCTGGACGAGCTGGCGGAGGCCTACGCGTACCCCGCGCTCGGCGCCGGGGAGCACTGGCTGCGCGCGAACATGGTGTCCTCGCTGGACGGCGCCGGGCAGCACGACGGGCGCTCGCAGCCCCTGTCCAGCGAGACCGACATGAGGATCTTCGGCACCCTGCGGGCGCTGGCCGATGTGGTGGTGGTCGGTGCGGAAACGGTTCGCCAGGAGGGCTACCGCCCGGCCCGGGCCCGCGAGGACTTCGCCGCCCGCCGGGCCGCCGCCGGGCAGGGCCCCGCCCCGGTCATCGCCGTGGTCACCGCGAGCCTGGAGCTGGACTTCGCGCTGCCCCTGTTCACCGCGCCGCTCGTGCCCACCCTGGTGCTCACCGGAGCCGCCGCCCCCGCCGACCGGGTCGGCGCGGCGGCCGCGTCCGGGGCCGAGGTGGTGGTGGCCGGGGAGGGCGCGGGCGTGGACCCCGCCCGGGTGGTGCGGGAGCTGGCCGACCGGGGGCTGCGCCGCCAGCTCACCGAGGGCGGGCCGCGACTGCTGGGCCAGTTCGTGGCCGCCGGGGTGCTGGACGAGCTGTGCCTGAGCGTCTCCCCGACCCTCACGGCGGGTGACGCCCAGCGGATCGCGGGGGGCCCGCGGGTCGACGTACCGCACCGGCTGGCACTGGCCTCGCTGCTGGAAGAGGCCGGGTTCCTGTACACGCGTTACCGTCGGATCTGACAAGCAGCGGAATTTCCCGTTCCGCTTAGCTTCCGCTGGGCACATATACCAGCGCGAGCCCCGTGCGACATCGGGGCAGGATGGTTTCCGCAGGGGCCGGCCGCGGCCCATGAAGGAGAGGGCGTCCGTGTTCACGAGCGTTTTGATGATCGAGCAGCCTCTGACACCCGTAGACGTGGACTTCGTCACCACCCTGCACGGAGACGACCCGGTCTCCTTCTTCGTCCTCATGCAGCCCCGGGGCGACCAGGACCGGCTGCTGCGCGCCATCGACGATGTCGCGCTCGGCGAGCTGCCCGAGGCGTTGCGCGAGGGGGACGAGCCCGAGGGCGACGCCGCCCGCGGGCCCGCCGAGCAGGCCCTGGCCGTGTCGTTGGCGGCCCTGCGGGCCAAGGGAGCCAAGGCCGTCGGGCAGGTCATCGAGGACCACCCGCTCGACAAGTTGAAGGCCGTCGTGGCGGAGACGGGCGCCGATGAAGTGATCGTCCTGACCGCCCCGCACTTCGTGGAGGAGTTCTTCCACCGGGACTGGGCCTCACGGGCACGGCACAAGGTCGGGGTTCCGGTGCTCAAACTCTTCGCCCACAACGAATAGGCTGGGCGCCACGCACACCGCCACGCACACCGTCACGTTTGACCATCAGGAGCGACCTGTATGACGCCCGGCCTGCCGACCGCCATGGAACGGCCCCACTTCATCGGCATCGGCGGCGCCGGCATGTCCGGCATCGCGAAGATCCTCGCGCAGCGCGGCGCGCGGGTCGCCGGTAGCGACGCCCGTGAGTCCGAGACCGCCGCCGCCCTGCGCGCCCACGGCGCCACCGTCCACATCGGGCACGCCGCCGGCCACCTCGCCGACGACGCCACCTGCGTGGTCGTCTCCAGCGCCATCCGCGCGGACAACCCGGAGCTGGCCCGCGCGGCCGAGCTCGGCGTCCCCGTGGTGCACCGCTCGGACGCGCTCGCCGCGCTCATGGACGGCCTGCGCCCGATCGCGGTGGCCGGTACGCACGGCAAGACCACCACCACCTCCATGCTGGCGGTGTCCCTCTCGGCCCTGGGCCTGGACCCCTCCTACGCCATCGGCGGCGACCTGGACGCCCCCGGCTCCAACGCCCACCACGGCGAGGGCGACATCTTCGTCGCCGAGGCGGACGAGAGCGACCGCAGCTTCCACAAGTACGCGCCCCAGGTCGCCATCGTCCTCAACAGCGAGCTGGACCACCACGCGAACTACGCCTCGATGGAGGAGATCCACGACTCCTTCGAGACCTTCGTGGGCAAGATCCTCCCCGGTGGCACCCTGGTCGTCTCCGCCGACCAGGAGGGCGCGGTCGAGCTGACCCGCCGGGTCCGCGACCTGTCCTCGGTCGACGTCGTCACCTACGGCGAGACCGAGACGGCCGACGTCCGCGTCCTGAAGATCACCCCGCGCGGTCTGGCGGGCGAGGTCACCGTGCTCATCGGCGGCAAGCTGCTCACCTTCACCGTCTCGGTGCCCGGCCGCCACTACGCGCTCAACGCCGTCGCCGCCCTCGCCGCGGGCGTGGCCCTCGGCATCCCGGCGCACAACCTGGCCTCCGCGCTCGGCAAGTACACCGGCGTCAAGCGCCGCCTCCAGCTCAAGGGCGAGGCGGCGGGCGTGCAGGTCATCGACTCCTACGCGCACCACCCCACCGAGATGACCGCCGACCTGGAGGCCATCCGCGGCGCCGCCGCGGACGCCCGGATCCTGGTCGTCTTCCAGCCGCACCTCTTCTCCCGCACCCAGGAACTGGGCAAGGAGATGGGCCAGGCCCTCGCGCTGGCCGACGCCTCCGTGGTCCTCGACATCTACCCGGCCCGCGAGGACCCGGTCCCCGGTGTCACCAGCGAGATCATCATCGCCGCGGCGCGCGCCGCGGGCGCCGACGTCAGCGCCGAGCACGCCAAGGACGCCGTCGCGGAGGTCATCGCGGGAATGGCGAAGCCCGGCGACCTCGTTCTCACCATGGGGGCGGGTGACGTGACCGACCTGGGTCCGGCCATCCTGGCCCGGCTGGCGAACTGAAGGGGACGACGCGCGATGGCGTACGAGATCGAGAAGCCCGACGAGCAGTGGCAGGCGGAGCTGACGCCGTCGGAGTACCAGGTGCTGCGACTGGCGGGCACCGAGCCCGCCTTCCGCGGTGAGTACACGGACACCACCACGGCCGGCGTCTACTCCTGCCGCGCCTGCGGCTCCGAGCTGTTCCGCTCCACGGAGAAGTTCGAGTCGCACTGCGGCTGGCCGTCCTTCTTCGACCCGAAGGACTCCGAGGCGGTCGAGCTGATCGCCGACACCACGCACGGCATGGTCCGCACCGAGGTCCGCTGCGCGACGTGCGGTTCCCACCTTGGGCACGTGTTCGAGGGCGAGGGCTACCCCACCCCGACCGACCAGCGCTACTGCATCAACTCCATCTCCCTGCGCCTGGCCCCCGCCGAAGAGGGCTGAGCGCACCGCACGTCCCGCGCCGGGGCCCGCTGTCATCGGACAGCGGGCCCCGGCGTCGTCGTACGTGGGGGCGGGCCGGGGCGGGCCGGGGAAGGTCGCGGGGTGAAGGGAGGGTGGGGGCGGGGAGAAGACGGGGGACGAGGTCTTCCGTTCTCCGGGTGGACGTCGGAGGGTCACGCAAGCAACTCCGGTTGGTACGCCGGACACGTTGTCCTTGGGGCGCCCCTCGACGTCCCGCACCACCCCTCCTCACCCCCAGAGGTCCTCACACCATGGCAGAACTCGATCGTCGCCGGTTCCTCCAGATCGCGGGCGGCACCGCCGCCGCCACGTTGCTCTCGGAGAGCATCGCCCGCGCCGCCGCCATCCCCGCGCAGGGCGCCACCGGCACCATCCAGGACATCGAGCACGTCGTCGTACTGATGCAGGAGAACCGTTCCTTCGATCAGTACTTCGGGACGATGAAGGGAGTCCGGGGCTTCGGCGACCCGCGCCCGGTCCTCCAGGACAACGGCAAGTCCGTCTTCTACCAGTCCAACGGCACCAAGGACGTCCTGCCGTTCCACCCGACGGTGGGCGACCTGGGCATGCAGTTCGTCGAGGGGCTCAACCACGACTGGGCCGGCGGCCACCAGGCCTACAACAACGGCAAGTACGACAAGTGGGTCCCGGCCAAGACCACGACCACCATGTCGTACATGAACCGGAACGACATCCCGTTCCACTACGCCCTCGCCGACGCCTTCACCGTCTGCGACGCTTACCACTGTTCCTTCATCGGGGCGACCGACCCCAACCGCTACTACCTCTTCTCCGGGCACACCGGCAACGACGGTACCGGCGGCGGCCCGGTCCTCGGCAATCAGGAGGCGGGCTACGGCTGGAAGACCTACCCCGAGCGGCTGGAAGCGGCCGGGGTGTCCTGGAAGGTCTACCAGGACGTCGGCGACGGGCTGAACGCGGCCGGGTCCTGGGGCTGGATCAGCGACCCCTTCCGCGGCAACTACGGGGACAACTCGCTGCTCTACTTCACCTCCTACCGGGGCGCCCAGCCCGGCGACCCCCTGTACGAGAAGGCCCGCACCGGTACGAACGCCAAGGCGGGCGAGGGCTACTTCGACCGGCTGCGCGCCGACGTGCAGAACGGCACGCTGCCGAAGGTCTCCTGGATCGCGGCCCCCGAGGCCTTCAGCGAGCACCCGAACTGGCCCACCAACTTCGGCGCCTGGTACATCTCCCAGGTCCTCGACGCGCTGACCTCGAACCCGGCCGTGTGGGCGAAGACCGCCCTCTTCATCACCTACGACGAGAACGACGGTTTCTTCGACCACGTCGTGCCGCCGTACCCGCCCGCCTCCTCGGCCTGGGGCCTGTCCACCGCCGACGTCACCAAGGACCTCTACACCGGCGGCGTCTCCGGCTACGCGGCCGGTCCCTACGGGCTCGGCCCGCGCGTGCCGATGATCGTGGTCTCGCCGTGGAGCAAGGGCGGCTACGTCTGCTCCGAGACCTTCGACCACACCTCGGTGATCCGCTTCATGGAGAAGCGCTTCGGTGTGCAGGAGCCCAACATCTCGCCCTGGCGCCGCGCCGTCTGCGGTGACCTGACCGCGGCCTTCGACTTCACGCGGGCCGACGCCGCCCCCGCCGCGCTGCCCCCGACCACGGGCTACGTGCCCAAGGACCACAACGCGCACGCGTCCTACCACCCGGTCCCCCCGACCACCGGCTCCCTGCCGGTGCAGGAGACGGGCTCCAAGCCCACCCGCGCGCTCGGCTACGCCCCGTACGTGGATGGCCAAGCCACCGTCTCCACCGGCAAGTTCACCCTCACCTTCGCCAGTGGCCCAACCCTCGGCGGGCACTTCCACAGCACCTCGGGCAACCGTACGGACGGCCCCTGGCCCTACACCGTCGAGGCGGGCAAGACCCTCTCCGACACCTGGAGCACCAGCAGCTCCACCGGCAACCAGATCAATCTCAGCGTCTGGGGCCCCAACGGCTTCCTCGCCACCTTCAAGGGCCCGGCGAAGAAGGCCGGACCCGAGGTGAGCGCCCGGCACGTCACCGCCTCCGGCAACCTGGCGCTGTCCATGACCAACGCGGGCTCGGCCGCCGTGAACCTCACGGTGACCAACGCCTACGGCGGCGCCGCCCAGACCTTCAAGGTCTCGCCCGGGGCCACGGTCGCCCACACCGTCAACCTCCAGGCCACGGGCCGCTGGTACGACGTGAAGGTGGTCTCGGACGCGGATGCCACCTTCCTGCGCCGCTTCGCGGGCCACGTGGAGACGGGCGCCCCGGGGGTCTCCGACCCGGCGCTCAGGACCGCCTGACCCCGGTACCCTGCCCCCCCCACGGGGGTGGAGGGCCTTGATTCCGCACCCGGGGGCTTAATGCTTGCGTTAAGTTCCCGGGTGCGCCTCAATGGGAAGTGATTCTGGTCGGCGAAGTGGCGGCGTGGTTCGAGGCGCTGGCCGAGACCGACTGGAGCAGCGCTGAGCAGGTGGAAGACGCGGTGGACGCGCTCGCGATGGTCGGCCCGACACTCGGCCGACCGCTGGTCGACCGGATCAAGGGCGCCGAACAGCACCACATGAAGGAGCTACGTCCGGGCTCGTCGGGCGGTAGCGAGATCAGGATCCTGTTCGCCTTCGATCCGGTGCGTCGCGCGGTGCTGCTGGTGGCGGGGGACAAGGCCGGAAACTGGCAGCGATGGTACGAGGTGAACATTCCACTCGCGGAGAAGCGCTACCGGAACCACCTCGCCGAATTCGAGACCCGGGAGTACGAATGAGCACCGTCGGCTGGGAGGAAGCGAAGCGCCAGGCGCGTGAGCGCCGGGCGGCGGCCGGGCTGTCCGTGAGGTCGGCCGCCGAGAAGCGGGCCGCCATGGACCGGCTGCTGGCAGAGGTGAGGGCGTACCGGCTCGCCGAGATCCGGCAGGAGCAGGCGCTGACCCAGAAGGAGGTGGCGGACACCATGGGCGTCTCCGCTCCGCGGGTGTCGGCGATCGAGAACGGTGACACGGACCGTACGGAGGTCGCGACATTGAGGTCCTACGTCGAGGCATTGGGCGGGCGTTTGCGCGTCGTGGCGGACTTCGGCGACGCGGAGTACACCGTCGCCTGACATCCGTCCCCCGTGACGGTGTGAGGGTGGGCCCGCTGGGCAGAACGTACGGCGTCGGTTCGCGCCACCCCCACCGGCTCCGTCACCGAGGGAGAACACATGGCCATCGCCCACCGCAGGATCGGCGCCGGGCCCGTCCGCGTCGTCGTGCTGCACGACTGGTTCGGGACCTCCGCGCACTGGGGATCCGTACTCGACCACCTCGACCCCGCCGAGTTCTCGTACGTCTTCCCCGACTACCGGGGCTACGGCGAGCGCAAGGAGGTCGCCGGCCGCTACACGGTTGCGGAGATCGCGGACGACGTGCTCGCCCTCGCCGACGAACTGGGCTGGGACACCTTCTCGTTGATCGGGCACTCCATGGGGGCCAAGGCCGCCCAGCAGGTACTGGTCCGGGCCCCGCAGCGGGTCGAGAAGCTGATCGGGGTGGCCCCGGTGCCCGCCGGGCCCTACGCGATGGACGACGGGACCCACGCGCTCTTCCGGGGCGCCGCCGCGGACCCGGAGAACCGGCGCACCATCCTCGACCTGGTCACCGGCAACCGGGCGAGCCGGCACTGGCTGGACGGGATGGTCCGGCACTCCCTGGAGGTCTCCCGCCCCGAAGCCTTCGCCGCCTACTTCGAGAGCTGGCAACCGCTGGACCTGTCCGCCGCGGTCAAGGGGAACACGGTCCCGGTGCTGACCCTCGTCGGCGCCTACGACCTCGCGCTCACCGTCGACCTGGTGCGCTCCACCTGGCAGGCCCTCTACCCGCACTGCCGCGTCCATGTCCTCCCCGGCACCGGCCACTACCCCACCCACGAGACCCCGGTCGCCTTCGCGACGGAGGTCGAGGCCTTCCTGCGGACGTGAGCGCGGTCGGGCGGTGCGGTGGAGCGGGTCGGGGCGGGCGGAGCGGTGGTCATGCCGCCACCCGCCGGCCCGTCGCCCCGGCACCCTCAGTCCACCCGCAGCCGTCCCACCAGCCACTCCAGCGCCGGGGGCAGCTCCCGCCCCCAGGTCTCGTAGTTGTGCCCGCCGCTGTCCAGCACGATCGAGGACACCCGGGCGGGCGCTCGCACCGCCGCGACGAACTCCAGGGTCTGCGGGTACTGCTTCTCGCCCTTGCGGCTGCTCGCCACCAGCAGGGAGACCGGCGGCTGCGGCAGCGCCCGCAGCCGCCACAGCAGGTCGCTCTCCCGCCGCCGCACCGGGTCCCCGCCGAACAGCTCGCCCGTCTCCTCGTCCCGCTCCGCCGCGTAGGACGCCGAGAGCCCGGCCGCGGCCCGGTAGGACTCCGGCGCCCGCAGGGCCAGTTTCAGCGCGCAGTACCCGCCCACCGAATTGCCCATCACGCCCCACCCCCGCGGGTCCCGGGTCAGCCCGTAGTGCCCGGCGACCGCTGCCGGCAGGTCCCGCGAGAAAAACGTTTCCGCCTGCGGTCCGCCCGGTACGTCCACGCACTCGGTGTCCCGCGGCGGCGCCACGGTCGGGGTCATCATCACCAGCACCGCGGGCCGCATCGCCCCCGACCGCACCGCGTCCAGGGCCAGCTGCGGGTAGTGGAACAGGTCGATCAGCACCCGTGTCGTGCTCGGGTACCCGCTCAGCGCCAGCACCACCGGGAACCGGGCGCGCTGCTCCGCGCTCGCCCGCAGGAACTCCGGCGGCAGGTGGACGTACGCCTGCCCGTTCAGCCCGCTGCGGGACCCGCGCACCGTCACCGCCTCGATCCGCCCGATCACCGCCGGATCGTCCGAGCCCCGGTACCGCCAGGAGTGGGTGCCCTGGACCCGCACGGCGTCCGCGCCCGGGGCCCCGGTCAGCACCGGCGCGTCCCGGGAGAGGGCGAGTATGTCGTGCCAGGAGGAGTAGAAGCCGTACCCGCCGTTCACCGCGAGCAGCAGCGGCAGCCCCATGGTCAGGGCGAGCACCAACTGGAGCCCGATCCGGCCGAGCACCGGTCTCGCACCGGGGCCGGCCAGCCGGGGCCAGGCCCACCACACCACCGCCGCGAACACCGCGCCCGCCAGGATCAGCGCGCAGATCAGGGCGGGAAGGCCGTTGATCGCCATCGAGGAGTCTCCCGGCCGCTCAGCCGACCGGTCCGCGGGAGGTGACCGCGCCCGTTCCCCACGCCCAGGCGGCGATCTCGACCCGGTTGCGCAGGCCCAGCTCGGCCTGCACCGACACCAGATGGGTCTTGACCGTCGACGGCGAGATGTACAGGTCGTCGGCGATCAGTACGCGGATGTCACGGCTCATGGCGTTGATCTTGCCAGGCGAGTACCGGGAAGACACCGGTGACCTGCCAGCCACCGCCCGGCAGCGGCCCCGCCGCGAGCCGCCCGTCCACCGCCTCGACCCGTTCGCGCAGGCCGATCAGGCCCAGACCGCCCCGGCCGCCGGGCAGCAGGGCGACCACGCCGACCACGGCCGAGGGCGCCGCGGGCGTCGGCGACGGCCCTGGTGAGTCGTTCTTGCCGCATCGCTGTCCCGGCCGGTGGGTGGATGCGGAAAAGCCCGTGGGGGGTACGAGGAAAACCTCGTACCCCCCACGGGATCAGGGTGAGTGACGGGACTTGAACCCGCGGCCACCTGGACCACAACCAGGTGCTCTACCAACTGAGCTACACCCACCACGAAGGGCGGCGGACCACCCGTTCGATGTGCATGCACAGCATAGCCGATCAGGGAGGTGGTCCCGCGACACCGTTTCCGCGGGCCCGCCGGGCGCCTCCGCGGCCCACCGGCCCGGTTCGACCGGCCCGGTTCGACCGGCCCGGTTCGAGCGGCCCGCTTCGACCGGCGCGGCCGTCGCGCGCGCCGCACCGCTCACGGCAGGATCGGTCCATGGCCTTCGACACCGCACCCGGTACCGCGTCCGACACCGCCCCCGACCCCTTCACCGCCGCGGACTACGCGGCCCGGATGACCGCGGCCGCGCAGAGCGCCGCCGACGCCGGGCTCGCCGGTCTGCTCATCGCCCCCGGCCCCGACCTCACCCACCTCACCGGCTACCGGCCCGTGGACACCGAGCGGCTGACCCTGCTCGTCCTGGCCGCGGGGCAGGACCCGGTGCTCGTCGTCCCCACCCTGGAAGCCCCCGACGCGGCCGCGGCGGCCGGCGCTCCCGCGCTCACCCTGCGCGACTGGACCGACGGCAAGAACCCCTACGGCGTCACCGCCCCGCTGCTCGACGTCTCCGGTCGCTTCGGGGTCAGCGACAACACCTGGGCGCTCCACCTGCTGGGACTCCAGCGGGAGTTGCCCACGACCTCCTACGTCTCCCTCACCGACGCGCTGCCCATGCTGCGCGCCGTCAAGGACGAGCGCGAGCTGGCCCGGCTGGCGTCGGCGGGCGCCGCCGCCGACGCCGCCTACGCCCGGATCCTCGGAGTCCGCTTCGCCGGGCGCGCGGAGACCGAGGTCGCCGCGGACCTGGCCGCCCTGCTGCGCGAGTACGGCCACTCCCAGGTGGACTTCACCGTGGTCGGCTCCGGACCCAACGGCGCCAACCCGCACCACGAGGCGGGCCCGCGGGTGATCGAACACGGCGACATGGTGGTGCTCGACTTCGGCGGCCTCAAGCACGGCTACGGCTCCGACATCTCCCGCACCGTCCACGTCGGCGAGCCGACGGCCGAGGAGCAGCGCGTGCACGACATCGTCCGGGAGGCCCAGCGGACCGCCGTCGAGGTGGTCCGCCCCGGCATCGCCTGCCAGGACGTGGACCGGGCGGCCCGCGCGGTGATCACCGAGTTCGGCTACGGCGAGCGGTTCATCCACCGCACCGGCCACGGCATCGGCGTCACCACGCACGAACCGCCCTACATGATCGAGGGCGAGGAGCGGCCACTCGTCCCCGGCATGTGCTTCTCCGTGGAGCCCGGCATCTACCTCCCGGGCCGCTTCGGCGTCCGGATCGAGGACATCGTGACGGTCACCGAGGGCGGCGGGCGCAGCTTCAACAACGCCCCGCGCGAACTCGCCGTCGTCGAGTAGCGCCACCGGCCCGGGCCGGGGACCAGGTGCGTCGCCGGCCCGGCCCGGCCCCGGTCAGATCGTGACCGGGCCGTGGGCGGTGGCGAACTCGACCGAGACCAGGCCCGCTTCCTCGTCCTCGACCCAGGTGACGTCGATCTGGTCGAGGGGGTGGTCGGCCGGTTCGCCGAGGAATTCGGCGATGGAGGCGGCGTCGCCGGCGATGGAGACCCCGTGGATGGTGCTGGAGGTGCGCGGGTCGGCGCTCGGGCGTTCCTCGGCGGGGGCCAACCACTCCAGGAAGTAGGGCAGTTGCGGGTCCTCCATCAGCTCCAGCAGGCCGATCTGCTTCCACCGCAGGTCGAAGCCGTCGGGGCGGACGCGGTGGCCGTCGGTCGAGGTGCGGCCGAGGCGGGCCTCGACCGGGGCGATGTCGTCGACGGAGACCACCCAACCGAGCCAGCCGCCGCCCTCGGCGGCGCGGCGCGCGACGGCCTGGCCGAAGGGTGCGCGGTCGGCGGCGGGGTGGTCGAGCGTGGTGACGACCTCGACGTAGGTGCCGCCGCTCAGCGGGAGAATGAAATTGCGCGTGCCGAACCGCGGGTGCACGCCCCCGTCGACGAACCCGGCGCCGAGGGCCGATCCGATCCACTGAACGGTCGAGACGAAGCTGTCGCGGGCCACCGCATAGGACACATGATCAAGTCGCACTGCGGCATCATCACCCGACGACCCGTGCACATCCCGGCGCCACGCCCGACGCCCCGGCCGCGTCCGCCGCGAATTCAACCGTGGAGCGGATCGGTTCAGCCGTGGAGCGGATCGATCCTCGTCATCCCGGCGGGGAGGCCCCGCTCACGGGCCCAGGACGGCCGCCGACTCGCCCGCGAGGTGGAGGCGGCCGTCCGGCCCCGGGTGGTCCAGCGGCTCCCACGAGGCCAACACCCGTACGCCGTTGCGGCCCAGCGCGATCGTCACCGGCTCGGCGGACAGGTTGACCGCGACCCGGACGTCCCCGCGCCGGAAGGTCACCCAGCGGCGCTCCTCGTCGCAGGCCACCCGGACCGCCGCGAGATCGGGATCCCGCAGGTCGGGCAGGGTCCGGCGGAGCGCGATCAGCGTCCGGTACCACTCCAGCAGCCGGGCGTGCGCGGCCGCCTCCGGCTCGGCCCAGTCCAGGCAGGACCGCTCCCGGGTCGCCGGGTCCTGCGGGTCCGGGATCTCCTCGGCCTTCCAGCCGTGCGCCGCGAACTCCCGGCGGCGGCCGGTGCGCACGGCCTCCGCGAGCGCCGGGTCCGGATGGTCGGTGAAGTACTGCCAGGGGGTCCCCGCCCCCCACTCCTCGCCCATGAACAACATCGGCACGAACGGCCCCGTCAGCGCCAGGGTCGCGGCGCAGGCCAGCAGCCCGGGGGAGAGCGAAGCGGCGAGCCGGTCGCCGAGCGCCCGGTTCCCGACCTGGTCGTGCGTCTGGGCGTATCCGAGGAAGCGGTGCGCGGGCGTACGGCGCCGGTCCACCGGGCGGCCGTGGGTGCGGCCCCGGAAGGAGGACCAGGTGCCGTCGTGGAAGAAGGCCCGGGTCATGGTCTTGGCCAGCGCGCCGAGCGGGGCGCCGGCGAAGTCGGCGTAGTAGCCCTGTGACTCGCCGGTCAGCGCACAGTGCAGGGCGTGGTGGAAGTCGTCGTTCCACTGCGCGGTGAGGCCGAGGCCACCGGCCGTGCGCGGGGTCGTCGTCCGTGGATCGCACTGGTCCGATTCGGCGATCAGGAACAGCGGGCGCGCGGTCTCGACGCCGAAGGCGTCGACGGCCGCGGCCAGTTCCTCCAGGAAGGTCAGCGCCCGACCGTCGGCCAGCGCGTGCACGGCGTCCAGCCGCAGCCCGTCGATCCGATAGTCCCGCAGCCAGCCGAGCGCACTGCCGATCAGGTACGCGCGCACCTCGTCGGAGCCGGGCGCGTCCAGGTTGACCGCCGCGCCCCACGGGGTGTGGTGCGTGTCGGTGAAGTACGGGCCGAAGGCCGGGAGGTGGTTGCCGGAGGGGCCGAGGTGGTTGTGCACCACGTCCAGCACCACCCCGAGCCCGGCGCCGTGCGCCGCTTCCACGAAGCGGGCGAGCCCGGCCGGGCCGCCGTACGGCTCGTGCACGGCCCACGGCGCGACCCCGTCGTAGCCCCAGCCGTGGCGCCCCGGGAAGGAACAGACGGGCATCAGCTCCACGTGCGTGACGCCGAGGGCGGCGAGGTGGGACAGCCGGGCCGCGGCCGCGTCGAAGGTGCCCTCGGGAGTGAAGGTGCCGATGTGCAGCTCGTACAGGACGGCGTCCTGGAGGGAGGTGCGGGGCGCGGGGGCCGGGGCCTCCGGGAAGAGCGCCTCGACGTCGACCACGGCCGAGAGCCCGTCCGGGCCGTCGGGCAGGCGCCGCCCGCGCGGATCGGGCCGCACGGGCGGCGCCTGCCCGTCCGGGGCGTCGGTGTCGGCGTCGGTGTCCAGCAGGAAGCCGTACCGGTCCCCGTCGGCGGCCGGGGCCTCGACGCACCACCAGCCAGCCCGCTCCGGATCGGGCGCCATGTTCCGCGTGCTGTCGTTCAGCCGCAGACCCACCTGTCCTGCCTGTGGTGCCCACACCTCGAACTGCATGGACGGTCCCCTCGTCTCGGGCGGCAACCGGCATTCGTGCCACGACGGCGTCTCGACCCGGCCCATCATCGCGGCCCGGACGCAGGAGTTCTGGACACTTGGTGCACGACGGGCCGACAATCACCCTGTGACGTCCAGTTTCGAGTTCCCCGCCTATCCGGTGCCCCGGGTCTCCGACGCGGAGCGCGAGCGCGCCCTCGGCCGGCTGCGGGACGGCGCGGCGGACGGCAGGCTCTCGCACGACACCTTCGTGCGCCGGATGGAACTCGCGCTGGTCGCGCGCCGATCCGAGGACCTGGCCGTCCTCACGGCCGACCTCGGCGCGCGCGGCCCGGGCGGGCTGGAAAGCCCCCTGACGCAGCGTCTGTTCGGTTGGGTCGGCAAGGTCTCGGCGGTGAGCGCCGGTGTGCGGCGCGCCTGGGCCGCGGAGAAGCTGCCGAAGCTGTTGCTCCCGCCGCACGGCGCGCTCGGGCACGCGCTGACCATCGGTCGGGACCCCGGCAGCGGCCTGCGCCTCGTCCACGAGACGGTCTCCCGCCACCACGCCGAGCTCAGCCTGCGGGGCGGCCTGTGGGTGCTGCGGGACCTCGGCTCCACCAACGGCACCACGGTCAACGGCCAGCGCGTGACCGGCGCCGCCGTGGTCCGCGCCGGCGACCAGGTCGGCTTCGGCACCATGCAGTACCGGTTGTCGGCGAACTAGGCGAGACGGTCCGGGCCGGGACGGCCCGCAGGACCGGTGGGCTACACGTCCGATTCCTGCCAGCCCGCGCCGGGGGCGGGCGCCGAGACTGGGGTCATGACGACCACCTTCACGCCCCTGCCCGTCCCGCCCGCCGCCCTGCGGGAACTGCGGACCACCGATGACGCCGGGCGGCCGGCGCGGCCCTTCACCGCGCGCGCGGACGGGGCGCCCCTCGACTGCGTGGGCAGCCCCCTGCGCTGCTGCCTGCGCGGGATCGAAGCCGGTGACCGGGTCGCCCTCGTCTCCTACGCGCCGCTGCGCCGCTGGGCGGCGGCCACCGGGGTCGAGCCCGGGGCCTACGACGAGGTGGGGCCCGTCTTCATCCACGCCGAACCGTGCGCCGGGCCGGGCGAGGACCGCGGGTCCGGTGGGTACCCCTTCGCGCGCACGGGGGCCCTGCGCACCGTGCGGCGCTACGACGCCGACGGGCACATCGTGGGCGGCCGCCTCTTCGAGGTCCCGGACGACGCGGCGGCCGGCTTCGAGCGGGTCCTCGGGGAAGCCTTCGCCGAGCCCGAGGTGGCACTGGTGCACGTACGGGCCCTGGAGTACGGCTGCTTCCAGTTCGAGGTCCGGCGCCCGTAGGGGGTTGCCCGGACCCCGCCCGCGCGGCGCGGCGGGCCGGCCCGCAGGATGGCGGCATGGATTCCATGGACCAACGGCCCGCGGTGCGCCCGGCGCGCCCCGAAGACCTCCCGCGCGTGGTGGAACTCATCCACGAGCACGTCGCCCACGAACGCTCCGCCCCCCGGCCGCCCGACCTGGCCGAGCGGCTCGGCCCGCTGCTCTTTCCCGGCGGCGACGCGCCGGCGCCCCCGCTGTGGGTGCTGATCGCCGAGGACCCGACGGGACAGGCGGTCGGATACGCCGCCTGCTCCCGGGAGTTCGCGTTCTGGGACGCGGCCCACTACCTGCACATGGACTGCCTCTACCTCGCCGAGGGCGCGCGCGGCCACGGCCTGGGCGCGGCACTGATGGCCGCAGTCGCCGCCCTCGCGGCCGAGCTCGGCCTCGACCAGGTCCAGTGGCAGACCCCCGACTGGAACGAAGGGGCCGTGCGGTTCTACGACCGCCTCGGCGCGGCGGGCACGCCCAAGCGCCGGTACGGCTGGGCCGTCCCGGCCGCCGCGGACACCGACCGAGCAGGGGTCAACCTCCCGCGGTAGTGGGGGGACCGGCCGCCAAGAGCCGCTCGTACGTCGCCAGTACGGTGCGGGTCTGGTGCTCGACCTGGGTGGCCACCGGCACCCAGCGCGGCTGGAACCGGGCCGCGAAGGCCTCGCACCAGCCGGTGACCAGCCGGTCCAGCGCGGTCGCCGCCGGGTGCCCGGCCGCGCACAGCACCCGCAGCAGCATGGCGGCGGCCCGCAGCGCGAGGCGGCGGGCGAAGGCGTCGATGCTCCCGATGTAGGCGGCCGTCGCCTCCGGGGGCGCGGAGCCGGCGGACCACTGCGCGGCGATCTGCGGGATCAGCGCGAGCGTCCAGTCCACCGCCCGCAGCAGGGGCCCGGACGTCGGATCCCCGGCGGGCAGTTGGCCGCGGGCCCCGGCGAGGACCCGGGCGACCTGATCGGCGTCCGCGGTGAGCCGCCGGGCCAGGGACCGCAGGGCGCGCCGCGGATCGGGGTGCGGGGCCGGATCGTCCACCAGGTCGCTGGCCCACATGGGGACCTCGACGATCGCGGTCGTCCCGTCGTAGGCATGGGCGTGGTACCAGGTGCTCAGCCGGGTGTCCTCCGGGTGGAACACCCCGGGGGCATCGCTGTCCGGCGCGGGCATCACGAAGATCCCGGGGCCGGGGGAGGGCCAGCCCGCCGCGTCCGAGGCGCCTGTCTCCACCGGGATCCGCAGCTCGGCGGCCGACTTGGCGAACGGTTCGGCGAGTCCCGGTATGTCCCGGGTGAGCTGGACCCAGCTGCCGCCGAGGTCCGTCGCGTGCAGGGACACCTGGAGCACCGGGCGCAGCTCGTCGATCAGCGCGGTGAGGGCCAGGGTCTCGGGCGGCAGCCGGTCCGGAGGTAGTAAGGACGGCGCCCACTCGGGCTGTTCGGGACCGGGCGGGCGGAAGAAGTTGCGGTGGTAGTCCAGGATCGAGTGCGGGTGCGGTGTGCGGTGCAGGGCCGCCCCGTCCGGGTCGGCGCAGAGCAGGAAGTGCCAGCCGCACCCGGCGCGCAGGCCCGGGGCGTCGAGGACGCGGCGGGCGAGCGCGAGGGCGGTCGGCCCGCCGACGGGTTCGTTGGCGTGGGCCCCGGCCACGACCAGGACGTTGTGGCGCGGGGCGACGTCCGGACCGGAGCCGGAGCCGACGCCCGGGCCGGAGCCCGGCGCGGTGGCGGGCCGTGTCCCGCCCTCGGGCGACTGGACGGAGAGCAGCCACAGCGGGCGCCCGCCCCGGGAGGTTCCGGTACGACGGAGCCGGACCAGGGAGGGGTGCGCGTCGGCCAGCGCGCGGGCCGCCAGGGCGAGTTCCTGCGGTGTGGGGTAGCACATGTCTCGGAGGAGGGTCACTGTCAAGCTCTGCCCGCCTGACGTGCGCCCCTACCGCACGGGAGGCTCCGGGTTGACGCCCGCGGCCGCCACGGTCGCCCCCGCGCCCGGCTACTGCACGGCTACTGCTGGTGCAGGCCGCGCCCGGCCAGGGTCAGGAAGACCTCGCCGACGGCCTCCGAGAGCGTCGGGTGGGCGTGCACGTGCCGGGCCACGTCCGCCGGTTCGGCGTCCCACCCCACGATCAGCTGGCTCTCCGCGATCATCTCCGACACGTGCGGCCCGACCAGGTGCACCCCGAGCACCCGCCCGCCGCGCTCGGCGACCACCTTCACCATCCCGCCCTGCCCGTGCACCATGCCCTTCGCCACGGCCGTCAGCGGCATCGAGTTGACCACCACGTCGTAGGACCGTTCCCGCGCCTGCGCCTCGGTCAGCCCGACCGCGGCGGTCTGCGGGGCGGAGTAGGTCACCCGCGGCACCGCCGCGTAGTCCACCGGCGCCGACGCCACCCCCGCCAGGGTCTCCGCGACCAGCAGCCCCTCCGCGAACGAGGCGTGCGCGAGCCCGAGCGAAGGGGGCGGCAGCAGGTCGCCGACCACGTGGATGCCCGGGACCGCGGTCTCCAGCCTCGACCAGTCGGCGGGCGCGACGAACCCCCGCTCGTCCACGGTCAGTCCGGCCGCCTCCAGGCCCAACCCGTCCGTCACCGGCACCCGGCCGACCGCGACGAGCAGCCGCTCCGCGGCGATCGTGCGCAGCTCGCCGCGGGCGGTGCGCACGGTGGCGCGCACCCCGCCGCCGTCCGGGGCGCGGACCGCCCCCTCCAGCCGGGCCCCCGTCAGCACGTCGATCCCGCGCTTCTTCAACCCCCGGACCAGGTGCCGCGACACGTCCACGTCCTCCAGCGGGACGAGCCGGTCGGCCGCCTCGACCAGGGTGACGTCGGCGCCCATCGACCGGTGGAAGGAGGCGTACTCCACCCCGATCGCCCCGCCGCCCAGCACCAGCACCGATCCCGGCAGCCCAGGGGCGAAGAGCGCGTCGTCACTGGTCACCACCGTCCGGCCGTCCGGCTCCAGGCCCGGCAGGATCCGCGGCCGCGAGCCGGTGGCGAGCACGATCCCGCGGGTGGCGGTGAACTGCCGGCCGTCCTCGGTGCGGACGGACCGCGGGCCGGTCAGCCGTGCCCCACTGCGCACCACGGTGACCCCGGCGTGGCTCAGGTGGCCCTCGACGCCCTGGTGGTTGCGGCCGACGATGTCGTCGCGGGTGGCGGTCAGCGCGGACCAGTCCACCGAGTCCAGGGTCGCCTTCACCCCCCACCGCTCGCGGGCCTCGGCGATCCCGTCGACCAGCTCGGCCGCGTGCAGCATCGCCTTGCTGGGGATGCAGCCGCGGTGCAGGCAGGTACCGCCGACCTTGTCCCGCTCCGCGAGGACGACCCTGAGGCCGAGGGCCGCGGCGCGCAGGGCGGTGCCGTACCCGCCGGTGCCGCCGCCGATCACGATCACGTCGGTCACGATCACGTCGTTCGAACGTCCGTCGTTCGAGCGTCCGTCGTTCGCGATCACGTCGTTCGCGGTCACGTCAGTCACGTCTGTGTTCATGGACCCCAGCCTGCGCGGCGGGGCCGGGGCGGGTCCAAGGCAATGATCTTGTCGGACCCATGCACGTCCTGCATGACGCATGATGGCTGGTCATGAGCCTGCGCCAGATGGAGTACTTCCTCGCCGTGGTGGAGGAGTCCTCCTTCACCCGGGCGGCGGAGGTCCTGTACGTCACCCAGCCCGCCCTGTCCCACCAGGTCAAGGCATTGGAGCGGTCGCTCGGCGGGGACCTGCTGGAACGGATGCCGCGGGGCGTGCGGCTCACGGCGATGGGCCGCGCCTTCCTGCCGCACGCCCAACTGGCCGTGCGCAGCGCCCGGCTGGCCGAGCGCGCCGCCCGCGCCGCCGCCGGGGCGGACGGAGGCGAGCTGCACGTCGCCACCCTGCACGCCCTGGCCGTCGGTCTGCTGCCCGGCGTGGTCGCCCGGTGGCGCGCGCTGCATCCCGGGGTGGGGCTGGTGCTGCGCGAGTACGCCAGCACCGACGCCCTGGAGGAACAGCTGGAGCGCGGCGCCGCCGACCTCGCCGTGGGCCCGGAGCCGGAGGGCTGGAGCGGCCCGGTGCTCCCGGCGGGCCGGGAGGAGATCGTCCTGGTCGCCGCCTTCGACGACCCGCTCGCGGGGCGCGCCGCGGTCCGGCTGGCCGAACTCGCCGACCGCGACTGGATCCGGTGCGCCATGGAACCGCGCGTCGAGGGGGAGCCCTTCCTGGACCGGGTGTGCGGTCGGGCGGGGTTCACCCCGCGCAGTGTGCTCCACACGGAACACACCTCCACCGCCGTCCGGATGGCCGCCGCGGGCATCGGCATCGTCGCGGCCCCGGCGCACCTGGTCCGCGGCGCGATCGGCGAGGACTGCGTCCTGCTCCCGGTCGACCCGCCGTGGCACCGCGCCCTGGCGGTCTTCTCCCGCCAGCCCCTCACCGGCGCCGCCCGCTCCTTCGCCGCCCTCCTGGCGGACCCTCCCGGCGAGTGAGGGCCGTGGGCTAAGGTGCCCCGAACCGGGGCGAGGGGGGATCGCGTTGGAGCGTCGCAGGATGCTCGGGATCGGTACGGGGCTCGGAGCGGGCGCGGCCGCCGTGTGGGCGTGGCGGAGCCTGGGCGGACGGGGGGACGCCGGGGGCGGGGCGAAGTGGCACACCGACAGCGCCCCCCTGGAGGAGGCGTTCCCGGTGCTGGGCCCGCTCACCGACGCCGAGTGGGTGAGCAGCCGGGACCACGACCGCGACCTGCCGTCACCGGAGCTCGTCCTCTCGGGCTTCGCCCGGCTGGCCCCGGGCAGGCTCGCCGAGCTGACGGCGACCCACGACTTCGTCGTCGAGACGCCGACCGCGGGCTTCACCTCGTGGTTCGAGAAGCCGCTGGCCGGCCGGGGACCACAGCATCCACAGTGGATCCGCTCGCCCGCGCTCGACCATGACGGCGGCGATTCCGCCACCCACCTGTGGTTCGACCGGAGCGGCGACACCGTCCGCTTCACGGCGCGCAACCCGTACGGCTAAGGGGCGTCCGACGGCGCCTCGCGGACCAGGACCGTCACCGGGCCCGTCGACAGCAGGTGCTTGAGGGGGACCCGGTCGGTCAGGGGTTCGCGCCCGGGGTCCAGGACCGGGGTCCAGGCGCCCGGGGGCAATGGCAGCAGGGTGTCGCCCCAGCCGCCCGCGACGTCGAGCAGGTGCGGCAGGCGGGTGACCGCGACCAGCAGTTCCGGGGAGCGGGTGTAGGCCAGGCAGTGCTCCGCCGCCGGGCCCTCGGCCGCCAGCGGGGCGTAGCCGGCGAAGAGCTCCGGGCGCTCCCGCCGCAGCCGCAGCAGGGTGGTCGTCAGGGCCCGCTTCGCCGCGCCGGTGGCGGACCGCGGGGGGCCGGGGAAGGCCACCGGGCGGCGGTTGTCCGGGTCCACCAGGGTCCGGCACTCGTCCTCGCCGCCCTGGTAGAGCTCCGGCACGCCCGGCATGGTCAGGTGCAGCGCGGTCATCGCCAGGATCCCGTCCCCGGCCGCCGCCGAGACGTCCGGCAGGGCTCCCGGGCCGGGCAGGTGACCCGCGAGGGTGGCCTCGTACGCGGGGTTCGGATCGGTCCAACTGGTGAGCAGCGCGCTCTCCTTGGCGGCTTTGAGCAGGGCCGCGGCGAGCCGCTCGGTGCGCTGCGGCGCGTCCCCCAGGCCCAGGGCGCTCTGGAAGGCCGTCCACGCCTGCCGCGGGTCCGGGGCCCCGGCGAGCAGGGGCATCAGGTCGGGGCGCTGCGAGAGCACCGCGATCCGCGCCCGGACGTCCGCGCTGCGTTTGGTGTCGTGCGTGGACAGCACCGTGCCGGAACCCGGCCAGTGCCGCTCCAGGTGGGCGCAGTACGCGTGGAACTCCTCCGGGAGGACCGCCGGCCGGCCCGGGTCGCCGCCCACCTCCGTCGCCGACAGCAGCGGGGCGTAGCGGTAGAAGGCCCGGTCCTCCAGGGACTTGGCGCGCAGCGCGGCCGAGGTCTGGGCGAAGCGCGCCGCGAAGGCGGCGTCGGACAGCAGCAGGGCGCGCACCGCCGCGACGGCCTCCGGGGCGGCGGCCGACTCCGGCGGGTCGACGAGGCCGGGCAGGTCGGCCCGCCCCGGGTAGGTCCGGTAGACGCGGCACGCGACGAGGAGTTCCCGCACGGCCTCCGCCAGCGGGGGGCCGGCCCGCCGCACCAGGGTGGCCAGTTCGGCCGCCAGGTCCTGCGTGAGCACCTCGCGGGTGGCGGCCTCCGCCGTCCGCGGCCAGTCGGGCGCGCCGGTGGAGCTCCGGTAGCGGGCGGCGAGTTCGGCGGCTCCGGTGCCGCAGGTCAGTACCCCGTCCACCTGCCGCAGGGCGTCGTAGCCGGTGGTGCCGGCCACCGGCCAGTCCTGCGGCAGCCGTTCCCCGTCCGCCAGGATCTTCTCCACCACGATCCACACCCCGTCTCCCGCCGCGGCCCGCAGCCGCCGCAGGTAGCCCGCCGGGTCCGCGAGCCCGTCCACGTGGTCGATCCGCAGCCCGTCGGCGACCCCGTCGGCGAGCAGCTCCAGGAGCTTGCCGTGCGTGGCCGAGAACACCTCGGGATCCTCCACCCGCACCCCGATCAGATCGGAAATGGTGAAGAAGCGGCGGTAGTTCAGCCCGGTGCGGGCCTCCCGCCAGTGCGCCGGCCGGTACCACTGGGCCGCCAGCAGCTCGGCCGGGGGGAGCGCCCGCGTGCCGGCCCGCAGCGGGAAGCGGTGGTCCCCGACGTGGAGCAGGCCGTCCGCCACCCGGACGTCGGCCGGATCCAACGGAGCGGCCAGCACCGGCAGCAGCAGCTGACCGTCGTTCACCTCCCAGTCGATGTCGAACCAGCGCGCGTACGGCGAGCCGGGACCCTCCCGGAGCACCTCCCACAGGGGACGGTTGAGTTCTAAGGCCGCCGGGACCGCCATGTGGTTCGGGACGATGTCCAGGACCAGGCCGAGGCCGTGCGCGCGGGCCGTGCGGGCGAGCGCGCGCAGCCCCTCCTCGCCGCCCAGCTCGGCCCGGACCCGGGTGTGGTCGACGACGTCGTAGCCGTGGGAGGAGCCGGGCACCGCCTCCAGCACCGGGGACAGGTGCAGGTGCGAGACCCCGAGCGAGGCGAGGTACGCGGCGGCGGAGGCGGCCGCCGCGAAGGGGAATTCCGGGCGCAGCTGAAGTCGGTAGGTGGCGGTCGGGCGCGGGGTGGCTGGCTGCGGGCTCATGAGAACGTACGTACCCAACCTGCCGGATTCCGTGCCATGACCCAATGCATCCGGGTGACTGCGCCGGGTTAACGTTCGTCAGGTGTTTGGAACCGTCGACACCTATCGAAAAGTCATCGCCCTCACCGGGCCCCTCCTGCCCGTCATATCCTTCTTCGCCCGACTCCCCGTCGCGATGTCGCAGTTCGGCAGCGTCCTGCTGGTCGTCCAGACCAGCGGCTCCCTGGCCACCGCCGGCATCGTCGGCGGTTCGCTCTCCGCCGGCCAGGTGGTGTGCGGCCCCTTGCTGGGCCGGCTGGCCGACCGCCACGGACAGCGGCCCGTCGTCCTGGCCGCCGCCGCCGTCAACGCCCTCGCCACCGGCGCACTCGTCGCCGGGGCCCTCGTCGGCCTCGACACGGTCCCGCTCGCCGCGATCGGAGCCGTCACGGGGGCCTCCATCCCCCTGATCGGACCGCTCGCCCGGACCCGTTCCGTGGCCCTCGCGCACCGCGCCGGGGCCGACGAGGGCGTGATCGGCGCGGTCCACTCCCTCGAAGGCACCCTTGACGAGGTGTCGTTCGTGTTCGGCCCGGCCCTCGTCGGGCTCGCCGTCCTCGTCGCGCACCCGGCCGTCGCCCTCTCTGGCGCGGCCGTCCTCGTCGTCGCCTTCGGCAGTGCCTACGCCCTCCACCCGACCGCCTCCGTCACGGCCGGATCGCCGGCGCCCACCGGCGCCGCGAAGGCCGGCCGCCCCCGTCACCCCGGGATCGTGCACGCGGTCCGGGGCTCGCTCGCGCTCCAGGGCGCCATGTTCGGGGCCTGCCAGGCCGGCATCGCCTCCCTCACCGACCGCCTCGGGGCCCCCGGCCAGGCCGGGATCGTGTACGCCGCGATGGGCGTGGTCAGCGCGGTCGTCGGCCTCGCCCTCGGCGCCCTGCCCGCCCGCTTCGGGCTGCGGCTGCGTTGGCGGACGGCCACCGGAGCCGCCCTCCTGCTCTCGGCCCCGCTGCTGTTCGTCGACAGCCTCTGGAGCCTGTACGCCGTCGTCACCGTCCTCGGCGCGGCCTACGCCCCGCACCTGATCACCGCCTTCGCGCTGACCGAGCGGGCGGTGGCCCACGACCGGCTCGCCGAGTCGATGGCCTTCGCCGCCAGCTCCCTGGTCGCCGGGCAGGCCGCGGCGCTCGCCGTCTCCGGACGGCTCGCCGAGTGGTACGGGCCGGCCGGAGCCTTCGCGGTCGCCGTGGGCGCGGCCGCCCTGTGCCTGGTCCTCGCCCTCCTCGCCCGGGTGCCCGCCGCCCGTACGCACCCGGCCGCGGCGGGCGGCGGGGCGGCCGTCGTGCCCGCCGCCGTGTCCGCCGCCCCGCGGGGGTCCTACGCCGGGCGCTGAAGCACGACCAGGCTCCGCCCCGTCAGCGCCACCCGGTCGCCGGCCGCGTACTGCGGTCCGGTGCCGGGTGGCAGTACGTCCGACCGCGCCGTGTCCACCACGAGCCGCCACTGCGCGCCGTGTCCCACCGGGACCGTGAAGTCCTGGGGCTCCGCGCCCGCGTTGAACATCAGCAGGAACGAGTCGTCGGTGATCCGCTCGCCGCGGGTGCCCGGCTCGGAGATCGCCTCCCCGTTGAGGAACACCGTCAGGGCCTTCGCGTGCTGCGCCTGCCAGTCGCGCGCCCGCATCGGCTCGCCGTGCGGGGTGAACCAGGCGATGTCCGACAGCTCGTCGTCGGTCCCCTCGACCGGCCGTCCGTGGAAGAAGCGGCGCCGCCGGAACACCGGGTGGTCGCGCCGCAGCCACACCATCTGTCGGGTGAACTCCAGCAGGGGCGGCGGCGGTTTGCCCGGCTCCGGCCAGATCAGCCAGGACAGCTCGTTGTCCTGGCAGTAGGCGTTGTTGTTGCCGCCCTGGCTCCGGGCGAACTCGTCGCCGTGGCTCAGCATCGGCACGCCCTGCGACAGCATCAGCGTCGCCACGAAGTTGCGCATCTGGCGCGCGCGCAGCTCCAGGACCTCCTCGTCCTCGGTGGACCCCTCGACCCCGCAGTTCCAGGACCGGTTGTGGCTCTCGCCGTCCCGGTTGCCCTCCCGGTTGGCCTCGTTGTGCTTGTCGTTGTAGGAGACCAGGTCGTGCAGGGTGAAGCCGTCGTGGCAGGTGGCGAAGTTGATCGAGGCGAGCGGGCGCCGACCGTCGTCCTGGTACAGGTCCGAGGAGCCGGTCAGCCGTCCCGCGAACTCGGCGAGCGTGCGCGGCTGGCCGCGCCACAGGTCGCGCACGGTGTCGCGGTACTTGCCGTTCCACTCGGTCCACAGCGGCGGGAAGTTGCCCACCTGGTAGCCGCCCTCGCCCAGGTCCCAGGGCTCGGCGATCAGCTTCACCTGGCTGACCACCGGATCCTGTTGGACGAGGTCGAAGAAGGAGGAGAGCCGGTCGACCTCGTGGAACTGGCGGGCCAGGGTCGCCGCCAGGTCGAAGCGGAAGCCGTCCACGTGCATCTCGGTCACCCAGTAGCGCAGCGAGTCCATGATCAGCTGGAGGACGTGCGGGGACCGCATGAGCAGCGAGTTCCCGGTGCCGGTGGTGTCCGTGTAGTAGCGGGCGTCCTCCCCGAGCCGGTAGTAGGAGGCGTTGTCCAGGCCCCGGAAGGACAGGGTCGGCCCCAGGTGGTTGCCCTCGGCCGTGTGGTTGTAGACCACGTCGAGGATGACCTCGATGCCCGCCTCGTGCAGGGCCCGGACCGCCGATTTGAACTCCAGCACCTGCTGGCCCCGGTCCCCGGAGGCGTAGCCGTTGTGCGGGGCGAAGAACCCGATGGTGTTGTAGCCCCAGTAGTTGCTGAGCCCGTCGTTGAAGAGCCGGTGGTCGTTGACCGACTGGTGCACCGGCATCAGTTCCAGCGCCGTCACCCCGAGCTTGGTCAGGTGGCCGATCACCGCCGGATGGGCGAGGGCGGCGTACGTACCGCGCAGTTCCTCGGGCAGGTCGGGATGACGCATGGTCAGCCCCTTGACGTGCGCCTCGTACAGCACGGTGTGGTGGTACTCGGTGCGCGGCGGCCGGTCGTCGGCCCAGTCGAAGTACGGGTTCACCACCACCGAGGTCATCGTGCGCGGCGCGGAGTCCAGGTCGTTGCGCGAGTCGGGCCGGCCGAAGTGGTAGCCGTACACCTGCTCGCCCCAGTCGATCGACCCGCTGATGGCCCGCGCGTACGGGTCCAGCAGCAGCTTGGCCGGGTTGCAGCGCTGCCCGCGCTCGGGCTCGTACGGTCCGTGCACCCGGAAGCCGTAGCGCTGGCCCGGCATCACCCCGGGCAGGTAGGCGTGGCGGACGAAGGCGTCCGTCTCGCGCAGCTCGACGGCGGTCTCCGAGCCGTCGTCGTGGAGGAGGCACAGTTCGATGCGCCGTGCGGCTTCGGAGTAGACCGCGAAATTGGTGCCCGCCCCGTCGTACGTGGCACCCAGGGGGTACGCCTGTCCTGGCCAGACCTGCATAGATGCGACTCTTCCAATCTGATCCGGCGTCGGACTACGTCCCCCAGATCTTCCCCGAAAGAGCGGAGGTACGCGGGGACTTGGGATGGTCCTACCGGGTGAAGGCGTAGAGCCGATATGCGGGTCAGTGGACTATGCGCGCATCGGATAATGGGTCAACGGCGTGCCGGTGTAAGGGCCATCCGGCTGCACCGGGCCGCGCGCGCGGGATACCCTTCCTTGATCGTTGGAGGCGGGGGCCAGGAGCGGGAGGCGGTGCGCGGGTGGGCTCGGGAGGTCTGGAGCTTCCCCCTGGTGACAGCGGTCACGAGGGCGGTCCGGCGGACACCCCGGGAGGTGTACCCGGCGCGGTGGCCGGGACGGTCTTCCTGGCGGGTCCGACGGAGACCGGAAGTGCGGGGAGTGCCCGGACCGGGGTGGAGCTGGACTGGGGCGCGGACGCGTGGAGCGAGGTCCGCACCAGGGCCCAACGCGCGGGCCGGGCGTACATCTGGCTCAATCTGATCGAACAGCGGCTGCGGGCCGTGGTCGGGGCGGTGCTCCGGCCGATCTACGAGCCCGTGCACGGCCAGGACGACTGGGTGGTCGCGGCCGCCGGGCCCGCCGGGCAGGAGTGGGTGCAGCGGGCGGTCGCCGTCCGCGAGGTCAGCCGCCGCAAGGGCTACCTGCTGGACTCGGCCGACGACAACGTGCTGAGCTTCCTGACCCTCCCGCAGCTGCGGGAGCTGATGGTCCAGCACTGGCCCTGCTTCGAGCCGTACTTCGACGACCGGCGCGAGATCGAGCAGGCCCTGGACGAGCTGGAGGTCACGCGCAACGTGGTCTCCCGCAACCGCGCCCTGTCGCGCCCGGTGCTCGAACAGGCCGAGCGGGCCTCGGCGCGGCTGCTCGACGTCCTGGGCGGCGGTTCGGGCAGTCCCTCGGCCGACCGGCTGCCGATCGACGCCGTCGAGGACCTGGTCGGCGACCGGTACGCGGACGTCATCTCGGTCCACCCCGACCGGGTGCGGCTCCAGCGCCAGCTCCCGGCCGAGGACCTCTTCGGCGGCGCCCGCCGCCTCGACGCCATCGGGATAGGCCTGAACCTGCTCGTCCAGAACTACTCGGGCCGAAGACTCGTCCGGCTCACCGAGGCGGGCTGCCGGGTGCGGCTGCTGTTCCTCAATCCGGCGAGCAGCGCGGTCAAGCGGCGCGAGCGGGAGCTGGGGCTGCGCAAGGGGGAGTTGAGCCGCTCGGTGGAGATGAACATCCTCCACGTGCGGCGGGTCCGGGCGGGGCTGCGGGACCCCTCCCGCTTCGAGATCCACGTCTTCGACGAGACCCCGCGCTTCACGGCCTACCTGGTGGAGGGCGAGTCCTCGGGCATCGCGGTGGTCCAGTCGTACCTGCGCCGGGCCCGCGGGATGGAGGCGCCGGTCCTGGTGCTGCGCGGGGGTGGCCGGGGGGTGCCGCGCGACGCGGACCACGGGCTCTTCACGACCTACCGGGAGGAATTCGAATCGGTGTGGGAGGACTCCCGGCCGGTGTCGTGAGCGCGGGCGGGGCAGGGTAGGGGAGCGGGCGCGGGTCGGGTCGGGCGCGGGTCGGGGTCCGTCCGGCCGCCGTGCTGGCAGGATGGCGGCATGGAACGTGTGCAAGGCATCGGTGGACACTTCATGCGGGCCGCGGACCCGGCGGCCCTGGGCGCGTGGTACCGCGACTGCCTGGGTCTGGACGCGGACGAGCACGGCCTGTGGCGCCAGGAACCCGGGCCGACGGTCTTCGCGACGTTCGACTCCGGGACCGACTACTTCGGCTCCCGCACCCAGCAGAGCATGATCAACTTCCGGGTCCGTGACCTGGACGCCATGCTCGCGCAGTTGCGCGCGAAGGGGGCGGACGTGGCCGCGCAGACCCAGGAGATGGCGGGCGTCGGCCGCTTCGGCTGGGTCACCGATCCCGAGGGCAACCGCGTGGAACTGTGGCAGCCCGCGTGAGCCGCCCGCCCGTGTGGGTCGCCGCGCCGATCACCCCGGGGGCCGGACTGTCAGTGCCGCGTGACAGGCTGAAAGCCGTTGACCGGATGTGTACGGGGGAGGGGCGCGTGATGGGGGACCGGCACGACAGCTGGATCAGTGGGCCGTTGGTGGCCTTCGATCTGGAGACGACGGGCACCGACGTCGAGACCGACCGCATCGTCACGGCCGCGGTGGTGCGGTTGGAGGAGGACGGCGCCGTCTCGGGTGAGCGGACCTGGCTGCTCGACCCCGGGGTGGAGATACCGGAGCAGGCGTCGGCCATCCACGGCATCTCGACGGAGCACGCCCGCGCGCACGGCGCACCGGCCGCCGCCGCGATCGACGAGATCGCGCGGGCCGTCGCCGAGGGGCTGCGTCGGGGGACGCCCCTGGTGGTGATGAACGCCCGCTACGACCTCTCGCTGTTGGACCGGGAGTGCCGGCGGTACGGGGTGGAGTCGGTGAGCGAGCGGCTCGGCGGGGTGCCCGCGCCCGTCATCGATCCGTTGGTGATCGACAAGCACGTCGACAAGTACCGCAAGGGCAAGCGGGCGCTGCACGCGCTGTGCGCGCACTACGGGGTGCCGCTCCTCGACGCGCACGACGCGCGGGCGGACGCCGTGGCGGCCGCCCGGGTCGTGCGGCGGATGGGGGAGAAGCACCGGCCCGTCGGGGCCATGCCGCTGGCGGACCTGCAAGACCTCCAGGTGCGCGCGGCGGCCGAGCAGTCGGTCTCCCTCCAGGCGTACCTGCGGCGCACCGCGGACCCGACCGCCGTGGTGGAGCCCGCCTGGCCGCTCATCCCCCGCAAGCCCCAGGACGAGGGCGCGCTCAGGCATTAGGGAGTCCGCCGGAGCCCCCCCCGCTCACGCCGTGGGTCTCAGGCCGGTGAGGACGGGACGGTGGTCGCTGCCCAGGTCGGGCAGGACGCGGGTGGTGGTGGCCTCCAGGCCGCGCAGCAGCACGTGGTCGATCCGGACCACGGGGAGGGCAGCCGGCCAGGTGAAGCCGAAGCCCCGCCCCGCCTGGTCCTGCGCCGCGTCGAGGTGCCGGGCGAGGGGCGCCAGGCCCCGGTCGGCCAGGCTGCCGTTGAGGTCGCCGAGCAACAGCACCCGCGGGGCCGGATCCCGCGCCACGCGGTCGGCCAGCGCTGCCGCGGCCGCGTCGCGGGGTCCGACGGTGAAGCCCTCGGTCGCCCGGACCCGTACGGAGGGCAGGCGCACCGCGTACACGGCGGCGTCACCGCCGGGGGCGGCGACGACGGCCCGGATCGCGTGCGGCCAGGGGCCGCCCAGGTCCATGGCCTCGACCTCGCGCAGCGGATGGCGTGACCACAACCCGAGCGTGTTGCGGGTGGTGTGGTGGGGGTAGGCCGCGGCCAGCGCCTTCTCGTAGGCGGGGACGGCCGACACGGGAACCTTCTCCAGGGCGACGAGATCGGCGCCGGTGGCGATCACCTCCCGGGCCACGGCCTCCGGCGTGGTGCGGGTCCCGCCGACGTTGAAGGACAGGGCCTCGAAGGCGCTGGGCCCCGCTCGGGGCGGCGCCGTCAGGGCGGGCACGAAGAGGTGGCACCAGGCCACCAGGGGCACCAGGGCCGCGGCCACCGCCACCTTGGTGCCGCGCGCCGCGGCGCCGAGGAGGAGCGCCGCTATGGCGACGCCGAACCACGGCAGGACCGTCTCGACGAGGCTGCCGAGGTTGCCCGGGCGGTCGGGCAGCAGCCGGGGGAAGAACAGTGCTCCGGCGAGCAGCAGCGCCGGGACGGCGATGCGTGCGGTGCGGCGGGGGCGGCCCCCGCAACGATCCCGCCGTGTGCTGCGGGTCATGGACGATCACTTTCGCTCGGCGGACGCCGGGTCGGATACAGCCCCGGCGCCTCAGGTGGGTGAACATGGCGATGCCCGAACCCGCCACCAGGGCGAGGAAGGCGGGCCGGGCCCAGACGAACGCCGTCTCCGGCTGGTGGAAGTTCGCGGAGCAGATGCCGCCCAGCAGCGTGGGGACCATGAACACCACGAGCCACGACGTCACCCTCCGGGTGACCCTGGTCCCGTCGTGGAGCTCCACCGACTTCCGGTGGAGGAGGACCAATTCCTTCCGGTACCGACGGACTCCCCGGAGGAAGCTGAGCAGCTCCTGCGTCGAGGGGTTTCGACCGTGACCTTCAGCTGGTCTTCAGTAATTTCCCGAATATCCTCAATTTCCTTGTTCAGCCCGCGGATCTCCCTATTGATCTCGCGGAGCAGCTCCATCTTCTGGGCGTGCTCCTCCACGGTTTCCGCCGGCATGAGCGTCCGGTCGTCGTCGTGGTTCTGGTTGTGGCCCTGGTCGGGTTGGGCATGGGAAACTCCCGTCACGGCACGTCCTGGGCGGCACGCGGGGTGTCCGCCCGGCGGACCCCGGACGTGCTTCGGTGGTGAACGTGTGGTGAACGCGATGAAGTGCGCGAGGAATTCGGGTACGCGGAAGCCGTCGATGGCTTTGGACCCATGCGAGAAGACGCAGTTGCGGGGGAAGGTCATTTCCCCCGCGGGACGCTACTGCGGTGCGTCAAGCGGGATCGGTGGCGCATACGCCTCGGGACTACTACCACCAGGCACGCTGATCACCTCCCGCAGATTCGAACGCGGTTCGTCCCGCGCCTCCGCCACCGTAAACGAAAAGCAATGTGAAAACAAAGTCGGTGTAATTGAATATCGGCCGGACGGTCAGAAGGGGTACCAGCGGACCTCGGGATCGCCGTCGCGCAGCGAGGCGACCCGGCGGCGGAATTCCGCCAGCGCCTTCGGGTTGGTCGGGGCGTGTTGGGAGACCCAGGCGCAGCTCGCCGTCTCCCGCGCCCCGCGCAGCAGCGCACAGCCGTCCCAGGCGCGCACGTCCCAGCCGTACGCCGTCACGAAGGCGTCGTAGGACTCCTCGGGCAGGCCGTACCGGTCGCGGGAGAGGGCCATCACCACCAGGTCGTGCTCCCGCAGGTCCAGGGCGAAGGTCTCCAGGTCGACCAGGACCGGTCCGTCCGGGCCCACGTGGACGTTGCGCGGGAGCGCGTCCCCGTGGATCGGCCCCGGGGGCAGGTGCGGGACGAGGGTGGCCGTCTCGGCCGCATAGCCGTCGCGGCGGGCCCGCAGGTAGGCCGCGTCCTGCGGGTCGATCGCGTCACCGGCCAGCCGCAGCCACCGTTCCACCCCGCCCAGCAGGTCCCGGCGGGAGAGGTCGAAGGGCGGTGCGGGCAGGGCGTGCACCCGGCGCAGCAGGGCGGCCAGATCGGCCGGACCGGCCGGCCGCACCGCTTCCGGGAGGCGGTGCCACAGGGTCACCGGGTGGCCGTCCACCAGCCGCGGCGTCGGCTCGGCCGCCCGTACCGCGGCGATCCCGACCCCGGCGAGCCAGCCCGCCACCGCCACCTCGCGCTCCGCCCGGGCCACGAGCGCGGGATCCCGGCGGCCGACCTTCACGACCAGGTCGCCGTCCGCGAACACCGCGTTCTCGCCCAGGGCGAGCAGCTCGGCCTTCCGGCTGAGGCCCGCCGCCGTCAGTAGGTCCCTGGCCCGTGCCTCGTCCATGCCGCTCCGCCGCTCTTCCCGTTCGGTCCGCACCGTCGTGAACGGGCCAAGTCTCGCATCCCGCCGTGCGGTGCCTTGACGTGCCATCAGGGGCTGCGCACGATGGCCGGGCCGGATCGGACGGATCCACCCGGAAGGGGGAGACGTGGCCCCGCCCCCCACCGCGGATCCCACCGCGGCGCCCACCACCCCCACCACCCCCACCCCGTCCCCGCCCGCGCGCTCCCGGGCCCGTGCCGATCACGGGGTCTGGTTCCTCGTCCTGCCCGCCCTCGTCCCGATCCTGCTGCTCAGCGTCGGTCCGCTGCTCTACGGCATCGCGCTCGCCTTCACCGACGCCCAGTCCGGCCGGACCGCCGCCACCCAGTGGGTGGGCGCCCTCAACTTCCAGGACCTGCTGCACGACCGGCTCTTCTGGGAGTCCTTCCGGATCGGGCTGCTCTGGGCGGTCGGGGTCACCGCGCCGCAGTTCCTGCTCTCCCTCGGGCTGGCCCTGCTGCTCGACCAGGACCTGCGCCTGCGCGGGCTCACCCGGGCGCTCGCGATCGTCCCCTGGGCCATGCCCGAAGTGGTCGTCGCCGTCATGTGGCGGCTCGTCTACCACCCCGACGCGGGCGTTCTCAACGAGACCCTCCGCGGGATCGGCCTCGGCGGCGACACCGACTGGCTCGGCGGGCTGGCCACCGCACTGCCCGCCGTCATCGTCGTCGGCATCTGGGCCGGCATGCCGCAGACCACCGTGGTCCTGCTCGCCGGACTCCAGAACACCCCGCACGAACTCCACGAGGCCGCCGCCCTGGACGGCGCCGGGGCCTGGCGCCGCTTCCGCGCCGTCACCTGGCCCGCGCTGCGGCCCGTCGCGCTGTCCGTCACCGCGCTCAACTTCATCTGGAACGTCAATTCCTTCGCGCTGGTGTACGTCCTCACCAACGGCGGGCCCGGTGGCCGGACCCGGCTGCCCATGCTCTTCGCCTACGAGGAGGCCTTCCGCTACGGCCAGTTCGGCTACGCCGCCGCCATGGGCTGCGTCATGGTCGCCGTGGTCTCGGTCCTGCTCGCCCTCCACCTCGCCGGCCGCCTGAAGGGAGGCGATGCGTGATGGCCGTGCGCCCGCGCCGCTCCGTGCGTCCACGCGGCTCCGTACGCTCGCGCCGCTCCGTGCGCACCGCCCAGTACCTGGCGCTCGCCGCCTACCTCGGCTTCCTCGGCTTCCCCTTCCTCTGGCTGCTCTCCACCGCCTTCAAACCGGCGCGCGAACTGGGCAGCCTGCACCCCACCTGGATCCCGCACGACCCCACCCTGGACAACTTCCGCCGGGCCTTCGACGAGCAGCCGCTGCTCCGGGCCGGCCTCAACAGCCTGACCGCCGCGCTCTGCGCCGCCGTGATCGCCGTCGCCCTCGCCACCCCCGCGGCCTTCGTCCTCGCCCGGCGCCGGGGCCGGCTCGCCGCGGCCACCACCGGGTGGGTGGTGGTCAGCCAGGCCTTCCCCTTCGTCCTCGTGATCATTCCGCTGTTCCTGGTGCTCAAGGAGCTGCGGATGATCAACTCGGTCCCGGGGCTGGTCCTCGTCTACGTCGTCTGGTCGCTGCCCTTCGCGCTGTGGATGCTGGTCGGCTACGTCCGCGCGGTGCCCGCCGAGCTGGAGGAGGCCGCGGCGGTGGACGGCGCCGGACGGCTGCGCACCCTCGTCTCCGTCGTCGCCCCGCTGCTGGCCCCCGGGATCGTCGCGACCGGGCTCTTCGCCTTCGTCACCGCCTGGAACGAGTTCTTCTTCGCCCTCGTGCTCCTCAAGAGCCCGCGGCAGCAGACCCTGCCGGTCGTCCTCACCCACTTCCTCGGCGCCGAAGGGGCCGCCGACCTCGGGCCGCTCGCCGCCGCGGCCTGCCTCGCCACGCTGCCCTCGCTGCTGGTCTTCTCGCTGATCCAGCGCCGGATCACCGGCGGCATGCTGGCCGGGTCGGTGAAGGGCTGATGCCCCGCCGCCGCGGCCCCCGCCGCTCAGGCCCCCGTCGCTCCGCTCCCCGTACGGCGGCCGTCGCGGCCCTCGTGCTCGCCCTGCTGGCCGCCCTGCTGGGCGGCTGCTCGGGCGGCGCCGGCGGCGGCGCGGGCGACGGCCGGATCAGGCTCCGCTTCCAGTCGCTGGCCTGGCAGAAGGAGTCCGTGGCCGCCAACAAGGAACTCGTGGCGCAATGGAACGCCGCCCACCCCGAGGTCCAGGTCCAGTACGTCCAGGGGAGCTGGAGCAGCGTCCACGACCAGCTGCTGACCTCCTTCGAGGGCGGGGAGGCGCCCGACGTCATCCACGACGCCTCCGACGACCTCGCCGACTTCGCGTACGCCGGCTACCTCGCCGACCTGCGCCCCCTGCTCTCCGACCGGCTGAAGGAGGACATCCCGGACCGGAGCTGGCAGAGCGTCACCATCGGCACCGGGATCTACGGCGTGCCCTTCCTCCAGGAGCCCCGGGTGCTGATCGCCAACACCGCGCTGCTGCACGCCTCGGGGGTCCGGATCCCGACTCCCGAAGCCCCCTGGAGCTGGGCGGAGTTCCGAGCCGCCGCCGCACGGCTCACCGCCGACGGGCGCTACGGCGTGGCCTGGCCGCTGAAGGACCCCGTCTCGGCCACCCTCAACCTGGGCGTCTCGGCCGGCGGCCGGCTCTTCACCCGGGAACCGGACGGCCCCGCGGGGAAGGCCGTGCTCCGCTGGGGAGCGGGCGACGCGGTGGTCCCGCAGACCATCCACGACCAGGTCGACACCGACCACAGCGCCTCCCGGGCCACCCTGGGCATGGGCGGCTCGGACACCCTGCCCGGCTTCTTCGCCGGGAAGCACGCCATGGTGCCGCTCGGCTTCTCCTACCGTCAGCAGATCGTCAGCCAGGCCCCGCCCGGCTTCGCCTGGCAGGTGCTGCCCGCGCCCGCCGGAGCCGACGGACCGGTGCAGGGGGTCAGCCCGCAGACCCTGTCGATCGCGCGGGACAGCCCGTACAAGAAGGAGGCCGCGGCCTTCATCGACTTCCTGCTGCGCCCGGCGGGCATGGTCCGCCTCGCGTGCGGCGACTGGATGCTGCCCACCGGTGCGAGAGCCCTGGCCGACCCCGCGCTGCGCACCCCCGAGTGGGGCTGGGCGACCGGCGCGGCCCTGGCGGCCGGGCTGCGCCCGGCACCGGCCCAGTCGGTGCGGGGCTACCCGGAATGGAAGGACAAGGTGGCGACCCCGGCCCTCCAGGAGTACTACAGCGGCGCCATCGACCTCGCCGCGCTGGAGCGCCGCCTGGTGGGGGACGGGAACCGGGTGCTGGCCCGCTACCAACGGTAGGGCCTACGAGCGTACGCACCCCGCGCTGTCGGTGCCCGCCCCTATCGTTCGGGGATGAGCACACGGACGTACGCCGCCCTGCTGCGCGGCATCAATGTCGGCGGGCACAAGAAGGTCCCGATGGCCGAGCTGCGCCAGGTGCTGGCGGAGCTCGGCCACACCGGTGTCCGGACCTACCTGCAGAGCGGCAATGCCGTCTTCACCACCGCGCGGACCGGCCCCGACTCCGGGGTCGACGCGCTCGCCCGGGAGCTGGAGGCGGCCATCGAGGAGCACTTCGGCTTCCGCGTCCCCTGCCTCCTCGTCGACGGGGAGCACCTGCGGGCCGTCGCCGCCGCCTGCCCCTTCCCGGCGGCCACGCTGGAGGGCAAGCAGCTGCACGTCACCTTCCTGTCCGAGCGGCCCGCCGCGGACCGCTTCGAGGCGCTCGACGCGGACGCCTTCCTCCCCGAGGAGTTCCGGCTCGGCGACCGGGTGGTCTACCTCTACGCCCCCGAGGGCCTCGGCCGCTCCAAGCTGGCCGAGGCGCTGGCCCGGCCGGCGGTGGTCAAGGGCCTGGACGTCACCACCCGCAACTGGAACACGGTCGCCAAGCTCGTCGAACTGACCGCGGACCCGGCCTGATCCGGTGGACGTCCCCGGACCGTCGGCCTACGGCGCGAGCGCGTCCAGCAGCGCCAGCTCCGCCGGGGACAGCGCGATCGAGGCCGCGTCCAGGTTCTCCGCCAGGTGTACGGGCGAGCCCGTGCCCGGCGTCGGGCACAGCACCGGCGAGTGGTGCAGCAGCCAGGCCAGGGCGATCTGCCCCGGCCCGGCCCCGTGCGCGGCGGCCACCGCGGCCAGCGCCGCCGACCCGTCGCGGGTCAGCGCGCCGCTGCCGAGCGGGTAGTAGGGCAGGAAGGCGATCCCCTCGGCCTCGCACAGCGCGAGCACCGGCGCGGCCGAACGGTCCATCAGGTGGAAGGCGTTCTGGACGGAGGCCACCGCCTCCGTCTCCAGGGCCTGCGCCAACTGGTCGGCGCCCACGCTGTCGAGGCCGATGTGCCGGATCTTGCCCTCCGCGCGCAACTGCCCCAGCACGCCCAGCTGTTCCGCCTCCGGCAGGGCCGGGTCGAAGCGGTGCAACTGGTACAGGTCGATCCGGTCCACCCGCAGCCGCCGCAGGCTCGCCTCGCACGCCGCCCGCAGCTGTTCCGGGCGGCCCGCCACGTGCCACTCGTCGGGGCCGGTGCGCACCACCCCGCCCTTGGTCGCGATCACCAGGCCGTCCGCGTACGGGTACAGGGCCTCCGCGATCAGCTCCTCGGCCAGATCGGGGCCGTAGTTGTCGGCGGTGTCGATGAGGGCGACCCCGCGCTCCACCGCCGTGCGCAGCACTGCCCGCGCCTGCTCCCGGTCCCCGCGCGGCCCCCAGTACCCGGGACCGACGAGGCCCCCCGTCCCGAAGCCGAGCCGACGCACCGACAGGTCCCCGCCCAGACCGAACACCGTGTCCACCATGCCCTGACGGTAACGCAGGCCGGGCGGTGTGCCAGGCTCGTCCCATGCGTTACATCATCATCGGCGCGGGCGCGATCGGCGCCACCATCGGCGGACGGCTGGCGGAGGCCGGCGGCGAGGTCGTCCTCGTCGCCCGCGGCCCGCACGCGGACGCCCTCCGGACGGACGGCCTGCGGCTCACCACCGCCGACGGCCCCCGCACCCACCGGCTGCCGGTGGTCACCGGACCGCAGGAGCTCGGCGAGCTGCGCCCCGACGACGTCCTGCTGCTGGCCGTCAAGACCCAGGACGCCCTCGCCGCGCTCGACGCGTGGGGCGACGCGGAGGTCGCCGGCGGCGGCACCGCGGCCCAGCGCCTCGCGCTGGTCTGCGCGCAGAACGGCGTGGAGGGCGAGCGCCTCGCGCTGCGCCGCTTCGACCGGGTCTACGGCCTGTGCGTGTGGCTGCCCGCCAGCTTCCTGGAACCGGGCGCGGTCTCGGCCCTGGGCAGCCCGCACACCGGGATCCTGCAGCTCGGTCGGGCCGCGGGCGGCGCGGACGCGCGGGCCCGGCGGATCGGCGCCGACCTGGCGGCCGCCGGTTTCGAGACGGTGGTCACCGAGGACGTGATGCGCTGGAAGTACGCGAAGCTGCTGGGCAACCTCGGCAACGCGATCCAGGCCACCACCGGCCCCGAACCGGACCCCGCCAAGGGCGCCCTGCTGCTGCGGGCGATCCGCGAGGCCAAGGCCGCCTTCGCCGCGGCCGGGATCGCCCACGCCTCGGAGGCCGAGGAGTCGGCGGCGCGCGACGGCAAGGCCGTGCAGCCGCCCGGGGTGCGCGGCGGCTCGTCCTGGCAGAGCCTGGCCCGCGGTACGGGCAGCATCGAGGCGGACTACCTCAACGGGGAGGTCTCCCTGCTGGGGCGGCTGCACGCGGTCCCGACCCCCGTCAACGACGTGCTGCGGCGCGCGGCCAACATCTTCGCCCGCGAGGGCCTGCCCCCGGGTTCCATGACCATCGGGGACCTCACCGCGCTGGCCGACGAGGCCGAGGCCCGCGGGTGAGCCGGTACGTCCTGTTCGACGTCGACGGCACGCTGATCGACGCGATCGACAACCAGCGGCGCGTCTGGGCCACCTGGGCCGAGCACCACGGACTGGACCCGGCCGAGACCTACCGGGTCGCGCTGCGCACCCGCCCGACGGAGACCTTCGCGGAGCTCGCGCCGGACCGGGACCCGGCGGCCTGCCTGGCCCTGCTGCACGCGCTGGAGGACGAGGACGTACGGACCGGGACCTACGGCGCCTTCGAGGGCGCGGCGCAGCTGTTGGGCGCGCTGGCGCCGGGCTCCTGGGCGCTGGTCACCTCGAACTACGCGCACCGGGTGCGCGGCCGCTTCGAGCGCACCGGGCTCCCCGTGCCCGAGGTCCTGGTGGACGCCGCCGCGGTGGCCGAGGGCAAGCCCTCGCCGGTCCCCTACCTGCGGGCCGCGGAGCTCCTGGGGGCGGACCCCCGGGACTGCCTGGTCATCGAGGACGCCCCCACGGGCGTGCGCGCGGGCCTGGCCGCCGGGATGACCGTGTGGGGGGTCAACGCGCCGGTCGCGGTGGAGGGCGTGCACCGGCACTTCGCCCGCCTCGCGGACGCTGCCCCGGAGGTCCTCGCCTTCGTGCGCGGCGCGGCTCAGGCCGACAGCGCGGGGAGCAGGGCCGCAGCGGGGGCCGCCGCGTCGTAGCGGCGCAGCAGCAACCGGGCCACCTCGGGGGCGGCGCCGAGCACCTCGGCCACCAGGTCGGCCCCGGCGGCCGCGGCGCCCGCCGCGATCCGGTCCGGGAGCCGCCCGGGGGCCAGGACGTACGGGGCCACCACCACCCGACGGGCACCGTCGGCGCGCAGCGCCCGTACGGCGTCCTCGGTGCGGGGCAATGCCGCGGAGGCGAACGCGGGCCGCACGGCGCACCAACCGGTGTGCCGCCACTCCCGCGCGATTTCAGCGATCACCGCGATCGCCTCCGGGTCTGAGGAACCGGCGGACGCGAGCACCACGCCGGTGGTCGAACGGTCGGCCGGACGCAGGCCGGCCTCCGCCAGCCGGCGCTCCAGGGCGCCGGTCAGCAGGGGAGAGGGGCCGAGCACATCGGCCACCCGCAGGGACAGTCCGGGCAGCGCGGCCCGGGAGCGCTCCAGCACCGCGGGGACGTCCGCCTTCGCGTGGAAGGCGCGGGTCAGCAGCAGCGGGAGGGCGACGACGTCCCGCACGCCGTCCGCGTACAGGGCCGAGAGGACCTGGGCCGCGGTCGGGGCGTTGAAGTCGAGGAACGCCGTCTCCACCCGCAGCCCCGGCCGCAGCGCCCGCACCCGCCCGGTGAGGGCGTGCACGGTCGCCGCGTGCCGCGGATCGCGGCTGCCGTGGGCGATGACCAGCAGAACGGGACGCACGGCGCTGTCAGCTCTTGACCAGCAGACCGCGGGTGCGCAGCACCCAGCGCTCCAGCGGGCTGAAGATGATCAGGTCGATCGCGATGCCCACCAGCAGGATCAGGATGATCGCGAGGAACACCCCGGGCATGTCGATGTTGTTGCGGCCGTTCTCCAGCAACTGGCCGAGGCCCAGGCCCAGGTCGGGCGAGGAGGCGATGATCTCGGCGGCCATCAGCGAGCGCCAGGAGAAGGCCCAGCCCTGCTTGAGACCGGCGAGGTAGCCGGGCAGCGCGGCCGGCATGACCACGTGCCAGGTGCCCTTGAGGCCCGTGGCACCCAGCGTGCGCCCGGCCCGCAGGAACAGCGGCGGGATCTGGTCGTGGCCCGCGACGAGGCCGTTGGCGATCGAGGGGACCGCGCCGAGCAGGATCACCGCGAACATCATCGAGTCGTTCAGGCCGAGCCAGATGACCGCGGGCGGCACCCAGGCCACCGACGGCAGGGACTGCAGCCCCTGGAGGATCGGGCCGATCGCGGCGCGCACGAACTTCACCCGGGCGACCAGCAGGCCGAGCGGGGTGCCGATGGCCAGGGCCAGCAGGAAGCCGAGCAGGCCGCGGGAGACGCTGGTCCAGATGACCTCCAGCAGGGTCCCCTTGAGCCACATGGCGGTCAAGCCGTCCCACACCGCGGACGGCGAGGGCAGCTTGGTCGCGTCCGTGACGTGCGTGGAGACCAGCACCTGCCACACGGCGAGGACCAGACCGACGGCGATGACCGGCGGCAGGACCTTCTTGACGAGCACCTCGCGGACCGGGGTGCGGTGGGTCTGGACCGCGTCGAGCGCGTCCAGGCCGGCCTCCAGGCCGGCCAGGTCGTCGCTGGTCGCCTTGGCCGGGGCCGGTTCGGTGATGTCAGTGCTGGCCATGGCGGCGGATCTCCCCACGCAGGTGTTCAGTGATCTCGACGGACAGTTCCGCCACGTCCGGGTCCTCGATGCGGCGCGGCTGCGGAATGCCGACGGTCCATTCCTTGGCGACCCGGCCGGGCCGCGAGGAGAGCAGGACCACGCGCTGCGCGAGCCGGACCGCCTCGCGGACGTTGTGCGTCACGAAGAGGACGGAGAGGTTGGTCTCGGCCCAGATGCGGGTCAGTTCGTTGTGCAGCACGTCGCGGGTGATGGCGTCCAGCGCCGCGAACGGCTCGTCCATCAGCAGCAGGCGGCTGTCCTGGGCGAGCGCCCGGGCGAGCGCCACGCGCTGGCGCATGCCGCCCGACAGCTCGTGGACGCGCTTGCCGTAGGAACCGCCGAGGCGGACCAGCTCCAGCAGCCGCTCCGCCTCCGGACGGCGTTCGGCCTTGGGCACCCCGCGCAGCCGCAGGGCGAGTTCGATGTTCTTGCCCGCGGTGAGCCACGGGAAGAGGGCGTGCTCCTGGAACATCAGGGCGGGCCGCCCGCCGGGGGTCTCGATCGACCCCGCGGACGGGGCGTCCAGCCCCGCGACCAGGTTGAGCAGGGTGGACTTGCCGCACCCCGACGCCCCCAGGATGGTGACGAACTCGCCGGGTGCGACATCGAGGTTGATGTCGTCCAGCACGAGCTGCGAACCGGCCGGGCCGGAGAAGGACTTCGAGACGTGCTCGATCCGTGCGGCGTGCGTCGTCGACGCCGTCGCTGCGGTGCCCTCGGCAGCCTTGGCGAGCGTGGTGGCCATGGTCGTCACCTCCTGGGGATCAACTGCGCTGACGGATTACTGACGGATTACTTGGCGCCGAGACCGGCGTCGGCGACCTCGGGCTTGCCCGCGGCCTTGAGGACCTTGTTCAGGAGCGACAGGTCGTAGATGCCGGCGAGGTCGGGCTGCTCGATGAGCTTGGCCTTGACCGCCCAGTCGGACTCCGTCTTCAGCGTGCTGGCCAGCGGGTCGTCGGTGACCAGGATGCTCGGCCACGCCGGGTCGATGACCTTGGCGTCCAGTTCCTTGCCGCTCAGGGTCTTCAGCGCGGCGTTCGCGGACGCCTTCGCCTTGTCCTGGTTGGCGTTGATCCACTCGTTCGTCTTGACGGTGCCGCGCAGCACGGCCTCGACGACGTCCGCGTGCTCCTTGAGGAACTTCTGCGACACGATGATGTTCGTGATCACGAACTTCTTGTCGGGCCACAGGCTGGTCTCGTCCAGGAGGACGGAGCCGCCGTCGGAGACGAGCTTGGAGGCCGTCGGCTCCGGCACCCAGGCGCCGTCGATCGAGCCCTGCTTGAAGGCGTCCGGGGTGACCTTGTTGTCCGTGCGGACGACGGAGACGTCACCCTTGCCGGACTCCGGGTCGACCTTCCAGCCCTTCTCGGAGATCCAGTTGAGGAAGGCGACGTCCTGCGTGTTCCCCTTCTGCGGGGTGGCGATCTTCTTGCCCTTGAGGTCGTCCAGGGTCTTGATCTTGTCCGGGTTCACGACCAGCTTGACGCCGCCGGAGGCGGAGCCGGAGATGATCCGCAGGTTCGAGCCCTTGGACTTCACGTAGCCGTTGATCGACGGGGAGGGGCCGATGAAGCCGATGTCGAGAGAGCCACCGTTGAGGGCTTCGATCTCGGACGGGCCGGCGTTGAAGGTCTGCGGTTTGATCGTGGTGGCGCCGAGCTCCTTGGCGATCAGCCCTTCCTGGATGCCGACGAGCGCCGTGGCGTGCGTCAGGTTCGGGAAGTAGCCGATGCGGACCTCGGAGGCCGAGAGCTTCTTCGCGTCGGCCGGGGCCGCGCTCGCCTTGGTGTCTGCGGGCTCGTCCTTCGCGGCCTCGGAGCCGTAGCCGCAGGAGGCGAGGGCCCCGATCAGCAGGGGCAGGGCGGCGGCGGCGACGACGCCGCGGCGGACGGTCTTACGGGTGGTACCGGTGGCAGGCACGGGAGGTGTTCCTCTCGTCGCGTCGTGGTCTCACGACGCGCGTCTTCGTTTGCGGAGCAAGGGCGGGTACAGCTCGTGGGGGGTGTGGGCGCGCATGCGGTGCGCGTACGTCATCGCGCACATCGCGCCACCCCTCCCTGGCCGCTGCCGAGGGCGCCGCTGCCCACGCGGCCGCCCTCCTTCGCGAAGGTCGAGTAGATGTCGGTCTTCGTCATGCTCAGAAGTCCCACCCTTCTTCATCCGTGGGAGCCTGGTCGGCGGTCTCGGGCCGGGAGGCGAAGGCCGCCCCCGCCATGCCCGCCGCCAGGGTGGTTCCGTCGGCCGGGTCGATCAGCAGGAAGGACCCGGTACGGCGCGAGTCGGCGTAGGCGTCGAGCGCGAGCGGCTCGGCGGTGCGCACGACCACGCGGCCGATGTCGTTGGTCACCAGCTGCCCGGGCTCCGGGTGCTGGGACAGGTCGTCCAGGGTCAGCCGCGAGGGGATCTCCTTGACGATCGCCTTGACCGTGCGCGTGGTGTGCTTGAGCAGCACCCGGGCGCCCACGGCCAGCGGCTGGTCGGCCACGTGGCAGACCGTCGCCTCGACGTCCTGCGTCGGGGCCGGGGCGCTCGCGCTCGGCGCGATCAGGTCGCCGCGCGAGATGTCGATGTCGTCCGCGAGCCGCAGGGTCACCGACTGCGGGGCCCACGCGATGTCGACGCTCTCGCCGAGCGCGTCGATCCCCTCGATGGTGCTCGTACGGCCCGACGGCAGGACGGTGACGGCCTCGCCGACGCGCAGCACGCCGGAGGCGATCTGGCCCGCGTAGCCGCGGTAGTCGGGGTGCTCGGCGCTCTGCGGGCGGATCACGTACTGCACCGGGAAGCGGGCCGGGCAGGCGGTGAGGTCGTGGCTGACCGGGACCGTCTCCAGGTGCTCCAGCACCGTCGGGCCGCCGTACCAGTCCATGTTCGCGGAGGGCTCCACGACGTTGTCCCCGGCCAGCGCGGAGATCGGGATCGCGGTGATCTCCGGGACGCCCAGGTCCGAGGCGTAGGCGGTGAACTCCTCGGCGATCGCCGCGAAGACCTTCTCCTCGTAGCCCACCAGGTCCATCTTGTTGACGGCCAGGACCACGTGCGGCACCCGCAGCAGGGCGGCGACGGCCGCGTGCCGGCGGGTCTGCTCGATCACGCCGTTGCGGGCGTCGACCAGCACCACTGCCAGGTCGGCCGTGGAGGCGCCGGTGACCATGTTCCGGGTGTACTGCACGTGCCCGGGGGTGTCGGCGAGGATGAACCGGCGGCGCGCGGTGGCGAAGTACCGGTACGCGACGTCGATGGTGATGCCCTGCTCGCGCTCGGCCCGCAGGCCGTCGGTGAGCAGCGCGAGGTCGGGGGTGTCCTGGCCGCGCTGGGCGGAGACCGCTTCGACGGCCTCCAGCTGGTCGGTCAGGATCGACTTGGAGTCGTGCAGCAGGCGGCCGACCAGGGTGGACTTGCCGTCGTCGACGGATCCGGCGGTCGCGAAGCGCAGCAGGGTGGTGGTCGACAGGTCGGCCAGCGGTTCGGTGGTGGCGGTCATCTCTAGAAGTACCCTTCGCGCTTGCGGTCTTCCATCGCGGCCTCGGACATCTTGTCGTCGGCGCGGGTGGCACCCCGCTCGGTGAGCCGGGAGGCGGCGATCTCGGCGATCACGGCGTCCAGCGTGGTGGCGTCGGAGTCGACGGCGCCGGTGCAGGACATGTCACCGACGGTGCGGTAGCGGATCAGCCGCGTCTCGGGCTCCTCGCCCTCCTTCGGGCCGCCCCACTCGCCCGCGGTCAGCCACATGCCGTGCCGCTTGAACACCTCGCGCTCGTGGGCGAAGTAGATGCCCGGCAGCTCGATGCCCTCGCGGGCGATGTACTGCCACACGTCCAGCTCGGTCCAGTTGGAGAGCGGGAAGACGCGCACGTGCTCGCCGGGCGCGTGGCGACCGTTGTAGAGGTTCCACAGCTCGGGGCGCTGGCGGCGCGGATCCCACTGGGAGAACTCGTCGCGGAGGCTGAACACCCGCTCCTTGGCGCGGGCCTTCTCCTCGTCGCGGCGACCGCCGCCGAAGACCGCGTCGAAGCGCAGCTGCTGGATCGCCTCGGTGAGCGGGAGGGTCTGCAGCGGGTTGCGGGTGCCGTCGGGGCGCTCGCGCAGCTTCCCCGCGTCGATGTAGTCCTGTACGGACGCCACGTGCAGGCGCAGTCCGTGCTCGGCCACCGTGCGGTCGCGGTACTCCAGCACCTCGGGGAAGTTGTGACCCGTGTCGACGTGCAGCAGGGTGAAGGGCACCGGCGCGGGCGCGAACGCCTTGAGCGCCAGGTGCAGCATGACGATGGAGTCCTTGCCGCCGGAGAAGAGGACCACCGGCTTCTCGAACTCGCCCGCCACCTCGCGGAAGATGTGCACCGCCTCGGATTCGAGGGCGTCCAGGTGGGACAGCGCGTAGGGCGCGTCGGCCTCGGTGTGGACGTGGGCGACCTTGGTGGTCATGCCAGACCCCTCTCGTTGAGCAGCGCGAACAGGGCCGCCGCGGACTCCTGCACCGACTGGGTGTGCGACTCGATCCGCAGGTCCGGGGCCGCGGGGGCCTCGTACGGGTCGTCCACACCGGTCAGGCCGGAGATCTCGCCCGCCGCCTGCTTGGCGTACAGGCCCTTCACGTCGCGCTCCGAGCAGACCTCGACCGGAGTGGCCACGTGGACCTCCAGGTAGGTCGTTCCCTCGGCGGCGTGCCGCTTGCGGACGGCCTCGCGGCTGTCCTCGAACGGGGCGATGACCGGGACCAGGGCCTTCACACCGTTGCTCGCGAGCAGTTCGGCGACGAAGCCGATCCGCTGCACGTTGGTGTGCCGGTCCTCGCGGGTGAAGCCCAGCCCGGCGGAGAGGAACTCACGGATCTCGTCCCCGTCGAGCACCTCCACCCGGTGGCCCTCGCCGCGCAGCCGCTCGGCCAGCGCGTACGCGATGGTCGTCTTGCCCGCGCTCGGCAGCCCGGTAAGCCACACGGTGGCGCCCTGGTCGCTCACGCTCATCTGTTCGTTCTCCGTCGGTTCCGTACGGTTCGTGGACTGGGTCATCAGCCGTGCAGCCCGCATTCGGTCTTGCCGAGCCCGGCCCAGCGGCCGGACCGGGCGTCCTCGCCCTCCGCCACCCGTCGGGTGCACGGCGCGCAGCCCACGGAGGCGTAGCCGTCCATCAGCAGCGGATTGGTCAGGACCCCGTGTTCGGCGACGTACGCCTCCACGTCCTCCTGGGTCCAGCGGGCGATGGGGGAGACCTTGACCTTCCGCCGCTTCTCGTCCCAGCCGACCACCGGGGTGTTCGCCCGGGTCGGGGACTCGTCGCGGCGCAGCCCGGTCGCCCACGCGTCGTACGCCGTCAGGCCCTCTTCCAGCGGCTTGACCTTGCGCAGCGCGCAGCACAGGTCCGGGTCCCGGTCGTGCAGCTTCGGGCCGTACTCGGCGTCCTGTTCGGCGACGCTCCGGCGCGGGGTGAGCGTGATGACCTTGACGTCCATCACGGCCTCGACCGCGTCGCGGGTACCGATGGTCTCCTCGAAGTGGTAGCCGGTGTCGAGGAAGACCACGTCCACGCCGGGGCGCACCCGGGAGGCGAGGTGGGCGACCACCGCGTCCTCCATCGAGGAGGTCACGGCGAACTTCGAACCGAAGGTGTCGACCGCCCAGCGCAGGATGTCCAGCGCGGAGGCGTCCTCCAGGTCGCGGCCCGCCCGCTCGGCCAGCTCCTTGAGGTCGCCGCTCGTCCGACTATCCTGAATCGTCGTCATATCTCTTCCCCTCCAGCGGTGTTGGACCGAAGTCCGCGGGCCAGCAGCCCGAGGTACTTCAGCTGGAAGGCTCGATTGCAGGACCTGCATTCCCAGGCGCCGTGACCCTGTTCGTTGGGGAACAGGTCCTCGTCGCCGCAGTACGGGCAGTGGAAGGGCGCGGCGCGCTCGCTCATGCCAGGCTCTTCTCGTCGGCGCGCGCGACCCAGGCGGCGAAGCGCTCGCCGTCCTCGCGCTGCTCCTCGAAGCGCGTGACGACCCGCTCGACGTAGTCGGGCAGACCGTCCGCGGTGACCTTGAGGCCGCGGACCTTGCGGCCGAAGCCGGCCTCCAGGCCCAGGGCGCCGCCGAGGTGCACCTGGTAGCCCTCGACCTGGTTGCCGTCGTCGTCCAGGACCAGCTGGCCCTTGAGACCGATGTCCGCCACCTGGATGCGGGCGCAGGCGTTGGGGCAGCCGTTGATGTTGATGGTGAGCGGCTCGGCGAAGTCCGGCAGGCGGCGCTCCAGCTCGTCGATCAGCGAGGCGCCGCGCGCCTTCGTCTCGACGATGGCCAGCTTGCAGAACTCGATGCCGGTGCAGGCCATCGTGCCGCGGCGGAAGGGGGACGGCTTGACCCGCAGGTCCAGTGCCTCCAGGGCGGCGACGAGGGAGTCCACCTGGTCCGCCTCGATGTCGAGCACGACCATCTTCTGCTCGGCGGTGGTGCGCAGCCGGCCCGAACCGTGCCGCTCGGCCACGTCCGCGATCTTGGTGAGGGTGGCGCCGTCCACGCGGCCGACCCGGGGGGCGAAGCCGACGTAGAAGCGGCCGTCCTGCTGCTGGTGCACGCCGACGTGGTCGCGCCACTGGCCGGTGGGCTGCGCGGGGGCGGGACCGTCCGTCAGCTTGCGCTTCAGGTACTCGTCCTCCAGGACCTGGCGGAACTTGACCGGGCCCCAGTCGGCGACGAGGAACTTCAGGCGGGCGCGGTTGCGCAGCCGGCGGTAGCCGTAGTCGCGGAAGATCGAGATGACGCCCTCGTAGACGTCCGGGACCTCGTCCAGCGAGACCCAGGTGCCCAGGCGGACACCGAGCTTGGGGTTGGTGGAGAGCCCGCCGCCGACCCAGACGTCGAAGCCGGGGCCGTGCTCCGGGTGGTTCACGCCGACGAAGGCGATGTCGTTGATCTCGTGCGCCACGTCGAGCAGCGGCGAGCCGGAGACGGCCGACTTGAACTTGCGGGGCAGGTTGGAGAAGTCCTTGTTGCCCACGATCCGGCGGTAGATCTCGTCGATGGCTGGCGTGCCGTCGATGATCTCGTCCTTGGCGATGCCGGCGACCGGGGAGCCGAGGATGACGCGGGGGCAGTCGCCGCAGGCCTCGGTGGTGGAGAGACCGACCGCCTCCAGGCGCCGCCAGATCTCCGGGACGTCCTCGATACGGATCCAGTGGTACTGCACGTTCTGCCGGTCGGTGAGGTCGGCGGTGCCCCGGGCGAACTCCTGCGAGATCTCGCCGATCACGCGCAGCTGCTCGGTGGTGAGGCGGCCGCCGTCGATGCGGACGCGCAGCATGAAGTACTCGTCGTCCAGCTCCTCCGGCTCCAGGATCGCGGTCTTGCCGCCGTCGATCCCGGGCTTGCGCTGGGTGTAGAGGCCCCACCAGCGCATCCGGCCGCGCAGGTCGTTGGGGTCGATCGAGTCGAAGCCCCGCTTGGAGTAGATCGTCTCGATGCGTGTCCGCACGTTGAGACCGTCGTCGTCCTTCTTGAACTGCTCGTTGCCGTTGAGGGGCGTGTGGTGGCCGACGGCCCACTGGCCCTCACCGCGGTGGCGGCCGGGCTTGCGGCGCGCGGCTGCGGGGGCGGCTGCGGGCGTTTCTGGGGTGGCGGCCATGGCGGTACGTCCTTCTGTGGCGGCTCGAAGCCAGGGGGCAGGCGGAGCGACGGTGCCCACGGCTTCGACCTGCGGTGATGCGCGGCAGTGCGCTGACAGGTGTGGCGGATCGCGCCCCCTTCGCCGGTGGGCGGGGGGCGTTCTTCGGCCTGCGGGGGCTTACGGAATCGACGCGTCCGCGGGGCGGCGGCGACGAGGTGCGGCGGTGGCTGGTTCCGTCAGCGCGCCGGACAGATGGCGCTGGACATGCGGCCGAGGTCGACGTGCCGCCGACTCACCAAGGCAATTCCAGCTCCAGTCATGGCGGAAGCGTGTCATGGGCCGATTGGAGGAGTCCACTACTGTCCACCATTCGGACGAAAGCGTCCCGCATCCTGGGATCGTGTGGCCCGAGTCACCTCCTGAGCCTCCCGTGACCACCCCCTACCCCCCGTTTCCAGCCGCCCCGGCAGGGGCGGCCGATCCAGCCACGCGCGCGGGGTAGGGGGGCCCGCGTGGGGGTGCGGGGCCGGGGGGGGGGGCCGGGTGGGTGGGGGCGGGGCGGGGGCCGTG
>NZ_JBITDP010000026.1:10570-18957 GCF_044454405.1 Streptomyces sp. NPDC051555 | reverse complement strand
CCCGGCGCCCGCCCCCCGGCCGCCCGGCCCGCCCGGCGGCCGCCGCGCGCGCCCCCCCCCCCCCCCCCCCCCCCCCCCCCCCCCCCGGCGAGGCTGGATCTGGCCGACGTCAAGGCCGGACGTGGCCGCCGCTGCCTCCGGCGGCGCCTCAAACGCCGGCGGGGCTGAACCTGGCCGGGGTGGCCGATTCAGCCTCGCCGGCGTTTGAGGCGCCCCCCGGAGGGGTGGTGGGACGGGTGCCCCCCGCCAGGGGTCAGGCTCCGGGCCAAGGGCCCGGGGTCGGGGTGTCGGCCTTGGACTCCGTCTCCGTGTGGAAGAGCCGGAAGCCGCGCCGCCGGTAATTGTCCATCGCCGTCGGCCCGTCCTGGCTACAGGTGTGCAGCCAGACCCGCTTCGTCGCATCCCGCTCCGGCCACCGCGACGCGAGGTCCCACGCCCGGGCGATGCCCACCGACAGCAGGTGCCCGCCGATCCGCCGCCCCCGGAAGTCCGGCAGCAGCCCGAAGTACACGATCTCCACCGCGCCGTCGTCCTGCGGGTCGAACTCCACGTACCCCGCCGGCGTCCCCCGGTCGTAGGCCACCCAGGTCTCCACCCCCGGCCGCCCCAGCTGGCGCACCCACTCCTCCCGGGTCAGCGACAGCCGGTCCGTCCAGTGGATGTCACCGCCGACCGAGGCGTACAGGAAGCGGCTGAACTCGGGCGAAGGGACCTCCGCACGCGAGATCGTGATCTCGGAACCTGGAACGACCGCCGGAACGAGGTCGTCCGGCGAGGTCATCTCCAGGGACCAGGTGGTGAGGGTGAGGGTGCTCATGCAGGTCAGGGAATCACATCCCGGAATCACGGCCCCAGCCGGCGGCCCCGTCACCGCGGACCGCCCCGGGCCCCGCCGCCCGCTCCGAGCGCGCCCTGAGCACCGCCGGCGCGCTCGAATGCGGCAGGAGGTCCGCGGGCCGCTCCGGCCGGACCACCTCCACCTCCACGTCCTCCGCGAACCGGTACGGCCGGTGCGTCAGCACCCCGGCCAGGTGGCGCCGTACCCGCGAGAGCTCGGCCCGCACCGTCACCGTCCGCGTCGCGTCCCCGAACAGCTCCAGCGCCAGCTCCGCCGCCGTGCGCCCCCGCGGGCTCTCCGCCAGCAGGAACAGCAGCTCCGCGTGGCGCGGGCTCAGCTCCTGGGTCCAGCTGCCCGCCGCCCCGAACACGGTCGCCGACCAGGTCCGCGCCCGGCTCAGGTCCAGCACCACCCGACCCGCCGCCGCGCCCGTACGGACCTCCTCGATCCGCAGCAGCCAGCCGCCCGGCAGCGGCTCCACCGCGCAGTGGCCCAGCTGCGGGACCCAGTGCCGGCCCGGCCCGAAGGCCTTGGGCAGCGGCACCCGGTCGACCGGGGCCAGCCCGGTCACCGCCGCCGTCCAGCCGTGCGGGTCCACGGCCAGCGCCCGCCCCGGCAGCCGCGCCAGCAGCGGGGCCGCCACCGACCGCAGCCGCTCCAGGGACTCCAGGTGGCGGATCCGCAGCTCCCGCTCGGCGAGCCGGGCCACCGAGGCCACCCAGGTCAAGGTGGCCGGATGCATCGTGGCCAGCGGCCCGCTGACGTCCACCACGCCCAGCAGCTGCCCGTCGCGCGGATCGTGCACGGGCGCCCCCGCGCAGGTCCAGTCGTGATGGGTGGAGACGAAGTGCTCCGCCGAGAACACCTGCACCGGCCGCCGCGTGACCAGGGCGGTGCCGACCCCGTTGGTCCCGACCACCGCCTCGTCCCAGTCCGCGCCCACCCCGAACCCGAGCCGGTCCGCCCGGCGCAGGATCGAGGAGGCGCCCTCGCGCCACAGCAACCGCCCGTCCGCGTCCGCGATCACCATGATGTGCAGCACCTCGTCCAGGTTGGGGAGCAGCCCCTCGCGCAGCACCGGCAGCAGCGCCCGCAGCGGCGACACCTGGCGCCGTTCCTCCGTCTCGGCCGCCGACAGCATCCGGGAGCGGGTGTCCCGGTCCGGGTGCATCCCGCCGGCCATCATCCGCCGCCAGGACTCGGCGATCTCGGGGCGCGGCGCCGCCGGCGGCCGGTCCCCGGCGAGCGCGGCCGCCCGTACGCCTCTGAGCAGTCGGGCCGCGTCGCGCGCGTCCATCGCGGCGAGCCGCGCCACGTCGACCGCGGTCCCCGCGCCACCTGCAGTGGTTGCCACCGGATCCTCCTGAATGAACCGGACCGTGCGTTGGGGATGCCCCATCGGACTCACAGGTTGCAACGGTCTGCAACTCTCGCCAAGCCCCGGTCGCCCGATCGAAACTGTGCGTCACGCCGACAGGCGGCGTGAAGGCTCCTCCTCGGGGCTGAAACCGGAGCAGGTGTGGTGCCGAGTCGGCGCGGCGCCACCCTGCTGCCGGCAGACGGGCCCGGGTCCGGGCTCGGAGCGGTTTGGGGACCTCTCCTAACCCGCGATCCGCGCCCGTTCGACCACCGCGCCCAGGTCCAGGCTGTGCGGCAGGGTCCCGAAGGCCGTGCCCCAGTCCCGGCCGAGCCGCGAGGCGCAGAAGGCGTCGGCGACCGCGGGCGGGGCCCAGCGCACCAGCAGCGAACCCTGGAGCACCAGCGCCATCCGCTCCACCACGCGCCGGGCCCGTGCCTCGATCCCCTCCAGGTCGGCCAGCTCCGTCAGCAGGTCCTTCACGGCCCCGTCCAGCCGGTGATCGGCCCCGCGCGCGAGGCCGACCTCCTGGAGGAAGGCGTTCAGGGCCTGCGGCTCGCGCTGGAGCGCCCGCAGCACGTCCAGCGCCTGTACGTTGCCCGAGCCCTCCCAGATCGAGTTCAGCGGGGACTCCCGCAGCAGCCGGGGCAGCCCGGACTCCTCGACGTACCCGTTGCCGCCCAGGCACTCCAGCGCCTCCGCGACGGCCGGGGTGCAGCGCTTGGTCACCCAGTACTTCGCCGTGGGCACGGCGATGCGCAGGAAGGCCCGCTCCTGCGCGGTGCCCGCGTCGTAGGCGGCCGCCAGCCGCAGCGTCAGCACGGTGGCCGCCTCCGACTCGACGGCCAGGTCCGCCAGTACGTTGCGCATCAGCGGCTGGTCGATCAGCTTCGCGCCGAAGGCGGAGCGGTGCTCGGTGTGGTGCACGGCCTGCGTCAACGCCTGCCGGATCAGCGAGGCCGATCCGATCACGCAGTCGAGCCGGGTCGCGGCGACCATCTCGATGATGGTGCGCACCCCGCGGCCCTCCTCGCCCACCCGCCGGGCCCAGGTCCCGTCGAACTCCACCTCGCTCGACGCGTTCGACTTGTTGCCGAGCTTGTCCTTCAGCCGCTGGATCGCGAAGACGTTGCGGGTGCCGTCCGCCAGTACCCGCGGCACCAGGAAGCAGGTCAGCCCGCCCGGGGCCTGGGCCAGGACGAGGAAGCCGTCGCACATCGGGGCCGAGCAGAACCACTTGTGCCCGGTCAGCAGGTATTCGCCCGAAGCGTCCAGCGCCACCGCCCGCGTGGTGTTGGCGCGCACGTCGCTGCCGCCCTGCTTCTCGGTCATCCCCATGCCGAAGAGGACGCCCGACTTCTGCCCGGCCGGGCGCAGCCCCTGGTCGTAGACGTGCGAGGTGAGCCGCGGCTCCCACTCGGCCGCCAGCTCCGGGTCCGTGCGCAGCGCCGGCACCGCCGCGTGGGTCATGGAGACCGGACAGCCGTGGCCCGCCTCGGCCTGGGACCAGACGAAGAAGCCGGCGGCTCGCCGCAGGTGCCCCGCCTCGCGCCCCCAGGCGTCGGTCAGCCCGCTCGTCACCGCGTGCCCGAGCAGCCGGTGCCAGGAGGGGTGGAAGTCCACCTCGTCGATCCGGTTGCCGTACCGGTCATGTGTGCGGAGCTTCGGCGGGTTCTCGTTGGCCTGGGCACCCCATTCCTGGGCCTGCGCGGAGCCCGCGGCGCGCCCGAGTTCGGTGAGTTCCTCCCTTACGCCCGGGAGGAGTTCGGGGTCGAGGTGCCGCTCCACCCCCTCGGTGAGGGCGCGGTCGCCGCCGTAGACGTCGTGCCCGACCAGGGGCGGTGCCTGGTTGCTGACTGTGTGGGTGGTGGCTGCCATGCCGATACGGTAAGGAGGTGCAGCCAGCAAAAGAAACACCCGAGCGGCCTCCGGGTCGGCTCCACCGGGCCCGGGCCCTTTATCGCAACGTGTCCAAGCGCAAGATGTCCTGGCTGCTGCTCAAGGACACGGTCAACTCGTGCATCGAGTACCGGATCCTGGGACTCGCGGCCGAAGCGGCCTTCTTCACGCTGCTCTCGCTGCCGCCGCTGTTCCTCGGCCTGCTCGGGCTCGTCGGCTACGTGGACGGCTGGAGCGGCACCACCTCGGTGCAGAGCATCGAGGAGAACATCCTGCGGGCGGTCGGCACCGTGCTCTCCGACCGGGGCGTCAACGACATCGCGAAACCGATGCTGGACGACGTGACCCGGCAGGCCCGACCCGACCTCATCTCGCTCGGCTTCGCCTTCGCCCTGTGGTCGGGCTCGCGTGCCGTCAACGTCTTCGTCGACACCATCACGGTCATGTACGGCCTCGACGGCCAGCGCGGCATCGTCAAGACCCGGCTGCTGGCCTTCCTGCTGTACGTCGTCGCCCTGCTCGTCGGCTCGGTCGTGCTGCCGCTGCTGGTGGTGGGTCCGGACGCGGTGGTGCGGTGGGTGCCGTGGGGCACGGAAGTGGTGGCGGTGCTGTACTGGCCGACCGTCACCCTGCTGTCCATCGTCTTCCTGACCACGCTCTACCACGTCTCCGTGCCGGTGCGCTCGCCGTGGATCGAGGACGTGCCGGGCGCGCTGATCGCACTGGCCATGTGGGTGTTGGGCTCGTTCCTGCTGCGGATCTACCTGACGAACACGGTGGAGGGGCCGACCATCTACGGCTCCCTGGCCGCGCCCGTCGCCGTCCTGCTCTGGATCGGGATCTCGGCCTTCGCCGTCCTGGTGGGCGCCGCCGTCAACGCGGCCATCGACCGCGTCTGGCCGTCGGTGGCGACCGCGGCGGCCCGCGAGGCCAACGAGCGGGTGCGGGAGGCCGAGGCGGCCCAGCTGGTCGCCCGGGCGGCCGCCTGGCGGGCCCTGGCCGAGGGCGAGTCGGAGGACGACGAGGACGCGGGGATGCCCTCCGAGTTCCCCGAGCGCTGGTCCAAGTTCCTCCCGCCCGAGGACTACTCCTCCCGGCTGCGCAAGCACTGAACCCCGCCGACCCCGCGCACCCGTCGGGGCGGGCGGGATCGGCGGGGTCGGCGGGGTCGGTGAGGCCCGTACGGCGCTACGCGTTCGCGGCGAACAGCGAGACCGCGGCGCCGTCCGGGTCCAGCACGATGGCGTAGCGCTGCCCCCAGAAGGCGTCCCAGGGCTCCCGGTGCGCCGTACCGCCGCCGGCCGTGGACAGCTCGGCGTACAGCGCGTCGACCTCGGCGGGGGAGTCGCACAGGAAGGCCAGCCCGACCCGGTCCGCGCCCGGTGCGGGGCGCTTCCACTCCGGGTCGAAGGAGCGGATGACCTCCACCGTGTCCCAGCCGATCCGCAGGCCCCCGGGGAGGGCGGCCTCGACGTGCGGTTCCCGGTCCGCCGCGGCCGGGACGTCCAGCCCGAGCCGGCGGTAGAAGGCGAGCGAGGCGGCCATGTCGGAAACGACCAGGCCGATCATGTCGAGTCGTGGCGTCATGCCGACCACCCTAGGTCGCGGGCCCGCCCGGCCGCGGGATCAGTGCCCGGCGCCGCCGCCCCGGCAGCCGCAGCCCTGGGCGGCGGCGCGCGGCAGCCCGTCGGTGAACTCGCTTTGCGAGAAGACCGCGAGGACGGTCGCGTCCTCGGTCCCCTCGTTGACCAGGGTGATCTCCTTGCCGGCGGGCAGCATGGCGAAGCCGCCCGGAGCCACGGTCTGCGCACCGCAGCCGCAGGAGGCCACGACGGCGCCGCTGACCCCGGTCAGCAGCAGCTCCGACGCGCCGTGCGCGTGCGCCGGTACGGTCCCGCCCGCGGGCACCTGGATCCTTACGGCGGCCAGCGCGCGGAAGGGGCCGCCCGCCGGGTCGAGCCGCAGCGCGGGGCCGCTGCCGGGGGTGGTGTCGAGGGCGGTGTCGATGGTCATTCCGAACATGGGGTTCCTTCTGTAGAGCGTGCGGTGGTGCAGTGGTCAGTGGTCAGTGGTGCGGGGGCGCAGCAGTGCGGCGCACGGGCCGGGGCCGACGCAGGGCCGGAGTTCCGCGGTGGTGTCCGTGGATTCCAACAAGCCCTCCAGCACCCCCTCGTGGACCGCGCACACCACGTCGGGGTGGGTGTGCACCAGCCGGCCGTACGGGCAGTGGCACAGCAACACCCGGGCGTCGCCGGGCTCCCGGCGGGGCCGGAAGCCCAGCCGCGCCGTCAGGGCGAAGACCTGCTCCGCGGCGGGCGCCGGGGGCCGGCTCGCGGCGAGCCGCCGTCCCCACTCCCGGCCGGCGGACCGGGGGCCGGCGCGGTCCCCGTCGGCCGTCTTCACGACCGCCTCGGCCAGGGCGTCCGCGAGGTCGCGGAAGGCCTCGGCCCGGTCCTCGCCGCCGGATTCCGTGGCGGCGTAACGGAGGCGGGGTCTGCCACGCCTGCGGCCCGGGCCCGGTGCGGGGGTGGCGGTCACCAGCCCCGCCTTGCCGAGCACCGCCAGGTGGTGGCGCACGGTGGCGGTGGAGAGCCCGGTGGCATCGGTGAGTTCGGGGACGCTCGGCAGTGCGCCGTCGGCCTCGCGCAGCAGCGCCAACAAACGGCGCCGCGAGGGGGCGGCCAAGGCGTGCTCGGCAGCGGTCATGCTCCGAATTTAAACGGCGCGGATCGCTGGAAATGCCGCGAAAGGTCCCCTCGGAAGGGGTCGAAGAGCCCGAGATCCGGCCGGGGAAGGAGAGCCCGAAAAAGGGTTGGCGCGGTGGCGCGGGCGCGCGCTACCGTGAGCTCGTTCACGCCGAGTGGACCGGAACCGCCGTGTGCGGATCCGTATTTCACAGGAGGTGAGTCCATTGATGACGGTCGTTGCGCAGGGCACTGCCCGCACCCAGCAGCTCATCAATCTCATTCCTGTGGTCTCCGGCTGACCTTCACCTCATCTTCCGCGCGCAGCGCGCGCGTTCTGCCGGGGCCACCCTGTGAAGGGTTCCCCTTGACCTCCTCTGCCTTCCCGCAGATCGCTTCGCTCCAGCTTCCGCTCCAGCACGCCCTCGGCCCGTTCGGTTGGGACGACGCCTGGGCCGCCGCATTCGCGCCGTACGCCGAGCAGGGCCTCGTGCCCGGCCGGGTCGTCCGGGTGGACCGCGGCCAGTGCGACGTCATGACCGCGGACGGGATCGTCCGCGCCGACACCGCCTTCGTCACCCCGCACGACCCGCTGCGGGTCATCTGCACCGGTGACTGGGCCGCCGTCGAGGCGGTCGGCTCCCCCCGTTACGTCAAGGCGTACCTGCCGCGCCGGACCGCCTTCGTACGGTCCACCTCGTCCCAGCGCTCCGAGGGGCAGATCCTCGCGGCCAACGTCGACCACGCGATCATCGCGGTCTCGCTCGCCGTCGAGCTCGACCTCGGCCGCATCGAACGCTTCCTCGCCCTCGCGTGGGAGTCCGGCGCGCAGCCGCTGGTCGTCCTGACCAAGGCGGACCTGGTGCCCGACCCGGTCACCCTGGGCCACCTCGTCCAGGACGTGGAGACCACGGCCCCGGGCGTCGAGGTGCTCACCGTCTCCTCCCTCACCGGGGAGGGCACGGACGTCCTCACCGCGGTCGTCGGCTCCGGCACCAGCGTGCTGCTGGGCATCTCGGGCGCCGGCAAGTCCACCCTGGCCAACGCGCTGCTCGGCGAGGAGGTCATGGCGGTCCAGGCCGCCCGTGACGTCGACGGCAAGGGCCGGCACACCACCACCACCCGCAACCTGCTCGCCCTGCCGGGCGGCGGGGTCCTGATCGACACCCCGGGGCTGCGCGGCGTCGGCCTCTTCGACGCGGAGGCGGGCGTCGGTCAGGTGTTCTCCGAGATCGAGGAGTTCGCCGCCCGGTGCCGCTTCCACGACTGCGCCCACGAGGCGGAGCCGGGGTGTGCGGTGCAGCGGGCGGTGGAGGAGGGCGAGCTCCCCGAGCGACGGCTGGAGAGCTACCGCAAGCTCCTGCGGGAGAACCAGCGGATCGTGGCCAAGACCGACGCCAGGCTCCGCTCGGAGATCCGGCGCGACTGGCGGATGAAGTCCGCCGTGGGCCGTGCCAACCACGCGGCCAAGCGCGGCGGCCACGCCTGACCGGTCGCGGGGGGGGGCCCCCCCCGGCCCGGGCCCCCCCCCCCCCGCGCCGCCGGGCGCCCGCCGCCCCGAGCCGGCCCACGCCCCGAACAGCCCCGACGGCCCGGGCGAGGCGAAGTA
>NZ_JBITDP010000026.1:0-10560 GCF_044454405.1 Streptomyces sp. NPDC051555 | reverse complement strand
TCGGCCGGCGGGGGGGGGGGGGGTTGGCCCCCCGGGGGGGGGGGCCCCACCCCCCCCCCCGGGGGCGGGCCCCCCCCCGCCCGGGCGGGGGGGCCCCCCCCCCCCGGGGGGGCCCCCCACCGCGGGGATCGGCCGGAAACCGGCTACGGCTGCGGCTCCAGTCCCCAGGACAGGACGCGGGTCGGGCGGATGCGGATGACCTCCGGGCTGAAGTGGGGGCCCAGTGCGTGCGGCCCCACCTCCAGCACGGCGGTGCCCCGGATCTCGATCCCCCGCACCCGCCACGGCCGCGTGCTCACCAGGTCGTCCACCACCAGCGACAGCCGCGGGTTGCCCTGGAGGTTGCGCCACTTCTTCGTCGTGCCCATGGCCAGCCCCCCGACCAGCACCGTGCCGTCCTCCTGGGGGAAGAACCCCACCGGATTGGCCTGTGGCTGCCCGGCCGCGTCCACCGTCGCCAACCGCCCCAGGTGCTGCGACCGCAGATAGGCGCTCTCCGCCTCGCTGAACCCCGTGAATTGCGTCATGGCACCAGGCTCACAGCCCCCGCCGCCCACCGCATCGGGCTCCGGCCCTAGGGCTGTGGACCCGGTCCCCCCCCGCAGGGGTCCTCAGCCGCCCGTCGCCACCACTGCCAGCCACGCCCCCGTCACCAGCAGGCACGCGAACAGCTCCACCAGCACGCTCGTGCCCACCGCCCGCATCACCGACCGCAGCGAGGTCACCGCCTCGCCGTGGCTGCCCAGGCGGCGGCGCTCGCACAGGTAGATGCCGCCCATGAAGCCCGGCACCGCGCCCAGCACGGGGACCAGGACGAAGCCGAGGAGGGCGCCCGCACCGGCGTACACCGCCATCCGGCGGGTGACGCCCACGCCCCGCAGCCGTCGTGGCGGCAGCTGCCACTTCACCACCTGCACCACCAGCAGCAGCGCCGTCGCCGAGACCAGCAGAGACCACGCGGGCGCCGTCCGCTCGTGCATGGCCCACCACAGCAGGCCGGCCCAGACCAGCAGCGTCCCGGGGACACCCGGCACCAGCACCCCGAGCACCCCGAGCAGCAGCACCAGGCCCACCAGGAGCAGCTGAGGCAGATCCATCTGATCAGCGTGACCGACCCGGGGCTATCGGGCCACCCAGCCCCGTTCGTACGCGTGCCAGCCGAGCTGCATCCGGGTCGTGACCCCCGCGGTCTCCATCAGCCCCTTCACCCGCCGCTGGACCGTCCGCAGCCCCAGCTCCAGGTGCTTGGCCACGCTCGCGTCGGTCATCCCCACCAGCAGCAGCGAGAGGATCTCCAGGTCCGTGGCGTCGGGGCCGCCGTCCGACTCGTCGACCGTGCCGCCCGCCCCCAGCCGCAGCGGCAGCGCCTCCCGCCACACCGCCTCGAAGAGCCCCATCAGGGATTCCAGCAGCCCCGACGCGTGCACGACCAGCGCCGCGGGCTCCGCGGTCCGGGCCGTCAGCGGCACCATCGCCAGGCTCCGGTCCGCGATCACCAGTTTCGTCGGCACCTCGTCCGTCGCCCGGACCTGCTCGCCGCGGCCCAGCGCCGTCGAGGCCTCCCGCAGCCCCCTCGGCAGGGTCAGCACCTCGCGCTCGATCACCACGCGGTAGTCCACCCCGCGCACGCTGGCGTGCTCCTCCGCCTCGTTCTCCGTGCCCGTCATCACCTGCGGCCGCCCGGTCACCAGGGCGCACACCTCCTGCGTCGCGCCCAGCTGGAGCTGGACGAAGCGGTGCGCCACCGCGCTCGCCCCGGTGACCACCTCGACCAGGTCGTGGACGGCCGGTTCCGCCGCCTCCACCCGGTACTCCTCGGCCAGCAGCACCGCCGCCAACTCGGCTTGTTCCAGCTCGTGCCGCTGCTGGGTCAGCAGCGCTCCCAGCGCCACCCCCGGCGGCGCGGCCACCCAGCGGCCGGGCCGGGCCGAGGACTGCGCGGCCAACCCCTGGCGCTCCAGGTGCCGCAGCGCCCGCTCGGTCTGCGGCACCGGCAGTGTCAGCCGGTGCGCGAGGTCAGGGACCTCCGCCGCTCCCAGCGCCACCAGCGCGCGGTACGCCGACTCCTGGCCCTCGTCCAGGCCTATCGCACCCAGCAACCCGTCCACCCACTCTCCACCCGGTCCGCGGCCACCCGCTTATGGCGGGAAGCGGCCACGGCACAAACCCGCCGTGGACATCATCACCGCACCCCCCGCCGCTCTGCCAAGGTGACGCCACCGCAGCACCAACATCCGCTGGCCAGAAGCCATTTACGCGGCAGCTTTGCCGTGCAATGCAACCGTTGGCCGGAATTCACCTGGGGAGAGCGATGCGCCCGATATCGCGCACGGCGCTGGGAGCGGCCACAGCGGCCGTCCTGGCCGTCACTGCCGTCGGAACCTCGGCGGCGCAGCCGAGCGACGGCGGGCCGGCGAAGAGACCACTGACCGGGAGCGCGGCGGCGGCCCGCCAGAGCGCCGGAGCGGCGACCGTCACGCTGGTCACCGGCGACAAGATCCTGGTGTCCACGGACGCCGCGGGCCGCACCGCGGCCACCGCGCTGCCGCGCGAGGACGGCTCCCAGCCGCTCGTGCAGACCCGGCAGTCCGGCAAGGACGTCTACGTCTACCCCGAGAGCGCGGTCAAGGCGCTCGCGGCGGGCACGGTCGACGCGGAACTCTTCAACGTCACCGGCCTGATCCGGCAGGGCTACGACGACGCGCACGCCGCGAAGCTGCCCCTGATCGCGGTCTACGAAGGACTCGACACCGCCCGCAGCGCCCCGGTCGCCCCGCGCGGCGCCGAGCGCTCGCTCGTCCTCGGTTCGATCGGCGCGGTCGCGCTCTCGGCCGACAAGGCGCAGGCGGCCACCTTCTGGTCGGACGTCACCGCCAAGGCCGCCGCCCGCTCGCGCGGCGCGGGCGGCCTGAAGAAGCTGTGGCTGGACGGCAAGGTCCAGGCGAACCTGGAGCGTTCGACCAAGCAGGTCAATGCCACCGCCGCCTGGGCCGCCGGCTACGACGGCACGGGCACCAAGGTCGCCGTCCTCGACACCGGCGTGGACCTCGACCACCCCGACCTCAAGGGCCGGATCGTCGAGTCGAAGAACTTCACCGACTCCGACACCGACGCCGACCGCCAGGGCCACGGCACCCACACCACCTCCACCGTCGGCGGCTCCGGAGCCGCCAGCGGCGGCGCCAAGAAGGGCGTCGCGCCCGGCGCCGGGCTGCTCAGCGGCAAGGTCCTCAACGACTCCGGGTACGGCCAGGACTCCTGGATCATCGCGGGCATGGAATGGGCCGTCGAGAGCAAGGCCGACGTCGTCTCCATGAGCCTGGGCGACCCCTCCCAGACCGCCTGCGACGACCCGATGAGCGCCGCGGCCGAGAAGCTCGCCCAGAACAGCGGCACCCTCTTCGTCATCGCCGCGGGCAACAGCGGCCCCGGCGACAACACCGTCTCCTCGCCCGGTTGCGCGCCCAGCGTGCTGACCGTCGGCGCCGTCGACCGCGACGACAGCACCGCCTCCTTCTCCAGCCGCGGACCGGCCGGCCTCCTGCACACCCTCAAGCCGGAGATCGCCGCCCCCGGCGTCGGCATCTCCGCCGCCAACATGGGCGGCCGCGGGGTGTACGCCTACCAGTCCATGTCCGGCACCTCGATGGCCACCCCGCACGTCGCGGGCGCCGCGGCCATCGTCAAGCAGCGCCACCCCGACTGGACCTCCCAGCAGATCAAGGCCGCGCTCGTCGGCTCCGCCGAGACCGCGATCCCGGGCGACGTCCGGGAGACCGGCGGCGGCCGGCTCGACGTGAAGCGGGCCATCGACACCACCGTCACCTCCGCCCCCGCCGTCCAGGGCGGCGCGTACAACTGGCCGCAGGACCGCAGCGACCGGAGCACCGTCGAGGTCCCGTACACCAACGCGGGCAAGACGCCGGTCACCCTGCAACTCGGCATCGAGCACCTCGCCGGCAACGACGGCTCGGCCGTCCGCAGCCAGGTCGCCCGCCTGGACCGGCGCACGGTGACCGTCCCCGCCGGAGCCACCGTCAAGGTGCCCCTCGCCCTCGACCCCGCGGCGCGCCTGGAGCGCAGCCAGTACGGCGACGTCACCGGCCGGGTGGTCGCCACCGGCCCCGGCGGCCTGCGGGTCTCGACCCCCTTCTCGCTGTACGTGGAGCCGGAGACCGTCACCCTGCGCGTCAAGCTCCTCGACCGCTCGGGCAGGCCCGCCGCCGGGCCGTCCTCCCTCGACGTCATCGGCACCGACAACGCCACCGGCGAGCGCCGCTTCAACGACGGCTCCGCCGACCAGATCTACCGGCTGCGCCCGGGCTCGTACTTCCTCTCCTCATTCGTCGCCACCCCCGACGCCGGGAGCGCCGGCGACAACCCGATGGTCGACTCCCTCACCTACCTCGGCCGCCCGCAGGTCGAGGTGAAGAAGGACACCACCGTCGTCCTGGACGCCCGCACCGCCGGGCGCCTGGCGATCGAGGCCGACCGGCCCACCGAGACCCGCGCCGCCACCCTCGCCTTCGCCCGCAGCTGGGACCCGAACTGGCTGCACGCCGGCACCGCCATGGGCGGACGCACCATCCGCGGGTTCTACGCCTCCGTCGAAGGCCGCGCCTCCGAGGGCGGCTTCGAATTCGGCAGCTACTGGCGCCAGGCCGCGCCCCTGCTCGCCGAACTGAAGGTCGCCGGCGGCCCGGCCCTGCACCCCATCACCGCCTCCACCGGCAGCGACAACCTCGACGGCCGGGGCAGCGCCCCGCTCGTCGACGCCGGCAACGGCACCCCCGAGGAGTTGGCCGCGGCCGGCGCCAAGGGCGCGATCGTGCTGGTGAAGACCGCGGACGGTTCGCTCTACGACCTCGCGAACAACGCGAAGGCGGCCGGCGCCAAGGCCGTCCTCGCCCACCGCGACGCCCCCGGCCGCTGGATCGGCTTCAACGGCTACACCGGCGGCTCGCTGCCCGCGCTGTCCATCGAGAGCGCCGAGGCGACGGCCCTGCGGGCGCGGCTCGTGCAGGGCAAGGTCACGCTGAGCTGGACGGGCACGGCGAAGAGCCCGTACGTCTACAACCTCGCCCAGATCGAGCAGGGTTCCCTGCGGGGCGAGCGGAGCTACCGGGTGCGCGACCGCGACCTCGCCACCGTCCGCTCCACCTACCGCGCGATGGGCGCCGCCTCCGCCTACATGGACCTGGCCGGTGCCTACCGGCCGGGCGGCACCGCCGTCTACTTCGGTTCCCTGGACACCGTCGCGGTCCCGGGGGAGCGCACCGAGTACTACAGCGCCGGGGACACGGCCTGGGACCACATGGTCTCCAGCAGCTTCCCCTGGGGCGAGCTGATGACCGACCAGCAGCGGACCTACACCAAGGGGGCCCAGCGCTCCGAGAGCTGGTACGACGGGGTCATCGGTCCGGTCGGCGTGCGCGACGCGAGCGGGAAGCCGGTGCTGGCCGCCGAGCGTCAGGGCAACCTGATCGGCTTCTCCTCCGCGATGTGGGGCGACAGCGGGCACTACGCGCTGCCGGGCTCCTTCGGTGACATCGGCGGCCTGACCCTCAAGCGGGACGGGGTGGAGGTCGGCTCCAGCTGGTACCCGAACGCCGGCGTCTTCGAGGTCCCGGCCGAGCAGGGCGCCTACGAGCTGACCCAGACCCTGGAGAAGATCGGCGGCCCGGCCCGGGACTGGCAGCGCTCGCAGGGCGTGCAGACCACCTGGTCCTTCCGCTCCGCGCTCGACGCGGCGGCGTACTCGACCCCGCTGCCGATCCTGTTCCCGTCGCTGACCCTGCCCGAGGACGGCCTGAAGACCGTCGCCGCACGGGGCGGACAGCGCATCGGGATCGCCGTCACCGGGCACGCGGGCTACGCGCCCGGCGCCCTCAAGGGCGTCAAGCTGTCGTACTCGTACGACAACGAGCACTGGACCGCGGCCGCGGTCGCCGAGCAGGGCGGCCGCTGGAGCGCGGTCGTGGACCACACCGGCGCGAGCGGCAAGCCGGTCTCGCTGAAGATCGAGCTGACCGACGCGAAGGGCGCCACCGTCACCCAGATGGTCGGACGCGCCTACGGCGTTCGCTGATCCGTTCGTCATCACAGGGCCGGGGGCCCGCCGGGCAGTAGCCCGGCGGGCCCCTTTCGGCGCGTTCCGCGTTTTCCCCCGCCCCGGGCGGCCGACACTAGGGGCATGAGTCAGCAGGGGGACGCGGACGACTGGTGGCAGAAGCTGTACGAGGACCCGGCCGGGCCGGAGCCGGGACCCGGCGGCCCCGGCTCCGGCCCGGTACCGGCCGATCCCGCCGACACGCTCGACAGCCGGTTCAGCTCGGCATCGGTGCTGGTGCGGGAGGTGGAGCCGGAACCGGAGGCGGCACCCCTCGCAGCGCTGCCGGCGCAGGCGACGGCGCCGGTGCGGGAGGCGGCGCCCGCGGAGGAGCGCGCGGCCCCCACCGGGTACGCGCTCGGGGACGTGGCGGTGCCGCCCGCGCCCCCTGAGCCGCCGCCCCCGCTGCCCGTGGCGGCGCCGCCCGTGCTGCCGGAGCCGCGCCGGGCCGAACCGCGGCACGCGGATCCGCGCCGCCCGGCCGTCACCGGTGCGGAGGCGGAGGCGACGGAGCCCGCCGCGAGGCCCACGGCACCGCCCGCCGCGGGGCCCGCGCAGCGCCCCGAGGTACGCCATCTGGGGGACCGGGCGCCGACGTACGCGGCCGAGCCCGGCCCCCTGCCCGTGGCGGACCCGGCGGCCCTCCACGCCCTCGTGCCCGACACCGTCCTGGAGGGCGCCCGGCACGGGACCTACACCCTGCGGGCCGCCTCCGTGCGCGGGGACTCCGCCCGCTTCCGCGGCGAGAGCCGCCGCGACGTCCTGCTCACGGCCCGCTTCGGCGGCGGGGACGACGCGCTGGTGCTGATCGCCCTCGCGGGCGGGGACCGCGCGGCGCCCGGCGCCCAGGACGCCGCCGCCGAGGTGTGCCACTGGGTCGCGGCGGCCGTCGGCCGCAGCCAGGGCCGCCTCGGCGACGACATCCGGGCGGGGCGGCGCGACGCGCTTCGCTCGGGCCTGCAACGGCTCACCGACCGGGGGTACGGGCGGCTGCGGGCCCGCGCCGCCGAGCTCGGGCTGCCCGACGAGGAGTACACGGCCGGGCTGCGCGCCCTGCTCCTCCCCGTGGACACCGCGTGCCGGACCAGGGTCTCCTTCGGCGCCGGGACGGGCGGGTTGTTCCGGCTGCGGGAGGGGCAGTGGCAGGACCTGGAACCGGTGGGGACCACCCTCCCGGCGGTCGCGGCGCTGCCCGCTCCGGCCGCGCCCGCGGGTCAGGGCGTCCCGGGCGGCTTCCGCTTCCGCGCCACCGTGGCCCGGCCGGGAGACACCCTGCTGCTGTGTTCCGGCGGGCTCGCCGAACCGATGCGCGAGGAGGCGGCCCTGCCCGCCGAGCTGGCCGCCCGCTGGGCCGGGCAGGACCCGCCGGGCCTCGCGGCCTTCCTCGCGGACACCCAGCTCCGGCTCAAGGGGTACGCCGACGACCGGACCGCCGCCGCGGTCTGGGAGGCGTAACCGGCCCGGCCGTGCGTGGATGGGAGGCGCACACCGGCATCGCCGGATCGCCGGACCGTAAGGGGCGCGCCTCCATGGCCAAGCAGAATGTGGCGGAGCAGTTCGTCGACATCCTCGTGCGCGCCGGGGTGCGCCGGATGTACGGGGTCGTGGGGGACAGCCTCAACCCCGTCGTCGACGCCATCCGCCGGACCGGTGACATCGAGTGGATCCAGGTCCGCCACGAGGAGACGGCCGCCTTCGCGGCCGGCGCCGAGGCCCAGATCACCGGGCGGCTCGCCGCCTGCGCGGGCTCCTGCGGCCCGGGCAACCTCCACCTGATCAACGGGCTCTACGACGCCCACCGTTCGATGGCTCCGGTCTTGGCCCTGGCCTCGCACATCCCTTCCAGCGAGATCGGCCTCGGCTACTTCCAGGAGACCCACCCCGATCAGCTCTTCCGCGAGTGCAGCCACTACAGCGAGCTGATCTCCAACCCGAAGCAGATGCCCCGGCTCCTGCAGAGCGCCGTCCAGCACGCCATCGGCCGCGGCGGGGTCAGCGTGGTCGCCCTGCCCGGGGACATCGCCTCGCTGCCCGCCCCGGAGAAGTCGGTCGAACACGCGCTGGTGACCACCCGGCCGACGGTCCGGCCCGGTGACGGCGAGATCGACGCGCTGGTCCGGATGATCGACGGAGCCGACAAGGTCACCCTCTTCTGCGGCAGCGGTACGGCCGGGGCGCACGCCGAGGTGATGGAGTTCGCGGGCCGGATCAAGTCACCGGTCGGGCACGCCCTGCGCGGCAAGGAATGGATCCAGTACGACAATCCCTACGACGTCGGCATGAGCGGGCTGCTCGGCTACGGCGCGGCCTACGAGGCCACCCACGAGTGCGACCTGCTGATCCTGCTCGGCACCGACTTCCCCTACAACGCCTTCCTGCCCGACGACGTCAAGATCGTCCAGGTGGACGTGCGCCCCGAACACCTGGGCCGCCGCTCCAAGTTGGACCTCGCGGTCTGGGGCGACGTGCGCGAGACGCTGCGCTGCCTGAACGCCCGGGTCAAGGCCAAGACGGACCGCCGCTTCCTGGACCGGATGCTGAAGAAGCACGCGGACGCCCTGGAGGGCGTGGTCAAGGCGTACACGCGGAAGGTGGAGAAGCACACCCCGATCCATCCCGAGTACGTGGCCGCCGTCCTGGACGAACTCGCCGACGAGGACGCGGTGTTCACCGTGGACACGGGCATGTGCAACGTGTGGGCCGCGCGCTACCTCTCCCCGAACGGGAAGCGGCGCATCATCGGCTCCTTCAGCCACGGCTCGATGGCCAACGCCCTCCCGCAGGCCATCGGTGCGCAGTTCGTCGACCGGAGCCGTCAGGTCATCTCGATGTCGGGCGACGGCGGCTTCTCGATGCTGATGGGGGACTTTCTCACCCTGGTGCAGTACGACCTCCCCGTGAAGATCGTCCTCTTCAACAACTCCTCGCTCGGCATGGTCGAGTTGGAGATGCTGGTGTCCGGCCTGCCTTCGTACGGAACCACGAACCACAACCCGGACTTCGCCGCGATCGCCCGCGCGGCGGGGGCCTACGGGGTCCGGGTGGAGAAGCCCAAGCAGCTCGCCGGGGCCCTCAAGGACGCCTTCCGGCACAAGGGACCGGCCCTGGTGGATGTGGTGACCGACCCCAACGCCCTGTCGATCCCGCCGAAGATCAGCGCCGAGATGGTGACCGGCTTCGCCCTGTCCGCCAGCAAGATCGTGCTCGACGGCGGCGTCGGCCGAATGCTCCAGATGGCCCGCTCCAACCTCCGCAACGTGCCCCGGCCTTGAGCCGGGACACGTCGAGCGGTGCGGCGGGTGCTTAGAGCTGCCCGCCCTTGACGGCGTCCACGAACGCCGTCCACTGTGCGCCGGTCACGACGAGCGCAGGCCCGGTGGGGTTCTTGGAGTCACGGACGGGCACGGCGCCGACGAGTTGACCGGGGGCCACTTCGAGGCAGTCGTTCGTGGCGCCACTGAAGCTGGATTTCGTCCACACGAGGGTGGTCGCTGCGGCGTTTTCGATTTTGCTCATCTGAGTTTCTCCAAGATGTCTGCGGTGAGGTCAACAGACTTGTCTTGAGGGAGCGCTTCGGCCCGCAAGTGCTCGAAGGCTGCTCCATACTCCGACACGTCTGCGGCACTCTCAACGTACAGCGCAGACGCCAGGTGCTCGACGAGGACGACGTCGAGATCGGCGCTCTCGGGGAAGCCGAGGACCGTGAAGGGGCCGGACATGCCAGGATGAGGTGCTTTGGCGATGGGCATGATCTGTATCGAGACGTTGGGCCGCTCTGCCTGGTCCAGCAGGTTCTGGAGCTGCGCCCGCATCGTCCGACTGTCGATGTCCACGCGGAGGGCGGCCTCGTGGATGATCGCCCACAACTTGAGTGGAACGGGCCGCGACAGCACAGCCTGGCGCGCGATCCGAACTTGAACGAGGGCATCCACCTCCTCGGCGGTCGATGCCCGGTTGATGCCGGACATCGCAGCGCGAGCGTAAGCGGCGGTCTGAAGTAGGCCTGGGATCAGAAGGGTCTGATACGTACTCAAGCTCTTCGCGTCCGCCTCCAAGGCGATCAATTCCGCGTAGGCCGGTGAAATGATGTCGCTGTACGTCTGCCACCATCCACGGCGTGCGCCGGCGCGGGCAAGGGAAATCAACACCTCCCGCTTGTCCGCGTCCGTAACGTCGTAGGCGTCGAGCAGCAACTCCACAACCGCAGGCTTGATGCCCAGCTGCGCCCGCTCGACGCGGGAGAGTCGCGTCTTGTCCCACCCGGATCCGGCCGCGCGTGCGGCCTCGTCCAAGGTGGAGCCCTTTGCGTCGCGCAGTGCCCGTAGTTCTGCGCCCAGTCGTCGCTGACGAACTGATGGAGCTTCCCAATGCTGATGTCAAGCCGCTGCCGTGACCGGTGGTATGGCTTGGTAGCACGCTCCGTCGCGAATCATGGCCCACAGGACGTTGAC
>NZ_JBITDP010000025.1:42291-130049 GCF_044454405.1 Streptomyces sp. NPDC051555 | reverse complement strand
GACAGTTCTTGGCTTTCCGTGACGGGGTGGCCTGTCAAGGGTGGAGCGCAGCGACATCGCGCAGCGACGCGACCGCAGGGAGCGCCCTTGACAGGTCGCCCCGGCACGGAGAGACAGTCGAACTGACGGGCAGCCCCCGGAACCTCCCCGACCCCGCCCCACCCGAAGCACCCGCCAAACGCGGCGAAGCCGCGCCCACCACCGCCGAAGCCACCCACCCCCCTACCCCACCCGCCGGGCCAGTTCCGCCGCGGCCGTGAACGGGAGGGCGTGGTGGGAGGTTCCGGGGATTACGGCGACCAGCGCGTCCGGCACCGCCTCGGCGGCGGCGCGCGCCGCGCGCTCGGCGACGTGGCACCGGGCCTCCCCGGCGAAGAGCGCCAGCATCGGCACCCCCGTGCGCCCCGCACCCGCGACGCCGCCCAGCAGCGGGCGCGGCCCCGTCACCGGCCGCGCGGTCGGGAAGCCGGCGGCGGCCGTGCGCATCCGCAGCCAGGCCGGGTCGAGCGTGGCACCCCCGGTCTCCCAGGCCAGGAAGGAGCGGATCCGCTCCGGGGTGGGGCGCAGCAGCATCGGCAGGGCCCGCGCCACGTAGCCGGGGCGCAGCCCGGCGAACACCTGGGTGGGGTCGAGCAGCACCAGCCGCCGCAGGCGTTCGGGCCGCCGGGCGGCGTAGTGCGCGGCGATCCACCCGCCGTAGGAGTACCCGCCGAGCTCCACGACCTCCTCCCCCAGCCCGTCGAGGACGGCATCGAGCCACTCGACCAGGTCCTCCACCGTGCGCAGCGGCCGCCCCTCGGCCCGCACGCTCAGGCCGGGTTCCCCCACCAGGTCCACGGCGTGCACCCGACGTTCCCGCGCCAGCCCGGCCCGCAGGCATTCCCCCCACACCAGCGACGAGGTACCGCCCCCGGGGAGCAGCACCAGTGGTGGAGCCCCCTCCGGGCCGACGCTGTTGACGCGGGTGGAGCCATAGGGAGTCGCGAGCGAGCGAGCGCCGACCACCCCCGACCCGGACCACGACCACTGACGGAGCGCGTCCTCATAGGCGGCGCGAAATCCCGCACGACGACCCGCATCGCCGAGACCGGCACCGCCGAGATCGACACCGGAGCGTTCGGCACCAGAGCGTTCGGCACCGGAGCGTTCGGCACCGGAGCGTTCGGACATGGTGATCGACCCCATCCCCTCGATGAGCAATAATCTCGCTGAGCGAGATATCTCTATCCGTGCCGGATCCTAGGCGGAGGCGCCATGCCCGACAACCCGAGCCCGAGCCCGAGCCCGGACCCCCACCCCCACCCCGACCCCCTGGAGCCGGTCCACCTGCTTCGGGCCGTCTCCGTCGAGTTCGGGCTGCGCCAGGCGGAGTTCGGGGCCGCCCACGGGATGCACCCGACCGACGTCCGGGCCCTGATCTGCCTGCTCGACGCGGCGCGCGCGGGCGAGAGTGCGACCGCGGGGCTGCTGGCCGCCCGGCTCGGCCTCAACTCGGCCGGCACGACCGCCGTGATCGATCGACTGGAGCGGCTCGGTCACGTGACCCGGAGCCGGGACCGGGTCGACCGGCGCCGGGTGCTGCTCCAGGTCTCCCCCGAGGCCGTCCGGCTGGGCCGGGCCGCCTTCGGCCCGCTGGTCGACGGCCTGGTCGAGCTCCTCGGCACCTTCGACCCCGCCGAGCGCGCCGCCGTCACCCGGTTCCTGAGCGCCGCCCGAACGGCCCTCACCCCGTGACCGGCCGCCCGCCCCACGACCCGGCCCCGGACTCCGGGACCACCACCGGCGCCGACCTCCACCTGGACCTCCCGCCGGACGGCCCCCGTCGCACCGCGCTCGCCCGGGCGTTGCGCGACGCCGTCCGCAGTGGCCGCCTGGCGGCCGGGACGCGGCTGCCGCCCTACCGTTCCCTCGCCGTCGACCTCGGGGTGGCCCGGGGCGCGGTCTCCGACGCCTACGCCGAGTTGGTCGCCGAGGGCTGGTTCACCGCCCGCCAAGGCTCCGGGACCCGGGTCGCGGAGGGGGCGCCGGTGCGTCCGGCGCGTCCCGCGTCCGGGCCGGCGCAGGCGCCCCGGGCGCACGCGTACGACCTGACCCAGGGCAAGCCCGATCCCGCCTCCTTCCCGCGCGGCGCCTGGTCCGCGAGCGCCCGCCGGGCCCTGGCCGCGGCTCCGGACGACGCCTTCGGGCCCGGGGACCCGCGGGGGCGCCCGGAGCTGCGGCGGGCGCTGGCCGAGTACCTGGCGCGGGCGCGGGGGGTGCGTACCGACGCGGAGCACGTCGTCGTCTGCGCGGGTTTCGCCAACGGCCTGCGCCTGCTGGCGGGGTTGCGGCCGCGGGACTGGGCGGTGGAGGAGTACGGACTGCCGTTCCACCACGGGATCCTGGCCGCGGCGGGCGTGCGTCCGCACCCCGTCCCCCTGGACGGGGACGGGGCCCGGACCGACGCGCTGCCGGCCCGGGCGCGTACGGTCCTGCTCACCCCGGCCCACCAGTTCCCGACCGGCGGGCCCCTGCTCCCGGCGCGCCGCACGGCGGCCGTGGAGTGGGCGCGGTCCACCGGCGGCGTGATCCTGGAGGACGACTACGACGGGGAGTTCCGCTACGACCGCAAGCCGGTCGGCGCCCTCCAGGGCCTGGCACCGGACCAGGTGGTGCACGCGGGCTCGCTGAGCAAGAGCCTCTCCCCCGCCCTGCGGCTGGGCTGGCTGGTCCTGCCCGACGCGCTGGTCGGGCAGGTCGTGGCGGCGAAGGGGCTGCGGGAGTCCTGGACGAGCGCCGTGGACCAGCTGACCTTCGCCGACTTCCTGGACTCGGGCGCGTACGACCGGCACGTCCGCCGCATGCGCCACCGCTACCGCGACCGCCGCGACCACCTGGCCGCCACCTTGGCCCGGCGGGCCCCGCAGGTCCGGGTCACGGGGATCGCGGCGGGCCTGCACGCCGTCCTCGGACTCCCCCCGGGCACGGAGTCCGCGGCCCTGGCGGCGGCGCGGGGGGCGGGTCTGCTGCTGGACGGCCTGTCGGAGTACCGCCACCCCGCGGCCGAGCCCCTCGGGAGCGCCCAGGAGGGCCTGGTCGTGGGTTACGCGGGCTTGGGCGACCGGGGGTTCGCGGAGGCCGTCGAGGTCCTGGCGGGGGCGCTGGGCAGCATGTGTTCCATGACTCCTCGTTCGAATTGATCTTGCGCAGACAGGATCTCATCTTGCAGTCTTCTGTTCAGGCCGAAGAATATTCGGCACCTCACCTGGAGGGGATCCGCACATGACCACGTACGCGACCAGCGAGCGCCCTGCGCTGTACGAGATGTTCGACGAGCGGTTCCGGACCGGCCGGTGCATGAACGGCGACGCCGACCTCGAAGTCCTCCACACCGGCTGCCGGTGGGCCGAAGGGCCCGTCTACCTGCCCGCCTGGCGGCAGTTGGTGTGGAGCGACATCCCCAACGACCGGATGCTGCGCTGGGACGAGGAGACCGGCACCGTCAGCACCTTCCGCCGCTCGGCCGGGCACACCAACGGCAACACCCTCGACCGACAGGGCCGCCTGATCACCTGCGAGCAGGGCAACCGCCGGGTGAGCCGGACCGAACACGACGGCACGATCACGGTGTTGGCCGACCGCTGGCAGGGCAAGCGCCTGAACAGCCCGAACGACGCGACGGTCCGGTCCGACGGCTCGATCTGGTTCTCCGACCCCGACTTCGGCATCACCAGCGACTACGAGGGCCACCGCGCGCAGAGCGAGATCGGCGCCAACAACGTCTACCGCATCGACCCCGACACCGGCGAAGTACGACTGGCCGCCGACGGCTTCGGCGCCCCCAACGGCCTCGTCTTCTCGCCCGACGAGCGGCAGCTCTTCGTCTCCGACACCCGGGCCGGGCGCATCCGCGTCTTCGACGTGCGCGAGGACGGCACCCTGTCGGACGGCGCCGTCTTCGCCGAGGCCGGGGCCCGCGGCGGGGCCCGCTTCGACAACCTCCGCTTCGACGACGGCGGGCGGCTCTGGGTGGCCGCCATGGACGACGGGGTGCACTGCTACGACCCCGACGGCACGCTCATCGGACGGCTGCGCGTCCCCGAGGCGGTGTCCAACATCGCGTGGGGCGGGGCCAAGCGCAACCGGCTCTTCATCACGGCCGAGACCAGCCTCTACTCCGTGGTCATGGCCGTCACCGGCACCCACCCGACCGGCCCGGGCCGGCGCCCCTGGCTCGACGCGGGCTCCCGATGACCCCGGCGACCTCCGACCTCGTACGCTGATCACCACATAGGGGACCTCTGCCCACAAAAGGACATCACCCGAAGGACACCGATGAGCGACATCACCTCCGCCGCGCCCGCCCCCGCGTCCCCGCCCCCGCTCCCCCGACCGCACCGGGGCGCCGACTGGATGTTCGGCGGGGTGTACGGGACGGTGCTGGCCAGCGGGTTGCTGGCGGCGCTCGACCAGAAGGGCGGCGAGTCCACTCCGTACTACGACGCCAGCTGGGTGCTGGTGACCGCCGCGACCGCCGCCCTCGCCCACGGGTACTCGCACCACATGACCACCCACCGGGACGGCTCGGCGGGCCACCGGTGGCGGCTGTTGGCGCGGGCGATGGTCAACGAGTGGCCGATGATCGCGGCCACCCTGCCCACCGTGGTCCTCCTGCTGCTGGCCGACGCGATCGGCTGGGACTCGCACGGGGTGACGGCCGTCGGGCTCGGCCTGAACACCGCGCTGCTCTTCGCATGGGGGGCCGTGGTCGCGATCCGGGTGGGCTACCGGCTGAGCTCGGCGCTGCTGATCGGAGCGGCGGACGCCACGATCGGACTGGTGATCATCGTGGCGAACGCGCTCATCAAATAGCCGCCGGAGCCGCCCCTACGCCCAGACCTGGGACTCCGCCTCCGCGAGGATCTCCGTCAGCCGGGCCCCGAAGGCCGCGTCCCGCGGATCCGCCACGCCCGTGCGCGCCGAGGTCAGCAGGGCGTCCAGGGCGCGGCCGTAGGCGCCCGGTACGTCGCTCCAGTCCGGGAGGTCGTGGACGCCGGCCGTGCCGCGCAGTTCCAGGCCGACCCCGGCGGCCGCAGCGGGGGCGCCGAGGCTGAGGGTGGCCGTGCTGGCCGCGCCGGAGGTGTGCAGGAGGGCCAGCTGGACGACGTCGGAGGGGCCGCGCGCGGCGGTGACCCGGACCACGTCGCCCAGGACGGGGATGAGGACGGAGAGGGCGTGCGGGCCCACGTCCCACAGGCCGCCCTTCTCCTTGCGCCAGGGCGAGTCGGCGTACGCGCTGGGCGCGCCGTCGGGCGGGAAGACCGCGCCGAGCCAGTGGGCACTGGCGGTGAACCAACCGTCGCGGGCGGCCTGTTCCTCGACCCAGTGGGCGGTGGGCTGGGCGAAGCGCAGGGTGAGGAAGACGACGGAGGCGACCCGGTGGCGCGCGGCGGCTTCGGCCACGGCGCGGGCCTGCTCCACGTCGGTGGCCACCGGTTTGTCGAGCAGCAGGTGGCAGCCGGCGGCGGCCGCGCGGACGGCCAGCGGGGCTTGGACGTCGGGGGGCAGGGCGAAGGCCACGACGTCACAGTCGGCGAACAGGGCGTCGGGGTCTTCGTACACCTTCACCCCGTACTCGCCCGCCAGTTCGGCGGCGGCCTCGGGCCGTCGCCCCCAGATCCCGGCGAACGTGGAGCCGGCGTGGGCGGCCAGGGCGGGGGCATGGGTGCGGCGGGCCCAGGGGCCCGTACCGAGCAGGCCCACGCGGGGCGGGGCGCCGCCGGGCAGGTCGGAGCCGTCACTTGCGGAAGTCAAATCATACGAAATGCTCACGCGCCCAGTCTGCCCGACGCGCACGCCGCCCGGGCGGACGCACGCCCACGCGCCCCCACACCCCGCCCCGGGCCGTAAACACCGGTAACACGGGGTTCACACACGGGCAACGGAAGAGAAATCGCGAGCGGGCACGCTGCGGTCATCACCGCAGTCACCGCAGCACCCGCAGAGTCAGAGGACGGTCCCGTGAGCTACAAGGCTGAGTACATCTGGATCGACGGCACCGAGCCGACGGCCAAGCTCCGCTCCAAGACGAAGATCATGTCGGACGGCGACGAGCTGCCGATCTGGGGCTTCGACGGATCGAGCACGAACCAGGCCGAGGGCCACGCCTCCGACCGGGTGCTCCAGCCCGTGTTCTCCTGCCCGGACCCGATCCGCGGCGGCGCCAACCTCCTCGTCCTGTGCGAGGTGCTGAACATCGACATGACCCCGCACGAGTCGAACACCCGCGCCCTGCTGCGCCCGGTCGCCGAGAAGCACGTCGCGCAGGAGTCGATCTTCGGCATCGAGCAGGAGTACACCTTCTTCGACGGCATCCGCCCCCTCGGCTTCCCGGTCGGCGGCTTCCCCGCGGCCCAGGGCGGCTACTACTGCGGCGTCGGCTCGGACGAGATCTTCGGCCGCGAGATCGTCGAGAAGCACCTCGACCACTGCCTCGCGGCCGGCCTGAGCATCTCCGGCATCAACGCCGAGGTCATGCCCGGCCAGTGGGAGTTCCAGGTCGGCCCCGTCGGCCCGCTGGAGGTCTCCGACCAGCTGTGGATCGCGCGCTGGCTGCTCTACCGCACGGCCGAGGACTTCAACGTCTCGGCGACCCTGAACCCCAAGCCCGTCAAGGGCGACTGGAACGGCGCGGGCGCGCACACCAACTTCTCGACGAAGGCGATGCGCGAGGACTACCGCGCGATCATCACCGCCTGCGAGTCGCTGGGCGAGGGCTCCAAGCCGCTGGACCACGTCAAGCACTACGGCGCCGGCATCGACGAGCGGCTGACCGGCCTGCACGAGACCGCCCCCTGGAACGAGTACAGCTACGGCGTCTCCGACCGCGGCGCCTCGGTCCGCATCCCGTGGCAGGTGGAGAAGGACGGCAAGGGCTACATCGAGGACCGCCGCCCGAACGCCAACGTCGACCCCTACGTGGTGACCCGCCTGATCGTGGACACCTGCTGCACCGCCCTGGAGAAGGACGGCCTGGTCTGAGCCCGACCCGCCCACTGACGACGGCGCCCGCCGACCCCCCGCGACCGCGGGGAGTCCGGCGGGCGCCGTTGTCAGTGGGTCGTGCCACCGTTGTTCCCATGACGGGGACCACGGGGATCACGGAATCGACAGGTACGACAGGTACGACAGGTGCGACAGCGCAGCCGACGGGGACGACGAGGGGGCCGGCGCTCGACGCCACCGTGCGCCGGGAGTTGGAGCAGCGGGTCCAGCTCGCGCTGCGGTGCGGTTACGACGGGCGGCCCGAACTGACCGAACTGGCCGAGGACTACTTGGTGAACGGTCCGGTGCGACCGGTCTCCGAGGCGCAGGCCGCCGAGCTGGTGTTGCGGCTGTGGCGGGAGCGGGTCGCGGAGCAGGCGGGCTGGGTCGGCGAGACCGATCCCGAGCGCGTGTCGCGGGCGTTCGCGGCGTTGGAGGCCGCGGGGATCACCGCCCGGGAGGACTTCGCCTGCTGTCGCGGCTGCGGCCACGCGGAGATCCGGGGCGTCGGGGCCGAAGGGGCGCGCGGCTTCGTCTTCTTCCACCGCATGTGCACCGAGGGCGCGGCGCAGGGCGGTGACCTCATCCTGATCTACGGGAGCTTCGGGGCGAGCGGGGGAACGGGGTCGGAGGAGGCGTCGACCGCGGCGGTGGGCCGCGAGGTGGTCGCCGCCCTGGCGGAGGTGGGGCTGCGGTGTCTCTGGGACGGATCTGCCCATGATGCGATACGTGTGACGGACCTGGACTGGCGCAAGCGGCTGACCCGCTGACGGTTTGTCCGGTATTGGTGTGGTGCCGTGCGGCCATGATCACGGAATATGAGATTCCGATCCAGCAGGTGAGACGGGGTCTGCCCTGCGCCCCCGACATCTGCTTGAATGGCCGCATGGCCGGCTACCCGCACCACTCCTCGACAGGTCGCAGCGACCTCGAGCCGTTCTGGCCTTCCCGTCAGGATCACGATTTCGACCGGGTGTGTTGCCGCGCGAAGAACGCGCCGGCCCTCTAAAGCCTTCCGGAACCTCTGCACCAGACCTTCCCGAAGGCCTTCGGTCTGCGCGGTACGACGACGCACGTCTCCTGCCGACTCCCCCGCGTGAAAGAGCTGACCACTCATGGCGAACACCCGTACCCTCTCCACCGCTGCCACCGCTGCCACCGTCCACCGCCCCTACCCGCCCAGTACGAACCCCAGCCCCCGCCACCGACTGCGCGCCGTCGACCGGGACGAGGTCGCCCGCGTGGTGGACCTGCTGCCGCCCGGCGCCACGTGGCTGCCCGCGCCCCAGCACACCGTGCCGACGCTGCCGGGCCAGCCGCCGATGGTCGGCTACCTGGTGCTCGTACCGGCCGATCACCAGCAGCCGCCGATCGCCTTCGCCCCGTCCCCGTTCGCCACGGCCCCCTTCGGCCCGGGCACCCCGGCCCAGGCGGCGGCTCCCGCCCCGGCCGTCACGGGCGACGCGCTCGTGCGGATCGACTCCGAGCAGCGCACGGCCGAGGTCGACGGCGAGGTGCTGGACCTGACGTACCTGGAGTTCGAGCTGCTGGCGCACCTGGTGGCGAACCCGCACCGGGTGCACAGCCGTGACCAGCTGGTCACCACGGTGTGGGGCTACGGCCACGTCGGAGACGGCCGGACCGTGGACGTCCACATCGCCCGACTGCGCCGCAAGCTGGGCACGGCGAACCGCAGCGCGATCCAGACCGTGCGCCGGGTGGGCTACAAGTACGCCCCCTGAGCGCTCGTGCGCAGTCGGCCGAAGTGAACTGAACTGGTACCGACGGTGGGCCCGTGCTTCGCGAGGGGAGGCACGGGTCCACCGTTCGTCCGTACGGGACCCCGTAGGGGACCTACACGGCCGGCGCCCCGCGCCGGGCCCTGGCCCGGCCGACCGCGCCGAGGACCATGTCGACGGCCAGGAAGCCCAGCAGGCTGATCCCGAGCAGCGGCACGAACCAGCCGACCACGGCCGTCGCCGCGGCCAGCGGCAGCAGCGCCGTCAGCGGCGCCTTGCGCCAGGCGCCGCGCGGCTGGGCCCGGCCCACGGACAGCGTGCGGTCCTTGGTCGGTCGGCGCAGCCACCACATCCGGTAGCCCCAGAAGACCAGGAACATCAGGGCGAGTCCGAGCGCCGCCAGCGCGAGCTGGTTGACCAGCCCGAACAGCAGCCCCATGTGCCCGTCGATGCCGAAGCGGGTCAGCTTGGCGAGCAGCGGGTAGTCGGCGAAGCGCAGCTCGTCCATGACCGCGCCGTCGGCGGGGTCGACGGAGACCGCGTCGAGGTGGACCGGGACCGTGCGGTCCCGCTCCTTGATGACGTACCCCTTGCCCTGGGCGGGCAGGGTCACCTGGAGCTGCTCGGTGACCCCGGCCGCGCGGGCGGCCGCGACGGCCTTGTCGATGCCGACGTCGGGACCGACGGGCATGATCATCTGGCCGTTGGCGTCGATCTGGTGGTTCGCGTGCTCGTCGCCGCCGTCGTCGGCGCCGCCCTTGAGCTTGGCGGAGACGGACGGCGTGGCGCCGCCCAGCTGGTCCTGGAGCTGCCCGATGTTCTCACCGGCGTACTTCGACCAGGTCAGGCCGGTGGCCGACAGGGCCACCAGGCCCACGACGGCCCACAGGCCGACGGTGCCGTGCCACGACAGGGTGCGGCGGCGGCCGGTGGCCGCGCGGTCCGGCAGGACCAGGTCCGCCCGGCGCTTGCGCGTCCGGCCGATCCACAGCGCGAGTCCGCCGAGGGCGACGACCCAGAGCCAGCTCGCGGCCAGCTCGCTGTAGTTGCGCCCGATCTCGCCCAGTTGGAGGTTGGAGTGGAAGGCGCTGAGCCAGGCGCGCAGCGGCAGCGCGTCGCCGCTCGTGGCCAGCTGGCCCCGCACGTCGCCGGTGTAGGGGTCGACGAAGACGGTGAGCGTCTCGCCGTCCGCGAGCCCGGGGCTCTTCATGATCACCCGGGTGGTGGCGTCCGCCTCCGGGGCCGGCCAGACGCCGGTGACCTCGCCCTTGGGCGCGGCGCCCTTGGCGGCCTCGACCTGGGCGCTGAGCGGCAGGACGTGCTGGCCGACCCGGGCGACGGTCAGCTCGTCGGAGTAGACCACCTTCTCCCCCTGGAAGGAGAGGGCGTACATCAGCCCCGTCGCGGCGGCGACGAAGAGCAGCGGGGCCACGAGCAGCCCGGCGTAGAAGTGCATGCGCAGGACGAGCGGGCGCAGGCCCGCCCAGGCGCCGCGCCGCGGGACCTCGGGGGTGGGGGTGGGGGCTGGTGCGGGAGCGGCGGCAGGGGAGCCGGCGTCTCTGATTTCTTCGATGGACATGACGGTCCTAGGTGTTGGCGAAGACAGGGGGAAGCGACCCCAGGTCTCGCCGGATCGCCGGTCAGGCGCAGGCAGGACGGCCGGGGGCCGTGGCGCGGGTGGTCGGCCACCCGGGTGGTCCCCGCCTGACGGCGTCATGGGCGTGGGCGGCCCCGCGCAGCGCGCGCGGCGGCTCCGGCGTGCGGGGGCGCACGGGGCGTGCGGGCGTGTGGGGGCGGTGCGCCCCTACGAGCGCCAGCGCCCGGCGCAGCGGCGCGGCCGCGACGACGGCGAGCGACCCCAGCGCGCGGGCGAGCCGGAAGACTGCGGCCTCGCCCCGGGCGAGCCAGATCGCGCAGAACAGTGCGGCGAGCACGTGGGCGGCGATCATGCCGAGCCCGCCGTGCCCGGCCATGGCACCCATGCCCGACATGGCGTCCATGCCCGGCACCGCATCCATCCCGGGTATCGCACCCATGCCCGGCACCGCGTCCATCCCGGGCATGGCGGCCAGGTCCGCCGCGGCGCCGTGGTGCATGCCGGCGGCGCCGTGGTGCATGCCGGCCATGCCCGGCATGTCGATCACGGGGGCCGCGGGCATCGCGGCCCCCGTGTCGGCGGAGCCGAGCGGGGTCGCGTGGTCGAGCGCCGCGGCCGGAACCGCGGCTGCGGCCCCGTGGGGCTCGCCCGCCGCGGAGAAGATCAGGTGGAGCACGCCCTGTACGGCGACCAGCGCGGCCCCGATGGCCACGCCCCCGCGCCGCCGCCCGGCACCCAGCCAGGCGAGGGAGCCCGTCACCCCGAATGCGGCCAGGAGACCCGCAACCGGAATGTCATGGCCAGACATGTACGAATGCCCCAACGCGGCCAAAGCGACACACACCGCCGCGAACATCGCGGCCCGCGTACGGCGCATCGGCGCGGGGGCAGGTGACATGGTCCGCACATGTTCCCATCCGTCGCGCGGCGCGGGAACGGCGGTACCGGTTGCGCGGGCCACGTACCCATGACCGATCATGATCAGGTGAATCCACTACTGCTGGGGCCGGTCTACACCGGCGGCGTGCAGCTCGGCGCCTACGCGCTGGAGCGGCTGGGCGAGCGGGAGCGCGAGCAGGTGCTGCGGGGCTGTTCGACCAATGTCGACAACCTCGCCGCCGGGCGCTGGGAGACCCTGCTGAGCAGCGCCTTCGTGGTGGAGGAGCCGATGCCGCTGCCCTACGCGCTGCTGCTGCTCGCCGTCCTCGGGTACGCCGAGTACGCCTACGGGGCCTGGTGGACCGCCGGCGTGTTCCTGCTCGGGCACGCCGGGGCCACGCTGCTCGGGTACGGGACGCTGCGGGCACGCCGGCCCGGTCCGGGCACCCGGCGGGCGGTGGACGTGGGGACCAGCTACGGCTTCAACGCGGTCCTGGGCGCCCTCACCTCGGCGCTGCCCCGCGGAGCCGCGCGGCACACCGCCCGGGCGGGGCTGCTGGCGCTCGGGCTGCGGCCGGTGCTGCGGCGCGAGCGGACCTTCACGGACGCCGGGCACCTGGTGGCGCTGGGGATCGGGGTCGGGCTCTCGCTGGCCGCCGATTACCTTTCCCGCCCGAATCATCCGAAAATAGGCTAAGAGCCACCCGTACAACGCTGGAGTTGCCCACGATGACCGCCACCCCGTCCACCACCGTCGCCAACCTCCGCGACCTCGGCGGCACCCGAATAGCCGGTGGCCGCACGGTGCGCCCCGGCCTGGCGCTGCGCTCCGGCCAGCTCGACCGGCTCGACCTCGCCGCCGACCCCGCCGTGGCGGCCCTGGGACTGCGGACGGTCATCGACTTCCGCACCGACGCCGAGCGCGGCGACCACCCGGACGTGCCCCCGCAGGGGGCCCGGATGCTGGTGGCCGACGTCCTGGCCGACAAGGTGAACGCGGGCGGCATGCCCGCCGCCGCGCAGCTCAAGGACCTGCTGTCCGACCCCGCGGTGGCGCAGCGGCACCTGGGTGGCGGGAAGGCGCAGGCGCTCTTCGCCGAGACCTACCGGTCCTTCGTCAGCTCCTCCTCGGGCCAGGAGGCGTACCGGACGCTGCTGAAGGAGCTGGCGGACGAGGAGTCGGGGCCGCTGCTCTTCCACTGCACGGCGGGCAAGGACCGTACCGGGTGGGGGGCGACCGTGGTCCTCGCCCTGCTCGGCGCGGACGACGAGACGCTGATGGAGGAGTACCTCTCGGTCAACCCGGCCGTCCGCAAGGCCTTCGCGCCGATGATCGAGGGCTTCGCGATGGCGGGCGGCGACCCCGAGATCGCGCTCGCCCTGATCGGGGTCGTGCCGGAGTACCTGGAGGCGGCCCTGGACGAGGTGGCCGTGCGGTACGGCTCGATGGAGAAGTACGTCCGCGAGGGCCTCGGCGTCCCGGACGCCACGGTCGAGGCCCTGCGCGCGAAGCTCACCGCCTGACCCGCTGACCGGCCGGCCCGGCCCCGGCGCGGCCCCGACGCGGCCAAGTACCGCGCCCGGGGCCCGAATCGGCCGGGCGGCCGATCGGGTGACCATCCGGGCATTCGCTCGTTCTGCTGAACGTGACTGCGCCGGACACCGCCACCCGCCCCCGCCCGCACCCCCTCGACGCCGGGGTCGACGTCGAGCGCGCCGAGGCCGCCATCGTCGAGCACTACCCGCGGCTGGTGCGGCTCGCCTACCTCGTGCTGCCGCCGTCGCTCGGGCGCAACCGCCGGGTGCTGACCGCGCACGCGCTGGCCCAACGGGCCCTGCCGCGCGGCCGGGAGGCCTCCGGCGCGCAGGGCCTCGTACCGTTCCAGCGCGGCGGGCAGGAAGGCGATCCCGGCTCCGACGCCGGTTACGCCTACGTCCGGCTCCGGGTGCTGCGCGCCGCGCTGGAGGCCGGGCTGCCGCTGACCTTCCGGGCGCTGCCCCGGCGCGCGCAGCTGCCGCCCGCGCTGCCGCAGGTGTGGGGGCTGCGGCTGTTCCCGCGCTCCGGCGGGGCCGAGGAGCTGGCCCTGGACCAGTGGCTGGCCACCCTCGACGGGCCCGCCCGGGCGGCCTGTGTGCTGCGCGCGTTGGAGCGGCTGGACGGCCCCGAGGTGCTGCTGGTGCTGACCGAGGCCGGGGTGGTGGATCCGGAGGCCGCGCTCGCCGCCGCCGGGGGGCCCGAGAACGACGCCCTGTTCGCCTCGCCCGAGTTCGACCCCTGCGTGCTCCAGGCCCGCCCCACCGACCTGCTGCGCCGGCGGCGCTGGGTGCGCGGTTCGCTCGCGGCGGGCGCCGCGCTGCTGGTGGGCGGGGCGCTGCTCGCGCTGCCGGGCGGGGGCTGGGGCTCCGACGGCGCCGCCGCGCCCGCGTACGCCCGTAACGCCGCGGCGGAACAGGCGCTGGACCCGGCGCGGGTGACCCGGGCGTCGGCCGCGCAGTGGCGCACGGCCGACCGCGCCGGCTTCTCGGTCTGGCCCGCGCGGGGCGACCGCCAGGGCGACAAGGAGCTGCTGCGCCGCGCGCTGGCCGTCTGGGCCCGGCCCGGTGCCTCGGTGGTGGTATCGGCGACCCCCGACACCCCGGCGGGTCCGCCGATGGGACCGCCGCAGCTGCTGTTCGCGGGCACGGTCGACCAGGCGGTCGTGGTGCTGATGCACGACGGGCTGCGCGTGGTGCGCTACGCGGAGCCGCTCTCCGGGACCTCCGGCGCGGCCCTGGACTTCGCCCGTACGGACGGGGCGGCGGCGGAGACGGCGACCGCGCTGGTGCTGAGCCGGGTCGACGGCAACGTCCGCTACCTGACGGCGCCCTGGGTGACGGGGGTGACGGTACGGGACCTGCTGAGGCCCGCGGACGCCCCGACGCCGCTGCGGCTGGGCCCGGACGGCATCACCGCCCCGGTGGCGGGTCCGGCTCCGGCCGGTTCCTGTACGGCCTGGAACGCACTGGCCCTGGAGACCGCAGCCGGGCCCCGGCTGGTGACGGACCTGGGCGAGCTGACCCCGGCCCGACTGACCTCGGGGGCCCCGGGCGCTGCGCGCGACGTGACGCAGGCGGCGGAGCTGAGCGAGTGGTCACGGATCGCGTGCCTGCTGCCGGCGGTCCGCTCGCACGGGGTGCGGACGGTCAACTCGTGGGCGTACGCGCGCCAGCCGCTGCCGGAGGGCAACGGCACGGCGGCCTGGCTGTGCACCCGGGCCGAGACCTGGCGGGGCACGGCGGACCGGGTGCAGGCGCAGTTCCTGGCGCCGGGCGCGCAGGTGGCGGCGCAGGCGGCCAAGGCGGAGGGCTCGCCGGCGTGCGGGCCGCGGGAGCCGCAGGTGTTGGCAGGCGTGCTGTGGAAGTCGCAGGGCGGCCACTGGTACGTGCTGGCGGCGGGCACGGCGCAGTTCACGTCCCTGTCGGTGACGGGCGGGGCCACGGGGTCGGCGGCCGGGAACCGGTTGGCGGTGAAGGCGGCGGAGGGCGCGCAGGTGGAGCTGTCCGGGAAGCTGACGGACGGCACGAAGGCGGGAGTCCTGCGCTGAGGCGGCGGTGGCGGCGGCTCGGGAATCGGTGCGCGGGGGGTGTTGCACCGGCTTACCCATCAGTACATTGACGCCATGTCTAATACGCCGTCCGCACCTGCACCCGCACCCGTGGCGTCGGAGCACATACCGCTCAAGGCCCGGAACGTGTCCTTCTCCTGGGAGGACACCCCGCTCCACTGGCTGCCCGGCGACCCCTTCGCCGGGCACACCATGAACGTGCTGCACCTGCTGCTCCCGGCGGGCGAGCGCTGGTTCGTGCACGTCTACAAGCAGGTGCTGCCGTACATCACGGACGAGCGGCTGCGGGCGGACGTGGTCGGCTTCATCGGCCAGGAGGCGATGCACGCGGCCGCGCACGACGACGTACTGCCCCACCTCAAGCGCCTCGGCCTGGACCCCACCCCGTACACCGCGCAGGTGGACTGGCTCTTCGAGAAGCTGCTCGGGGACCGCACGCTGCCGCCGGGCCGGGCCCGCGAGTGGTGGCTCAAGGAGCGGGTGGCGACGATCGCGGCGATCGAGCACTACACCGCCTTCCTCGGCAACTGGATCCTGAACGCCGACGAGCTGGACCGGCGCGGCGCGGACCCGGTGATGCTGGACCTGCTGCGCTGGCACGGGGCCGAGGAGGTCGAGCACCGGGCGGTGGCCTTCGAGCTGTTCATGCACATCGACGGCGGCTACCGGCGCCGGGCCAGGACCTGGGCGACGGCCTTCACGGCGCTGGTGTTCCTGTGGCAGCGCGGCGCCCGCTTCTTCATGGAGAACGACCCCGGTCTGCCGCGGGCCAAGGCCTCCCTCGGCCAGTTCTTCCGGGCCGGGGAGCAGGGCGTACTGCCCTCGACGGGGGCGATGCTGAAGTCGATCCCCTCTTACCTGTCCCGCTCGTACCACCCCTCGCAGGAGGGCTCGACGGCCCAGGCCGTGGCGTACCTCGCCACCTCGCCCGGCGCGAACGGCGGTGCCCGGTGATGGGGCGCGCGGCCGCGGTGGGCGCCGCGGTCGGCGCCGCCTGGCTGACGCGGCGGGCGCTGCGCCGCCGGATCGAACACTCGCCGCTGTGGCCGCTCCCGGCGCTGGAGCAGCCGATCTCCGGGTATTCGCCGCGCCGGTCGCTGCGCGCGCTGATCGTCTCGCGCACCGAGCCGGCGCAGGGGGTGCTCCGGCTGGTCCTGGAGTCCGCGGAGCTGCCCGCGTGGGCCCCGGGCGCGCACGTCGACGTCACGCTGCCGTCGGGGCTGGTGCGCCAGTACTCGCTGTGCGGGGACCCGGCGGACGCCGGCCGGTACACGATCGCGGTCCGGCTGGTGGAGGACGGGCGCGGAGGCTCGCGGGAGGCGCACGCGCAGCTGACGGAGGGCTCGGAGCTGGAACTGCGGCCGCCGCGCAACCGGTTCGCGCTGGTTCCGGCGGCCTCGTACGTGTTCGTCGCGGGCGGGATCGGGATCACCCCGATCCTGCCGATGCTGCGCGCGGCCACGGCCGCGGGGGCCGGGTGGACGCTGCTGTACGGCGGGCGGAGCCGGGCTTCGATGCCGTTCCTGGACGAGTTGGCGGCGTACGGGGAGCGGGTCACGGTGGTCCCGCAGGACGAGGCGGGCCTGCCCGAGCTGGCCCCGGTGGCCGCGGCCGCGCCGGGCACCGCGGTCTACTGCTGCGGCCCGGGACCCCTGATGGCGGCGGTGGTGGCGGCGGCCCCGCCCGGGGTGGAGGTCCGGCTGGAGCGGTTCGCCCCGGCCGCGGCCACGGGGGCGGAGCAGCCGTTCACGGTGACCCTCGGCCGCTCGGGCCGCACGATCGAGGTCCCGGCGGACGGCACGACACTGGCGGCGGTCCTGCGGGAGCTGCCCAACACCCCGTACTCCTGCGAGCAGGGCTTCTGCGGGACCTGCAAGCACGGCGTGCTGGCGGGCGAAGTGGACCACCGCGACGACCTGTTGACGGACGCGGAACGGGAGAGCTCGATGCTGCTGTGCGTGTCCCGGGCGCGGGGCGGGCAGCTGACGCTGGACCTGTGACCCAGGGGTTCTAGCGGGTGAGCCAGTGGACGACCGCCCACACCGTGGCCAGCCGCGGCAGGACGCCGAAGAAGCAGATCAACCACACCCCGTCCGGGCGGCGGCGCGGGTCGGCGAGCGCCGCGGCGACCAGGAGCGCCGCCGTCGGCCAGAAGGCGAACACGCCCAGGACGGAAAGACCCAGGGAGCACACGCCGACCCAGCCGGCGACGGCCGTGCAGGCGCCGAAGAAGGCGTACGGGCGGCGGAAGAAGGGCGTCGCCAGCACCGGCAGGGCGGTGCCCAGGGCGATCCCGGTGAGGTAGGTGTGCCACCCCGCGTGGTGGATCGCGGTCGCCATCAGGAACGCGGCGTCCAGCGCGGCGATCACGGCCAGGGCCCGTTGCACCCCGTGGACGCGGTCCTCTTCGCGGCGGGCGGGCTCAGACATCGCCGAGCCCGAGGGCGGGAGCGACGTAGTAGGTCCACGCCATGGCGGCGACGCACCAGAGCGAGAAGGCCAGCAGGAGGGCGCCCAGGACGGTCAGCACCCGGGCGGCGCAGGGCCGTCGGCGGCCGTCGGCGAAGGCGGCGAACAGGAGCAGGATGCCGGAGGGTGCGAAGAAGAACAGGCCCGCCAGGGCGCCGAGCACGCTGCACACGGTGTAGAGCGCGCCCAGCACGGCGGCGCCCGTCGTGAAGCCGCCGCGGATGCGCAGCAGGAGGAGCGGCGCCGCGAAGAGGGTGATCAGCAGGAGGAAGGAGCCCCCGAAGTAGGGGTCGGACGCCATGACGAGGGTCACGAGGAGCGCGTGGAGCGCGGCGCCCCAACCGAGGGCGCGCTGCTGCCCGGTGGGTCTGCCGTCCTCCGCCTCGCCCGCGTCCCACAGGAACCCGCGCACGCACCCCGCCCGCGCACCGGCACCCGCCCGCGCATCAGCCGATATTTCGGCCATCGCCGCACCCCCGTTCCTCGATCGCCGAACCCGCCCCTTTGAACGCGTTCAGTTGAACGCGTTCAACATAGCGGATGCCGCCCGGCGCGCACTACCCGTAGGGTGTTGGCATGACAACCGGGGTGCGACGCAGGATGGGTGTCGAGGAGCGGCGGCAGCAGCTGATCGGCGTGGCGCTGGATCTCTTCAGCAACCGGTCGCCCGACGAGGTGTCGATCGACGAGATCGCGGCGGCCGCCGGGATATCGCGACCGCTCGTCTACCACTACTTTCCGGGCAAGTTGAGCCTGTACGAGGCCGCGCTGCGGCGCGCCGCCGACGAGTTGGCCGCGCGCTTCGACGAACCGCCCGAAGGACCCCTGGGCTCCCGGCTGCTGCGGGTGATGGGCCGGTACTTCGCCTTCGTCGACGAGCACGGACCCGGCTTCTCCGCCCTGATGCGCGGCGGCCCCGCGGTCGGCTCCAGCCGGACGAACGCGATGATCGACGAGGTCCGCCAGGCCGCCTACGAGCAGATCCTCAGCCACCTCGGCGTCGAGCGGCCGCCCGCGCGGCTGGAACTGATCGTGCGCTCCTGGGTCTCGCTCGCCGAGTCCACGGCGCTGATCTGGCTCGACGGCCGCCGGATCCCGCGCGCCGAGCTGGAGCTCCAGCTGGTGCACGACTTCGCCGCGCTGGCTGCCGTGAGCGCCGCCTACGACGAGGAGATGGCCGGCCTGCTGGTGCGGATCCTCGCGGACGAGCCCGCCGACGGCCCCTTCGGCGAACTGGTCCGGCGGCTCGCGGCGTTCATCCCCGCCGCACCCGGGGCACCCGCACCCGCCGCACCCGCCACGGCGCACCGGTCGGTGCCCCGCCCGCGGTGATAATGACCGCGTGATCATTGACGGCGGGATCTTGTTCCGGCAGGCCGAGGAGAAGGACGCCGCGACCCTGGTGGCCCTCTACGACCAGGCCGCCCGGTGGATGCGGACCCAGGGCATCGAGCAGTGGAAGCCGGGCGAGAAGGGCGTAGCGCACTTCCGGGCCCGGATGGCCGACGGCGAGGTGTGGATCGCCGCCGACGCCGACGGCCGGGTGTGCGGGGCGTACGAGCTGTGGTGGTCCGACGAGGAGGCCTGGGGCGTCCAGCCGCCGGTCGCCGGGTACGTGCACCGGTTGATGGTCGAGCGCGAGGCCGCGCCCGCCGGGGCCGGGCGCCGGCTGCTCGAACACGCCGAGCGGCGCATCGCCCGGGCCGGCCTGGAACGGGCGCGGCTGGACTGCATCTCCACCAACCCCCGGCTGCTGGCGTACTACCAGGGTGCGGGCTACCGGGTGGTCGGGGAGTTCCCGTCCAAGCAGGCCCTGGACGGGCGGGTGTACGGGGTGATCCTGTTGGAGAAGCGACTGGACCGCCTCACGGTGGTGTGAGGCGGCCCGTGCGGGCTACCTGGTCCCCGCCCCCTTGGCCTGGAAGACGGCCACCGTGCGGGCCGGGACCGTGAACGCGCCGGTCCCGGCGTCGTACGCCGATGCCTTGACCACCGGGTCGGCGCCCGCGGCCTGCCGCGGGTGCAGCGCGTAGGCCCGCCCGGCCAGTGCGGGCAGGCGCTGCTGTTGCGCGGTGGGCGTGGCGTTGAAGACCACGACCAGGTCGCCGAGGGTCATGGTGATGACGCCCGGGGTCTCCGTCGGGCCCGCGAGCGGGAAGGCCAGTCGTGCCTGGACCGCGGCCGTGCTGGTCAGCGCGAAGGAGGGCTCCGAGGTGCGGACGGCCAGCAGGTCCCGGTAGGCGGCCCCGGCCGCGGTGACGTCCGTACAGGTCGGGCCGGGGGTGGTCAGCAGCGGTGCGGCGTAGGGCCACTTCGCGCGGTTGTCGGCGGCGGGCGGCAGGCCCCGGCCGAAGCCGTTGGCGCTGCCGGTCCCCGCCGGGCAGGTCCAGTGGATGGCGTTGAACCAGTCGCCGCTGTCGAAGGAGTTGCGGTCCAGGGACTTCGAGCGCAGCAGGTCGGTACCCGCCTGGGAGAGGGACGGGCCCTGCGAGAGGGTGGCCGTGGCCATCGCCAGGACCTGCATCCGGGCCTGGTCCGCGGGGGAGGTGGCGGGCGGGAGCTTGTACTTGAGGGCGTCGTGGAGCGATTCGTTGTCGTGGGCGTCCGCGTAGGCGAGGGCGTCGCCCGGCGCCGCCGCGTAGCCGGCGCCCTGGCCGTTGTAGTCCAGCTGGGCGCCCGTGACCGAAGCGCCGGTGGCGTCCGTGAAGCGGTAGCCCGCCAGGTTGCCGGTGAGCCCGACCTTGATCAGGTCCTGGGCGTGCCGGAGCCGGGCCAGCTGCTGCTCGGGGGTGCCGTTCGCGGGGGCCGCGTTGGGGTCGGTGAAGAGACCGGAGGCGAAGCCCTGCACGCGCGGGTCCTCGTCGAAGGGGCCGCCGCCGCGGACCGCGTCGCGGGCCCGGTCGGAGAAGGTGGCGATGCCGGTGCCGGCCATGTTCTTCTGGGTGGCCTGGACGAAGCGGGCGTCGTCGGCGACCTCGCCGAAGTTCCAGCCCTCGCCGTAGAGGATCACCTTCTTCCCGTCGACCCCGTCCTTCGCCGGGGTCAGCCGGTCCAGGGCGGCGCGCACGGCCAGGATGTTGGCCTTCGGCTGGTGGCCCATCAGGTCGAAGCGGAAGCCGTCGACCTTGTACTCCTTGGCCCAGGTGACCACGGAGTCCACGACCAGGCGGCCCATCATGGCGTTCTCGGTGGCGGTGTTGGAGCAGCAGCTGCTGGTGGCGACGGAGCCGTCGGCGAGCAGGCGCTGGTAGTAGCCGGGGACGACCCGGTCCAGGACGGACTGGTCCGACTGGCCGGAGGCGGCGGTGTGGTTGTAGACCACGTCCATCACCGTGCGCAGGCCCGCGCCGTTCAGGGACTGCACCATGCGGCGGAACTCGACGGTGCGGGCGGTGCCGTTCGGGTCGCTCGCGTACGAGCCCTCCGGGACGGTGTAGTGCAGCGGGTCGTAGCCCCAGTTGTAGGCGTCCTTCGCGGCGGCGGCCGCCACGCACGCCTGCTGCTGCGGGGAGTCGGGGGCGTAGACCGTGAGGTCGCAGGCGGGGGTGGTGCGGTTCGCCGGGTCCTCGGGGATGGTCGCGATGTCGAAGGCGGGCAGGAGGTGGACGTAGGAGGTGCCCGCGGCGGCCAGCGAGCGCAGGTGCTTCATGCCCGCCGAGTCGGTGTCGGTGAAGGCCAGGTACTGGCCGGGGTGCTTGCTGGTGGGGTCGGCCACCGAGAAGTCCCGGATGTGGAGTTCCTGGATCTGGGCGGAGGTGAAGGGGACGGCGGCGGGCTTGCGCAGCTCGCGCCAGCCGGGCGGCCGGAGCGCGGGCGCGGCCAGGTCGGTGACGAGGCTGTAGGTCGAATCGGTGGTCAGCGCGGTGGAGTAGGGGTCCGTGACCAGGTTCCGGACCACCTGTCGGACGCTCGGCGCCCAGACGGTCACCGCGTAGCGGTAGCGCTTGCCGGCCCAGGAACGCTCACCGTCCACCGACCAGACGCCGGTGGCGTCGTCGCGGTGCATGGGGACGGTGCGGGCGCCGCCGTCGAGTTCGAGGGAGACCTGTTGGGCGGTGGGCGCCCAGAGCGCGAGCCGGGGGCCGCGGCCGGAGAAGGTGGGGCCGAGCGGGGTCGTGTTCGCGTACAGGTCGTCCAGGACGCCGGCGAGCTGCACCCCGGTGGCGGCGAGGACGGCGCCGCCCGCGGTGCGGGCGCTCGCGACGAGCTGCCCGCGCAGCGCCTCGCGCACCCGGTCGCGGTCGCGCGGGTCGACGGTGAAGGCGGTGTACGCCGCCAGGTGCGGGAACTTCTGCTTCTGTACGGCGCTCAGCGCGGCCGGGGTCAGCCGCAGCCACCGGGCCTTCTCGGTACCGGTGAGGACGCCGTCGGCGGCCTTGACCGCGCCCTCCCGCGAGGCCAGGAGCTGCACGGAGGCGGCGGCGGGCGGGGCGTTCCAGGCGAGGGTGTCGCGGTCGATCCAGACGGCCTCGGACTTGGTCAGGTCGAGGGCGGCGGCGGAGCCGGCGGGCTGCGGCAGCAGGTACTTCTGCCGGCCGGCGAGCAGCCAGGCCTCGTGGCCGGTGGCCTTGAGGTCGAGGGACTGGTCGGTGGGCAGGTCCTTCTCGTCCCCCTTGTGGAGGATGTAGCTCAGCGAGGTGGCGCCCGGGGCGAGCGGGACCTCGTAGACCGCGCCGAAGGAGTCGGTGCGGGCGGGGAGCAGCGGCTTGGACCAGTCGCTGGGGGTGGCCGCGCCGGTCCACACGTGCAGGCCCCAGCCGTCGTAGGCGCCGTCGGGGCGCTTCAGGTGCAGGACCGCCGTGGCCTGGTCCTGGGGCGGGTAGCTCGGGCGGTCGGTGCGGGCCGCTTCCTTGCCCTGCTCCAGCCAGATCTCGCCGGTCCTGGTCACGTCGATGGTGCGGTCGGCGGCGACGTCCTTCGTGCCGTCCTTGTCGATGACGAGGTAACCGACGCTGCTCGCCCCGGACTTGAGCTTGACGTAAGCGAAGGCGCCGTAGGCGTCGCGGCCGGTGAAGTCGTGTCCGGCGGGCCAGGGAGTGGACTCGCCGTCCGCCAGGTCGCCCCAGGCGTAGAGCCGCCAGTTCGTGTAGTCCCCGTCGGGGCGGTTGTAGTGGACGACGGCGTAGTCGCGCTGGGTGGCGGTGGGGACCTCGGGGGGCGGTGCCTGCCCGGCGACGGAGGCGGCGAGGGCGCTCGCGGTGCGGCCGGAGGCGTCGACGACGACCGCCTTGTAGCGCAGCGGGGTGCCCGCGGGGGCGCTCACCCGCTGGGTGACCTTGTAGGGGGCGTGGTCGGCGGAGCCGAGGACCTGCCAGGCGTCGTTGCCGCTCTGGGCGGCGAAGACGACCCGGTTCAGGCCGCCGCCGGTGACGTCCGCCGACAGCTCCACGGTGCCGGTGGCGCCGGGGGCGGGCGGGGTGAGGGTCAGGGCGGGGCGGGTGGTGGGGGCCGGGAGCGGGGTGGCGCCCATGAGGACCACCGAGCCGAGGGCGGGGACGGTGAGGGAGAGCTTGCCGGTGGAGGAGGCCCAGACGGTGGTGGTGCCCGCGCCGCCGTAGAGGACGCCGTAGGCGGCGCCGGCCGGGGCGTCGAGTTCCACGGTGCGGGGCGCGGCGCCGTTGTTGGCGGCGACCAGGTATTCGGTGCGGGTGCGCGCGTCGGTCCGGGCGAAGGCGTAGACGGAGCCGTCGGCGAGGCGTTCGCTCTGGACGCCGTCGCGCAGGGCGGGGTGGGCCTTGGTCAGCCGGGAGAGGGCGCTGATCTGCTGGTAGAGCGGGTGTCCCGGATCGTAGGCATCGCCGGCGTGCGTGCGCGCCGTTCCGAGCTGGTCGTCATCCAGATAGTCCGGCGTCTTGGAGGCGAAGAGGGACTGCCGGGCGTCCTTGTCGCCGCCGGCGCCCGTGAACCCCTGCTCGTCGCCGTAGTAGATCACCGGGTTGCCGCGGGAGAAGAACATCAGCTCGTTCGCCAGCCGGTAGCGGTCGAGCAGTTCCTGCTCCCCCGCCCCCGGCCGGTCCTGCTTGAGGAAGGAGCCGAACCTCCCCATGTCGTGGTTGCCGAGGAAGGTCACCTGCTCGTAGGCGTTGGCCTTGTCGCTGGTGTACCGGTAGTCCGCCCCGAGGACGGAGGCCAGCCGGCCGGCTCCGGCGCCCTGGGCGGCGTACGCCCGGATCGCGTCCTGGAGCGGGAAGTCGAGGGTGGCGTCGAGGCGGCCCTGCGTGACGTAGGGCGAGGTGACGGCCGGGTCCGCGGAGTACACCTCGCCGAACATGAAGAACTTCGAGCGCCCGCGCTGGGCGGCGTACGTGTCGAGGGCGGTGGCCCACTGCGTCCAGAACGGCAGGTCGACGTGTTTGACGGTGTCGATCCGGAAGCCGTCGATGTCGAAATCCCGGACCCACTTCTCGTAGATCTTCTCCATCCCGCTGACCACCTCGGGACGCTCGGTCCACAGGTCGTCGAGCCCGGAGAAGTCGCCCTGTTCGGCGGATTCGCCCGCGAAGGTGGAGTCGCCCCGGTTGTGGTACATCGTCGGATCGTTCAGCCAGGCCGGGACCTTGGCGTCCTTCTTCGCCGCGGGCACGAGCGGCGTGCGCGGGAAGGAGGCCGGACCGGCCTTCGGGAAGGGCTTCTTGCCGGCTTCCTTCCCGTTCGCGTAGTCGGAGTCGTCGAAGGCCACCCCGTCCTTGGTCAGATAGGGAAAGGCCCCCTTGGACAGGTAGGAGTACGACTTCTCCTTGTAGTCGATGACGTCAGCGGTGTGGTTGGTGATGACGTCGAAGAAGACCTTCATCCCCTTCCCGTGCGCCTTGTCGATCAGCCGCTCCAGATCGGCGTTGGTCCCGAAGTGCGGATCGACCTGGGTGAAGTCCGTGATCCAGTAGCCGTGATAGCCCGCCGAGGCGTTCGCCCCCTCGCCCTGCACCGGCTGGTTCTTGAAGATGGGCGCCATCCAGATGGCGGTGGTGCCCAGCCCCTTGATGTAGTCGAGCCGGTCGGTCAGCCCCTTAAGGTCGCCGCCCTGGTAGAAGCCCTTGTCCGTCGGGTCCAGACCGGTCTGCGAGCGGCTGCCGGTCAGGCCGCCGCGGTCGTTGCGCGGGTCGCCGTTCGCGAAGCGGTCCGGGAGCACGAAGTAGAACTGCTCCCGGGTCAGGTCGTGCCGGGCGGGCTGCGCCGCCAGTTTCGCGTCCGAGGGCGGGGCGGGCGCCGTGCCGGCGGCCTCCGCGGGGAGTGCGGGCAGCAACGTCACGGCCAGGGCGGCGGCGACGATTCCTGCGGCTGGGCGTATCAAGGCGGGATCTCCTCAGCGGGTAGGGGGTGGGACGCGGCGGGCGTCAGTTGCGCCAGGTGTCGCTCAGCGCGACCTTCCCGCTCGCGGGGACGGTGGCCGTACGGTTGGCCCCGCTCTCCCAGGTGACGTTGCCCGCGGCGTCCTTACGGACGTACTTGTAGGCGAAGGAGGTGCCCGCGGGCAGGGCGACGTCGAGCTTCCAGACCGGGTAGGCGGCCGGGTCGAGCTTCAGCGCGGAGGCGGGGTTCCAGTTCCCGAGCGCGCCTTGGTCGCCGGTGACGTAGACGTCCTGGCCCGGAACGGTGGTGGCGTTGACCGCGAAGGAGGCACCGGCGGTCGCGGGCGGCGGGGTGGAGCCGCCGCCGCACGTGCGGGCGCCCGCGTGGAGGGCGACGGCGGTGTCCGGCCCGAGGGTCGCGGTGAACTGCCCGGAGCCGTTCACGGTGACGGCCCGCCCGCTCTGCACGTCGCAGTAGTCGCCGGCCGGGAGGGAGGACTGGAAGGTCCGGGTGAGCGCCGACGCCTCGTGGTTGATGGCCACGTACGCCTTGGCGCCGCGCCCGAAGGCGATCTGGTCCCCGCCGTTGTCCCACCAGTTGGTGACGCCCTGGCCGCGGGCCGCGTTGCGGAAGCCCACCATCGAGGAGATCTCGCGCCAGGCGTGCTGGCAGGTCCAGCCGTCGGCGTAACAGGAGCTGACGGCGCCGCCGTTCGGCGGACCGGCGTCGCGGTCGGTGAAGGAGTAGCCCGAGTGCACGTCGGGGGAACCGTAGGGCCAGGCCAGCATGAAGACATTGGCGAGGGTGTAGGTCGCGCCCGCCTTGTAGTCGAGGGTGTCCCCGCCGCGCTCGGTGTCGTGGTTGTCGACGAATACGGCGGCCTGGCCGCTCGGCATGTACCCCCAGGACTCGCCGAAGTTCTTCAGGTAGGCCAGGTTCTCGTTCTGGAAGACCCGCTTGAGGTCGCGGGCGTAGCGGAACTCCTGCACGTCCCCGTTGCCGAGGTACTCGCTCGGCTGGACGGCCTCGCCCGCACCGTATATCGCCTCCTGCTTCCAGTAGGCGTTCGGCTTGGTCAGCCGGGACTTGATGTTGGCGAGGTCGGCGGCGGGCATGTGCTTGGCGGCGTCGATCCGGAAGCCGTCGACGCCGAGGGAGAGCAGGTCGTTCAGGTACCCGGCGATGCGCCCGCGCACGTACTCCTCGCCGGTGTCCAGATCGGCCAGCTGCACCAGCTCGCAGTTCTGGATGTTCGCCCGGTCCTGGTAGGTGGAGATCGTGGCGCGGCAGTCGTCCATGTCGGCGCCGGAGTACAGACCCGGGTAGTTGTACTTCGTGTACGAACTGCCCCCGGTGCCGGTGCCGTCGGCGGCGGCCATGTGGTTGATGACGGAGTCGGCGACCACCTTCACGCCCGCGGCGTGGCAGGTGTCGACCATCGCCTTGAAGGCGCCCCGGTCACCGAGCCGCCCGGCGATCTTGTAACTGACCGGCTGGTACGAGGTCCACCACTGGGACCCCTGGATGTGCTCCTGGGGCGGCGAGACCTGCACGTAGCCGTACCCGGCGGGCCCGAGGCTGTCGGTGCAGGCCTTGGCGACGGAGGCGAAGTTCCACTCGAAGAGCACCGCGGTGACGTCGCGCTCACCGGGCGGCGCGGCGGCGGCGTGGGGGGCCTGCCAGGTGCCTGCGGCGGCGACGAGGGCGGTGAGCGCGACCACGGCTCTGTGGATGCGGGGCATGGGGGTCCTCCTGGCGAAGAGGTGGGGATTGTTGGCGACCGTAGGCCCCACCCCTGCCCCCTGCAAGACCTTGCGCAAGAGATTGCAGAATTGTTTCTCCGTCGTGTCCTGGCCAGGTCCATGAGGGAGCGTCACCCGCGGGAGCGCCTGGGTAGGGTCCATCGAGGCACACCGACGCAGCAGGAGGGCCACCATGACGACGGACATCGTGATCGCGCAGACCACCATCGACGACGAGCTGGCGGCTAGGGAGTTGGCACGGGGCGCGGTGGAGGCGCGACTGGCCGCCTGCGCCCACATCGACGCACCGCTCACCGCCGTCTACCGGTGGCAGGGCGCCGTCGAAACGGCGACCGAATGGCGCGTCTCCTACAAGACGACGCGCGCCCGGCTGCCCGCCCTGAGCACGTGGGTCGGGCAGCAGCACGGTTACGACGTACCCGAGTGGATCGTCCTCGCGGTGGACGACGGTTCGGACGCCTACCTGTCGTGGGTCGCCGCCGAGACCACGCCAACGGTGATCGCACCGCTCAGGCAGCGCACCCCCTGAGGTGCGCTGCCAGCTCGGCCTCTCTACGGGGAAGCCGACCCGCGATGGTGAGCGCACGCGCCCGGCCCATCGTGTTCGGCCGGGCGTCCGCCGCTCTGGCGAACTGCCGGGCCACGTGCACGCCCTGGTCGAGGTCCCCGCCGACGAGCAGAGCGGCAGCCAGATCCCCGAGGACGACGACGCCCGCATCTGACAACGCGCCACCCAATCGCCTCGTGGCAACGGCAGCCGCCTCGGCCAGCTCCGGGTGGGCGAGTCGCCCGTAGACGGAGAGCACCAGGGAATCCATCCGGGCTGGTGTCATGAACCGCACCCACGCCTGCTCTGCCGTGTGGTCGGCATAGTCGTAGGCGGTGCGGGCACGATCGAGTGCTCGTAGGGCCGCGGTCGCATCGCCGGTGTCAGCCGCTTCCTCCGCATGGCGGGCGTGGATCCAGGCCGCGGCGGTGGCATTGCCCGGGCCGCGAACGCAAGCGACCGCCCGCTCCAGGAGTTCCAACCTGCGGACCGGAACGGCCTCTCCGTAGCTCGCGTAGGCCAGGGCGAGTGCGCGCAACGGTGGATGGCCTGAGGAATCGGCGCAATCAGCGGTCACCCGATAGTACGAACGGGCCGCGGAGTGGTCACCCAGGTCCCAAGCGATCCAACCGGCCAGCGCCGCCGTCTCGCCGGCCGCGACGCGGAGGTCCTTCTCGTGGCCGAAGGCACGGGGCAGAACAGCGGTGACGGCATCGAGGTGCGTCACGACGCAGCCTTGCAACTGCCGTGCCGTCAAGTGGTTCTCACTGATGTGCAAAGCACCGGCTCGCTCCACCAGGGCATCGGCCGCGCGGCCGTCGACACGACCGTTCCCGCCGAGGGCGTGGGCGAGTCTCGCCCACGGCTCACTCACCGCGGCAGCGCCCAGGACCGTGCCTCCGATCAGCTTCCGCCGCTCCATGGCCTCGGACTCCTGTTCTTCGCGTTCCGCCGACATCTTGCGTCGCGCACGGGCGGCGGCGGCCTCCCGGCCGAGCTGCTCCGGTGGTACGCCGCAGGCCAGGGCGATGTGTCGGATGGTGTGGGCGGTCGGGATGTTCTCGCCGCGCTCATAGCGACTGATCTCGCGGCGAGTCATGGTGTCCCGGCCGGAGGCCGTGTTGATCGCGGCCGCCTGCTGCTCCTGAGTGCGCCCGGCCTCTGTACGGAGGCGGCGCAGTAACTGGCTGAACGGGTCCGCTGGCACGAGTGTGACCCCCGTCGGTCGACGTCGCCCCATGATGGCCGTGCTTTCCCCCGCCGGTTCCCCCCTTGACGGGATTTTCCCCCGAAGGATTCCCCTGGGAAGAGGACTTGGAGGGCGGTCTCATGGAGTCATGACCACAGATCGAAAGAGCCCCAAGGAGGAGCCTCCGACGGCGACCCCTGACGACCCCTGGCCGAACATGGAAGCCAGGCCCGGGCTCAGCCAGGCAGTACTCGACCGCGCTCGCGCCGGCTGGGAGCGGTTCCTCTCGTCCCTTGAGGAACCGTTTGATGACTGAGCGGTACGCGTACGTCGGCGGGGCCGAGGGGCCGTCGGCCCGGGGGCTGCGCGCGGGGGTGGTGGGGTGTGGGCGGTGGGGGTCGTCCCCGCAGGCCGAGCGGAACCGGCACCGGCCCATGACTCCGACGCCGCGAAGGTTCCGCGAGCCGAGGAGACGGCCCCCGCCGCCCGCGCACCGCCACCCCCGCCCCACCGACCCGGGGCCCGTACGCACCGGCCCGCCCGACCCCCCGAGCGCGGCCCGGCCTGCCGTCGGAGCGGAGCCGTCAGACGCCCGGGGCCTGGGACGTCGAGCCGCGGACGACCAGTTCGGGTTGGAAGACGAACTCCGTGCGCTGGACCGGCGTGCCGCCCACCGCCTCCAGCAGGGCGCCCACCGCCGCCGTCGCCATCGCGCGGACCGGCTGGCGGACCGTGGTCAGCGGCGGGTCCGTGAACGCGATCAGCGGCGAGTCGTCGAAGCCGACGACCGACACGTCCTCCGGGACCCGCAGCCCCCGCTCGCGGGCCGCCCGGATGACGCCCAGCGCCATCGGGTCGCTCCCGCAGACGATCCCCGTGCAGCCCCGGTCCAGCAGCGCACCGCCCGCCGCGTGCCCGCCCTCCACCGTGAAGAGCGTGCGCTGGATCAGCCCTTCGGCCCCGGCCGAGGGCACGGCGGCCAGGAACCCCTGCTCCTTGCGGGCCGAGGGCACGTACCGCGTCGGGCCGATCGCCAGCCCGATCCGCCGGTGCCCGAGGGCCTCCAGATGACGCACGGCCATGTCCGCGGCCGCCCGGTCGTCCGGCGAGATGAAGGGGGCGTGGACGTGCTCGTTGAAGCCGTTGATCAGGACGAACGGGACCCCGCGGGCCGCGAGCCGCTGGTAGCGCGTCGGGTCCGCCGTGGAGTCCGCGTGCAGCCCGGACAGGAAGACGATCCCCGTCACCCCGCGCTGCTCCAGCTGCTCCACCAGCTCGTCCTCGGTGGCCCCGCCGGGCGTCTGCGTGCACAGCACCGGCGTGTACCCGTGCCCCGCCAGCGCCTGCTCGATGACCTGCGCGAAGGCGGGGAAGATCGGGTTGGTCAGCTCGGGGATGAGCAGCCCGACGAGCCCGTTGCTGCGCCTGCGCAGCCGTACGGGCCGTTCGTAGCCGAGCAGGTCGAGCGCGGCCAGCACCTTGTGCCGGGTGCCGGCCGCCACGCCCGCCTTGCCGTTGAGCACCCGGCTGACGGTCGCCTCGCTGACCTGGGCCTGCGCGGCGATGTCCGTCAGCCGAAGGGGGGAGGTCACCCCTGCCACCACACCGCCGTGTCGGCCGGGAGCAGGTCCGGGTCGGCCAGCGGACCGCTGGCCAGCAGCACGGTTCCGGGGGCGGGGGTACGTACCGCAGCGCCGCCCGTGTTCACCGTGCAGACGAACTCCCCGCGCCGGAAGGCCAGCACCCCGGCCGGCGCCGCCAGCCACTCGACCGCGTCGCCCGCGCCCAGCTCCGCCCGCTCGCGCCGGATCCGCAGCGCGGCCCGGTAGAGCTCCAGGGTGGAGTGCGGGTCGCCGCTCTGCGCGGCCACGCTCAACCCCGCCCACTCCCCCGGCTGCGGCAGCCAGCTGCCACCCGAACCGAAGCCGTACGGAGCCACCTCGCCCGACCACGGAATCGGCACCCGGCAGCCGTCCCGCAACCCGTCCTGCCCGGCACTGCGCACGAACGCCGGGTCCTGACGCACCTCGTCCGGCAGGTCCGTCACCTCCGGCAGACCCAGCTCCTCCCCCTGGTACACATACGCCGAGCCCGGCAACGCCAGCATCAGCAACGCCGCCGCCCGCGCCCGGGCGAGGCCCTGCGCGCCGCCGCCGTAGCGGGTCACGTGCCGCACCACATCGTGGTTCGACAGCACCCACGTCGTCGGAGCCGCCACGACCCGCATCGCGTCGAGCGATTCGTCGATGGTCGCGCGCAGCGCGTCCGCGTCCCATCCGGTGTTCAGGTACTGGAAGTTGAAGGCCTGGTGCAGCTCGTCGGGCCGCAGGTAGAGAGCGGTGCGGTCCGCGCTCGGGGTCCACGCCTCGGCGACGCCGATGCGGTCACCGGCGTACTCCTCCAGCACGGTCCGCCAGGAGCGGTAGATCTCGTGGACCCCGTCCTGGTCGAAGAAGGGCAGGACCTGGTTGCCCAGCAGCTTGAGCTGCTCGTCGCGGCCGAGGTCGGGCAGGCCGGGGGCCTTGACCAGGCCGTGCGCGACGTCGATGCGGAAGCCGTCGGCGCCGAGGTCCAGCCAGAACCGCAGGATGGAGCGGAACTCGTCCTGGACGGCCGGGTGTTCCCAGTTGAAGTCGGGCTGCTCGGGGGCGAAGAGGTGCAGGTACCACTCCCCGCCGGAACCGTCGGAGCCGTCGGAGCCGTCGGAGCCGTCGGAACCCTCCGCGACCCGCGTCCACGCCGGCCCGCCGAAGATCGACTCCCAGTCGTTCGGCGGCAGCTCCCCGCCCGCCCCCCGCCCGGGCCGGAAGTGGAAGCGCTCGCGCAGCGGGCTGCCGGGCCCCTCGCGCAGCGCCTGCTTGAACCATTCGTGCTGGTCGGAGCAGTGGTTGGGGACGAGGTCCACGATGATCCGCAGGCCCAGCGCGTGGGCTTCGCGGATCACGGCGTCGGCGTCGTGCAGGCTGCCGAACATCGGGTCGATGGCCCGGTAGTCGGCGACGTCGTAGCCCGCGTCGGCCTGTGGGGAGGCGTAGAACGGGCTGAGCCAGACGGCGTCGACGCCCAGTTCCTTGAGGTAGGGCAGCCGGGTCCGGACCCCTTCGAGGTCCCCCATCCCGTCCCCGTTGCTGTCGGCGAAGCTGCGCGGATAGACCTGGTAGATCACCGCTTCCCGCCACCAGCCGGGCTGGGTGCCGGTCGCGGTGGGAAGAGCGTCGGCGAGGTGCTGGGTCATGTCGTCCTTGGAGAGATCGGGCCGGTGTACGCGTCGGGAAGGGTGGTCAGCCCTTGGTCGCGCCCGCGGTCATACCGGCGACGAGGTGACGCTGGGCGAAGACGAAGAAGATCGCCGCGGGGATGGCGATGACGACGGAAGCCGCCGTCATCGGACCCCAGTTGGCGGTGTACTGGGTGACGAAGGTCTGCAGACCCCCGGCCAGCGTGAGGTTGTCGTCGCCGACCAGGAAGGCGGAGGCGTACGCCACCTCGCCCCAGGCGGTGATGAAGGAGTAGAAGGCGGTGACCGCGAGGCCCGGGCGGGCCAGCGGGAGGATCAGCCGCCAGAAGGTCCCGAAGGGGTTGAGCCCGTCGACCCGACCGGATTCGTCGATCTCGATCGGGATGGTGTCGAAGAAGCCCTTCATCATCCAGGCGCAGAACGGCACCGCGATGGTGAGGTACGTGATGATCAGGCCGAGCGGCTGGTTGAGCAGCCCCAGCTGCCCCATCAGGTTGTAGAGCGGGACGATGAGGATGGCCATCGGGAACATCTGGGTGACCAGGAGGGTCCACATCAGCGGCTTCATGCCGGGGAACCTGAACCGGCTGACCGCGTACCCGGTGGTCGCGGCGATGAACACGCCGAGGACGGTGGTGATGCCCGCGACCAGCACCGAGTTGCCGAACCAGGTGAAGAAGGACGTGTGGTCCACCAGGTAGCGGTAGTTGTCGAGGGTCGGGTCCTTGATGAAGTCGGTACTGACGGCCTGCTGCGGCGGCTTGAGCGAGGTCAGCAGGATCCACAGCACCGGGAAGACCGCGATGACGGCCGCGACGACGAGCGTGGCGTGCAGGGAAACGGAGGCGAGCGGCCCGCGCTGCCCGCGCGGCCGCACCGCCTTGTCCGCCTTGGCCTTGACGTTCGCCGTGAGCCGGCCGTCGGCCCCGGCGGCGTCGGCGGCGTCGGAGGTGGTCGTCACGGTCACCACACCTCTCCCTGCTTGCGCAGCGAACGCCGGTAGACCAGCGCGAAGATCATGAGCAGGGCAAGGATGAGGACGCCCCAGGTCGCGGACCCGGCGAAGTCGCGCGGGCTGGTCACGAACGCCTGCCGGAACGCCTGCGTCACCAGGATCTCGGTGGCGTCGCCCGGCCCGCCGCGGGTGAGCAGGAAGATCACCGGGAACATGTTGAAGGTCCAGATGGTGGAGAGCAGGATCACCGTCATGCTGACCGAGCGCAGCCCCGGCAGGGTGATGTGCCGGAAGCGCTGCCAGGGGCTCGCGCCGTCCATCTCGGCGGCCTCGTACAGCTCGCCGGGGATGGACTGGAGGCCGCCGAGCAGGGCCACCATCATGAAGGGGATGCCCAGCCAGACGTTGACGGTGATGACCGCGAGCTTGGCCCAGGTGGGGTCGTCGAGCCACGGCACGGCGGAGATCCCGCCGCCTTCGAGGACCTTGTTCAGGATGCCGTTGTCGCGGTTGAAGAGGAACCGCCAGGCGAAGACGGACACGAAGCCGGGGACGGCCCAGGGCAGGATGAGCGCCATCCGGTAGACGGCGCGGCCCCGGAACTCCCGGTTCAGGACATTGGCGAGGCCGAGGCCGAGCGCGAAGGTGATGGACACGCAGGCGACGGTCCAGATGACCGTCCACACCAGCCGGTCCAGGAAGACCGGGTCGCTCAGCGCGGCCGTGTAGTTGTCGAGGCCGACGAACTGATAGGTCGCGTCGATGGTGTTGGGGCCGATCGTACGGGCGACGTTGCGCTCGTTGGCGTCGGTCAGCGACAGGTAGATCCCGCGGACCAGCGGCCACCCGATGATCACGCCGAGGACGAGCACCACGGGGGTGACCATCGTCCAGGCGTACCAGTGGGTGGCCAGCGCGCGCCGGACCCGGCCGGGGCGGGCCCCGGGGTTGCGGTCGGCCTCGCGGCTCCGGCCGCGGGTGACGTCGTCACCCGCGGCCGGCACCACGGACCGGCTGGTCTCAGCAGCCATCGTCGTGCTACTTCCAACCCTTGAGGATCTTGCGGAACTCGGTACCGGTCGCCTTGGCCGCGTCCTCCGGGCTGGAGGCGCCGGTGACCGCCTTGGTGTACTGCACCTTGAGCGGCTCGAAGAGGGAGCCGTTCTCCGGGATCCAGGCGCGCTCGACGGCCTTGTCCACGGCGGGCTTGAAGAAGGCGACGATCTCGTTGCCCTTGACGTCCGGCACCTCGTAGGCGGCGGTGCGGGTCGGGAGCAGGCTCAGTTCCTTGGTCGCCTGGACCTGGGTCTCCTGCGAGGACATGTACTCGACGAAGGCGTGCGCGGCGGTGCGGTTCTTGGAGCCCGCGTAGACGGCCAGGTCGTGACCGCCCTGCGGGGCGCCCGCCTTGACGGAGCCGGCCGGGACCGCGCTGATGCCGAGGTTGGCCTTGTCGGCGAACTGGGCGCCGGAGAAGGTGTCCTTGACCGCCCAGGGGCCGTTGACCATCATCGCGACCTCGCCCGACTTGAAGGCGGTCTGCATGTTGTCGTAGCCGTCGGTGGCGTTGGTGACGGCGGCGCCGGAGGTGATCAGGTCGCGGGCGTCCTTGAAGGCCTTGACGCCCGCCGCGTTGTCGACGGTGACCGTCTTGGTCTTGGCGTCGACGAGGTCGCCGCCCTCACCGTAGATGAAGGGGAGGAACCAGTAGGAGTCGTCGCCGCGGACGTAGAGGCCGGTCTTGCCGGTCTTCGCCTTGATCGCGGCGGCCGCGGTCTTGACCTCTTCGAGCGTGGTCGGGGGCTTGACGCCCGCGTCCGCCAGCATCTTCTTGTTGTAGAAGAGGCCGAGGGAGTCGATGACCTGCGGTACGGCGTAGAGCTGGCCCTCGTACTTGCCGCTGGCCGCGGCCTGGGGCAGGAAGTCGGAGTCGACCTTCTTCGCCGCGTCCGCGGGCACCTTGTCCAGGTAGCCCAGCGAGGCGAAGTCGGCGACCCAGCCGACGTCGGCACGGATGACGTCGGGGGCCTCGGCGCCGCTGCTGAAGGCGTTCTTGACCTTGTTCTGCGCGTCGCCGTACGGCACGTTGACGTACTTGACGGTCACCTTCGGGTGCTTGGCGGTGAACGCCTCGGCGATCTTCTGGAAAGTCGCCTTCTCCGTGTCGTTGGAGGTGTCCCACCAGGTGACCGTGCCGGAGATCTCGCCACCGGCGTTGTCGCCGCCGCCGTTGTCGTTCTTGTCGCCGCCGCAAGCCGTCGCCGCGAGCGCCAGAGCCGCGACCAGCGCGGTGGCCGCTATGCCACGCCGCATATGAACTCCTTCGATGATCCCGGCCGCGCCCTCGCGGTCCCGAGTTGCCAGGAACGTAACAAGCCTGAAAGCCGACCGAAAGACCTTGCGGCAATTTTCTGCAAGACCTGGTGATCGTTACATCCGTGTGTCCGTACGGTTGCCGCAGCTTGCTGTTAGTTCGAACCGTCTTCGGGTGACCGGGCCCGCAACCAGGCGCCGGGTCCGCACGTTGACCCCGATATGACCCATGAACTGACCGCCTCGCGGCTTGCAAGCGCTTCCAGCAACGTCACCGCGAGCGGCGGTTGGTGGCGCGATGCCGTCATCTACCAGGTGTACGTGCGGTCCTTCGGCGACAGCGACGGGGACGGGATCGGCGACCTGCGCGGGGTGCGCGAGCGCCTCCCCCACCTGGCCCGGCTCGGGGTGGACGCGCTGTGGCTCACCCCCTTCTACGTGTCCCCGCAGGCGGACGGCGGCTACGACGTCGCCGACTACCGGGCCGTCGACCCCCTCTTCGGCGACCTCTCCGACGCCGACGCGCTGGTCCGGGCCGCGCACGCGCTGGGGCTGCGGGTGATCGTGGACGTGGTGCCGAACCACACCTCCGAGCAGCACCCCTGGTTCCGGGCGGCGCTCGCCGGGGCGCCGGGCGGGCCGGCGCGGGCCCGCTTCCACTTCCGGCCCGGGCGCGGGGCGGGCGGGGAGCTGCCGCCGAACGACTGGGAGTCGATCTTCGGCGGCCCGGCGTGGACGCGGGTCGCGGACGGTGCGGAGGGCGCGGACGGGTCTGACGGCTCCGGCTCCGGGGGCGGCTCCGGCTCCGGCTCCGGCGGTGAGTGGTACCTGCACCTCTTCGCCCCCGAGCAGCCCGATCTGAACTGGGAGCACCCCGAGGTGCGGGCGGAGTTCGACTCCGTCCTGCGGTTCTGGCTCGACCTGGGGGTCGACGGCTTCCGCATCGACGTCGCGCACGGCATGGTCAAGGCGGCCGGGCTGCCGGACCTCGGGCGCGGAGCGCAGGCCACCTTGATCGGCAGCGAGCCGCTCCCCTTCTTCGACCAGGACGGGGTGCACGAGATCCACCGCTCCTGGCGCCGCCTGCTCGACAGCTACGACGGCCAGCGGATCGGGGTCGCCGAGGCCTGGGCGCCGACCTCCGAGCGGCTCGCCCTGTACGTCAGCCCCGACGAGCTGCACCAGGCCTTCAACTTCCGCTTCCTCAAGTGCCCCTGGGATGCGGAGGCGATGCGGACGGTCATCGACGGGTCCCTGGCCGCCACCACCGCGGTCGGTGCTCCGACGACGTGGGTGCTGTCGAATCACGATGTGGTGCGGCACGTGACCCGCTACGGGGGTGGCGCGCAGGGCCTCGCCCGGGCCCGGGCGGCGGCATTGTTGATGCTGGCGTTGCCGGGGTCGGCGTATGTGTACCAGGGGGAGGAGCTGGGTCTGCCGGAGGTGGTGGATCTTCCTGATGGGGTGCGTCAGGATCCGGCGTTCGTGCGCGGTGCCGGGCAGGACGGGTTGCGGGACGGGTGTCGGGTGCCGATTCCGTGGTCCGGTGAGGTGGCTCCGTACGGTTTCGGGAGCGGGGGGAGTTGGTTGCCGCAGCCGGTGGAGTGGGCGGGGCTGAGCGTGGCCGCGCAGGCGGGCGACCCGCACTCCACCCTGGAGCTCTACCGGGCCGCCATCGAGCTGCGCCGGGTCATGCCGGGTCTCGGCGCACCGGAGGCCGGCCGGCCGCACCCCACCGGATCGGCCCGGCCGTCCGGATCCACCGGGCCCGCCGAACCTGCCGATCCGGACGGCTGGGCGGATCCCGGCCCGACCGGGATGCGGTGGCTGCCCGGGCCGCAGGGGGTGCTCCTCTTCTCCCGCCCCGGCTTCGTGTGCACGCTCAACACGGGCCCTTCCCCGGTGGAGCTTCCGGCTCCCGGAAGGCCCGTACTGTCCAGCTCTCCGGTGGAGACGGACGGGCGCACCGTCCTGCTTCCCCCCGATACGTGCACGTGGTGGGCAATGTGACGTGCGACCGGTACAGTCCACTCCCATGACCGCGCGGCTTGCCGACATCGCAGCTCAGGCGGGGGTCAGCGAAGCCACAGTCAGCCGGGTCCTCAACGGCAAGCCCGGTGTGGCCGCGGGCACCCGCGAATCCGTGCTGGCCGCGCTCGACGTCCTCGGGTACGAGCGCCCCGTGCGGCTGCGTCAACGCAGTGCGGGACTCGTCGGGCTGATAACGCCCGAGCTGGACAACCCCATCTTCCCCGCGCTCGCGCAGGTCATCGGCCAGGCCCTCACCCGGCAGGGGTACACGCCGGTGCTGGCCACCCAGACGCCCGGCGGATCGACCGAGGACGAGCTGACGGAAATGCTCGTGGACCGCGGGGTCTCCGGCATCATCTTCGTCTCCGGCCTGCACGCGGACACCACCGCCGACATGGGGCGCTACGACCAACTCCGCGGCCAGGGCGTCCCGTACGTCCTGATCAACGGCTTCTCCGACAAGGTGCAGGCCCCCTTCGTCTCTCCCGACGACCGGGCCGCCATGCAGCTCGCGGTGACCCACCTGACCGCGCTCGGCCACACACGGATCGGGCTGGCCGTCGGGCCGAAGCGGTTCGTGCCGGTGCTCCGCAAGATCGAGGGCTTCCGCCTCGGCATGCGCGAGCGGCTCGGGCTGGACGAGGCCGCGACGGAGGAGCTGATCCAGCACTCGCTGTACACCCTGGAGGGCGGACAGGCCGCGGCCACGGCGCTCATCGCCCGGGGCTGCACGGCCATCGTGTGCGCCAGCGACATGATGGCGCTCGGCGCCGTACGGGCCGCCCGGCAGCAGGGGCTGCGGGTGCCGCAGGACGTCTCGGTGGTCGGCTTCGACGACTCGCCGCTCATAGCGTTCACCGATCCGCCGCTGACGACCATCCGCCAGCCGGTCCAGGCGATGGGGCAGGCCGCCGTGCGGACCCTGCTGGAGGAGATCGGCGGGACCCCTGCGCCGCACAGCGAGTTCGTCTTCCTGCCGGAGCTGGTAGTGCGCGGGTCCACCGCCTCCGGCCCCACCCGCCGATAGCCCCTGACCTGCGCTTATTCCGCGCGCGATCGTCCGTAGGGCGGATCCCGTGCGGGGAAGACCGTACCGGGGGATGATCGGGGCAGGTGCGCGATCTGACAGACTCTTTCCCCATGGGTGAAGTGAGTGTGAAGACACTGGATACCAGGACGGACGTCTCGTCACCCGCCGTGTCCGGGGGCGGGAGCCCCACCGACCGGCAGGACTCCACGGGCGGGCTCCTGGCCCGGCTGCGCGCCCCGCGACGACCACGGATCTGGTTCGAGATCCTGCTGATCGCGCTGAGCTACTGGACGTACTCGCTCATCCGCAATTCGGTGCCCGAGGAGAAGACGGCCGCGCTCGCGAACGCCGACTGGATCTGGAGCGTCGAGAACACCCTCGGCATCGCGGTGGAGCGGAGCGTGAACCACGCCGTCGATTCGGTGACGTGGCTGATCGTGGGCATGAACTACTACTACGCCACCCTGCACTTCATCGTGACCATCGGCGTACTCGTCTGGATCTACCGCTTCCATCCGGGGCGGTACGCCGCCGCGCGGCTGGTCCTCTTCGCCACCACCGGTGTGGCGCTGGTCGGCTACTACCTCTTCCCGCTCGCGCCGCCCCGGCTGATGAACGGCACGCGGTTCATCGACACCGTGCTCAAGCACCACACCTGGGGCTCCATGGCCTCCGGCGACCTCAAGCACATGTCGAACCAGTACGCGGCGATGCCCTCCATGCACATCGGGTGGTCGCTCTGGTGCGGGCTGACCGTCTTCGCCGTCGCCTCGGCGCCCTGGGCGCGGATCCTGGGCCTGCTGTACCCGACGGCGACGCTCGTCGTCATCGTCGCGACCGCGAACCACTTCTGGCTCGACGCGGCGGGCGGCGCGCTCTGCCTGGCCTTCGGCTACACCGTCTCGCGGGCCTGGTACGGATCGCTGCCGCACCGGCTGCCGCGCCACCCCCTGCACACCGGACCGCACCCGGCCTCGGCCGCGCTGCTGCGCCGGGTGCGGCGGGTGCGGTCGCGCGCCTAGGCCCTGTCGCCTACGCCTTGGCCGCTACGAACCACCGGGCCGGGAGTTCGACGGGGGTCCCGTCCTCCCGCACCGCGCTCATCGTCAGCGTGGTCGAGCCCTCTTCCAGGATCCGCAGGTCGGCCCCGCGCAGCAGCTCCGCGACCTCGCCGTCGGCCACGCGGCCGGGGCGCAGGTCGTGCTCCCTGACGCGCAGCAGCTTCGGGTCCGGTCCCAGGGTGTGCAGGACCGTCTCGGCCCGGTCCGTGGGCTCCAGCACCAGCGCCCGGCCGGTGTCCCCGAGCAGGGCGGCCACGGAGGCGGCGACGGCCGGGCGGTCCTCGGGGTCGCTCTGGTGCAGGACGGCCCGCAGGTAGACGTGGGTGTCGCCGAGGCGGTCGTGCAGGGCGCGGGCGGCGGGGGCGTCGGTGAGGTCGAGGCGCTCGTACGAGGCCAGCCGGGCCGGGTCGGCGCGGCGGGCGTGGGCCACGGCGGCCTCCGCGAGGTCCACGCCGATGGCGGCGGCGAAGCGGGTCGCGAGGAAGCGGGTCTGGGTGCCGTTGCCGCAGCCGAGGTCGGCGATGGGGAGGCGGGGGTCGGCGTGGGGCTCCAGCAGGGCGAGGTCCCGCTCGGCGGTGAGGGCGGGCGGGGCGTCCCAGAAGGCCTCGCCCTGGGAGCCGGAGCTCTCCTCCCAGAAGCCGTCCCAGGCCCTGAGGTAACGGTCCGACGGGGCCATGGGTTCTCCTCCTGCGGTTCGGTACGCACCCCCGACCAGCGGCACGCGCCTGTTCCTACCCCTCCGCAGGCGCGCCTCAATCGCCGGCGGGGCCGAACGTGCGACCGGCCTTCGAGTCACCGCCGGAGCCAAGGCCAGCCCCCGCTGGCCTTGAGGCACCGCCGGAGCCAAAGTCAGCCTCGCCGGCCTTTGAGGCACGGCCGGAGCCAAAGTCAGCCTCGCCGGCGTTTGAGGCGCCGCCGGAGGCCACACGAGCCGACCAGCGGCCGCACGGCTCCGGCCCCACCCTCCGGGGGGGGGGGGGCCCCCCGCGCGGCGGGGGGGGGCCCCGCCCCGCCCCCCCCGCCGCCCGGGCGGGGGGGGGGGGGGGCCGCGGGGCGGGGTTGGGCGCGGGGCGAAGACCCACNNNNGTACGCGCCCCCCCCGGCCCCCCCCCCCCCCCGGGGGGCCCCCCCCCCCCCCCCCGCGAGGCTGGATTCGGCCCGGTCAGACGCCAGCAGGGCTGGATTCGGCCCGGTCAGACGCCAGCAGGGCTGGATTCGGCCCGGTCAGACGCCAGCGGAGCTGGATTGGCTCCGGCCGGCCCGAGAGGCTGGATTCGGCCCGGTCAGACCCCGGCGAGGCCGAGGCGCCCGTTACGCGCCGTAGAAGAGTTCGTCGACGACCGCACGGGCCCGCCGAGTGATGCGGCGGTAGTCGTCCAGCATCTCCCCCACCTTGCCCGGCCCGTAGCCGAGGTAGCGCCCCACCGCCGCCAGCTCCCGCGCGTCGGAGGGGAACGTGTCCCCGGCCCGCCCCCGCACCAGCATCACCGCGTTCCGCACCCGCGTCGCCAGCACCCACGCCTCGTCCAGGATCTGCGCCTCCTCGGTCGGGATCAGGCCCGCCGCGTGCGCCGCGGCCAGCGCCTCCCGGGTCCGGGTGGTCCGCAGCCCCGGCTCCGCCCAGGCGTGCCGCATCTGGATCAGCTGGACCGTCCACTCGACGTCGCTCAGCCCGCCCCGGCCCAGCTTCGTGTGCAGGGTCGGGTCCGCCCCGCGCGGCAGCCGCTCCGATTCCATCCGCGCCTTGAGCCGCCGGATCTCCCGCACCGCGTCCTCCCCGAGCCCCTCGACCGGGTAGCGCAGCGGGTCGATCAGGTCGATGAAGCGCGCCCCCAGCTCCGGGTCCCCCGCGACCGGCTCAGCCCGCAGCAGCGCCTGGCTCTCCCAGGTCAGGGCCCAGCGCCGGTAGTAGGCGGCGTAGGAGGGCAGGGTCCGCACGAGCGGCCCGGAGCGCCCCTCGGGCCGCAGGTCGGCGTCGATGAGCAGCGGCGGGTCGGCCGTCGGCAGCTGGAGCAGTCTGCGCATCTCGGAGACGACGGTCTGCGCGGCCTTGGCGGCCTCCTGTTCGTCGACGCCCTCGCGCGGTTCGTGGACGAAGAGGACGTCGGCGTCGGAGCCGTATCCCAGCTCGTGGCCGCCGAAGCGGCCGACGCCGATGACGGCGAACTTGGTGGGCAGGGTGTCGCCCCACTGGCCGCGGACGGCGGCGCGCAGGGCGCCCGCGACCGTGGCGGCGGTGAGGTCGGAGACGGCGTTGCCGACGCGGTCGACGAGGGCGCCGGGGTCCTCCTCGGCCGGGTTCTCCTCCGTGCCGTAGGAGCCGATGATGTCGGCCGCGGTGGTGCGGAAGAGTTCGCGCCTGCGCACCCCGCGGGCGGCCGCGACCCCGACCTCGGGGTCGTCGGCGCGGTTGACGGCGGCCAGTACCTCCTGGGCCAGGGCCTCGTGCGTACGGGGTTCCAGGCCACCGGGGTCGCCGAGCAGGGCCACCGCTTCGGGGGCCCGCATCAGCAGGTCGGGGGCGAGGCGGCCGGCGGACAGGACGCGGGCCAGGTTCTCGGCCGCGGCGCCCTCGTCGCGCAGCAGCCGCAGGTACCAGGGGGTCTTGCCGAGGGCGTCGGAGACCTTGCGGAAGCCGAGCAGGCCCGCGTCCGGGTCGGCGGAGTCCGCGAACCAGCCGAGGAGCACCGGGAGCAGGGTCCGTTGGATGGCGGCCTTGCGGCTGACCCCGGAGGACAGGGCCTCCAGGTGGCGCAGGGCGGAGGCCGGGTCGGCGTACCCGAGCGCTTCGAGGCGCTGTCCGGCGGCGCGCGGGGAGAGCCGGGTCTCGCCGGGGGCGAGCTGGGCGACGGCGTCCAGGAGCGGCCGGTAGAAGAGCTTCTCGTGCAGCCGGCGGACCACGGAGGCGTGGCGGCGCCAGGCCTTGTGGAGCTCGGCGACGGGTTCGGTGCGCAGGCCCATGGAGCGGCCGAGGCGGCGCAGGTCGCCCTCGTCCTCGGGAACGAGGTGCGTGCGGCGCAGGCGGTAGAGCTGGATGCGGTGTTCCATGGCGCGCAGGAAGCGGTACGCGTCCCCGAGCTGGGCGGCGTCGGTGCGGCCGACGTAGCCGCCGGCGGCGAGGGCCTGGAGGGCGTCGAGCGTGGTGCCGGAGTGCAGGGTGGCGTCGCTGCGGCCGTGGACGAGCTGGAGGAGCTGGACGGCGAACTCGACGTCGCGCAGGCCGCCGGGGCCGAGCTTCAGCTCGCGCTCGACCTGGGCCGCGGGGATGTTGTCGACGACGCGGCGGCGCATCTTCTGGACGTCGGCCACGAAGTTCTCGCGCTCGGCCGCCTGCCAGACCATCGGCGTTATGGCGTCGATGTACTGCGCCCCCAGGTCGGGGTCCCCGGCGACGGCGCGGGCCTTGAGCAGGGCCTGGAACTCCCAGGTCTTGGCCCAGCGCTGGTAGTAGGCCAGGTGGGAGGCGAGGGTGCGGACGAGCGGACCGTTTCTGCCCTCGGGGCGGAGGTTGGCGTCGACGGGCCAGATGGTCCCCTCGACGGTGGTCTCGGAGCAGATCCGCATGAGGTGGGAGGCGAGCCGGGTGGCGGCCTGGACGGCCTTGCCCTCGTCGGCTCCGGGGGCTGTGTCGCCGACGAAGATGACGTCGACGTCGGACACGTAGTTCAGCTCGTGGCCGCCGCACTTGCCCATCGCGATGACCGCGAGCCGGCACTGGGCGGCGTCCTCGGGGGCGGCGGCGGTCGCGATGCGCAGGGCGGCGCGGAGGGTGGCGGTGGCGAGGTCGGCGAGTTCCGCGGCGGCCTGGGCGACGTCGGTGGTGCCGCAGACGTCGCGGGCGGCGATGGAGAGCAGGCAGCGGCGGTAGGAGACGCGCAGCGCGACCGGGTCGGCGGCGTCGGCGAGGCCGCGCTCGAACTCGGCGAGGCCGGGGTGCAGGTCCGCCGACTCGTAGGTGACCAGGGCCCGCCAGTCGTGGGGGTGGCGGGCGAGGTGGTCGGCGAGGGCCTCGGATGCGCCGAGCACCCCGAGCAGCCGGTCCCGCAGCGGCTTGGCGCTGACGAGCGTGTCGAGGAGCAGCGGGAGGTCCTCGGGCGCCTGCGCCTCCGCGAGGCGGACGAGGCCCAGCAGGGCGAGGTCGGGGTCGGCGGTCGCGCCGAGGGCGTCGAGGAGCACGGGATCGGCGCGGACGGCGGCCAGCGCGGCGTCGTCGAGCAGCCGTGCGGCGGTCGAGGGATCCGTGAATCCGCTGCGGACCAGCCGGATGAAGGTGCTGCTCCTGCGTCCGGGAACCGTCATCCCGTCGCCTCCCGCTCCTGCCACGACGCAGAGTCTGCCCTGGCTCTGCCTCGGTCGACCTTAGCCGGATCGGAGCGGCGGCTCACCGATGAGTATCATGAGGCGAATTGCCGGATTTAAGAACCGATGGACCGTTATGGGGGCCGGCCCGCGGCACCCCGCGCGCGTCCCCCCGCGGAGGCCCCCCGATGCACGCGCCCGACCCCCGTGACGCCCCTTCCCCGATACCGGGCGAGGGGCGCAGAACGCGGGGCCGTCGCGGCAGGCGCGGCAGGCACGGGAAGCCGGACGGACCCGCCGGGTCGGGGGCGGCGCCTGGCGGGCACGGCGGGCACGGCGGGCACGGCGGGCACGATCCCCGAGGGAACCCGGGACACCGGGGCCGCCGCACGCGCCACGGCCGGGCCGTCGCCGCGCTGGCCGTGGTCGCCGCGCTCGTCGCCGGCGGCTTCGTCCTCGCCCGCGGCGGCGACGCGCTCGGGCGGCTCTCCGGACCCGCCGGGGCCTCCGGGGCGGCCCCGGACGCCCTGCCCGATCCCCCGGACCCCGGCAGCGTGCTGCAGATCGTCGCCCACCCCGACGACGACCTGTACTTCATGAACCCGGACCTGCGGAACTCCATCGCCACCGGACACCCGGTCACCACCGCCTACCTCACCTCCGGCGAGGCCGACGGGATCAACGGCGACGCGGAGAAGGCGGAGAAGGCAGGCAAGGCGGGCAAGACGGGCGGCGGCGCCCCGCCCGCCGACAAGGCCGCCTACGCCGAGGCCCGCCAGAACGGCATCCGCGCCGCCTACGCCCAGATGGCCACCGGCGACCGCGCGAGCGCATGGCGGCGTACGTCCGTACCCACGGCCGGGGGCGGCCGCGCCGAGCTGGACGTCCTGGTCGCCGAGCCCTCCGTGCACCTGCTGTGGCTCCAGTTGCGCGAGGCGGGCAACGTCTACGCCGACCGGCCCGACAGCCTGCACGGCCTGTGGGACGGCCGGGTCCCCCGCCTGGAGTCGATGCTGTCCTCCGGGACCCCGGTGCGCGGGGCGTTCGCGTACACCGGGGAGCAGGTCGTCGAAACGCTCGCGGGCGTGCTGGCGACGTACAAGCCGACCACCGTGCGCGCCCAGGACCCGACCCCCGGCCGCTACCCGGACGACAAGCGGTACACCGACCACCAGGACCACTTCTACGGGGCCCGGTTCGTCCAGCGCGCCCTCGCCCGGTACGCCGCCGAGGTGAAGGACCGTCCGCACTTCGCGGTGCAGAACTACCTCGGCTACTTCAACGGCGCCCTGCCCGCCGCCCTGGACCCGCGGGAGGCCCGGGAGAAGCTGGACAGCCTGGACACCTACGCCTGGCTCGACCGCGCGAACCGCTGCGGCAGCGCGGCGGGCTGCGGCGACCTCAAGGTCGCCGATCACCCTTCGGGCAACCACTGGACCGAGTCCATCCACTACGCCCGCGGCAACAGCACCTCCTGGCTGGCCCCCGACGCGCACGCCGGGCTGTGGGCCTTCCGCGTCCTGGACGGGCAGGTGGCGCTCTGGCACCGCGACGGACTGCTCGGCGCCTGGGACGGGCCGCGGCTGCTGCCCGGCACCGGCATGGACCCGGGCGTGTCGACGACGACCCTCCCGGACGGCCGGATCGCCGTCTTCGGCACCCGCACCTCCTTCGGCGCCCGCCCGCAGGACTACCGGCGTGACGTCGTGTACGCCGTCCAGAAGTCCGCGGGGTCGGTGGAGTTCGGCGCGTGGGACTCGCTCGGCACCCCCGAGACCGACGACGCGGACTGGACCTCCGACATCAGCGCCCCCGCGGTTTCGGTGGACGGTTCCGGGCGCCTGGCGGCGTACGTCCGCGACGGCGCGTACACCCTGCGCGGCCGCACCCGGGGCGCGGACGGCTCCTGGGGCCCCTGGGACCGGCTCGGCGGCCGTGACCTGCACGGCAACCCCGCCACGGCCACCGATGCGGCGGGCCGCCGGATGGTGTTCGCGAGCACCCCGTCCACGGTGCTCGCCTGGGTGGCGCCGACGGCGGGCGCGGTGGCGCCGACGTCGGAGGTCCGGGCCGCGCCCACCGGACTGCCCGCGACCACGCTGCCCCTGACGGCGGCGGCCCGGGACGGCGGGGTGCGGCTGTGGTTCCGCAAGCCGGGCTCGGGCGACGTCCGCACGGCGCTGGTGACGGCGAAGCCGGCGGCAGCAGCCCCCGGCGGGGTCGACGTCTCCGGCGTCACGGACCTGGGCGGCATGCAGGGCTTCGGCGCGGTGACGGCGACCGGGCACCTGGTGGCGGGCCGTTCGGTGGGCGGCGCGTTGGGATCCGACGTCGGAGCGGGCCTGGCGTGGCAGCGCTCGGCGCTGATGTTCGTCGGCTCCCCCGCGAGCGCCCCGGCCGGCCGGAACGTGATCGGCGTGGCCGTCCTCGGGCTCGACGCGCGGCTCTACCTGAGCTCGGCGGCGGACTCCCCCACGGCGCGGCTGGCACCCTGGCAGCCGATCGGCCCGCGGACCACGGGGCCCTGACGCCGACGGCCGACCCCGGGGCCGTGATGCCGACGACCGACCCCGGGGCCGTGATGCCGACCGGCGCCGGGGCCGTGATGTTGCCCACCGACTAAATTCGGCCAATTCGGCATGAGCAGGGACCTAGAGGTCGGGTTCGGTACGGGTTCGGTACGTCCATAATCCGGTCATTTACCGTCCCGTACCCGCCCACGGTGCACAATCAAAATCGGTCACGCCCGGAAGCGGTGGAGTCATCGGTCGAATCGGTGAACCAAGTTCGCCGCATTGACCTCTTTCTGACTGCACGGCGGTTCTTCCGCACCCGAACGACCCCAAGGCGTGACCGATGCCCGCTTCCCGCCGCGTACGCCTGGCGACCCTGCTCACCGTGCTCACCGCCGGTGCCACCGGCGTGTTCGCGGTCGCCCACGGCGAGGGCTTCATCGCGGGTTCCGGTCCGGGCGCGCAGGGGCAGGGCCAGGTCCGCCAAGCCGTGTCCGTACCGCCGAGCACCACGGCCGGCTCGGTGCTGCAGATCGTCGCCCACCCCGATGACGACCTCTTCTTCATGAACCCGGATCTGAGCCGCTCCCTGCTCTCCGGGCGCAAGGTCACCACCACCTACCTCACCTCCGGCGAGGCCGACGGCAAGAACGAGGCCGTCGGGCCGTCCTTCAACGATCCGGCGCAGCCGGCCGACCGGGCCCACTATGCCGAGGCCCGGCAGAACGGCATCCGCTCCGCCTACGCCCAGATGGCCACCGGCGACCGCACCAGCGCCTGGAAGCGCACCGTGATCCCCACCGCCGGGGGCGGCTGGGCCGAGCAGGACGTCCTGGTGTCCAAGCCCCAGATCAACCTGGTGTGGATGCAGCTGACCGAGGCCCGCACCATCGCCGACGACCGCCCCGAGAGCCTGCGCGGGCTGTGGAACGGCCAAGTCGCCGCGCTGCCCTCGCTGCTGACCTCCGGCAGCCCGGTGAAGCAGACCTTCACCTACACCAAGGACCAGACGATACGGGCGATAACGGGCATCCTGGAGCAGTATCAGCCGACGACGATACGGATGCAGGATCCGACGCCGGGCCGGTACGCCAAGGACGGGAAGATAACCGACCACCAGGACCACATGTACGGCGCCCGCTTCGTCCAGGCGGCCACCGAACGCTACGCGGACGTCACCGCCCGGCCGCACTTCTCGGTGCAGAACTACCTCGGCTACGCCAACAGCGCCCTGCCCCACTCGCTCGACCCCGAGACGGTCGAGGCGAAGGTCAACTTCCTCAAGACCTACGCCTGGCTGGACCGCACCGACTACTGCGGCAGCCCCTACGGCTGCGGCGACCGCAAGGTCGCCCCCCGCCCCACCGGCCACAACTGGGCACAGAGCATCCGCTACTCCCGCGGCGAGGACACCTCCTGGCTGACCGACGGCGTCGCCGGCCGCCTCTGGGCCTTCTCCGTCCTCGACGGCCGCATGGCGTACTGGACCCGCACCGGCCCGCAGGCCCAGTGGGCCGGCCCCGAGCTGCTGCCCGGTCCCGGCATGGACCCGGGCGCCACCGCCGTCCGGTTCCCCGACGGCCGGATCGGCGTACTCGGCACCCGCACCACGGCGGGCGCGCAGCCGCAGGACTACCGGCGCGAGGTCGTGTACGCCGTCCAGGGCGCGCCCGACGGCCCGTTCGGCCCGTGGCAGGTGCTCGGCACCCCGGAGGGCTCCGACGCGTCCGGCACCTCCGACCTCGGCGGCCCCGCCGTCACCGTGGGAGCCGACGGCCGCCTGGCCGTGTACGTGCGCGACGCGCAGCACATCCTGCGCGCCCGCGAGCAGCAGACCCCCGGCGGCGCCTTCGGCCCGTGGCAGAAGCTCGGCGGCGAGGACCTCCAGGGCGACCCGGTGGCCGTGACCGACGCGGCCGGTCGCCGCCACGTGTACGCCGCCACCTCCAAGTCGGTCCTGGCCTGGACCCAGCAGACCCCGGGCGGCCCCTTCCAGGGCCCCTTCGCCACGGACCTCCCGGCCACCACGGGCCCGGTCTCGGCCGTCGCCGAAGGGGACGGCGTACGGCTGTACTTCCGCCGCCCCGACTCGGGCACCGTGCGCAGCGCGCTGATCACGGCGGGGGGCGGCCCGAAGCCGGTCGTCTCGGCCGTGGCGGAGGCGGGCGGGCGGGCCGGGTACGGCGCGGTGAGCGTCGCGGGCCGACTGCTGACGGGCCGCGCCGACACGGGCACCATCAGCACGACCGCCCTCGGTGCGGCGCCCGCCTGGACGGAGTCCCAGATGCTGTACGCCGGCGCGCCCTCCAGCATCCTGGACGCGGCCGGCGCCACGACCACGGCGGTCCTGGGCCTGGACGCGGAGCTGCACGTCACCACCACGCTCCCGGACATCGCCGACCTGAGCCTGAGCCGCGTCTCGCGCACGATCTGGCGCCCGGCGGTCACCCACCCCTGACGCCCGACCCGACGCCCACCCGACGCCCCCCGGCACCTGTCCCCGAAGTCCCCTGAAATCCCCCGATGTTGCGTCTTGCCATGTCCTGAACCGACAGGCAAAGATCATCGGGTTCAGGCCGTCATGGCCTGACGCGTGACGCCACACCACTCGGGGGGAACCGAACAGTGAAGATACGCATGCCCGGACGCGGCCTGGTCCGCACGGCCGCCCTGCTCGCCATGGTCCTGCCGGCCGCGGCCGGCCTGCTCGGCGGCGCCGTCGCCGAGGCCGCACCGGTCGGGAACAGCTCGTTCATGTGGTCCGGCGACCCGGGCGCGGGCGGCGACGACCAGGCCCGCTGGTACGCCTCGACGGACGGCGACGTCTTCGGCGCGACCGCCTCCGCCGACCACGGCTCGATCTCGGTGACCATCAACCGGCCGGGCGACCCGTGGACCCTCGACCTGGCCGCGCCCGCGGGCCAGGAACTGGCGGTGGGCAACTACGCCGACGCGGTCCGCGTCCCGGAGACCGGCCCGCGTCCCGCCGTACCGAGCGTGTTCGCCAACGGCTACCACTACGGCGGCTGCTCCACCCTCACCGGCGGCTTCGGCATCAAGAAGCTGGAGTGGGGCCCGGGACGCACGGTGAAGGAGCTGCACGTCTACTACAACCAGGACTGCGACGACCGCAACGTGCTGCGGGGCGAGCTCACCATCACCGCGACCCCCGTCCCGCCCCGCCTGGCCCTGAGCCTGACCGTCGCCGCCGACGGCAAGGTGGTCTCCGCGACCGGCCGCGCCACCCTGCACGGCACGGTCACCTGCTCCAAGCCCGTCCGGCTCTCCGTGACCGGCACCTCGGTCCAGCAGCTGGCGCACACGACCACCGACGGCATCGTGTACTCCACCGAGGTCGCCTGCATCCCGGGCCAGCCGGTGCCGTGGACGGGCGAGTCCCGCAACCTGAACGGCGTCGCCTTCGTCAAGGGCAAGTTGAACGTCGACGCGGTGATCCGCGCCTACGACCCCGACGGCGGCAGGGTCATCACGGCCACGAAGACGAAGCTGGTCACCCTGACCAAGTCCTGACCCCCGCACCGCCCCTAGGGCGGGCCCGCCCCCTTCGGGGCACCGGGCCCGCCCTCCGGCACGTTCAGGGCCCCCGCAAGGGACGTGCACATGGCGCTCAGCGTGTCGTCCCGCAAATCCTCCGAAGTCAGCTTCTCGGCCAGGAAGTTCCCGAAGTGGAGGAAGTGGATGGACGTCAACTGACGGTGTTGCGCCGACAGGGACTCGGCGGCCGTCTTGAACATCTTCAGGAAGATCGCGGCGATGAAGTTGCTGAGGATCGCGCTGATGCCGCCCAACGCACCGATGAGGATCTGCCCGGGCAGCTCCACCCTGGGCTGCCGCGTCAGGATGTAGAGGGTGACCCCGACGATGGAGAGCCCCGCGATTATGCACGCGATCCCGGTGAAGAACAGGATGGCGGCATGCGAGAGCGACTGGTCGTAGTACCTCTTGAGCTCCTGCTGGTGTTGTTTGAACAGCCGGTAGGACTTGACGGCCGGAGCCTTGTCCCTGGTCTCCAGTAGTTCTTCCTCGTCCGCCAGCGACTGCATCTCGATCTCGACCGTCTTGTTGGACAGGACGAAAAGCCCTACGACGGCCAACAGGGTCCCGTAGAACGCCCCGCACAGCAGGAGCAACAGGTGGTGGTCGACGAGTCCGAAGTAAGCCGCCACCGTGAGGACCGCCAGCCCGAACCCGACACAGATCCAGCCGGTCCTGTCCCTCTTCTTCCTGTCCTTCTTGCACTCCTTCCGCCTCGCCTCGATCCGCTGCCTCCTCGCCAGGATCTCGGCGTCCTTGGCCTCCTTGGCCTTCCTCTCGTTCTCGAACCATTCCCTCTTCTGGCGCTTCTTGCTCACGGGGAGTGACTGCCGGATCCTGCGCGTGAGGTCCATGTCCGGGATCACCTCGATCAGGGCGCCTACGAGCCGCGCTCGCGTCCCGCGCCATTCCCAGTGAACGCTCGCCGAACCGGGCCGGCAACTCACCGACAGGGGAAACGAGACGGATCCGGCGGGGTGAATCTGCGCCAACCGCCTCCGCCCCGATCGTCGTCCTGGAATGATGACGCCCCTGAATCCCGTTCCAGGAGGAGCCGTGGCGCAGCTACTGAATGACCCGGTCGTCCGATCTGCCGCTGTTGCAGGATTCGCCACATATCTCCTGGCGGGCATGATCTCTCAGCGTGTCGCGCGGAAGACCGTGAGGCGAGAAGTGTTCGACGGGGTGGAAATGGCGCCCCGGCTGGGGTTCCGCGCTTCACTTCGTCGCGCATCTCAAGTCTCGTCCCCGAGCGAGCTGCGCGCGTTCACCGACGAGCAACTCCTGGATGCGAAGCAGTGGAAGATGGAGCATCTTTCACGCACCGCATTCACCACGAGCGTGCGGCTCGGATTCAGCATGGCCCAGGGTTCCATAAACTTGGGCCTGGCAGTCGCTTGCTGCGTCATGGCCCTGAGCGATCCCTTCGTCAGCGTCGGCGACTGGTTCCCCGTGATCATCCATGACCAGGGACGTTTGCTCGACGGCCTGAAGGAGCAGGTCTCCAGCGGATCGCTGATCCTGCGCATCACCACCACGCTCGTTGCGGTGACGGCGCTGATTCGTTACTGCACCCAAATCCGCGCCGCCCTGAAGAACGAAGGATCTGCCGCCAGCCTCTGGAAAGGGATGCGACAGCTGAACCTGACGAACGCCCAAGGTGGCGTTTTCCTTTCCGCGCTGACGATCATGTGGTTGCTCCAGGGGCGTGGAATCGATGGCCTATGGATGGCCGTACTGTCCTACGTATTCGCGTTCTTCATCGACGACTGGACCATTGTCAGCGAATACAGCGTCAAGCTCGACGTCCCAGCCCTCCCCTTGCACAAATGGCGGCTGCGCCTCGCGTACGTCTGCCTGCTGGCGCCCAGCCTCGTGCTCGCCTGGGACGAATTCGGCTGGTGGGGCATGGCGGTGATGGCATGGTTCGTCGCAACACTGGCGAGCGTTTCCCTCGCGCATCGCCGGGCGAACGAGAATGTCATTTGGCCGGAGCGGGCGATCCCTCAACAGGCGGGCGAAGAAGTGCAGGTGGACGGGAATCTGCGAAGTGAGGACGGCGCGGTTCAGACCTAGGCCGTCTCTGGTACTCCTCCCACGCCTGCTTCTTGTTGCGCAGGATCTCAGCTGCCGAATCCCTCCCCAGGGTTTCAACTCAGCTGGTCGCGCACGAGATCAAGGAATACCTGTCGGCTCGGACGGATGTACGCCCAGACCTTCTCATCCTGTGGCTCTCCCGGGTCTTCGGGGCCCTTCCTGATCACTTCCTGTACTGCCCACGCGAGGCCACGTGCCGCTTCGCTGACCTCAGACGTGCACAGCATGTGGATCGTCTTCTGCATCACCCACACCCGGTCAAGGACCTGCCTCGCCCGGGCCTGCCACTGCTCGTCAGCCAGGTTGTGGTGATGCCGATCCACCGCGACCCGTTCGGCTTCCTGCACCGCAGACAGAAATTCGATGAGGTGGGTGAGACGCTCGTTGCGGCGCGCCTCGGCAAGTTCACGAACACCGCGGCGCGCCTCGCCGCGTTCCACGGCGCGTCCTGCCGAGCGCTGGACCAGCATCGACATGAACCCGCCGAGCAGGACGCCGATGAGCGGCGCAAGCGTTGTCCACACAATGTCCGATTATGACACCGATGGCATGAGCATGGTCTCCGAGGTACTGCCCGTGCTGGAGGAGCAGAGCCACGGGGACGCGCGAACCGCCGAGCCACCTGGACCGCCGATGCCCTCTTCCGGGCGGAGTTCCCCGAAGCCCGTTGGGCGGTACCGGATCTCATCCCGGAAGGACTCACCGTTCTGACCGGGGCCCCGAAGTTGGAGGACACCCGCGGAGTACTGCCCGCCCGTGGACGGCGCGCTCCCCAGGATCCGGCCGGACGAACCTCCCGTGAGCCTCGGATTCCGCGGCGGACGGCCCACAGACGGCCCAGGGCGAGTGAGACGACTCAGGACCAGCGGCTGAGTGCCGCTGGCCCTGAGTGTGGTTCTGCCCCGAAAGGCCGCCTGACCTGCCTTTACAGCACCGGCATCATCTTGCGGAGTTCGAAGGCGGTGACCTCCGAGCGGTATTCCTCCCACTCCTGCTTCTTGTTGCGCAGGAAGAAGTCGAAGACGTGCTCGCCCAGGGTCTCCGCGACGAGTTCGCTGCGCTCCATCAGGGAGATGGCCTCGCCCAGGTTCTGCGGGAGGGGTTCGATGCCCATCGCTCGGCGTTCCGCGTCGGAGAGGGCCCAGACGTCGTCGTCGGCGCCGGCCGGGAGTTCGTAGCCCTCCTCGATGCCCTTGAGGCCCGCGGCCAGGAGGACCGCGTACGTCAGGTAGGGGTTGGCGCCCGAGTCGATCGAGCGGACCTCGATGCGCGAGGAGCCGGTCTTGCCCGGCTTGTACATCGGGACGCGGATCAGGGCCGAGCGGTTGTTGTGGCCCCAGCAGATGTACGAGGGCGCCTCGCCGCCGGAGCCCGCGGTGCGCGAGGAGCCGCCCCAGATGCGCTTGTAGGAGTTGACCCACTGGTTGGTGACCGCGGCCGTCTCGGCGGCGTGGCGCAGCAGGCCCGCGATGAAGGAGCGGCCCACCTTGGAGAGTTGGTACTCGGCGCCCGACTCGTAGAAGGCGTTGCGGTCGCCCTCGAAGAGGGAGAGGTGGGTGTGCATGCCCGAGCCGGGGTACTCCGAGAACGGCTTCGGCATGAAAGTGGCCTGGACGCCCTGTTCGAGGGCGACCTGCTTCATGACCAGGCGGAAGGTCATGATGTTGTCGGCCGTGGAGAGCGCGTCGGCGTAGCGCAGGTCGATCTCCTGCTGGCCCGGGGCGCCCTCGTGGTGGCTGAACTCCACCGAGATGCCCATGGATTCGAGCATGGTGATCGCCTGGCGGCGGAAGTCCATGCCGACGTTCTGCGGGGTGTGGTCGAAGTAGCCCGAGTTGTCGGCCGGGGTCGGGCGCGTGCCGTCCAGCGGCTTGTCCTTGAGCAGGAAGAACTCGATCTCCGGGTGGGTGTAGAAGGTGAAGCCCAGGTCGGAGGTCTTGTTCAGGATGCGCTTGAGCACGTAGCGCGGGTCCGCGTAGGACGGGGAGCCGTCGGGCATCAGGATGTCGCAGAACATCCGCGCGGTACCGGGGGCCTCCGCCCGCCACGGCAGTATCTGGAAGGTGCTCGGATCCGGCTTCGCGATCATGTCCGACTCGTAGACCCGGGCGAAGCCCTCGATCGCCGAGCCGTCGAAGCCGATGCCCTCGTCGAAGGCCTGCTCCAGCTCTGCGGGCGCGACCGCGACGGACTTCAGGAAGCCCAGTACGTCGGTGAACCACAGGCGCACGAAGCGGATGTCGCGCTCCTCGAGCGTCCGGAGGACGAATTCCTGCTGCTTGTCCATGCCTTCATCCTCGCAGTTCAGACGGCCTGTGCACCACATCCAGCGGCCGTGGGGCACGGTCGGGCGTACCCAGTATCGCGAGCGGTGGTTTCCGCCAGATTACGCACCCCCGCAAGCCCGTGGCACCCCCGGACTGACCTTGGGCCGGTCATGAGCATTACCATCTGCGCCCATAGGGGTCCCCCCAGCCCACCCCTCCCCGCAGAAGGACTGACATGGCGAGCAAGTCCAGCAGCACCCCGGACCCGTCCCGCAAGGCGCGCATAGCCGATATGCGCCGGGCGGAGAAGTCCCGTGACCGGCGCAACAAGATCCTCGTCATCACCGGGTCCACGGTCCTCGTCGCCGGTCTCGTCGGCTTCGGCGGGTACGTGCTGAAGAACCAGATCGACAAGAAGGACGCCCCTCCCGGCTTCACCACGGACTCGGTGACCGGCGTGGCGAGCTGGGACGCCAAGAAGCTCGGGCGCACGCACGTCGAGACCCCGGTGAAGTACCCGATGAACCCCCCGGTCGGCGGTGACCACAACCCGCGCTGGATGAACTGCAACGGTGACGTCTACAAGAACCCGATCCCCGAGGTGAACGCGGTCCACTCGCTGGAGCACGGCGCGGTCTGGGTCACCTACAACGACAAGGCCGCCAAGGCGGACGTCGACGCGCTCGCGGCGAAGGTGGGCAAGACCCCGTACACGCTGATGAGCCCGGACAAGACCCAGTCCGGCGCGATCATGCTGAGTGCCTGGGGCAAGCAGCTCCGTGTGGACAAGGCGACGGACCCGAGCGTCGATACGTTCTTCAGCACCTACGTCCAGGGCACGCAGACCCCGGAGCCCGGTGCGGCCTGCACGAGCGGCCTGGACCAGAAGTGAGCCGTACCTACTGGGCGGCGGGCAGCGCGGTCGTACTGGCGCTGCTCTTCGCGGCGGCCGCGACGATGATCGCGGCCGTGAGCGGAGGCACCGCGGACGCGGCGGACGGCCCCGGGCGGGTGCCCGCGGTGTCCTCCCCGGACGCGGGGTTCGCCCGGGACATGGCGGTGCACCACCAGCAGGCGGTGGAGATGTCGTTCATCGTGCGCGACCGCACCCAGGACGAGGCGATCCGCAACCTCGCCTACGACATCGCCAACACCCAGGCGAACCAGCGCGGGATGCTGCTGGGCTGGCTGGACCTGTGGGGGCTGCCGAAGGTGACGCCCGGCGACCCGCCGATGTCCTGGATGAACGCCGGCGACGGGGCCGCCGCCCACGACATGGGCAGCATGGGCGACACGGGCGCCGCGCAGGGCACGGAGGGCATGGCGGGGCACTCCGGCGCCGGCGCCACGACCAAGCCGGGCGCGCTGATGCCCGGGATGGCCACGAAGGAGGAGCTGGCCCGGCTGGGCACCGCCCAGGGGCGGGATGCCGAGGTCCTCTATCTCCAGCTGATGACCGACCACCACAAGGGCGGGGTCGCGATGGCGCTGGGCTGCGCGAAGCTCTGCCGGACCCCTGTCGAGCAGAGGCTGGCCCAGGGCATGGCCGAGGCGCAGCAGTCGGAGCTGACCCTGATGGCGGACATGCTGGGCAAGCGCGGAGCCGCACCGCGCCCGTGAGCCCGGGCCCCGTCCGTATCGCCCGTCCGTATCGCCCGCCCGTTTCACCCGTACGGCCGCCAGCGCTCGCGTGGGCCGAACGGGTGACCCAGGATGGTGGGGCCGCCGCGGACGCACCCCGCGCCCGGCGAAACGGCGTGCTCAGGAGGTTCGCGATGACCACCGCCGGAGAGATCATGCACCCCGGGGCCCAATGGATCCCCGCCACCGAGACCCTGGACCGGGCGGCCCAGCTGATGGCGCGCCTCGGCGTGGGCGCGCTCCCGATCAGCGACGTGAACGAACGGCTCTGCGGGATCCTGACCGACCGGGACATCGTGGTGGGCTGCGTGGCCAAGGGCCACGACCCGGCGAAGACCACGGCCGGGGACATGGCGCAGGGCACCCCCCGATGGATCGACGCCGGGGCGGACGTGTCGGACGTGCTCGACGAGATGCAGAACCACCGCATCCGGCGGCTGCCGGTCATCCGGGACAAGCGGCTGGTCGGCATGATCAGCGAGGCCGACCTGGCCCGCCACCTCTCGGACGAGCAGATAGCGGGCTGGGCCGAGAAGGTCTACGCCCGGGGTTAGACCGGCGCGTCCAGGACCGTCCGGGCCACCTGGTCCGGACGGTCCAGCATGACCATGTGCCCCGAGGGGTCGGCCACCTCGAAGCGGGCGCCCAGCCGGTCGGCGAGGTCCGCCTGGCGGCCGAGCCAGTGCAGCGCACCCGGGCGCGCCGAGCCGTCGTAGCCCGCGAGCACCGTGACGGGCGCGGACAGCGGGTGCTCCGCGCGCAGGGCCAGCACCTCGGCGGCCACGTCCGGGTAGCGGGAGTTCTCCAGCAGGGTCCCGCGCCAGACCCGGCCGGTGCGGTAGCAGCGGCGTACGAGTTCCCGCGCGGCCGGGTCGGCGCCGCCGGTACGGGAGGCCCGTACGCCGGCCCGGCGCAGCAGCGGCCCGACGGCGGCGGGCAGTCCGGCGGCGGTGACGGCCCGCCCGAGCGCCCGCGCGGCGCCGCTGCGCACGGTGGCCGGGAGCAGCGGCCGCGGGGGCCCCTCCTCGACGCTGCTGTCGAGCAGCACCAGTGCGGCGGCCCGGGCCGGGTGGAGGCGGGCGAAGGCTTCGGCGTGGAAGCCGGCGATGGAGTGGCCGACGACGGTGGCGGGGGCCCGCCCGGCCGGGCCGAGCGCGTCGAGCAGCGCCGCGATCCGGCGGGCCTCGCCCGCGGCGGTCGGCGGCTCGGCGGCGGGGGCGCTGAGCCCGTGGCCGGGGCGGTCGAAGCGGACGACGGTGCGATGCGGGGCCAGCAGCGCGGCCACCGGGTCCCAGTCGAACCAGCCGAGCCCGAGGCCGGCGGCCAGCACGCAGACCGGGCCGCTGCCCTCGACCACCACGTGCAGCGGCACCCCGTCGCCGGACCGCACGAAGCCCTCGTACGCCGTGCGGGTCCCGCCGACCCCCGGGACCCCGTACTCCCCGCGGCCGACCCCCCGGGCGCCCGTCATGTGCGGCGCTCCTTGTGGACGGAGTACGCGAGCAGGCCGAGCCAGAGCGCGACGAACAGCACCTGGAGCCGCTGGCCCGCGCCGAGCGCCCAGGTCCCGCGCCCGGCGGTGAAGAGGGCGATCGCGCTCAGGGTCCACGCGGTGGCGAGGAGTTCCAGCGTCACGAGCACCGGGCCGTAGCGGGCGAGCGGGGCCCACCAGCCGTACCGGCGCGCGGCGACGGTCAGGGCGACGATGCCGACGAGGGCCCCGGTCATGGCCAGGCTGCTGCTGATGGCGTGGGCCTGGTGGGTCGCGGGGACCAGGCCGGCGGTCTCCCGGGCGGCGCATTCGGGATCGACGGTCGGGGTGCAGCTGAGCGGCAGCCAGGCGTCGGCGGCGGTGGAGGCGCCGAAGAGGGTGACGCCCGCCCAGCCGATGACCGCCCAGGGCCGCCGGGATCCGGCGTGGGTGCGCAGCCGCAGGAGGGCGAACAGGCCGCCCGCGAAGGCCAGCAGGCCGGCGGTGAAGTCGGTGGCCCGGAAGAGGCCGCCGAGCGGCTGGTCCTGGGCGGCGAGTTCGCTGACGTAGGTCTCGATGGGGTTCAGACCGGTGGACAGTACGACTTCGAGCACCCAGGCGGTGTAGGCGGCGGCGCCCAGGCCGATGAGGGCGGCGACGCGCCGCGTACCGTTTGTGGACATAGTGGGACCAATCCTAAGCAGGGCCGGGGCCAATCGGATCATCGGATACCCACCCGGGGTAAGCTGCCGCGCATGACGTCCGCTGCCCGCCGCACGCCGCGAGCCGCCCGGTGGTCCCGGGTGCTGCTGCTCGCCGCGCTGCTGCTGGGCATCGTCACCATGCACACGCTGGGCCACCCGGACGACTCCCCTGTCGGACAGGACGCAGCGACCGCCCACACCGTTGCCCACGGGGCGCCCGCGCCCGGACCCGGCGCCCACGCGATGCCCGCACCGACCGTGGCCGCACCGGACGTGCCCGCACCCGCCGATGAGGCGGGGACGCAGGTGCGCGGGCCGGACGGCGGGATGGCGATGGACCCCATGTCGGTGTGCCTGGCCGTGCTGCTCGCCGGGATCAGCCTGGTGAGCGTGCTCGTGCTGGCGCGGACCGGGGCCGCGGCCACCGCTCGGCGCGAGGCCCGCGGGGTGCGGGCGCACGGCGGGCCCGATCCGCCCACGGGCCGGGAACTCCTCGCCCGACTGGTGGTGCTGCGCGTATAGGACGGGCCGCGCCGTGGCCCCCGCACGCCCGCGGGAGCGACGGCAGCCGTCGCCCATCCACCCACGCGTCACCACACCCACGAGGTGCACGTCCATGCGCTCTCCCGCGACCACCAGCAGCAGCAGCAGTACTAGCAACAGCACTAGCAACAGCACCGACAGCACGCCCCGCCCCACCCTCCCCGCCCTCTCCACCCGGCGGGCCGTGCTCGGCGCCTCCGCCGCCGTGGCCGGATCCGCCCTCCTCGCCGCCTGTTCGGGCAGTTCCGGGGGCTCCGGCATGGACCACGGATCCATGGGCCACGGATCCACGGGCGGCGGCTCCACCCCTCCCGCACCCGGCGGTTACGTCGACCCCGCCGGCCCCGAGGTCCGGGCCGCGGAGGCGGCCCGCAAGGCCACCGGCCCGGTCAGCGAGGTGAAACTGACCGCCACCGCGGGCCCGCTGGACCTCGGGGCGGGCCTGACCGCGCGCTCCTGGGCCTACGGTGACCGGCTGCCGGGCCAGGAGGTGCGGGTCACCGCGGGCGGCACCCTCGCCCTGACCCTGGCCAACCACCTGCCCCAGGCGACCTCCCTGCACTGGCACGGCCTGGCCCTGCGCAACGACATGGACGGGGTGCCGGGGCTCACCCAGCGGGACGTCGCGCCGGGCGCGTCGTTCACGTACCGCTTCGCCGTGCCGCACCCGGGGACGTACTGGTTCCACCCGCACTCCGGGGTACAGCAGGACCGCGGGCTGTACGCCCCGCTGATCGTCGAGGACCCCCGGGAGCCCCTCTCCTACGACAAGGAGTGGGTGGTGGTCCTGGACGACTGGCTGGACGGGATCGACGGCTCCACCCCGGACGCGGTCCTCGCCGAACTCCGCGGGGGCATGGGCCCGGGAGCGGGCCACGGCGGCGCCGGCGGCCACGACATGGGGGCCATGACGCCCGGCTCCCCCGCCCCCTCCGGCTCGGCCCCATCCGCCCCCTCCGGGCCCTCGCGCATGCTGATGGGTGGCGGGGGCAGCACCGTGCTCGGCAAGGACACCGGCGACGTCGCCTACCCGCACTACCTGGTCAACGGGCGCACGGCGCAGGACCCTTCCGTCTTCACGGCCCGCCCCGGCGAGCGGATCCGGCTGCGGATCATCAACGCGGGCGGGGACACCGCCTTCCGGCTCGCCCTCGGCGGCCACGAACTGACGGTCACGCACACCGACGGCTTCCCCATGGAACACGCGAGGACCGGCTCGCTGCTGCTCGGCATGGGCGAGCGGTACGACGTCCTCGTCACGGCCGGGGACGGCGTCTTCCCGCTGACCGCGCTGGCCGAGGGCAAGGGGGACGGCGCCTCGGCGCTCGCGCTGCTGCGCACCGGGAGCGGGGCGGCGCCCACCGCCGCGACCCGGCCCGCCGAGCTGGCCGCTCCGCCCCTGACCGCGGACCGGTTGCGGGCCGCCGGGGCCGCGGCCCTCGCCGCGCGGGGGCCCGACCGGACGCTGCGCATCAAGCTGACGGGCGGGATGGCGGCGTACGACTGGGCCTTCGACGGGAAGCCGTACACGGCGGACCAGCGGCACCCGGTGAAGGCGGGCGAACGGGTCCGGCTGGAGTTCAACAACTCCACAACGATGTGGCACCCGCTGCACCTGCACGGGCACACCTTCGCCCTCGGCGGGCAGCCGGGCGGCGCCCGCAAGGACACCGCGGTCATCCTGCCGGGGGCCACCTTGACGGCCGACTTCGACGCCGACAACCCGGGGCTGTGGATGCTGCATTGCCACAACGTCTACCACGCGGAGGCCGGGATGATGACGGTGCTGGGGTACCAACACTGACGGCCCGGTGGCCGGCTCCCGGGCGCTGATCCGGGAGCCGGCAATCCGGTTGGTCGGGGGTGCGGGGCGTGGCAGGGTGGAAGATCACCGCGCCGCACCCCTACATGAGGATTTTCGTTGGACCTGAGCAAGCCCTCGAAGCCGTCCGCCGACACGCCGCCCGTCGGCGCGCCGCCCGTCGGCGCGCCGTCCGCCGACACGCCGCCCGCAGCCGCGCCGTCCGGCCCGCCGACGGTGGCCGAGGGCACCCCGACGCCCGCCCCCGCGACCCCCGCGACCCCGTCGGTGCACCATGCGGCGACCATGATCGGGACCCCGGCCGTGCCCGCGCCGGCCACCGCGCCGACCGCGCCCGCGCCCTCGGCCTTCGCGCCGCCGTCGCCCTCGCCCTTCGGCCCGCCGTCCGCCGGCGCGCCGGGCGCGCCCGGCGGCGCCCAGCCGTACGGTCAGCCGCAGCCGCCCGCGAACCCGTGGGGCCCGCACGGCGGCGCGTACGCCAACATGCCCTACCCGGGCGTCTCCGGCCCCCCGCAGAACAACGGCATGGCCGTGGCGGCCCTGGTCTGCGGCGTGCTGAGCGTGCCGATCGGCTTCATCCCCTTCTTCTTCTGGGGCGGCGCGCTGCTCGCGCTGGTCGCCATCGGCCTCGGCATCGCGGGCATGGTCCAGGCGTCCAAGGGCGCCCCGCGCAAGACCATGGCGATAGCCGGCACGGTGCTCGGCGTGCTCGGCCTGGCCGCGGCGGGCGCCGGGACGTACTTCACCAGCCAGATCGTCAAGAGGATCGACAAGCAGGTCAACGAGGGCCTGCCGCCGAGGCACAGCGACACCTGGAACGATGCCGACGAGGACGAGTTCGCGGACGAGAGCCCGAGCCCCGAGGTCGACGTCCCGGGCAAGACCTCCGCGCTGCCCTTCGGCAAGGCCTTCACCTACCCCGACGGGGTCGAGGTCGCGGTCAAGGAGGCCGCCGGCTACACGCCGGAGCCCAACAAGTACGACCCGGACCGCCCGAAGTTCGCGGCGAAGGTGACCGTCACCATCACCAACAACTCGAAGGAGAAGGTCGAGCTGCGCGCCGCGCTGCCCTCCGCGCGCGACGACAAGGGGCTGGAGTCGAAGCGGATGTACGACTTCAAGGTGGAGCGGCCGTTCTCCGGTTCGCTGCTGCCCGGCCAGTCGGCCACCGGCGTCTTCGCCTTCGGTCTGCCCGAGGGCACCAAGGGCATCCAGTTCGAGATCGCGCCCGGCATCGGCAAGTACGACGGCGCCATCTGGAGCGGCACGCTCGGCTGAGCCGCCCCGGACCGAACCGAACCGAACCGGACCGAACCGGACCGATACGCCGGTCCGGTCCGGCCCGGGCCGACGCGGTGTCCCGACGGGGCTTTCCGGGACACCGCGTCGGGGCATCACGTCAGGGACATCGCGTCAGAACGACGATTAGAGATTAGAGTGGGGCCGTGCCCCAACTTCGTCTCGCTCTGAATCAGATCGACGCGCACGTCGGCAACATCGTCGCCAACGCCGACTCCGTCGTCCATTGGACCCGGCACGCCGCCGAGCAGGGCGCCCACCTGGTGGCGTTCCCCGAGATGGCGCTGACCGGCTACCCCGTCGAGGACCTCGCGCTGCGCGGTTCCTTCGTCGAGGCCTCGCGCACCGCGCTCGTCGCCCTCGCGGAGCGGCTCGCGGCCGAGGGCTTCGGCGACCTGCCGGTGATCGTCGGCTACCTCGACCGGACCGAGCAGGCCGTGCCGCGGCTCGGCCGGCCCGCCGGTTCCCCGGAGAACGCGGCCGCCGTCCTGCACGGCGGGAAGGTCGCCCTCCGTTTCGCCAAGCACCACCTGCCCAACTACGGGGTCTTCGACGAGTTCCGGTACTTCGTGCCGGGCGACACCCAGCCGGTGATCCGGGTGCGCGGCGTGGACGTGGCCCTGGCCATCTGCGAGGACCTCTGGCAGGAGGGCGGCCGGGTCCCGGCCACCCGCGCCGCCGGGGCGGGGCTGCTCGTCTCCGTCAACGCCTCGCCCTACGAGCGCAACAAGGACGACCTGCGCCTCGAACTGGTGCAGAAGCGCGCCCGGGAGGCCGGCTGCACCCTCGCGTACCTGGCGATGATCGGCGGTCAGGACGAGCTGGTCTTCGACGGCGACTCCATCGTCGTCGACGCCGACGGCGAGGTGATCGCGCGGGCCCCGCAGTTCTCCGAGGGCTGCGTGCTGGTCGACCTGGACCTGCCCGCCGCCTCCCCGACCCCCGTCGAGGGCGTGGTGGAGGACGGGCTGCGGATCGACCGGGTCGTCCTGTCCGAGGAGCCGGTGGAACCGTACGACGCCGTGGTCACCGGTGGGTACGCCGAGCGGCTCGACGACGACGAGGAGGTCTACGACGCCCTGGTCGTGGGCCTGCGCGCCTACGTCCTCAAGAACGGCTTCCGCTCGGTCCTGATCGGGCTCTCCGGCGGCATCGACTCCGCGCTCGTCGCCGCGATCGCCTGCGACGCGATCGGCGCCCAGAACGTCCACGGCATCTCGATGCCGTCGAAGTACTCCTCGGAGCACTCCAAGGGCGACGCGGCCGACCTGGCCGAGCGCACCGGCCTGCACCTGCGGACCGTGCCGATCGAGCCGATGTTCGACGCCTACATGGGTGCACTGGGCCTGACCGGCCTGGCCGAGGAGAACCTCCAGTCCCGGCTGCGCGGCACGATGCTGATGGCGGTGTCCAACCAGGAGGGCCACATCGTGCTGGCCCCGGGCAACAAGTCGGAGCTGGCCGTCGGCTACTCGACCCTCTACGGCGACTCCGTCGGCGCCTACGGCCCGATCAAGGACGTCTACAAGAGCGACGTCTTCCGGCTCGCCCGCCACCGCAACCGGGCGGCCGTCGAGCGCGGCGAGGTCCCGCCGATCCCGGTCTCCTCGATCGAGAAGCCGCCGAGCGCCGAGCTGCGCCCGGGCCAGGTGGACACGGACTCGCTGCCCGACTACCCGGTGCTCGACGGGATCCTGGCGCTGTACGTGGACCGGGACCAGGGCCTGGAGGAGATCGTCGCGGCCGGCTACGACCGGGCGCTGGTCGCCAAGACCCTGCGGATGGTGGACACGGCGGAGTACAAGCGCCGCCAGTACCCGCCGGGCACCAAGATCTCCGCGAAGGGCTTCGGCAAGGACCGCCGGCTGCCGATCACCAACGGCTGGCGCGAGCGGGGCTGAGCCCGCTCCCCCGGTGCGGGTGCGCACAGCGCCCGCACCGGGAGCCCGGTGTCACGGCCGGACGGTGAGCCGCGCGGCGATCGGCAGGTGGTCGCTGCCGGTGCGCCCCAGCGTCCAGGAGGCCTGGGGCGTGATGCCGCGGACCATGATCTGGTCGATCCGGGCCATCGGGAACTGGGCCGGCCAGCTGAAGCCGAAGCCGTCGCCCGCCGCGCCCTGTGTGGAGCGCATCTGCGAGGTGACCTCGGACAGGGCGCGGTCGTTCATCGTGCCGTTGAGGTCGCCGAGCAGCAGGACCTTCTTCAGCGGTTCGCCGGCGAGCGCGGCGCCCAGGGCCCCGGCGCTGTTGTCGCGCTGGTTGGCGGTGAAGCCCGCGTTCAGCTTCACCCGGACCGAGGGAAGGTGCGCGATGTAGGTGGCGACCTGGCCGTAGGGGGTGTCCACGGTGGTGCGCATGGCGCGGGTCCAGCCGAGCTTGATGTCGACGGGCTTGCTGGAGGACAGCGGGTACTTGCTCCACACGCCGACGGTGCCCTCGACCGCGTGGTACTTGTACGTGCCCGCGAGGCCCTCCTCGTAGAGCGGCACGGCGCTCGCCTTGAGCTCGGTCAGCGCCAGCACGTCGGCCCCCGACTTCGCCATCGCGGCGGCGGTGCCGCGCGGGTCGAGGTTGTCGGCGTCGACGTTGTGGGTGGCGACCATCAGGTTGCCGCCCGCGCCGGACTTGTCGGTGACCAGGCCGCCGAAGAGGTGCACCCAGATCACGGACGGGAGCAGCAGCGCGATCAGGGCCGTCGCGGACTTGCGGACGAGCCCGATGACCAGCAGCACGGCGATGGGCACCGCCAGCCACGGCAGGAAGGTCTCGATGAGGCTGCCGAGGTTGCCCACGTCATTGGGCAGCGTGGCGTGGAAGACCATCACGAGCGCGATCAACACGGCGACCACGGCGGTGACGATGCCGCGCCGCCAGATCCCCGGATCCTTGCGCAGGGCGGCCAGTCGGCCACGGAGGCCGGATCCGGAGGGCTCTGGCTCCGGACCGCCGTTCCCCGTATCCGTCACGTACGCCTGTGCCATGCCATGCCCTCACTGCCGTGCTCGCGCTCCGTCCCCGCCCCTTGACCCTAGGCGATGTCCGAAGCCATCCGTGCCGTCCTCACCGGCCCGTACAACCCGGAGGACGAACGACCGTGCGGACAAGGTTCCGCTTGTCACGAAACGCGCACATTGGCTCGGGCGCGCCTCGCGGGCGGCTGGGAAGCCGCCGGGACGCGGGGCGGGTGTGACGGACCGGGTGGCGGAGCACTACCGTCCCGGGGCGCGGTGGTGCCACCATGGTGGGTGAGTCCGGGGACGCCGTGAGGGTGCCTCGAGATGACACAAGGAGCAGTTGCAATGACGCATGCCGTTTCGCCTGCCCGCGAAGCCGCCGGCCCCACCCTGTACGGGGGCAAGGGGAGCCGTCGCATCACCGTCCGTGACCTCGGCATCGCCAAGGAACGCGGCGAGAAGTGGCCCATGCTCACCGCTTACGACGCGATGACCGCGTCCGTCTTCGACGAGGCCGGGATCCCGGTCATGCTCGTCGGCGACTCCATGGGCAACTGTCACCTCGGCTACGAGACCACCGTCCCGGTGACCATGGACGAGATGACCCTGCTGTCGGCGGCCGTCGTGCGGGGCACCAGCCGGGCCCTGATCGTCGGCGACCTGCCGTTCGGCTCGTACCAGGAAGGCGCGGTCCAGGCGCTGCGCAGCGCCACGCGCCTGGTCAAGGAGGCCGGTGTCGGCGCGGTCAAGCTGGAGGGCGGCCAGCGCTCGCTGGCCCAGACCGAGCTGATCGTGCAGTCCGGCATCCCGGTCATGTCCCACCTGGGGCTGACCCCGCAGTCCGTCAACGCCATGGGGTACCGGGTGCAGGGTCGCGGCGACGAGGCCGCGCACCAGCTGCTGCGGGACGCGAAGGCGGCGCAGGACGCGGGTGCCTTCGCGGTGGTGCTGGAGCTGGTGCCGGCCGAGCTGGCGGCCGAGGTGACCCGGTCCCTGCACATCCCGACCGTGGGCATCGGCGCGGGTTCGGAGTGCGACGCGCAGGTCCTGGTGTGGACCGACATGATGGGCCTGACCGGCGGAAAGATGCCGAAGTTCGTGAAGCAGTACGCGAACCTGCGGGCGACGATGACGGACGCGGCGAAGGCCTTCGCCGAGGACGTGGTCGGCGGGACGTTCCCGCTGGAAGAGCACAGCGTTCACTGACCGACGGCCGTCGGCGACCCACCGACAGCCGGCCGACAGGTGCTGTCGGCCGGCTGTCGGCGCTTTGTCAGTGCCCTCTGGTCCCATGAGGACATGACGCGAAACGACATCACCCCCGGCCGTGGGGCACACGGCGCCCACGCAGTAGAAGTGCGGGGACTGGTCAAGCACTACGGCGAGACCAAAGCACTGGACGGCGTGGACCTGGACGTCCGCGAGGGCACGGTCCTCGGGGTCCTCGGCCCGAACGGCGCCGGGAAGACCACCCTGGTCCGTATCCTCTCCACCCTGATCGCCCCGGACGCCGGCACCGCCGTCGTCGCGGGCTTCGACGTGGTCCGCCAGCCGCGGCAGCTGCGCCGCACCATCGGCCTCACCGGTCAGTACGCCTCGGTCGACGAGAAGCTCTCCGGCTGGGAGAACCTCTACATGATCGGGCGGCTGCTGGACCTGTCCCGCAAGGACGCCCGCCGCCGCGCGGACGAGTTGCTGGAGCGGTTCTCGCTGACCGAGGCGGCCAAGAAGGCCGTCATGAACTACTCCGGCGGCATGCGGCGGCGCCTGGACCTCGCCGCCTCCATGATCGGCAGCCCGGCGGTGCTCTACCTGGACGAGCCGACCACCGGTCTGGACCCCCGTACCCGCAACGAGGTGTGGGACGAGGTGCAGCGGATGGTCGCCGAGGGCGCGACGGTCCTGCTCACCACCCAGTACATGGAGGAGGCCGAGCAGCTCGCCAGCGAGCTGACGGTCATCGACCACGGCAAGGTCATCGCCAACGGCAAGGTCGACGAGCTGAAGGCCCGTGTCGGCGGTCGCACCCTGAAGATCCGCCCCGCGGACCCGGCCGACCTGCCGGGGATGGCCCGCTCGCTGGCCGAGACCGGCCTGGACGGCGTCGCCGGCAGCCAGGCCGTGCCGGACGAGGGTGTCCTGCTGGTCCCGATCCTGAGCGACGAGCAGCTGACCGCGGTGGTGGGCCTGCTGGCCGCCCGCGGCTACGCCATCGCCGACCTGGGCACCTACCTGCCCAGCCTGGACGAGGTCTTCCTCTCCATCACCGGCCACAAGGCCGTCCCCGCAGACGCCCACCAGACCGAGGAGGTAGCGGCATGAGCACCGTCACCACGAAGCCCGCCCCCACCCGCTCCGCCCCGGTCTCCGGGCCGCCGCCCGTGAGCGACGAGGGCCGCCTGGGCCCGCGCGCCCACCTGCGCCACATCGGCGCGCTGGCCCGCCGCAACGTCCTGCAGATCAAGCAGGACCCCGAGTCGATGTTCGACGTCCTGCTGATGCCGATCATCTTCACGCTGCTGTTCGTCTTCGTCTTCGGCGGTGCGATCTCCGGCAAGGGGAACCAGCAGGAGTACGTCAACTACGTCGTCCCGGGCCTGATGGCCATGATGGGCATGAACATCGCGATGGGCGTCGGCACCGGCGTCAACGACGACTTCAAGAAGGGCGTGATGGACCGCTTCCGGTCCATGCCCATCGCCCGGTCCTCGGTGCTCATCGCCAAGATCGTGGTCGAGGTCGGCCGCATGATGGTCGCCATCGCGATCCTGCTGGCCGTCGGCTTCATGCTGGGCCTGTCCATCAAGACCTCGGTCCTGGACCTGCTGGCGTCCATCGGCCTGGCGGCCGTCTTCGGCGCCTCGCTGATGTGGATCTTCATCCTGCTCGGTCTCACGATGAAGACCGCCCAGGCCGTGCAGGGCATGGCGATGCTGGTCCTGATGCCGCTCCAGTTCGGCAGCTCGATCTTCGCCCCGCCGACCACGATGCCCGGCTGGCTGCAGTCCTTCACCGACTACAACCCGCTGTCCAACCTGGCCGACGCGGCCCGCGCCCTGATCAACGGCACGCCGATCGGCAACTCGGTGTGGATCACGCTGGCCTGGTCGGTCGGCATCACCGTGATCACCATGCCGATCGCGGTGCGCAAGTTCCGCAACAAGACCTGACGGACCGATCCGGGCGGGACCGGATCGCGTCCCGGGCCCGCCACGGGTCAGACGAGGGCGGTGGCCTCCTCCAGGGAGAGGCCGCCGCCTTCGGCGTACGCCGCGTCGAAGACGGCCCGGTCCAGCTCCGCCCCGGCCCGTTCGGTGACCCGCGCGGCGCTCTCGCGTTCGGTGGTGACGGGCACGTGCTCCGCCGGGACCAGCGCCCGATAGGCGCCCATCAGCCGGACCGCGGTGCGGGCGTGGTCCGCGCCGCCGAGCCCGGCGTGCGCCTCCGCCGCGCTGATCAGGTACACGGCGGGCATCTGCGGCGCGACCATTTCGGCGAGCGGTTCGCGGGCCGTGGTCAGCGCGGCCCTGAGCCCCGCCAGGCCCGCCTCGTACTTCCCCTCCTGGTTGTCGAGCCAGGCCGCGATGCCGAGCAGGAACCCCTCGAAGATGGCGAAGGCCCCGTTGGCGAACTCCCCGCGCAGCACGTCCAGCTGGGCGCGGGCCTCGGGGATCCGGCCGGTCGCGCCGTAGCGGGTCGCGAGGAACATCCGGGCGACGGGCAGCGCCTCGTGGTTGAAGGGTCGCGGGACGCCGAGGGCCTCGGTGAGGATCTCCTCGGCCCGCTCGCCGCCGCCGCTCTCCATCAGGACGCCCGCGACCCGGATCCGCAGCACCGCCACCTGGCCCTTGGCGTCGAGGCGTTCCGCGTGGGCGATGGCCGCCTGGTAGTCCTCCCCGGCCAGGGCGTAGTCGCCGCGCTTCTCGTGGGACTCGGCGCGGGCCGAGAGGGCCTCCGCGCAGCCCCAGTCGTCTCCCAGCTCCTGGAAGATGGCGAGGCTCTCCTCGGCGTCACGGACCGCGATGTCGGCCCAGTCCGCACGGTTGGCCAGGACGTTGGCGCGCAGTTGGAGGGCGGAGCCCAGCTCCCAGCGGTAGCCGAGCGCGCGGCATGTCTCCACGGTCTCGTCGGCGATCAGCCGGATCAGCCCCGGATTCCCGCTGATCATGGCGGCGAAGACGTACATCGATCCGGGCATCCGGCAGGTCTGCGGCAGACCGGGCCGGTAGGCGGCGGCCATCCCCTCGACCTCTTTGCGGACCTCGTCCGAGCTCCAGCTCCCGGTGGCCTGGTCGCGGGCGGCCAGTTGGAGCAGCCCGATGCCGCGCCACCCCTCGGCGAGCAGTTCCCCGGTGTAGGGCGGGGGCGCGTCCACGATCTGTTCGTACACGGGCTGCGCGGGGGTGACCGGCTGCTGGAAGGGGTTCGGGCCGAGGGGCGCCGCGGCGTTCGCCCAGTGGCGCATCTCGGTGCGCAGGTCGCGCATCTGCCAGTACCAGACGAGGGAGTGGACCAGGCACAGCACCTCGTCCGCGTCGCGGGCGGCGACGGCGCGGCGCAGGGCGGTGCGCAGGTTCTCGTACTCGGTGGCGAAGCGCTGTACGGCCTCCCGCTGGCCGCGGCCGCGCAGCAGCGCGTCGGTGGTGCGGGCGAGTTCGCGGTAGTGGACGAGGTGGCGGCGGCAGGTGGCGTCCTGGTCCGCGGGGTCCTCGGCGAGCCGCTCGGCGGCGTACTCGCCGACGGTCTCCAGCAGTCGGTAGCGCATGTCGCCCTCGGGTCCCGGGGCGGCGACGACCAGGGATTTATCGACGAGCGAGCCGAGTACGTCGGCCACGTCCGCGATGTCCGTCCCGTACCGGGCGTCGGGGTCGCGCAGGGCGCAGACGGCTTCGGCCGCGGTCAGGTCGCAGCCGCCGGCGAAGACCGACAGGCGGCGCAGCACCGTGCGTTCGTCGGCGTCCAACAGCTCCCAGGACCAGTCGACCACCGCCCGCAGCGTCTGCTGGCGCGGCAGCACCGTACGGCTCCCGCTGGTCAACAACCGGAACCGGTTGTCCAACCGGTCCGCGATCTGCCGCGGGGTCAACAACCGCAGCCGCGCCGCCGCCAACTCGATCGCCAACGGCAACCCGTCCAGCCGGCGGCAGATCTCGACGGCGGCGGCCGGGTCGTCGGCCACGGTGAACCCCGGCCGGGCGGCGGCGCCGCGCTCCGCGAACAGCCGCACCGCCATCGGGTCCGGCAGCGGTTCCACCGGGCGCAGCAACTCCCCCGGCACGCCGAGGGGTTCGCGGCTGGTGGCCAGGATCCGCACGCCCGGACAGTGTGTGAGCAGCCGCTCCGCCAGCTCGGCGGCGGCCCCGATGACGTGCTCGCAATTGTCGAGGAGGAGGAGCAGGCGCCGCCGGGAGCAGTGTTCGATCAGCCGGGCCAAGGGGTGTTCGCCGGTCTGTCCGGTGAGGACGCGCATCTCCTCGGCGGCGGCGCCGCGCAGCTTGGTCTCGCGGGCTCCGAGGGCCGCGAGGACGGCTTCGGCCACGTCCTCGGGGTCGTCGACCGGAGCCAGCTCGACCAGCCAGACCCCGTCGGGCCACTCGGTGGCGGGGTGCGCCTCGGCGGCCTCCTGGGAGAGCCGGGTCTTGCCCGCTCCGCCGGGGCCGAGGAGGGTGACCAGCCGGGCGCGGGCGAGGTCCTCGCCGATGACGCGGATGTCGTCCTCGCGTCCGACGAAGGTGGTGAGCCGGGCGCGCAGGTTCCCGTCGGGGCCGGTCGCGGGCGCCGGGGCGAAAGTGGCCGGCGTCGCCGGGGCGGGGGCCGCCGCGGGGGGCCGGTCGGCGGTCGGCCGCGGGGCCAGCAGTTCCGTGTGCAGGGCGCGCAGGGCGGGTCCCGGGTCCGCGCCGAGCCGGTCGGCCAGCTCGCGGCGCACGCCGTCGTAGGCGACCAGGGCCTCGGCCGGCCGGCCCGCGTCGCGCAGCGCCCGGATCCGCAGGACCTGGAGGGGTTCGTCCAGGGGCAGGTCGGCGCAGAGGGCGGTCAGCTCGGGCAGGACCCGCTCCGCCTCGCCCAGGGCGAGGGCCGCGCCGAGGCGGCCCCGGCGCGCGTCCAGTCGTACGGTCTCCCAGCGCGCGGCCTCGGCGGTCGGATCCGGCAGGTCCGCGAGGGCGGGCCCGCGCCACAGGCCCAGGGCCTCCTCGTACAGCTCGGCGGCCCGGCCCGGATCGCCCGCCTCCAGGCGCTGCGCGGCGGTGCGGGTGAGCCGCTCGAAGCGGTAGAGGTCGATGTCGTCGCGCTCGGCGGTGAGCCGGTAGCCGCCCTCGGCGGAGGCGACGGCGTCGTGTCCGGCGGCCCGGCGCAGCCGCCCGACCAGGGCTTGCAGCGCGCCGGAGGCGTCCTGGGGCGGTTCGTCGCCCCAGACCTCGTCCACCAGCACCTCGACCGGGACCGCCCGGCCGGGGCGCAGCGCGAGCGCGGTCAGGAGCGCGCGCAAGCGGGCTCCGCCGAGGGCGACGGGGGTTCCGTCGCCGCGGATTGCCTGGGCACTGCCGAGAATCGCGTAACGCACCGGCCCATTGTGACGGGCCCGGGCGGCGAACCCACCGGGATTACGCGGCGGGCCGCTCCCGCGGCCGGTGGCCGGGGTCCGGTCCCGTGGCCCCTGGGATAGGTTTCGGGCCATGGGGCATCAGAGCGGTCACGGTGAGCGGCAGGTCAGTGCGGTCTTCCTCGGGGTCGCCGCGGTCATGGGCGTCACCGGGTGGGCCGTGTGGACCGACTACGCGACCAGTACCGGGCTCGCCGTGTTCCTCTTCGTGACGTCCGCGTGGATCGTCTCGCTGTGCCTGCACGAGTACGCGCACGCCCGTACCGCCCTGCACAGCGGGGACCTGTCGGTCGGGGCCAAGGGGTACCTGACGCTGAACCCGCTGAAGTACACGCACGCGATGCTGAGCATCGTGCTGCCGGTGATCTTCGTGATCCTGGGCGGGCTCGGCCTGCCCGGCGGGGCCGTGTACATCGAGCGCGGGCGGATCCAGGGGCGGTGGAAGCACAGCCTGATCTCGGCGGCCGGGCCGCTGACCAACGTGCTCTTCGCCGTCGTGTGCACGGCGCCGTTCTGGCTGGACGCGTTGGACGGGGTGCCGCCGGCCTTCCGCTACGCCCTCGGCTTCCTGGCGCTGCTCCAGGTCTCGGCCGCGATCTTGAACTTCCTGCCCGTGCCGGGCCTGGACGGCTACGGGGTGATCGAGCCGTGGCTCTCGTACAAGGTGCGCCGCGAGGTCGAACCGCTGGCGCCCTTCGGACTGCTCGCGGTCTTCGCCCTGTTGTGGATCCCCGGGGTCAACGCGTTCTTCTTCGACTTCGTGAACGCGGTCCTCGGCAAGCTGGGCGTGTCCGACCTGGATACCTACTGCGGCCGCGACCTGTACACCTTCTGGCGGGACAGCAATCCGGTCTGCCGGACCGAGGGGATCAGCCCGCTCGGCGGCTGAGCCGATCCTTGCGCAGGTAGAACCACGCCATGTTCGAGGTCACGCCCGCCAGCAGCACCCAGACGATGCCGAGGAAGCTGCCCTCGACGAAGGCGACGACGGCCGCGGCCACCGACAGGACGCAGACGACGATGGCGAACACGGCAAGGCGGGGCATGGGCCGGACTCCTCGGGAACACTGAACGGCGGCGAACCCCTCCAGTGTCCCCCATCGTGCCGGGCAGTCATATCCGGCCCTTTTTCGGCCGAACCCGAGCGTTTCGCACGACGGGGGGTTTACGGTGCGCCCAGCGCGCCTCTCGGAGCGCGCGAACAGAACGACAGCCCGGCCGCTCGGCCCGTGACGGACGACACCGGGCCAGTGGGGGGACGGACATGCAGGAGACGACGACGCCGTGGCCCGCTTCCACCAGGCCGTCGTGGCGCACCTGGGCGCCACGGAAGGACGTACGGGCCGCCGCGGCTGAGGCGGGTGCGGGGTACGGGGGCGCGCCCGCCGGCGGTGGGCGGGGGCGGCCCCGTACGGGTGGTCCGGGCGGCTCAGACGTCCGTGACGCGCAGGCCCGCGTGGGCCTTGTAACGGCGGTTGACCGAGATCAGGTTGGCGACCAGCGACTCGACCTGGTGGGCATTGCGCAGCCGGCCCGCGAAGATCCCGCGCATCCCCGGGATGCGGGCGGCGAGGGCCTGGACGATGTCGGTGTCGGCGCGGACCTCGCCGAGGACCATCACGTCCGTGTCGATCTCCTCCACCGACGCGTCCTGGAGCAGGACGGCCGACAGGTGGTGGAAGGCGGCGGTGACGCGCGAGCCGGGCAGCAGCAGCGCGGCCTGCTGGGCGGCGCTGCCCTCCTCGGGCTTGAGGGCGTAGGCGCCCTGCTTGTCGAAGCCGAGCGGGTTGACGCAGTCGACGACGAGCTTGCCCGTCAGCTCCTCGCGCAGCGCCTCCAGGGTCTTGGCGTGGCCGTCCCACGGCACGGCGATGATCACGACGTCGCTGCGCCGGGCGCACTCGGCGTTGTCCGCGCCCTCCACGCCGAGGCCCAGCTCCGCCGCCGCGGCCTCGGCGCGGTCGGCGGCGCGCGAGCCGATGATCACCTTCTGGCCCGCGCGGGCGAGCCGGTAGGCGAGGCCGCGGCCCTGGTCCCCGGTACCGCCGAGGACGCCGACGATCAGGCCCGAGACGTCGGGGAGGTCGTGGGGGTCCTTCGCCGGGGGCTTCTGGGTGTTGTCTGTGGAAGTCATGGGGGCGAGGGTACTGCCGGGTAGCGCAAGGCCGAATGGGTGAGCGGGTGCCAAACGCTCCTGTCTGCGCCGTCCGTGGTGCAGGATGCCGCCCATGGATGCCGTCAGGGTCGCCCTGTTGCGCGAGGTGCTGGCCGGTACGCAGTGGCCCGGGGCCGCCCGCCGCTTCGCGGGATCGCTGCGCCGGGCGGTCGTCCCGGCCGGCGGGAACCTGCTGCTGGTGGGCACCGAGAGCTACGAACCCTGGCACCTGGCCGCGCACCTGGTGGACGAGGCGGCCTGGTCGGGGCGGCCGGAGCTGGCGCCGACGCTGGTGCGCCACCGGGTGCTGCCCGGGGAGCCGCCGCACCTGTCGGTGGGCCTGGGGCGCCTCGCCGCGGCCCGGCGCGGGCACACGCTGCTGGTGGTGGCACCGGAGCGGCCCGGCGAGGGGCTGCTGGAGCGGGTGCACGACGCGCGCCGCTCGGGGGCGACCGTCCTGTCCCTCGACGGCGGCGACCGGGAGCTGGCCGCGCTGGCGCACGACGGCCTGTCGGTGCCCGAGGGCGCCGAGCTGGACCTGGACACGGCGTCGCACCTGGTCAGCGCGGCGGCCGGGGAGAACGGCGTCCCGACCCAGCGCACCCCGCACCGCTTCCGGGACCGGCTGGCGCGGCTGGCCGACCAGCTGACCGCCCCGCCGCCCAACCGCTGGTAGCTCCCGGGCCGGGAGCCTCCCTAGGGCGTGCTGTCGCCCTCCCCCTCTTCCCGGGTCCTGTCGTTCCACTTGGGGTCGTTCTGCCACTCCAGATTCCGCTCCTGGGCGGTCTCCATCGCGTGGTTCGCCTCCTCGGGCGTGGCGTAGGGACCGAAGCGGTCCTTCGCCGGGCATTCCGGCCCCTCCTCGACCTTCTTGTGGACGAGGCAGTAGTACCACTCGCCCGGTTTGCCCACCTGGCGCTTCTTGAACAGAGCCATTCGACGCTCCTTCCTCTGCCGCCATGCTGCCCGATCCCCGCTGGATACACTCGTTCGCATGTCTGGCCAGTCGCTGCTCGTTCCAGGCGAGCTCTCCCCCGCCCTTTCCGTTCCCGGAAACATCCGCCGGCCCGAGTACGTGGGCAAGCCCGGGCCCACTCCGTACACCGGACCGGAGGTGCAGACGGCCGAGACCATCGAGGCGATGCGCATCGCCGGCCGCATCGCCGCGCAGGCGATGGAGGAGGCCGCCAAGCTGATCGCCCCCGGGGTGACCACCGACGCGCTGGACCGGGTCGCGCACGCGTACATGTGCGACCACGGCGCCTACCCGTCGACCCTGGGCTACCGGGGTTTCCCCAAGTCCCTCTGCGCCTCCGTCAACGAGGTCATCTGTCACGGCATCCCGGACTCCACGGTGCTGCGTGACGGCGACATCGTGAACCTCGACGTCACGGCCTACATCGGTGGCGTGCACGGCGACAACAACGCCACCTACCTGTGCGGCGACGTCGACGAGGAGTCACGCCTGCTGGTCGAGCGCACCCGCGAGTCGCTGAACCGCGCGATCAAGGCGGTCAAGCCGGGCCGCCAGATCAACATCATCGGCCGGGTCATCGAGTCGTACGCCAAGCGCTTCGGCTACGGCGTGGTCCGCGACTTCACCGGGCACGGCATCAATTCGTCCTTCCACTCCGGCCTGATCGTCCCGCACTACGACAGCCCGCACGCCACCACCGTCATCGAGCCCGGCATGACCTTCACCATCGAACCGATGCTGACGCTGGGCACCCACGAGTACGACATGTGGAAGGACGGCTGGACGGTCGTCACGAAGGACCGCAAGCGCACGGCCCAGTTCGAGCACACGCTGGTGGTGACGGACACCGGGGCGGAGATCCTCACCCTGCCGTAGGGGACACCCCCTGATCGACCCACGTCGAACGAACCCGTGACAGGGGCGGCGGGCAAGGCGTACATTTTTACCGACAGGACGTCGGTAACCGATTGACTTAGGTAAGCCTAAGTAGGAAGATCGGTCGTACCCCTTCCCCGCCCCCGGTCTCTGGAGGTCCGTCTTGGACGCCTTCTCTACGGTCATCCGCGTCGCGTCGCACGAGCAGCACACGGAGGCCGAGACGTCGTCGTTCATGAGCGACCTGCTCGGTGGCAGGCTCGGCGTCGACGCCTACACCCGCTACACCGAGCAGCTCTGGTTCGTGTACCGGGCGCTGGAGGACGCGGCCGAGTCCCTCAAGGACGACCCGGTCGCGGGCCCCTTCATCCAGCCCGAGCTGATGCGCGTCGCCGAGATCGAGCGCGACCTCGCCCACCTGCTCGGCCCCGACTGGCGCGAGAGCGTGGTGGCCCTGCCGGCGACCCGCGCGTACGCCGACCGGGTCGCCGCCTGCGCCGCCGAGTGGCCCGGCGGATACGTCGCCCACCACTACACCCGCTACCTCGGCGACCTCTCCGGCGGCCAGATCATCCGCGACAAGGCCGAGCGCACCTGGGGCTTCGAGCGCAAGGGCGACGGCGTGCGGTTCTACGTCTTCGAGGCCATAGCCAACCCGGCCGCCTTCAAGCGCGGTTACCGCGAGCTGCTGGACGCGATCGCCGCGGACGACCTGGAGAAGCAGCGCATCATCGACGAGTGCAAGCGCGCCTTCGACTTCAACGGAGCGGTCTTCCGCGAGCTGGGCGACCAGTTCCCGCTCAGCGCCTGAGCCCCGCACCCACCCACCCTCCCCCGCACCCCTCGGCCCGTGGCCGGGGGGTGCGTCGCGTGAGCCGGGGCCGGGGGCCGGGCTAGGGGGTGTCCGCGAAGCGGACGCGGCCGCCGATGTCGATCGTGCCGTCGGGGCCCGGGGCGGTGAGGATCTGGGAGCCCGCGCCCTGGGTGATGTTCAGGGCGCGGTTCAGCTGGGCGGTCAGCAGGAGCGCCGCCGAGCCCGTCGCCTCGTCCTCGACGATCGCCTTGTCGGGGCGGCGCGGGAAGCCGCGGGCCCGGATCCGGCCCGCCCGCTCGTCCTCCCAGGCCCACGCGTACAACCAGCCCTCGCCCGGCGGCGGGGCGGGCAGCGCCTCGACCTCGGCCGCGCTCGCGTACTGCTCGGTCCGCTTGCCCTCGACCCATTCGGCGCGGGCGGTGATCCAGGTGAACTCCCCGTCGTCGCGGGCCCATACGGCGCCCGCGGGCGGCTGCAGCTCCTCGATGTCGAGCAGCCAGGCCACCCCCACCAGGGGGTGTCCGGCGAAGGCCATCCGGGTGCCGGGGGTGCGGATGTCGACGACCCCGCGTTCGGGGTCGTCGACGAACACCGTTTCGCTGTAGCCGAGTTCGGCCGCCAGCGCCTGTCGGGAGGCGTCGTCGGGACACCGGCTGCCGTCACGCACGACGCCCAGCAGGTTGCCGAACCGCCCGTCGCCCGCGCAGAACACCTTGAGCACGTCGAGATCGTTCACGCGGGCATTCAAACACGGGGCGTGTTCAGCCGCGCAGGGTCCGGCGCCGGCGGGCCACGAACACCGCGCCCGCGCCGGCCGCGATCACCGCGCCGGAGGCGGCGAGCAGGGCGCCCGCGGGGACTTCGGCGCCGGTGGAGGCGAGGTTGCCGCCCGCCGAGCCGCCGACGCTGCCGCCGCCCGCCGTGCCACCCGTACCGCCCGTACCGCCGGTGGTGCCGGAGCCGCCCGTGGTGCCGGAGCCGCCGGTGGTGCCGCCCGTACCGCCGGGCAGGGTGGCGTCCTTGTCGACGGTGACGGCGAGGTTGATGTCGTCGAAGCGCTCGCCCTTCGGGTACATGGACTTGTCGCCGTCGAGGAAGGCGGCCGAGCCCTCCTGGGTGAGGGCGGCGCGGACGCCGTTCAGGGCGAGCACCCCGTTCGCCGTCTTGTAGTCGGCCTTCGGGAGGCTGAGGGTCGCGAAGGGAACGGCCTTCTTGTCGAGCGTGGGCGTCTTCACGTCCAGGATCAGCACGCCCGTCTCGCCCGCGGCGGTGATCCGCGGGTTGGCGAAGGTCATGTCGATGTGGTGGTCGGCGAACTGGAAGCGCAGGTTGCCCGCGAAGGAGGCGTCGAGCTTGCGCGTCTTGGTGTCCAGCGTGCCCTTGCCCGCGGTGAAGTCGAAGGTGTCGCCGTTCTTGACCGCGCCGTCCGCCGGGGTGACCGTGCCCTTGCCCTTGAGGACGTAGTTGCGGAAGGACTCCTTCAGGCCCCAGGTCAGCTTGCCGCCCAGGATCTGCTGCGGGCCGTCGGCCGACGGGGAGGGCGAGGAGGAGGCCGAGGCGGAAGCCGAGGAGGAGGGCGAGGCAGAGGTGGAAGCGGAGGTCGACGGGGACGCGGAGGCCGAGGCCGAAGCCGAAGCCGAAGCCGAGGTCGACGGGGACGGCTTCGGGAGCTCCAGCTGGGAGGACAGCGGGTCACCGGCAATGCCCGCGTAGTCCGCGGAACCGAGCTGGTCCGCGAACTCCTTGGTGAGCTTGGTGGTCAGCTTGTCCATCACCGGCCCGGTGAAGCCCACCGCGGCCAGCGGGACTCCGGCGCTCGCCACGCCGTTCTTCTTGACGTCGCCGGTCAGGACGCCCGTACCGGTGTCGAAGCGCAGGTTGCTCACGGTCACCTCGAAGCCGTGCAGGGTGGACTTGAAGGTGACGCTGCCCTTGAAGGCCGCGGTGATGACGTGGCCCCCGTCCTTGTCGTACTGCCCGGTGGCCGAGCCGAAGGTGAAGGTGTTGTCGGCGTTCTTCACGGCCCCGTCCGCCGCGGTGATCTCGCCCTTGGCCATGCCGAGGACGTAGGTGCGGTAGCGCTCCAGCACCCCCCAGGTCAGCGTGCCGCCCAGGATCGGGACGGGGGCGGCCTTCTCCGCGGCGGGCCCGGCGACCGGGGCGGAGCCCACCGCCGTCGCGGGCAGGACGAAGGCGGTGGTGCCGAGTGCGGCGGCGGTGACGACGGCGGCCGCGACGGCGATCGGGCGACGGAGGGAGGACATGGCTGAGGACTCCAGAGAAGGAAAGGAAGGGGGAAGGAGCGCGGGAAGGGGTGTGCGCGTCAGTCGGTGGCGGGGGTGTCCGCCGGGGAAGCGGCGGGGGTGTCCGCCGGGGCGGCCGCGGCCGTACGGCGCTTGCGGACGACCAGGAAGGCGGCGCCGCCGGCGAGGACCAGGACGGCCGCGCCGAGGGCGACGTACGTCTCCGTGCCGATCGAGGAGGCGGACGCGGCCTGGTCGGCGGCTCCCGCCGGGACGGGGGTGGCGCTCTGCGGGGCGGCGGCCGCCGGGGTGGGCGAGGCCGTCGAGCCCAGGTCGGGCAGGGCCGGCAGCTGCGCGGTGGCGTCGAGCGCGATGGCGAGCGAGACGGGGTCCATCTCGGTGCCCGCCTTGTACATCGAGCCGAAGGCTTTGGAGCCGCCCTCGGTCAAGGTCGCGGGGGCCTCGGTGAGGGTGGCGAGCTTGGCGTTCTTCTCGTCGACCTTGAGTCCCTTGGCGTCAAACTCGGCGAGGGCGACGGCGTTCTCCGTCCTGCCCGCGGTGGTGACGTCGGCGCTCAGGACACCCTTGCCGTTCTCGACCTTGACGCCCACCTTGCCGAGCGTGAGGTCGAGGTGGGCCCCGGTGAACCGGACGCTGCCCGCGAAGGCCGCGTCCAGGGTGCCCTTCGCGCCGTCGTACGCGCCCTTGCCCTGCGGGAAGCGGAACACTGCGCCGCCGTCCTGCGCGCCGTCGGCGAGGGTCCACTTGCCCTGGCCGATCGAGCCGGTGACGTACTCGCGGAAGGTGCGCCGGACGCCCCAGTCCACGGCGGCGTCGGCGAAGGCGCCCTGCGGGGTGGCGGTCGTGGCGGGCGGAGCACTGGTCTGCGCGCCCGGGGTCCGGGCGCCGCCCGCGGCGGCCAGCACGTCGGCCGAGAGCGAGACCGGGTCGAGCGCGGCGCCGGCCGCGTAGTAGCCGGCGAAGGACTGCGCGCCCTGGCTGGTCAAGGTGGCGGGGACATGGGTGAGAGCGAGCGGGCTGCCGCCGCCCTTCATGTTGATCCCGCCGAGGCCGAGGGTGGCGAAGGGGACCTGGGACCGGGTGCTGACGGCGCCGGTGTCCTTGGCCTTGCTGGTCACGTCGACGTAGAGGGTGCCGGCGCCGCCCGCGATCTTCACGGTGGGGTTGCTGACGCTCAGGTCGAGTTCGTAGCCGCCGTCGGGCTTCTGGTGGCCCTGGAAGGTGACGCCGCCGGTGAAGGCCGCGCGGAACTCGCCGCTGTCCGGATCGTAGGAGCCGGTCGCGGAGTGGAAGCGGAACAGGCTGCCGCCGACGGTGGCCGCGCCGTTCTTCAGCCGGAAACTGCCTTTCGCGACCGGGCCGGTGACATAACTCTGGAAAGACGATTTGACCCCCCAGTCGAGCCGCCCTCCCTGAACCGTGCGGCTCGCGGCCTGCGCGGTGGTCGGGAGCAGCGCCCCCACCAGGGCCGCCAGCACCGTCACCAACAGGGCGACGGCGGGCGTGCGGACGGGTCGTGCGGACATGAATGTCCCCTCCAGGGTCTGGCAAGTCAGGTTAGGCTAACCTAAGCTACATCCGGTCGGGTGTGGAACCCCCCGGTCAGCCAGATCCACTCGAACTCCAGTCGGACGACAGGACGGTGCCTTCGTGCCTACGCCCGCCGCGTCACCCCGCTTCCCCCGCCTCGCCGTCGCCCTGGCCGCCGTACTGGCCCTCGGACTGACCGTGACGGGCTGCGGAGGTACGGCCAGGACCGCGGGCACGCCCGCCCATGCCCCCGCCGCGCCGGACCGGGTGGAGCCGCTCTCCCCCGCGCCGTCCCCGGCCCTGCCGGTGACCGTGCCCTCGGCCGACGGCGCGAGCGTCACCGTGGCCTCGGCGGACCGGATCATCCCGCTCACCGGCAGCCTCAACGAGATCGTCCAGACCCTGGGCCTGGGCGACCGGGTCGTCGCCCGGGACATCACCGCCACCTTCGAACAGGCCGCGAAGCTGCCGGTGGTGACGCGGGCCCACGACGTGTCCGCGGAGAGCGTGCTCTCGCTGCGGCCGACGCTGGTGATCGCGGAGACCACGACCGGCCCGGCCGAAGCGATCCAGCAGATCCGCGACGCGGGCATCCCGCTGCTGGTCGTCGCACCGGCCAAATCGCTGGCGGACGTACCGAAGCGGATCGAGGCGGTGGCCGCCGCGCTGGGCGTCAAGGACGCGGGCGCGCAGCTGAACCAGCGCACCACCGAGCGGATCGACGCCGCCCGCAAGGCGATCCCGGCCTCGGCGACCGGCTCGGGCAAGAAGCCGCGGGTCGCCTTCCTCTACCTGCGCGGCACCGCCTCCGTGTATCTGCTGGGCGGCGCCGACTCCGGCGCGGGCTCGCTGCTGGAGGCCGCGGGAGCGGTGGACGCGGGCAAGGAGTCCGGCCTGGCCAAGGACTTCACCCCGATCACCAGCGAGGCGCTGGCCGCCGCCGCACCCGACGCGATCCTCGTCATGACCAAGGGCCTGGACTCGGTCGGCGGCGTCGACGGGCTGGTCAAGATCCCGGGCGTGGCCCAGACCCCGGCGGGCATGGACCGCCGCGTGGTCACGGTCGACGACGGCGTCCTGCTGAACTACGGCCCGCGCACGGACCAGGTCCTGACCTCCCTCGTCGCCCAGCTCTACGGCAAGGCCGCCTGACGTGACCCTGACCCACAACGAGCCCGTCGAACCCGCCGACCACGGCCCGGCCCCGGCCCCCGCGGCCGCCTCTGCGGATCCGGCACCGGCGGCCATGGCCCCGGCCCCGCCCCCGGCCGAGCGCCGCGGGCGCGCCGCGCTGCTGACCGCCGCCCTGGTCGCCGCGCTGGTCGTGCTCGCGCTCGTCTCCGCCGGGACGGGGGCCTACCGGATCCCGGTCGGTGACGTGCTCGGCTCCCTCCAGCACCACCTCGGGCTCGGCGGCGCCCGCCTCGACCGCGTCGGCGAGAGCGTGCTGTGGAACGTACGCCTGCCGCGCGTCGTGCTCGCCCTGCTCGTCGGGGCCAGCCTGGGCTGCGCGGGCGCGCTGATGCAGGGCGTCTTCGGCAACCCCCTCGCCGAACCGGGGGTCATCGGCATCTCGGCGGGCGCCGCCGTCGGCGCGGTCGCCGCGATCGGCCTCGGGCTGACCTTCCTCGGCAATTGGACGATTCCCCTCTGCGCCTTCGTCGCGGGCCTGGTCACCGTCTCCGCCGTCTACCTGCTCTCCCGCAACGGCGGGAAGACCGAGGTCGTCACCCTCATCCTGACCGGCATCGCGGTCAACGCCTTCGCGGGCGCCCTGATCGGCCTGTTCGTCTTCTTCGCGGACAGCGGCCAGGTCAACCAGATCACCTTCTGGCAGCTCGGCTCGCTCGCCCAGGCCACCTGGCCCAAGGTGCTCGCCGTCCTGCCGTGCGCCCTGGCCGGTCTGCTGCTCGCCCCCTTCTACGCCCGCAAGCTCGACCTCCTCTCGCTCGGCGAGCGCCCCGCCCGCCACCTCGGCGTCGACGTCGAACGGCTGCGCCTCGCGCTGGTCCTGGTGGTCGCGCTGCTCACCGCCGCGGCCGTCGCCGTCGCCGGAGTCATCACCTTCGTGGGCCTGCTCGTCCCGCACCTGCTGCGCATGGCCAACGGTCCCGGCCACCGCTTCCTGGTGCCCGGCAGCGCGCTCGCCGGCGCCGTGGTCCTGGTCGCGGGCGACCTGGCCGCCCGGACCGTCGCCCAGCCCGCCGAGCTGCCGCTCGGCGTGCTCACCGCCCTGATCGGCAGCCCGTTCTTCTTCTGGCTGCTGCGTCGCACCCGCCGCAAGCAAGGAGGCTGGGCGTGACCAGCACCGCACCTGCCACCGCCAGCGCACCCGGGGAGGCCACCGCCGGCTTCCGCCGCGGCAGGTTCGGCGGCCTCTTCGGGCGCCGGGGGCGCAGCGTGCCGCAGCGGCCCGCCGCCGGCAGCGCCCTCGCCGAGGCCGCGGGGCTCCGCGTGCGCCACGGCGCGCGCGAGGTGCTGCGGGGCATCGACCTGACCGTCCGGGCCGGGGAGGTACTGGCCCTGGTCGGCCCCAACGGCGCCGGGAAGTCGACACTGCTGGCCGCGCTCGCCGCCGATCTGCCCGCCGCCTCCGGGTCGGTACGGATCGACGGCCGCGCGGTCGGTGACTGGCCCGCGCTCGACCTTGCGCTGCGCCGCTCCGTGCTGCCCCAGGCCGCCGCGCTGGCCTTCCCCTTCCCGGTGGAGGACGTGGTGCGGATGGGCCGCGCGCCCTGGGCCGGCACCCCCTTCGCCGACTCCGACGACCGGCTGGTGGCCGACGCCATGGCCGCCACCGAGGTCACCGACTTCGCCGCGCGGCCCTTCGCCGCGCTGTCCGGCGGCGAGCGGGCCCGGGTCGCCCTCGCCCGCGTGCTGGCCCAGGCGGCGCCGTTGCTCCTGCTCGACGAGCCGACGGCCGCCCTGGACCTGCGCCACCAGGAGCTGGTGCTGCGGATCTGCCGGGAGCGGGCGGCGGCGGGGGACGCGGTGGTCGTCGTCCTGCACGATCTGGGGCTGGCGGCCGCGTACGCCGATCGGGTGGCGGTGCTCCACGAAGGGCGCATCGCGGTCGACGGACCTCCGGCCGAGGTGTTCGAGGACGGCCTGCTGAGCCGCGTCTACCGGCAGCCGGTGGAGGTCCTGGCGCATCCGCGGACCGGTGCGCCGCTGGTGGTGCCGGCGCGTTCCGGCCGGACTTGACCTGCGCTTGACCTGACGTTGGGAGTGTCATGACGGGGCCGTGACGGCCCCGTGTCCGGCGTGCGGAGGTGAGAGCTGAATCACTGGACGAGTGGGTATCGGTGAGGTAAGCCTCGGTTAAGTTAGGTCCGCCTCACCCAGCCTTCGCCCTCGCCAGGAGCCTCCATGCGATCCGCAGCCCGCTTCACCGTCTTCACCGCGGCCGCCGCCGTGGCCGCGCTCACCGCCGTCACGGGCTGCGCCCAGAAGAGCGACGCGGGCGACGGGGCGATCAAGGTCGCGGCCTCGGACACCGCCTGTGACGTCTCCAAGAAGGAGACCCCCGCGGGCAAGGTGCAGTTCGAGGTGGAGAACAAGGGCTCCAAGGTCACCGAGCTGTACGTCTACTTCCCGGACGGTCGCATCGTGACCGAGAAGGAGAACATCGGCCCGGGCACCAAGGCGTCCATCACCGCCGAGATCAAGCCGGGCGAGTACGAGGTCGCCTGCAAGCCCGGCATGAAGGGCGACGGCATCCGCCAGAAGCTCAAGGTCACCGGCGAGGGCGGCGAGAAGCGCAGCCCCGAGCTGGACGCGGCCGTCGCCGAGTACCGCAAGTACGTGCAGGCGCAGGCCGACGAGACCCTGCCCAAGACCCAGGTCTTCGTGGACGCGGTCAAGGCGGGCGACGTCGAGGCCGCGAAGAAGGCGTACGCGCCCTCGCGCATCGGCTGGGAGCGCACCGAGCCGGTCGCGGAGTCCTTCGGTGACATCGACCCGAAGACCGACACCCGCCAGGACGGCCTGGAGGCCGGGCAGGCGTGGACCGGTTGGCACCGTCTGGAGAAGGCCCTGTGGGCCGACAACAAGATCGGTGACGAGGAGAAGAAGCTCGCCGACCAGCTGATCACCGACCTCACCGACTGGCAGAAGCGCGTCGGCACCGCGGAGATCACCCCGACCTCGATGGCCAACGGCGCCAAGGAGCTCCTCGACGAGGTCGCCACCGGCAAGGTGACGGGCGAGGAAGAGACCTACAGCCACACCGACCTGGTCGACTTCAAGGCCAACGTCGAGGGCGCGCAGAAGGCCTACGAGCTGCTGAAGCCGGCGGCCGCCAAGAACGACCCGGCGCTCACCAAGCAGCTGGACACCCAGTTCGTGGCGCTGAACGCGCTGCTGGACAAGTACCGCGCGGACAAGAACGGCTACGAGTTCACCTCGTACGACAAGGTCGGCGCCCCCGAGCGCAAGGAGCTCTCGGACGGCGTCAACGCGCTGGCCGAGCCGCTCTCCAAGCTCGCCGCCGCCGTCACGAAGTAAGCGGGAGGCTCCGATGTCCGACACGACACCCGACCCGGCACCCGGCTCCGACGCTCCTGCCGACGCCACCGACGCCGCACCCGTCGCGGGCCGGGGCGCCGCGCCCTCGCGCCGCTCCGTCCTCGGCTGGGGCGGGGCCGGCCTGGCGCTCGGCGCCGCCGCGGCGGGCGGTACGGTCGCCGCCCTCACCAGCGGCTCCGACGCCGTCCCCGCGGCCTCCGCGGGCGCGGCCGTGCCCTTCCACGGCGAGCACCAGGCCGGCATCGCCACCGCCGTCCAGGACCGGCTGCACTTCGCCGCCTTCGACGTGACGACGAAGGACCGCGCCGAGCTGATCAAGCTGCTCAAGGACTGGACCGAGGCGGCCCGCCTGATGACCGCCGGTCAGGCCGTCGGCGAGGGTGCCTTCGGCGGTCTCGCGCAGGCGCCGCCGGACGACACGGGCGAGGCCGTCGGCCTCAAGCCGTCCCGGCTGACCCTGACCATCGGTTTCGGCCCCGGCCTCTTCGCCAAGGACCGCTTCGGACTGGAGGGCAAGCGCCCGGACGCCCTGGTGGACCTGGAGCTCTTCCCCGGCGACAACCTGGACCCGGCCCGCTCCGGCGGCGACCTGTGCGTCCAGGCCTGCGCGGACGACCCGCAGGTCGCGGTGCACGCCATCCGCAACCTGGCCCGCATCGGCTTCGGCAAGATCGCGGTGCGCTGGTCGCAGCTCGGCTTCGGCAAGACCTCCTCCACGACGCCCGACGCGCAGACCCCGCGCAACATGATGGGCTTCAAGGACGGCACCCGGAACGTCTCGGGCACCGACGAGAAGGCCCTCGCCCAGCACGTGTGGGCGACCGCGGGCGACGGCAGCGCCTGGATGGCCGGTGGCTCGTACCTGGTGGCCCGCCGCATCCGGATGCACATCGAGACCTGGGACCGCACCTCCCTGCAGGAGCAGGAGGACGTCTTCGGCCGCGACAAGGGCGAGGGCGCTCCGGTCGGCAAGTCCAAGGAGCGCGACGAGCCGTTCCTGAAGGCGATGAAGCCGGAGGCGCACGTGCGCCTCGCGCACCCGGACAGCAACAGCGGCGCGACCCTCCTGCGCCGCGGCTACTCCTTCACCGACGGCACGGACGGACTGGGCCGCCTCGACGCGGGCCTCTTCTTCCTCGCCTACCAGCGCGACGTCCGCAAGGGGTTCGTGCCGGTGCAGCGCAGCCTGTCGAAGAGCGACGCGCTCAACGAATACATCCAGCACGTGGGTTCGGCCGTCTTCGCCGTCCCGCCGGGCGTCCGCGACAAGGACGACTGGTGGGGCCGGACGCTGTTCGCATAGGCGCGGGAAGGAACCGACGTGTTCAGCAACTACCTGATCGGGCTGCGCGAGGGGCTGGAAGCCAGCCTGGTCGTCTGCATCCTCATCGCCTACCTCGTGAAGACCGGGAACAAGGACAAGCTGGGACCGCTGTGGCTCGGCGTGGGCCTGGCCGCCGCGCTGTCGCTGGCCTTCGGCGCGGGCCTGGAGTTCGGCACCTCGGAGCTGACCTTCCAGGCCCAGGAGGCGATCGGCGGCAGCCTGTCGATCATCTCGGTCGGCCTGGTGACCTGGATGGTCTTCTGGATGAAGCGCACCGCGCGGCACCTGAAGAGCGAGCTCCAGGGCAAGCTCGACGCCGCGCTCGCGATGGGCACCGGCGCGCTGGTGACGACCGCGTTCCTGGCCGTCGGCCGGGAGGGCCTGGAGACCTCGCTGTTCGTGTGGCGTTCGGTGCACGCGGCCGGTGACGGCGCGGGTCCGCTGATCGGCGTACTGCTCGGCATCGCCACCGCGATCGTGCTGGGCTGGCTGTTCTACCGGGGCGCGCTGTCGATCAACCTGGCGAAGTTCTTCAAGTGGACCGGCGGCATGCTCGTCGTCGTCGCCGCGGGCGTGCTCGCGTACGGCGTCCACGACCTCCAGGAGGCCGACTTCCTGCCCGGTCTGAACAGCAGGGCCTTCGACGTCTCCGGGACGATCCCGCCGGACAGTTGGTACGGGACCCTGCTCAAGGGCACCTTCAACTTCCAGCCGGACCCGACCGTGCTCCAGCTCACCGTGTGGGCGCTGTACCTGGTCCCCGTGCTGGCGCTGTTCCTCTACGCGGGGAAGGCGCCGGCCGCACCGCAGAAGGCCGCGGTCGGCGCCGAGAGCCAGAAGTAGGCGACTACCAGAGCCGATCGATCGTCCCCGAGTACAGGCCGATCCGGGTCCCCGCGAAAGCGGCCGGGTCGGCCTGAGCCGTGAAGAAGGCGGCCATGACCACCTTGTCGAAGCCGGGTGCGTCCGTGGCCAGCGGGTCCTGGGGGGTGCCGCCGACCAGGACGGCGCCGGGCAGCGCCCGGAAGCCGGCCGCCCCGTAGAAGGGGGCCAGCTCCCGGTCGCAGCTGAAGAGGGCCAGGTCCGGCCCCGGTCGCTCCGCCAGTGCGGCCCGCGCCGCCGCGACCAGGCGGCCGCCGTGGCCGCGCCCGCGCGCGTCCGCCCGGGTGACCACCGCGCTCGGACCGGCGGCCCGGTACGTGCGCCCCGCGTGCCGGACCTCCTTGTGCAGCAGGGTCAGGGACGCGGCCACCGAGCCCGCCGCGTCGAGGAGCAGCATCGCGCGGGGCGCGAGGGCCGGGTCGTGGCCGGGCGCGGCGCCGGGCCAGGCCTGCGCCTCCAGGGCTTCGACCTGCGCGGCCAGTTCCGCGGGCACCGCGGCCGCGTCGTACGAGAGCACCCGCGCCCGCGCCCCGCTCACGTGATCCGCGCTCCCGCGCCGCCGACCCGCACCCGGGGGTCGCCCGCGCGCAGCTCGACGCTCAGCACGCCGGGGCGGCCCATGTCCGTGCCCTGGTGCAGGGTCAGGGAGGCGTCGGCGGGGACCAGGCCCAGCTCGCGCACGTACGCCCCGAAGGCGGCCGCGGCGGCTCCGGTGGCCGGGTCCTCGACCACCCCGCCGACCGGGAAGGGGTTGCGGACGTCGAAGACGTCGGGCGCGGTGCGGTGCACCAGCTGGACCGTGGTGAGGTCCAGGCGCCGCATCAGCGCCTCCAGGCGGGCGAAGTCGTAGGCGAGGTCGGCGAGCCGCTCGCGGGTGGCGGCGCCGAGCACCAGGTGCCGGGCCCCGGCGTAGGCGATCTTCGGCGGGAAGGCCGGGTCGAGGTCGGCGGCGGGCCAGTCCAGGGCGGCCAGCGCCTCGGCGAGGTCGGCCGCGCCGATCTCCTCCAGGTGCGGCTCGACGCTGGTGAGGGTGGCGCGCAGGACGCCGTCGGCGTCCTCGGTCACCGACACGGGGACGGTGCCGGCGCGGGTCGCGAAGACCAGCTCGCCGGGGCCGGTGCGCTCGGCCAGGGCCACGGCGGTGGCGACGGTGGCGTGGCCGCAGAAGGGCACCTCGGCCTTGGGGCTGAAGTACCGCACGGTGAAGCCGCGGCCGGCCGGGGCGGCGAGGTCCTCGGGCGGGGCGGTGAGGAAGGCGGTCTCGCTGTACCCCAACTCCGCGGCGATCCCCAGCATCCGGGCGTCGTCGAGCCCGCTCGCGTCGAGCACGACCCCGGCGGGATTCCCCCCACCGGGATCAGCGGAAAAAGCGGTGTACCGGAGGATCTCAGTCGTCATGATCGCCTCAACCCTCCGCCCCCTTCCCCCATTCCCGCCCCCCGCGGCCACCATCTCGACCAACGCCCGCCGAAACCAGCCCGCCCGGCGATTGAGGGCGCACGTCCAGCCCGCACTGTCGCGGCCCACGCCCGCCAATCCAGCCCGCCCGGCGATTGAGGGCGCACGTCCAGCCCGCACCCACGCGACCAACGCCCGCCGAACCAGCCCGCCCGGCGATTGAGGGCGCACGTCCAGGCCGCACCCGCGCGGCCCACGCCCGCCAAATCAGCCCGCCCGGCGATTGAGGGCGCACGACCAGGCCGCACCCGCGCGGCCAACGCCCGCCGAACCAGCCCGCCCGGCGATTGAGGGCCCGCCGGAGGCACGAAGGTGCGGGCCGGACGCGGCTCCGCATGCCTCCGGCGGGGGGGGGGGGGGCCCGGGCGGGGGGGGGGGGGGGGGCGCGGGGGGGGGCGCGGGGGGGGCCGGCCCGGCCCCCGCGGGGGGGGGGGGCGCGCCGCGGGGGGGGGCCCGC
>NZ_JBITDP010000025.1:0-42281 GCF_044454405.1 Streptomyces sp. NPDC051555 | reverse complement strand
GCCCCGGCCGCGCCCCCCCCCGCCGGCGGCACGACGGTGCGGGCCGGACGCGGCTCCGCATGCCTCCGGCGGGCCCTCAAACGCCGGGCAGGCTGAAATGGGCCGGCCCAAGTCGAGCAGCGCAGGCTGACCGGGCCGGCCCGAGTCGGTGGGACGGCCCCGCCGGCGGTCGAGGCGAAGGTCAGCCCCGGCCGATGTACGGCATCGCCGTCGCCATGACCGTCGCGAACTGGACGTTGGCCCCGAGCGGCAGCTCGGCCATGTGCAACACGGTCGCCGCCACATCCCCCGCATCCATCACCGGCTCGACCGCGAGCCGCCCGTCGGCCTGCAGGATCCCGGTCTGCATCCGCTCCGTCATCTCCGTGGCCGCGTTGCCGATGTCGATCTGCCCGCAGGCGATCCGGTACGGCCGCCCGTCCAGCGACAGCGACTTCGTCAGGCCCGTCATCGCGTGCTTGGTCGCCGTGTAGGCGATGGAGTTCGGGCGCGGGACGTGCGCGGAGATGGAGCCGTTGTTGATGATCCGGCCGCCCTGCGGGTCCTGCGCCTTCATCAGCCGGAAGGCACCCTGCGCGCAGAGGAAGGCCCCGGTCAGGTTGACGTCGACGGCCTGCTTCCACGCCTCGTAGGTGATGTCCTCCAGCGCGACCCCGCCGGGCCCGAAGGTGCCCGCGTTGTTGAAGAGCAGGTCCAGGCGCCCGTACCGCTCGGCCACGGCCGCGTACAGCGCGTCCACGGCGACCGGGTCGCTCACGTCGGTGGGCAGGCACAGGACCTCCGCCCCCGCACCCGCACCCGCACCGGCACCCGCCGCCTCGGCCGTCTCGGCCAGCGGACCGGGCCGGCGGCCCGCCAGGGCCAGGCTCCAGCCCGCACCCGCCAGGGCGAGGGCGACCGTACGCCCGATGCCCGATCCGGCGCCGGTCACCACGGCGATCTTCTTCGTGCTTGCGTTCATGAGGCCGCAGGGTACGTCAGCCCGCGCTCCGGTCCCCGGCCGTTCCGATAGCTGAGAGCATGGGTCGGACACACATGTGAAGAAACGATAAGCAGAGCGACGAGAAGACGGAGTTTCGCATGACGGAGAGAGGTCCCGCGACGGCCCCCACGCCCACCAGCGGCGCCGCGGAACCCGCGTCCGCGACCGTCGCGGCCGCCCGCCGGACCGGGCTGCTCGTCACCTTCATACTCGGCGGGCTCACCGCCCTCCCGCCGCTGTCCATGGACATGTACCTGCCGGCCCTGCCCGCCGTCACGAACTCCCTCGACAGCCCCGCCGCCACCGTCCAGCTCACCCTGACCGCCTGCCTCATCGGCATGGCCCTCGGCCAGCTGGTCATCGGGCCGATGAGCGACAAGTGGGGGCGCCGCACCCCGCTGCTGACCGGCATGGTCGTCTACGTCCTGGCCACCGCCGTCTGCGCCTTCGCCCCCACCGTCGAGCTGCTCATCGGCTTCCGCCTCGTCCAGGGCCTCGCCGGAGCGGCCGCGATCGTGATCGCGCGGGCCGCCGTGCGCGACCTGTACGACGGCGTCGAGATGGCCCGGTTCTTCTCCACCCTGATGCTCATATCCGGCGCCGCCCCCATCGTCGCGCCGCTCGTCGGCGGCCAGGTGCTGCGCTTCGCCGACTGGCGCGGGGTCTTCCTCGTCCTGACCGGCGTCGGCGTCGTGCTCACCGCCCTGGTCTGGCGCGGCCTCGGCGAGACCCTGCCGCCGGAGCGCCGCCAGACCGGCGGCGTCGGCGCGGCCCTGCAGACCATGCGCGGGCTGCTCGCCGACCGGGTCTTCGCGGGCTACACCCTGGCGGGCGGCTTCGCCTTCGCCGTCCTCTTCTCCTACATCTCCGCCTCGCCCTTCGTGATCCAGGAGATCTACGGCGCCTCCGCCCAGGAGTTCAGCCTGCTCTTCGGCCTCAACTCCGTCGGCCTGATCATCGTCGGCCAGATCAATGGCAAGCTGCTCGTGGGCCGGGTCAGCCTGGACAAGGCCCTCTCCGTGGGCCTGGCCGTCATCACGACCGCCTCGGTGGCACTGCTGGTGATGTCGAGCGGGGTCTTCGGCAAGGTCGGGCTCCTCCCGGTCGCCGCCGCCCTCTTCGTCCTCATGTCCGCGATGGGCCTGCTGCTGCCCAACACCAACGCACAGGCCCTCATGCGCACCCCGCACGCCGCGGGCTCCGCCTCCGCCCTGCTGGGCACCTCCTCCTTCCTCGTCGGCGGGATCGCCTCGCCGCTGGTCGGGATCGCCGGCGAGCACACGGCGGTGCCGATGGCCGTCGTCCAGCTGGTGTGCTCGCTGCTGTCGGTCGCCTGCTTCCTGGGCATGTGCCGCCCCTGGCGGCAGCGGGAACCGCTGGCTCCGGCAGCGCCGTAAACTCAGCGGGTGAACCCCTCTGTACCCACCTCCGCCGACACCCTCCGCGCCGCGCTCGGCGGGCTGCTCGACGGACTCCCGCCGAAGCAGGCCGCGGCCGCGGTCGAGCGGCTGATCGCCAATTACCGCGGCGAGACCCCGACGAACGCCCCGGTCCTGCGCGACCGCTCCGACGTCGCGGCGTACGCGGCGTACCGGATGCCCGCGACCTTCGAGGCGGTACGGGCCGCCCTGGACGCCCTCGCGATCGCGGCCCCGTACTGGGCGCCCGCCTCGCACGTGGACGTCGGCGGCGGCACCGGGGCGGCGACCTGGGCGGTGGACGCCACCTGGGGCGGGCCGCGCCCGACCACCGTCCTCGACTGGGCCGAGCCCGCCCTGGTCCTGGGCCGGGAGCTGGCCGTCTCCTCCTCCTCCGAGGTGCTGCGCGCCGCCGAGTGGCGGCGCGCGGTGATCGGCGCGGGGCTGGAGCTGCCCGCGGCGGACCTGGTGACCGTGTCGTACGTACTGGGCGAGCTGACCCCCGAGGCGCGCGGCGCCGTCGTCGCCGAGGCGGCCCGGGCGGCGCAGACCGTGGTGATCGTCGAGCCGGGCACGCCCGACGGGTACCTGCGCGTGCGGGAGGCCCGCGACCTGCTGATCGCGGCCGGGCTGCGGATCGCCGCGCCCTGCCCGCACGACGGCACCTGCCCGATCGCGGTCGGCGAGGACTGGTGCCACTTCTCGGCCCGGGTCAGCCGCTCCTCCCTGCACCGACAGGTCAAGGGCGGCTCGCTCGCCTACGAGGACGAGAAGTTCAGTTACGTCGCCGCGACGCGCGTGCCGGCCACCCCCGCCACCTCGCGGATCACCCGCAGGCCGCAGATCCGCAAGGGCCTCGTCCTGCTGGACCTGTGCGGACCGGCGGCCGGTGACGCGCCGGGCCTGTCCCGGGCCACCGTGACCAAGCGCCACGGTGACCTGTACAAGGCGGCGCGGGACGCCGACTGGGGCCAGGAATGGCCGCCGGTCCCCACGGACTAATTCCGGGCCGGCACCGCGCTAGCCCGCCACCTCCTCGGCCGCCGGGCGCAGCTCCTGGGTGCAGCACTTCACGCTGCCGCCGCCCTTGAGCAGTTCGGTCAGGTCCATCGGGACCGGTTCGAAGCCCCGCGCGCGCAGCGGGGCCACGAGACCCGCCGCCGCCTGCGGGAGCAGGACGTGGCGGCCGTCGGAGACCGCGTTGAGCCCGAGGGCCGCGGCGTCCTGCCCGGACGCGAGCAGGGCGTCCGGGAAGAGGCGGCGCAGGACCGAGCGGCTACCCGGCGAGAAGGCCTCCGGGTAGTACATGACCTCGTCGCCGTCCAGGACGCTGAGCGCGGTGTCCAGGTGGTAGTAGCGCGGGTCGACCAGGTCGAGGCCGATCACCGGGCGGCCGAAGAACTCCTGGGCCTCGTCGTGGGAGAGCGGACTGGAGCGGAAGCCCCGGCCCGCCAGGACGTAGGACCGGGTGACCGCGAAGTCCCCCTCGCCCTCGTTGATGTGGGAGGGCTCGTGCACCTCCGTGAAACCGTTCCCCCGGAACCAGTCCAAGTGGGCCTCGGCCTCGGCGGCGCGCTCCGGGTAGGCGAAGCGGGCCCCGAGGACGCGGCCGTCGATGACGGTCGCGCCGTTCGCCGCGAAGACCATGTCGGGGAGGCCGGGTTGCGGCGCGAGCGTCTCGACGGTGTGGCCGAGGGAGCGGTAACGGTCCCTCAGGTCTTCCCATTGGGCGAGGGCGAGGGGCAGGTCGACCGGTTTCGTGGGATCCATCCACGGGTTGATCGAATACGTGACCTTGAAGTGCGCGGGTGGGCACATCAGGTAACGCCGGGGTGTGGCGTCTCTGCGCAAAGAAGGCTCCTCACGACGGATGTGGGCCGAGTGTGATCTGAAGAGAATCGTCTCTCCTCCGGCGCGGCGGCGCAGTGAACCGATGGGGTGGTTTCCGGCCTGGCCGGCGTGGTGGTGAAAGTCACCGCCGGGGACCTGTGCGCGAACGGCCGAGAAACCTTGGCTGAAATATGCGGTTCTGTAGGGGTACTTGACGGATCCGGGCCCCTCGTCCGGAGGCCCCCGGTTGAGGAGAGCGGTCACCCGGGGCGCAGGATGGTGGGACCATGGTGGGATCTGCCGGGGTAACGGTGAGGTGAGGGGATAGATGGGGTCAGGGTCCGACCGCGTCACGCGCGGTCCGCAGAGCAGGATTTCCCAATGGCTGCGCCGCCGGTCCAAACCGGCTGCCGAGGACTCGGGGCGCGAGCGTGAAGCGCTGCTCCTGGCCGTCGCCGCCGCGGGCCTGCCGCTGTCCCCCGCCGCACATCCCGCCGGCTACCGATGTTCGTGCGACCGCATCGGCTGCCCCACCCCCGCGCGGCACCCGATCTCCTTCGCCTGGCAGACGCAGTCGACCACCGACCGCGCGCAGGTCGAGCGTTGGGCCCGCAACCAGCCCGAGGCGAACTTCATCACCGCGACCGGCATGGTCCACGACGTCCTGGACGTCCCGCTGGAAGCCGGGCACAACGCGCTGGAGCGGCTGCTGGCCGCCGGTGTCGAGGTGGGGCCGGTCGCCGAGTCCGGCGGTACGGGCGACCACGCCCGGATGCTCTTCTTCACCGCGACGCGGGGTACGCCGGAGGACGAGGACGAGTGGTGGCCGTGCGAGCTGGACTGCCATCCCGAGACCATGGACGAGCACCCCGGGCTGCGGTGGCACTGCCGCGGCAGCTACGTGCTGGTGCCGCCGGCCGTCCTGCCGGGTGACCTGGCGGTCAGCTGGATCCGGGGCATGGAGTACGGGCTCCCGGACCCGCTCACCCTCCTGGAGACCCTGACCGACGCCTGCGCCCAGTACGCGGGCACCACCCCCCACACCCCCCAAGCCGTAGCCTGGCCTCTCGGCCGCTGACCCCGCCGAGTCCTCAATCGCCGGACGGGCTGAAACGACCACCACCGGCACTGGGCCCACTCAGCCCGGCCACATCCAGCCCCGCCGGCGTTTGAGGCGCGGGTCCGGGCAGAGCCCGGGACGACGACCCGCACCCCGCACCCCGCACCCGGCAGCCCGCACCCGGCGGATCCTCAGTGGATCTGGGTGACGATCACGTCGAGGGACCAGGGGCGGCCCGGCTTCGTGGGCGGCTGCGCCTCCACCGTGAAGCCGAGGTCCCGCAGGGCCGTGACCAGTTCCGCGGGGCCCGCGGGGACCACCCCCGCCAGCAACAGGTCACGGACCAGCCGCCCCTTGGTGGCCTTGTTGAAGTGGCTCACCACCGACCGCTTCTCCACCCCGTCCACCACCTGCGAGTGCAACACCCGCACCGTCGCCGTCCGCCCCGCCACCTCCCCCTTCGGCTTCCACGCCGCCCCGTACGCCGCCGACCGCAGGTCCAGGACGAGCCCGTCCCCGGCCGCCTCCGGCATCACCGACGCCATCGGGGTGCGCCAGTACGCCCCCAGCGCCCCCAGCCCCGGCAGCTTGACGCCCATCGAGCAGCGGTAGGAGGGGATCCGGTCCGTCATCCGGACCGCGCCCCACAGGCCGGAGAAGACCAGCAGCGAGCGGTCCGCCAGCTCCCGCGCCCCCGGCGAAAGATCGGCCAGCCCGAGGGCGTCGTAGAGCACCCCGGTGTAGATCTCCCCGGCCGGCCGCGCGGCAGCGCCGCGCAGGCCCGCGTTCTTCGCGACCTCGCCGCGCAGGCCCTCGCTGAGCCCGAGCACCTCGCGCGCCTTGTCCTCGTCGGCCGCGCACAGCTCGACCAGTTCCTCCAGCACCGCCGCGCGGGCGGCGGCCAGCCCCGGCAGGGACAGCCCTTCCGCCTTCAGGGGTGCGCCGGAGCCGCCGGCGGCCTTTCCTTCGGACGGCGGCAGCAGCACGAGCACGGTGGTTCTCCTTCTATGCGGCCGGTACGACCGGTCCGGCGCTTTGCGGGGGGTGCGGCCCCCCGGCCAGAGTAGACGGCTCGCCGCGCCGCCCCGCCGCACCGGCCATAGGCTCGGTCCATGCCACGCCGTCACCTGCACATGACCGGCGCGGACGGGGCCGCTCTGTCGGCCGCGCTGCGCGACCTGCGGACGCGGCTGGGCGTGCCGCAGGACTTCCCCCCGGCCGTACGGGCGGAGGCCGAGGAGGCCGCCGGAGCGCCCCGGCTGCCCGAGCTGGACGCCACCGACGTCCCGCTGTTCACCATCGACCCGCCGACCTCCGTCGACCTGGACCAGGCGATGCACCTGGCCCGGCGCCCGGGCGGCGGCTTCCGGGTGCATTACGCCATCGCGGACGTGGCGGCCTTCGTCACCCCGGGCGGCGCTCTGGACGCGGAGGCGCACCGCCGTGTGACGACCCTGTACTTCCCCGACGGGAAGGTCCCGCTGCACCCGCCGGTGCTCTCGGAGGGCGCGGCCAGTCTGCTGCCGGACCGGACCCGTCCGGCCCTGCTGTGGCGGCTCGACCTGGACGCGGACGGCCGGGTGGTGACCACCGACGTCCGCCGCGCGCTCGTACGGAGCCGGGCCAAGCTGGACTACGAGGGCGTCCAGCGGGCCATCGACGGCGGCACCGCCGAGGAACCCCTGGCCCTGCTGCGCGATGTGGGGACGCTGCGCGAGGCGCTGGAGACCGAGCGCGGCGGGATCTCGCTGAACGTGCCCGAGCAGGAGGTCGTCGAGCGCGACGGCGGCTACGCGCTGGTCTACCGGGCCCCGCTGCCCGCGGACGGCTGGAACGCCCAGATCTCCCTGATGACGGGCATGGCGGCCGCGGACCTGATGCTCGCGGCGGGCACCGGCATCCTGCGCACCTTGCCCTCGGCGCCCGACGGCGCGGTGGGCCGGCTGCGCCGCACCGCGCGGGCGCTGCGCATCGACTGGCCGCACCACGTGCCGTACGCGCAGCTGATCCGTTCCCTGGACCCGCACCGCCCGGCGCACGCGGCGTTCCTCCAGGAGTGCACGGCCCTGCTGCGCGGGGCCGGGTACACCGCCTTCACCGGCGGCGAGGTCCCCTCCCCGGCGCTGCACGCGGCGGTCGCCGCGCCGTACGCGCACTGCACGGCCCCGCTGCGGCGGCTCGTCGACCGCTACAGCGGCGAGCTGTGCCTGGCCGCGGTGGCGGGCGCGGCTCCGCCCGCGTGGGCGGTGGAGGCGCTGGCGACCTTGCCGAAGAAAATGGCGGACGGCACCCGGCTGGCCAACGCGGTGGAGCGGGGCTCGGTGGACCTGGTGGAGGCGGCGCTCCTCAAGGACCACGTGGGCGAGACCTTCGAGGCCACGGTGATCGACGTCAAGGACCACGAGCCGCAGGTGGGCACGGTCCACCTGGAGGAACCGGCGGTGGTGGGCCGGGTCGAGTCCGCCGCGGCCCCGCTCCCCCTCGGGTCCCGGATCCGGGTCACGCTGGCCTCGGCGGATCCGGCGGGCGCGACGGGCGTGCTGTTCACCGTGGCCTAGGACCTGTCCGGGGTCCGGGTAGCATGGGCGCAGCGCAGAACGACACAGGCGGGCGGCCGCGTCGGGGTCTTCGGATCCCGCCGAGGAACGTCCGGGCTCCACAGGGCAGGGTGGTGGCTAACGGCCACCCGGGGTGACCCGCGGGACAGTGCCACAGAAAACAGACCGCCCGGGACTTCGGTCCCGGGTAAGGGTGAAACGGTGGTGTAAGAGACCACCAGCGCCTGAGGTGACTCAGGCGGCTAGGTAAACCCCACCCGGAGCAAGGTCAAGAGGAGTCGTCTCCGGACGGCTCTGCGCGGACGTTCGAGGGCTGCTCGCCCGAGTCCGCGGGTAGACCGCACGAGACCGGCGGCAACGCCGGTCCTAGATGGATGGCCGTCTCCCCGGTGATCGCGAGATCACCGGGCGACAGAACCCGGCGTACAGCCTGTGTCGGTCTGCGCGCCTTTACGAAGTACGCCTTTACGAAGAACGGCTCCGGCCCGCACTGAGAAGTGCGGGCCGGAGCCGTTTGTGCCTCAAGGCCCCGGGGCCCGTTCCTACCGCAGGTGCGAGGTGTCGTTCAGCAGGCGCAGCGAGGCGTTGCCGTCGGCGTAGTAGGCGACCGCCGAGAGCGAGGCCGCGGACAGTTCCATCCGGAACAGGGATTCCGGCGGAGCCCCGAGGGCGAGCCGGACCAGGGTCTTGACCGGGGTCACGTGCGTGACGAGCAGGGCGGTGCGGCCCGCGTGCGCGGCCAGCAGCCGGTCACGGGTGGCGGCGACCCGGCGGGTGACGGTGGCGAAGCTCTCGCCGCCGCCGGTCGGGGCCGCCTTCGCGGACTTCAGCCAGGCGTCGAGGTCGTCCGGGTGGCGCTCCCGCACCTCGCCGAAGGTGAGGCCCTCCCAGGCGCCGAAGTCCGTCTCGCGCAGCCCCTCTTCGACCGTGACGGGCAGACCGAGCCGGTCGGCGACGGCCTGCGCGGTCTCGCGGCACCGGCGCAGCGGGGAGCTGACGATCGCCTGCACGGTGCCGCGGGCGGCGAGTGCGGCGGCGACGGCCTCGGCCTGGCGGCGCCCGGCCGCGGAGAGCTCGGGGTCGCTGCCGCCGCTCCCGGAGAAGCGCTTCTGCGGGGTGAGGGCGGTCTCGCCGTGCCGCAGCAGCACGAAGGTGGCGGGCGTCCCGAGGTCGGGCGCCCCCCAGCCGGGTGCGGTGGCCGCGGTGGCCGCGCCCGCGTCGGCGATCGTCTCCGCGAACAGCGTGTCCGCCCCGCCGGAGCCCACCGTGGCAGCCGTGACGGTCGTACGGGCCCCCGAGAGCGCGGCGCGCGCGGCCGCGGCGCCCGCCGCGGCGTCACCGGGCGGACCCGCGGGCGGCGGGGTGGCCAGCGCCCGGGCCGCGCCGCGGTCGAGGGCGGCCGAGGAAGCGGACGGCTCCCACTGGCGGCCCCGCTTGCCCGCGTCCATCGCCTCGTTGGCGAGCCGGTCGGCGTGCTTGTTGCGCTCGCGCGGGATCCACTCGTAGGTGACCTGGGCGCGCGGCAGGATCCGCGCGGCCTCGGCCGCCAGCGGCTTCATGTCCGGGTGCTTGATCTTCCAGCGGCCGGACATCTGCTCGACGACGAGCTTGGAGTCCATCCGCACCAGCACCGTGGCGTCGGGGAACAGCTCGCGGACCGCCGTGAGGCCCGCCACCAGGCCCTTGTACTCGGCCACGTTGTTGGTGGCGACGCCGATGAACTCGGCCCGCTCGGCGAGGGTCTCCCCCGTCGTCGGGTCGAGGACCACCGCGCCGTAGCCCGCGGGCCCCGGGTTGCCCCGGGAACCGCCGTCCGCCTCGACGACCACGCGCGGCATCAGATGCCCGAGTCCGCCGTACGGACCAGGATGCGGCCGCAGTTCTCGTGCCGGACGACCTCGTCGCGGGCCGCGCTCTTGATCTCGTTGACCTCGGCCAGGTCGAGCTCCAGGCGGCAGCCCTCGCAGCGGCGCTGGTACAGCTTGGCCGCGCCGACGCCGTTCTGCTTGGCCCGGATCCTCTCGTACAGGGCGATGAGCGGCGCCGGGATCGAGGCGACGATCAGCTCGCGGTCCTTGGCGAGCTTCGCGGTGTCCGCGTCGAAGGCGGCGAGGGCGGCGTCGCGGCGCACGGTGGCGTCGTCGGCCTTGCCCTGGAGTTCGGTGACGCGCCCGGTCAGCGCGGCGACGCGCTCGGCGGCGGCCTCGCGGCGCTCCATGACGTCGAGGACGACGTCCTCCAGGTCGCCCTGGCGCTTGGCGAGGGAGACCAGTTCGCTCTGGAGGTTCGCCAGGTCGCGGGCGGAGACGCCCACGCCGGAGTCCAGGCGGGCCTGGTCGCGCACCGCGCGGGTGCGGACCTGGTCCACGTCCTGCTCGGCCTTGACCTGCTCGCGGCCGGCGTCGCTCTCCTGCGTCTGCGCGGCGACGAGGAGGTCGCGCTGCTGTGTCAGGTCGCTGGTCAGGGACTCCAGCTCCAGGTGCTCGGGCAGCGAGGTGCGCTTGTGGTCGAGCTGGGACAGCCGCACGTCCAGGGCCTGGACGTCGAGAAGTCGGATCTGGTCGGCGGGCTCGGCGTTCAGTTGGGGGCTCCAGGGAGAGAAGGGGCGGAAACGGACGGCGCGTGCGCCGTCCAGGGGTCGGTGACCGTGCGCGAGACGTGGGTACGCAGACCCCAGCCGTGGCGCTCGGAGATCGCGTCGAGCTGCGCTGCGGCCTGCTCGCACCAGGGCCACTCGGTGGCCCAGTGGGCGGCGTCGACGAGGGCGAGCGGGGACTGCTCGCGTGCCTCGGACACCGGGTGGTGGCGCAGGTCGGCGGTGAGGAAAGCGTCCACGCCGGCCGCCCGCACCTGGTCGAAGAGGCTGTCGCCGGAGCCGCCGCTGACGGCGACGGTGCGGATCAGCGCGTCCGGGTCGCCGGCCGCGCGGATGCCCTGCGCGGTGTGCGGGAGCCGGGCGGCGGCCCGCGCGGCGAACTCGCGCAGGGTCTCGGGGTGGTCGAGCGCGCAGATCCGGCCCAGGCCCCGGCGGCCTTCGGGGTCGGTGGGGTCGGGCACGAGCGGCCCGGTGATGCGCAGGTCCAGCGCGCCCGCGAGGGCGTCGGAGACCCCGGGGTCGGCGCTGTCGGCGTTGGTGTGGGCGACGTGCAGCGCGATGTCGTTCTTGATCAGCGTGTGCACGACGCGGCCCTTGAAGGTGCCCGCCTCGACGGTGGTGGTGCCGCGCAGGTAGAGCGGGTGGTGGGTGACGATCAGGTCGGCGCCCAGCTTCACCGCCTCGTCGGCGATCTCCTGCACCGGGTCGACCGCGAACAGGACCCGGGCGACCTCGGCGTCGGGGTCGCCGCAGACGGTTCCGACGGCGTCCCACTGCTCGGCCCGCGAGGGGGGCCACAGAGCGTCCAGCGCGGCGATGACTTCAGAGAGACGGGGCACGGGCCAAGGCTACCGTCCGTGGCGCACCCCCCGCCGACCAGCAGGGGGTGCCTCGGGGCGCGGGGTCTTACTTGCAGGGGCTACTTGCCGAGGAAGGTCCGCAGGTCGTCGAGGACCTTGTCGGCGGCGGTCACGCCGAGACCGAGGTACCAGGTCTCGTCCGGCACGTCCTTGGCCTGGCCCTTCTTCACCGCGTCCAGGTCCTTCCAGAGCGGGTTGTCCTCGGCGGAGTCCCGCTTGGTCTTGTCCTTGGCACCGTAGACGCCGGTGAAGATCCAGTCGGCGGCGGCCTCGTCCATGCGCTCGGGGCTGACCTCCACGGCCAGTTCCTCGGCCTGCTGGTTCTTGGGGCGCGGGATGCCGGTGTCCTTGAGGATCGTGCCGATGAAGGAGGCCCCGGCGTACAGGCGGGTCTTGCCCGGCATGTAGCGCAGCATGGTGACGGTCGGCTTGTGCTCGCCGAGGTCGTCGCCGAGCTTCTTCGCCTTGGCCTGGTAGGCGTCGAGCTTGGCCTTGGCCTCGGCGGTCTTGTCCAGCGCGGCCGCGTTCAGGAGGTAGTTCTCCTTCCACGGGAAGCCCGGGCGGATGGAGAAGACGGTCGGGGCGATCTTCGACAGGGCGGCGTACTTGTCGGCGGAGCGCAGCTGGCTGCCGAGGATCAGGTCGGGCTTGAGGGCGTTGATCGCCTCCAGGTTGAGGCTGTTGATGGTGCCCACGGACTTGGGGGTGCCCGCGTCCTTCTTGAGGTAGCCGGGGATGCCCTCGTCGCCCTCGGTGGGCGCGTAGCCGACGGGCTGGAGGCCGAGGGAGACGACGTTGTCGAGCTCGCCGACGTCCAGGACCACGACCCGCTGGGGGGCGGCCTTGAGCTCGGTGGCGCCCATCGCGTGATTGATGGTGCGCGGGAACTGCCCGGCCGCGGCGGTGGTCCCGAAGGCCGCGGTCTTCTTCGCGGCGTCGGAGAAGTCCTTGCCCCCCTGTGCGACGGCCTTCTTGTCGCCGCCGCCTCCGGCCGGGGCGTCCTTGCCCGCCTTGTCGCCCTGACCGCCGCAGGCGGTGAGGACGAGCGCGGCTGCGGTGGCGAGGGCGACGGCGGCCGCGCCGCGGCGTCGGAAGGACATGTCACAACTCCTGGGGGTGGGGGCGGAGACGGGGCGAGGGCCCCGGTTAGGCATGCCTAACCCTAAACGCCCCGATATCGCACAGCACAATCGTCTCCCCCGCCACAGCGGAATCGCCGGGCGGCCACCCGTACGTGTGAAGCGGGCTGGGTCGTGCCGCTCGGCAAGGAGTACGAAAACTAGCTTCCTCACCGGAGGTGACGCACAGATGACTGCCTGTGCTGTTGAGGAGCCGGTGACACGAGTGGCGGCGGAGGCCGCCGACGAGGGCGCCGACGAGGGCGCGGCCGGGGCCGCCGCGGGGCCCGACGGGCCGGCGGCCGAGGGCGAAGAGGCGCCGCCGACCGCGCCCGCCATGGCCGCGGGCCCGGGGTTCGTCGTGGCCGCGGACGGGTCGTACGCCGCCCGACTGGCCGGCGAGGGGCAGGCCCGCTACCCCGAGCGCTGGACCCTGGACGGCCCCGAGCCGTACGCCGTCCCGCTCCCGCTGGAACAGCCCGAGGAGGCCGACAGCGAGGTCCTCCCGCTGGCCGACGGGCGGGTGCTGATCCACCGCCGGGTCGCCGGGCACCACGCGTTCTCCCTGCTCTACCCCACTGGCACGCACGGCGGGCCGCACACCGGTCCGCGCACCGGGCAGTTGCCGCTGGGCGCCCTGGAGTGCGGGCGCCTGACCCTGCTGCCGCCCGCGCCGGACGGGCGCAGCGCCTACGCCCTGGCCGTCGGCGAGCGTTCCACGACGGTGTGGCAGGTGGCCGGCGGCAGCTTCGGGCCCGAGTGGGTCGCCGAGGTGCCCGGGCGCTGCTCGGGGGGCGTCTGGCTGGACCGGGAGGGGCGGTTGCTGGCCCTGGACCGGGAGCGGGACGGGCGCACCAAGGCCGTCGTGGTGGACCTGGGGCGGGGCGGCGAGGTCTCGCCGCTGCTCCAGATCACCGAGGCCAGTGACGACCACCTGCTGATGGCCGACCCGGACAGCGGGCTGCTGCTGATCCGCTCGGACGCGCCGTCGCCGGGCGAGGGGGCCCGGCTGGGCTGGGGGGTGCTGGGCAGCTCGCGGCCGGTACGCTTCCCGGAGTGCCTGCGGGCCGAGGGGGCGACGGCGGTGCCGTTCGCGGTGCAGCCGGGGCAGATGCTGATGCCGGAGATCTGCGCGGTGGCGCTGCGGATCGACGAGCCGGGCCCGGGGGCCGCCGCGGGTGCGGCCGGGATCGCGCTGTGGCGCCCGGCGGACCGTTACGTCTTCCGGCTCGGGGCGCCCACCGGCTGGGTCGGCACGGGGCTGTGGTCGCGTGAGGGCCGCCTGCGGCTGCCGTACGCGACCGGGGCCGTGCCGTGCGGCGTCGTGAGCCTGGGGCTCCCGCAGGGCCCGCCGCCGCCGCTGCGGCTCGACCCCGAGCCGGCGCCCGCCGCCGCGCAGCGGCCCGTACCGCTCCAGCAGGCGCCGCTGCGGTAGTCGTCGCTCCAGCGGGCGCCGCCGCGGTAGGAGTCGTTCCAGTAAGCCCCGTTGACCCACCGTCACACCGTGCCGGAGGGCTGTTCGGCGCGCCCATTTATATGATAGGTAAGTTTACTAACATAAGCGGAGCGCACCAACTCCCCCCTGGAGGCGTCGTGTTCACCCCTCATTTCCGCACCATTAATGCGCGTCGCACGAGGCTGGCCGTAGGGGCCATCCTCGGCGCGGCCGTCCTCGCCGTCCCGGTCGCGGCCCACGCCTCGCCCGCCACCTCCCCCGCGGCCGCCGCCCCCCTCTCGGCAGCCGCCTTCGGCGCCAAGGCCACCGGCCTGGACGACCCGGCGAAGAAGGACGTCGCCATGCAGATCGTGTCCAGCGCGGAGAACTCCTCGCTGGACTGGAAGTCGCAGTACAAGTACATCGAGGACATAGACGACGACCGCGGCTACACCGCCGGGATCATCGGCTTCTGTTCCGGCACCGGCGACATGCTCGACCTCGTCGAGTACTACACGAGCGTCAAGCCGGACAACGTCCTCGCCAAGTACCTCCCCGCCCTGCGCAAGGTCGACGGCACCCCCTCGCACAAGGGCCTCGACCCGAACTTCACCAAGGACTGGGCCAAGGCCGCGGGCGACTCCACCTTCAAGCAGGCCCAGGACCACGAGCGGGACCGGGTGTACTTCAACCCGGCCGTGAACCAGGGCAAGGCCGACGGGGTCGGCGCGCTCGGCCAGTTCGCGTACTACGACGCCATCGTCATGCACGGCGACGGCACCGACTCCACCAGCTTCCGCAACATCCGCAAGCGCGCCCTGACCAAGGCCAAGCCCCCGGCCCAGGGCGGCAACGAGACCACCTGGCTGAACGCCTTCCTCGACGCCCGCGTCTGGGCGATGAAGCAGGAGGAGGCGCACAGCGACACGAGCCGCGTCGACACCGCGCAGCGGGTCTGGCTCAAGAAGGGCAACCTCGCCCTGAACACCCCGCTGGACTGGAAGGTCTACGGGGACTCGTACCACATCGGCTGATCCCACACCGGCCGATCACCGGCCGGACCGGTACGGGGTCGGCCGAGAACCCTCTCGGATCCGCCGCACCGCGCTCCTAGGCTGCGGTCATCCTTGTCGCCCGCCCCGCGCACCCGCGCGGGGCGGGCGACGCCACTATCGGGGGAGATCAGCCATGAAGGCCGAGCGCGTCCAGCAAGTGCTCGAAGTCGTCGCTCCGTTGCTCGCCGCGGGCGAGAGCGTGGAGGTGGCGACCTTCGCCAATGTCGGCAGCGTCTCCGCCAAGCGACTGATCGGGACCGCGGTCGTCGTCGGCATCGCCACGGCCGGCATGTTCACGGTGATCGCCCGGCCCCGGCCCATGTACGTCGCGCTGACCACCGAACGCGTGCTGTTCTTCGGCTGCGACGAGCTCTCCGGGCGGCCCAAGAAGGAACCGGTCATGACCCTCCAGCGGGAGTGGCTCGGCGTCGCCTCCACGAAGAAGTTCCTGCTCGCCCTCACCGTGCACGTACAGGTCGAGGGCTCGGACAAGGCCCTGAAGCTGTCCTTCCCGCGCACCACCCACGAAGCCGCGCACACGGTGATCGCGGCCCTGTCGAGCTGACGGCACAAGAGCGCGCCCCGGCCGCCGTCACCGAGGTGACGGCGGCCGGGGCGGCCGGGCGTACGGGTCCCGCCGGTCATGCCGGTCATGCCGGTCCCGCTGGTCGTGCCGGTCCCGCTGGTCGTGCCGGTCCCGCTAGTCGTGCTTGAGGCTGAGCACCTCGGTCGCGGCGAAGGTCTCGTTCGCCGGGCGGGCGTCGTAGTGCGGGGTGAGGAGCTCGTCCAACTCCTCGTAGGAGAAGGACTCCTTCGTCGTGTCGAACTTCGCGGCCACCTTCGGCCGCTCCATCACCACCACGATCCCGCCGTGCACGACGAAGAGCTGCCCGTTCGCCTTCGCCGAGGCCGGCGAGGCCAGGTAGCCCACCAGCGGCGAGACGTGCTCCGGCGCCAGCGCGTCGAGCTTGCCCTCCTCCGGCACCTGGAAGCCCGCGAAGACGTCCTCCGTCATCCGGGTACGGGCCCGCGGGCAGATCGCGTTGGCCGTGACCCCGTACTTGCCCAGCGCCAGCGCGGTCGAGGTGGTCAGCCCTACGATGCCGCCCTTGGCCGCCGCGTAGTTCGGCTGGCCGGCGCTGCCGCCGAGGAACGCCTCCGAGGAGGTGTTGACGATCCTGCCGTAGACCGGCCCGCCCGCCGCCTTGGAACGCTCCCGCCAGTGCACGGACGCGAAGTGCGTGGTGTTGAAGTGGCCCTTGAGGTGGACCCGGATCACCGAGTCCCACTCGGCCTCCGACATCGAGAAGACCATCCGGTCGCGCAGGATGCCCGCGTTGTTGACCAGCACGTCGAGCTTGCCGAAACTGCTCACCGCCAGCTCGACCAGCTCGCGGGCCTGCCCGAAGTCGGCCACGTCACCGAGGTGCGCCACCGCCTGCCCGCCCGCCGCGCGGATCTCCGCCGCGACCTCCTCCGCCGGGGCGGCCGAGGCCTCGCCGGAGCCGTCGCGGCCCGGCTGGCCGAAGTCGTTGACGACCACGCTCGCGCCGAGGCGGGCGAGTTCGAGCGCTTCGGCGCGCCCGAGCCCGCGCCCGGCGCCGGTGACGATCGCGGAAAGTCCCTCTAGGGGGAGCGACATGGTGCCCGTTCCTCTCGGAAGCCGTACGTCGGGGGTCAGGTCGGTCAGAGTTCGATGCAGGTGCGCAGGGCCACGCCCGTGCGCATCTGGTCGAGCGCGTCGTTGATCTCGGCCAGCCGCACCCGGTGCGTGATCAGGCCCGCCAGGTCCACCCGGCCGGCCCGCCAGAGGTTGATGGTCCGCTCGTAGGACCGCAGGACGTCCCCGCCGCCGTACATCGACGGCAGGATCTTCTTCTCGTCGAAGAACAGCGAGAACATGTTGATCGAGTAGTTGTCGTCGAGGGCGCCCGCGCCGACCACCACGACCGAACCGCCGCGCCGGGTCATCTCGTAGGCCGTCTGCGTGGTCTGGGACTTGCCGACCACCTCGAAGACGTAGTCGAAGCCCTCACCGGCGGTGATCCGGTTCTTGGCGTCGGCGAACGCCTCCGGCGAGACCGCCTCGGTCGCCCCGAACCGCAGGGCCGCCTCGCGCCGCGACTCGACCGGGTCCACGGCGATGATCTGCGCCGCGCCCTGCACCTTGGCGCCCTGGATGACGGAGATGCCGACGCCGCCGCAGCCGATCACCGCGACCGTGGAACCGGCCTCCACCTTGGCCGTGTTGATGGCCGCGCCGAGGCCCGTGGTCACCCCGCAGCCGATCAGGGCGGCGATGTCGAAGGGGACGTCGTCGGGGATCGGCACGGCGCAGCCCGCCGGGACCACCATCTCCTCGGCGAAGGTGCCCGTGCCGGCGAAGCCGAAGATGTCGCTGTCCCCGCGGCGGAAGTTGGGGGTGGCGACGTTGCCGAAGGCCTCCAGGCACAGGTGGCCCTGGCCGCGCTTGCAGGACGGACAGTGGCCGCAGGGCGGCAGCCAGCAGACCAGCACCCGGTCGCCGATCTTGTGGCTGGTGACCCCGTCACCGACGTCCACCACCTCGCCCGAGCCCTCGTGGCCGGGGATGAAGGGCGCGGGCTGCGGCAGCACCCCGCTCATCGCGGAGAGGTCGGAGTGGCACAGGCCGGTGGCCTTGATCCGGATCTTCACCTTGCCGGGGCCGAAGCCCACGGCCTCCATGTCCTCGACGACTTCGAGCTTGTCCTGGCCTATCTGGCTCTGGAGTGCTGCGCGCACGGTGCGGCTCCTCTGCTGGAGGTACTGGTTCTGTCGCTCGTAGCTCTTAGCTCGTACGGTCGTTACGCGTGCTCGACCACGGTGTCGGCGAGGACCGGCGCGTCGTCCCGCTCGGCCGCGCTCACGGTCACCTGTACGCGGCCGGGCTCCTGCCACATCCGGATGCGGAGCGTCTCGCCGGGGAAGACGATCCCGGCGAAGCGGGTCCGGTAGGCGCGCACCCGGCTCACGTCCCCGCCCAGGACCGTGTCGACGACGGCCTTGAGGGTCATCCCGTACGAGCACAGCCCGTGCAGGATCGGCTGGTCGAAGCCGGCCAGCTTGGCGAACTCGGGGTCGGCGTGCAGCGGGTTCCAGTCGCCCGACAGGCGGTACAGCAGCGCCTGTTCCTCGCGGATGCGCCGCTCCTCGACGCGGTCGGGCGCGCGCTCGGGCGCCTCCCCGCGGACCGAGGGGCCGCGCTCCCCGCCGAAGCCCCCCTCACCGCGGACGAAGAGCTGCGCGTCGCTGGTCCACAGCGGCCCGTCGGCGTCGGCGACCTCGGAGCGCAGCACGATGACGGCCGCCTTCCCCTTGTCGTAGACGGCGGCGACCTTGGAGGTGGAGGTGGCCCGCCCCTTCACGGGGATCGGCCGGTGCAGCTCGATGGAGTGGCCGCCGTGCAGTACGGCGGTCAGGTCGACCTGGATGCCGGGGGCGGCGAGGCCCCCGAGCATGGCCATGCCCGCGCCCGCGACCGTGGCGAAGCTGGGTAGCACGTGGAGCTTGGACTCCAACGTGTAACGCAGCTCGTCGGGGTCGGTGGCCGGCAGACCGGCGCCGAGGCCGAGGTGGTAGAGCTGGATGTCCTTGTGGTCCCAGCCGATCTCCCCCACGCGGGGGTCGGCGGCGAGGGCCTTGGCGGCATCGATCGGCATTGAGGATGCTGCTCCTTGTTCGTGGAAGACCTCGGTGCGACCGTCCGCACCGTCGGCCGCACCGAGGTCGTATGCGGGTCGGTCCGCGGCGCGTTCGCCATGTTCTAGAACGCGTTCTAGGACCGATGAAGGAATGTATAACGCACGCCCCAGCACTTGGGAAGACTCCTGACCTCTCGTCAGTTTCCCCTTTGGCCGGGTGTGTTCCATGCCGGTGGGCGCACCCCGCGACCTACCCTGACCCCGTGAACGAAATGCCCCGGGAGCACCGGCCCACCAAGTCCCTACGGGTCCTGCTGGTCCCGCCGGACCCGGCCCTGGCCCTGCGGCTCGGCCTCCAGCCGGACATCGAGGTCGTGCCCTCCACGACGGCCCGCCCGGCGGTGGCCCTGGTCCAGGCACCGGAGGCGGTGGCCGCCGTGCACGAGGACGACCCGGAGTGCGCGGTCCTGGTCGTGACGGGCTCGGCCCACCCCGGCCTGCTGGACGCGACCCTGACCGCGGGCGCGGCCGGGCTCATCCTGCGCGACGTCCCGATCGAGGACCTGGCCGACTCGATCCGCCGCGCCTCGATGGGCGAAACGGTCATCGACCCGGCGCTCAGCCCTCGCCCATCGAGCCCGGGGGGCACCACGTAAAAGCCCCGCCGGCGTTTGAGGCGCCCCCGGAGGGCCCACTACCTGCGCAGCAGCGTCACCACGGCCGCCCCGCCCAGGCCGATGTTGTGCGCCAGCCCGACTCGCGCCCCCTCGACCTGCCGGGCCCCGGCCTGGCCCCGCAGCTGCCACACCAGCTCCGCGGCCTGCGCCAGCCCGGTGGCCCCCAGCGGGTGCCCCTTGGAGATCAGTCCGCCCGAAGGGTTGACCACCCAGCGCCCGCCGTACGTCGTCGCGCCGCTCTCCACGAGCTTGCCCGACGCCCCGTCCTCGCACATGCCCAGCGCCTCGTAGGTCAGCAGCTCGTTGACCGAGAAGCAGTCGTGCAGTTCGATGACGTCCACGTCCTCGATCCCGAGCCCGGAGCGCTCGTAGACCTGCCGTGCCGCGGCCGCCGTCATCGGCTTGCCCACCACGTCGATGCAGGACCCCGAGGCGAACGAGTCCCCCGTGTCCGTGGTCATCGACTGCGCCACGATCTCGACGGCCCGCTCCCCCAGCCCGTGCGCCTCCACGAACCGCTCCGAGACCACCAGCGCCGCCGCCGCGCCGTCCGAGGTCGGCGAGCACTGGAGCTTAGTCAGGGGCCGGTGGATGGTCTTGGCGGCGAGGATCTCCTCGACCGTGTAGACGTCCTGGAACTGCGCGTTCGGGTTGTTCGCCGAGTGCCGGTGGTTCTTCGCGCCGACCGCCGCCAGCTGCGCCTCGGTGGTCCCGTACCGCTGCATGTGCTCGCGCGCCGCGTTCCCGAAGATCTGCGCGGTCGGCGGGGTCATCTCGAAGCCGTGCCCGGCGGCCATGATCCCGTAGTGCCGGGCCACGGGGGACGTCTTGAAGTCGCCCCCGTCCGCGCCGCCGCCCAGCGCGCCCCTCTTCATCTTCTCGAAGCCGAGCGCGAGCACGCAGTCGTTGAGGCCGCCCTCGATGAACTGCCGGGCCATCATCAGCGCCGTCGAGCCCGTCGCGCAGTTGTTGTTGACGTTGTAGACGGGGACCCCGCTCAGGCCCAGTTCGTACGCCGCCCGCTGCCCGGCGGTGGAGGCCTGGAAGCAGTAGCCCACCGGCACCTGCTCGACGAGGCCGTAGTCCACGCCCGCGTCCGCGAGCGCCGCGGTCCCGGCCTCCTTCGCCATGTCCCAGTACTGCCAGTCCCGCGACTCCGGCTTCTCGAACTTCGTCATGCCGACGCCCACGATGTACGACTTCATGGTGCTGACTCCTAGTCCCGGGGAAGGCCGAGGATGCGCTCGGCCACGACGTTGAGCTGGACCTGCGTGGTGCCGCCGGCGATGGTCAGGCAGCGCGACATGAGCATCCCGTGCACCGCCCGCTCCCCCGCCCCCTCGCGCACCGCTCCTGCCGGGCCCAGCAGTTCGAGCGCGAGCTCGGCGGTCCGCTGCTGGTGCGGGGTCTGGACGAGCTTGCGCACGGATGCGCCGGCTCCCGGCTCCAGCCCGGACACCTGCTGGAGGGTGGTGCGCAGCCCGATGCAGGCCAGGGCGTGCGCCTCGGCGGCGAGCGCGCCGATGCGGGCGCGGCCCGCGCCGTCGAGGTCGGCGCAGCGGGCGATGAGTGCTTCGAGGCCGGTGTCGAAGGTCATCTGGTCGGCCATGTGGACGCGTTCGTTGCCGAGGGTGTTGCGGGCCACCTTCCAGCCGCCGTCGGCCGCGCCGACCAGCGCGTCGGCGGGCAGCTCGACGTCGTCGAAGTACACCTCGTTGAAGAGGGCCTCGCCGGTGATCTCCTTCAGGGGGCGCACGTCGATCCCCCGGGCCCGCTTCATGTCGACGACGAAGTACCCGAGCCCCTTGTGCTTGGGCGCCGCCGGGTCGGTCCGGGCCAGCAGGATCCCGAAGTCGGCGCTGTGCGCGGAACTCGTCCACACCTTCTGTCCGTTGACCAGCCAGGTGCCCCGCTCCGTGCGCTCGGCCTTCGTGCGCAGCGAGGCGAGGTCGGAGCCCGCGCCCGGCTCGGAGAAGAGCTGGCACCAGGTGACGTCCCCGCGCAGGGTGGGCAGCAGGTACCGCTCCCGCTGCTCGGGCGTCCCGTAGGCGAGCAGCGAGGGCACCACCCAGGTGGCGATGCCGAGGTCGGCGAGCTTGACCCCGGCCTCCTTCAGCTCCTGCTGGACGACGAGCTGCTCGACCGGGCCCGCCCCGAGCCCGTAGGGCGGGGGCAGGTAGGGGGCGGCGTAACCGGTGGGGGCCAGCACCCGGCGGGCGGCGGCCGGGTCGAGGCCGCGTGCGTCCGCGATGGCGGTACGGGCCCGCTCCCGGTGGGTCTCGGCCTGCGCCGGGAGTTCCAGGCGCAGCTCGCGCCGCGCGCCACCGGCGGCGAGCCGCACGGCCCGTACCCGGTGGCCGTCGCCGGAGCCGAGGAGCTGGCGGGCGACCAGGGCGCGGCGCAGGTAGACGTGGGCGTCGTGCTCCCAGGTGAAGCCGATCCCGCCGAGGACCTGGATGCAGTCCTTGGCGCAGGAGTAGGCCGCGTCCAGGGCGGTGCCGGCGGCCAGCGCCGCGGCGAGCGAGCGCACGTCGGGCTCCTCGTCCAGCGCCTGCGCCGCGTCCCAGGCCAGCGCGCGGGCCTGTTCGAGGCGCACCAGCATGTCGGCGCACAGGTGCTTGATCCCCTGGAACTGCCCGATGGGCCGGCCGAACTGCTCGCGCACCTTGGCGTATTCGGCGGCGGTGTGCAGCGCCCAGGCGGCGGTGCCGCAGGCGTCGGCGGCGAAGAGCGCGCAGGCCGCGTCCCGGACCAGGGTCGCCTCCAGCGGCAGCAGCCGCCCGGGCGGTACGGCGACCCCGCGCGCCCGCACCTCGGCGGTGGGCCGGGTCGGGTCGGCGCTCTCGTGGGTGCGGATGTCCAGCGCGGCGGCGTCCACCGCGAACCACAGGGTGCCGTGCGCGGCCTCGGCGGCCAGCACGACCAGGTCGGCCTCGCCCGCGCCGAGCACCGGGGGCGCGGTCCCGTCGAGCAGGTGCCCGCCGCCCTCGACGGCCACGGCGGTCAGCGTCCCGGGCCCCAGCGCCACGGCCCCGACCCGCCCGTCCAGCGGCTCGGCCCCGGCCCGCTGGAGGAGTACGGAGGCCAGCGCGCTCGGCAGGAACGGCCCGGGCAGCGCCCCGCGCGCGGCCTCCTCGACCACGACGGCGAGGTCGAGCAGGGTGCCGCCCTCCAGGTGCGGTGCGAGCAGCCCGGATTCGACGAGCGCGTCCCAGTAGGCGGGCCGCTCCCCGGCCCGCGGCGCGGTGTCGAGGAGCTTGCGCACTTCCTCGGGCGGCACGGCGCGCGCCACCCAGCCGCGCATCGCGTCGGCCAACTCCCGCTGTTCCTGTGTGATTCCGATGCCCATGCGCGGCAGAGTAGAACACGTTCCATTCTGACGGAAGGTCAGAAATGAAACGCGTTCTCACTCCTTGGCGCCCGATCGGACCGCCGGTCGGGCGCCGGTCGGGCCGTCGGATCAACGCGAGTAGTAGTACCCCTCCCCGTGCGCGGCCCCCACGTTGTGCTGGATGCCGGACGGATCGCTCCTGGTGAAGAACGAGGCGTCCAGCGTCCCGCAGAACTGGTTGTTCGACCGGCCTTGGTCCTCCGTCCCGGCACTGAGGTTGATCCGGGCCCCGCCGTTGCTCGCCGAGGTCACCCGCGCCGTGTACTCGCAGTGCCCCATCTGGGTCTCGGCGATCAGCCGGACGGACCCGGACTTGGCGATGACCACGGTGTCCGGCTGGCCGATGTTGAACTGGCCCGCGTAGTTCCAGGAGCCGACGAAGTACGAGGGGACGAGGCCGCCGTCGGAGGAGCCCCCGCCGCTCGGCGAACCGGAGCCGCCGGGGGTGGAGCCCCCCGCCGCGGCGCCACCACCGGCCGCCGCACCGGAGCCCTTGGTCGGTGCGGGGTCCTTGCCACCGGCCCCGCCGGGACTGCCGGCGCCCCCGCCGGGCACACCCCCGCCCGCCACGGGCCCGCCCTGCGCGGCGCCGCCCTGGGCCCCGCCCGGGACACCGCCCGCCGCGGCCCCGCCGACCTGGCCCGGCGGCTGCCCCGGGACGGACGGCCCCGGGGAAGCGGAGGCACCCGGAGGCGGCGAACCGGCCGCCGAACCCGAAGGCGAGCCGCTCCCGGCACCCGGCGTCACCGGAGCGCTCGCGGCCGGCGGCGACGCCTTGTCCGCGTCCCTGGCGTTTCCGAAGGGCTGGATCAGCGCCACCGTGCCGCCGCCGACCGTGAAGACGAGAACGGCCGGCACGGCGACCGTCCACCGCCGCCGCGCCTTGCGCTCGCCCCCGGGAGCCGTGCCCGCGCCCACCGGGACGACCACCGGGCCCGCCCCGGACCCGTCCGCCACGTCCTTCTTCCGCAGGTCGACCGTCGCCCGGTCGGTGGCCGGGGACTCCTCCCGTACGGGCGGCGCCGCCTCCGCGTCGAGCAGCCCGGCCGCCTGCTGCGCGAGCCGCGCCACCACCTTGGGCGGCAGCCACGCCCCGCCGGACTTCTTCGGACGGACCCGCTCGGGGTCCGCCAACAACGCGTCCACCCCGGGCCGCTCGTCGACGTCCTTGACCAGGCACCGGGCGATGAACGCGCGCAGCGCCTCGTCCTCGACCGCCTCCAGGGCGGGCTCGCCCTCCACGATCTGGAACATCACAGCGTGCTGGTTGCTGGCCCCGTCCCCGAAGGGCAGCTTGCCCGTGGCCGCGTACACCAGCACGCAGCCGAGGGTGAAGACGTCGCTCTTCGCCCCGGCCCGCTGCCCGCGGACCTGCTCGGGCGACATGAACCCGGGCGAACCGATCGCCATGCCGGTACTGGTGAGCAGCGACTCGACGGAGGTCTCCAGCGCGCGCGAGATCCCGAAGTCGATGACCCGGACGCCCTCGACGGTCAGCATCACGTTCGACGGCTTGAGGTCGCGGTGCACGATCCCGGCCGCGTGGATGTCCTTCAGCGCCCGCAACAGCCCGTCGGCCAGCGCGTGCACGGAGTCCACGGGCAGCGGGCCGTGCCGCCGCACGATCTGCTCCAGCGAGAGCCCGGGCACGTACCCCGTGGCCACCCAGGGCCGATCGGCCTCCGGGTCGGCCTCCAGGACGGGCGCGGTGTACGCCTCGCCGACCTTGCGGGCGGCGTCGATCTCGCGCCGGAAGCGGGCCCGGAACTGCGCGTTCGAGACGTGCTCCTCGTGCACCACCTTCACGGCGACCGTGCGCCCGCTTTCGGACCGGGCCAGGTACACCCGCCCCATGCCCCCGGCGCCGAGCCGCCCGAGCAACAGGTACGGCCCGATCCGGGTCGGGTCCGTCGCGGTGAGCGGCTTTATGCCCCCGTCGACGTTGTCGTCACTGTTCAACGCGATGCCCATGCTGCCCGCCCCCGGTGATCCCCTGTGGTCGTCCGAACCGGCCGCTCGGCCGTTCGAACACGCTTCAGGGTAGAGGGAGTTCGATGCAGGATGAAGCGAAGGCCGACCCCCAGGAAGGACCACTGTGAGCGCACCGCCGTGCCCCCGCTGCGGCCGGGAGCTGGAACCGCTGCCCGTCCACCACACCCGCAACCGCTGGGGCGGCGGGCCCCCGCGACCCCGCTCCGAACTGTGGTGGACCTGCCCGGCGGGCGACTGGCTGGGCTGGCAGAACCCGAACGGCGGCCCGCTGCACACCATGCGGCTCTGGCCGGGCAACTGCCCCTTCTGCGGCGAGGACGACACCACCTGGGTCGGCGAACCCTGGCAGCGCGAGGACGGCGAGTGGCGGGACTGGGTGGTCTGCCTCGACTGCGGCACGAGCAACCCCCGCAGGATCCCGCCGCCCGCCACTCCTTGACGTCAGAGCCCGCGCACGAACTCCGCGAAGGCGGCCGGACTCACGGTGAAGGCGGGCAGCTGGGGGTTCTTGGAGTCCCGGACAGCGATCCGGTGGGGCTGCGCGGCGACCTCGACGCAATCGCCGCCGGTGTCACCGCTGTACGACGACTTACGCCAGCGTGCGCCCGACAGGTCCTGGATGGTGTCCATAGCGTTCCTCCATTACACGGGCGATCCGCGCCGCCGAGTCCTCCACGGAGAGTGCGGCGGCCTGCAAGTGATCGTAACGGAGCGAACCTTCCCTGAACGCTTGCGGATTGGCCGTCATGTGGCCCTGCACGAAGTCCTCGGTGTAGACGAGATCCGGGTCGTCGTCGAACCGCAGCAGGTTGAACGAGCCCATCACCCCGGCGTGGGCACCCACCTCGAAGGGCAGGATCTGAACCTTCACCCACTCCCGCTCCTCCAACGTCAACAGGTGGGCGAGTTGGTTCCGCATGACCTCCCGGCCGCCGATCTCCTGGTGGAGCACGGCCTCGCTCAGCACCACCCACATCAGTGGCGGGATCTCGCGCTGGAGGATCCGCTGGCGTTCCATCCGCGCTTCGACCTTGGCGTCGAGGGCCTTGTCGGTCCGCGCGCCCAGCACCGCCCGCGCGTACTCCGGCGTCTGCAACAGCCCGTACACCAACTGTGCCTGGAACGAAGAGATGTACGCCGCCTTCGCTTCCATCTCCGCGTACGCCTGGAACCACGTCGGCAGTTGGCTCCGCAGCACCAGCCCCACCAGTCGCGAGAACATCCCGTCCGTGCCCAGCGCCGCGTCCACGCGCTCCGAGAAGTCCCGGGTCGGGACCTTCCGGGCCGTCTCGATCTGCCCGATGAGGGAGCCCGTGCAGAAGATGATGCTGCCGAGCGCGTGCTGTTTGAGCGCGGCTTCCTGGCGCAGGCGGCGCAGTTCGAAGCCGTAGTAGTCCAGCGGCGAGGCGCTGGGATCGAGGTCGCGGATGTTGACCATGAGCGGTCACCCCCAAGTACACGCCGTGAGGCGTTCGTTTCGGTCCGTAGCCGAGCGTAGTGAGACCGCTCCACCCTGGTGACGTGAATCACGTAACTGACTACTCCGCGACGCAAGTTGACGGCACCTACCGGATGGGCTTCACCGTGGGTGCGCACTCGGCGCGGCACATGCGGCGGATCCTGCGGATGCTGCTGGCGCGCTGGGAGCTGGCCTCGCTGGCCGAGGGGGCCGAGCTGGCGCTGACCGAGTTGGTCGCGAACGTGGTGCGGCACGTGCCGGGGCGGGGTTGCGCCGTGGTGATCCTGCTGCGGCCGCGCGGGCTGCGGGTGGAGGTGACGGACGACTCCCCCGCGCCGCCCCGGCCCTCGCGCGACCCGGCCCCCTTGGGCGAGGGCGGGCGCGGGCTGCTGCTCGTCGAGGCCGTCACGGACCGCTGGGGTACGTACGGGACCCCGACCGGCAAGACGGTGTGGTTCGAGTGCGACCGGCCGAAGCCCCGCAGGACCGCGCCCAGGACCCGCCCGTAGCGTCCTACCGGGCAGTAGGGCAGCATGGGCCGCCACCCGCCGCGCGCGCCCGCGCGCGCCCGTCCCACCAGGAGGAACACCATGGCCAGCCCCAAGCCGGAGACCCTCGCCGCCTTCGAGGCGGCCAAGGGGTTCATGCCCGTACGGGAGGGCCTCGCGCTGTACGAGGCGGCGGCGGAGGCCGCCTCGCTCGGGCTGCCGCTGCTGGAGGTGGGCACGTACTGCGGGCGCTCCACGATCCTGCTGGCCGAAGCGGCCCGCGAGGCGGGCGTGAGCGCGATCACCGTGGACCACCACCGGGGCAGCGAGGAGCAGCAGCCGGGCTGGGAGTACCACGACCCGACGGTCGTGGACCCGGAGGTCGGGCTCATGGACACTCTCCCCACCTTCCGCCGGACCCTGCACGCGGCCGGCCTGGAGGAGCACGTGATCGCGATCGTCGGGCGCTCCCCGAAGGTCGCGGCGGCCTGGGGCGGCCCGCTCGGCCTGGTCTTCATCGACGGCGGACACACCGACGAGCACGCCACCGGGGACTACGAGGGTTGGGCCCCGCACGTGGCGCCCGGCGGCACCCTGGTCATCCACGACGTCTTCCCGGACCCGGCGGACGGCGGGCAGGCGCCGTACCGGATCTACCTGCGGGCGCTGGCGTCCGGGGCCTTCGAGGAGGTCTCCGTGACGGACTCGCTGCGTGTCCTGCGCCGCACGGGCGGCGGGATCTGACCTCCTGACCTGCGGCGACCCGCCGCGGCGGGACTCCATCCGGCCGTGCGCCCGGCCCTCGGACGGGTCAGGGTCCGGACGGGGAGCGGGGGCGGGGTCTAGCATCGCCGACGTGCCGTACGACGACAGTGCCCCGCAGCCCGAGTCCGCCTCTTCGGTCAACCCCGACCGGCCCTGGTTCACGCGCCGCTCCACGCTGGCCGTGGCCGTCGCCGCCCTCGCGCCGCTCTGCCTCGCCGGGTGGGTGCTGGTGGAGGTGACCTCCGGGGCCGGCGCCGACGACGGTCGGCCCCCGGCCGCCGCGAAGCCGCCGCTCGCCCCGCCCTCCTCGCAGCCGCGCCCGCAGGGCAGCGCCTCCGCCTCCACGAGCCCGTCGGCCTCGGCTTCGGCGGGCGCGTCGGCGTCCGCCTCCCCCGGCGCGTCCGCGGCGGCAGTGCCCGGCAAGGGCTCGCTGGCCGGACGCGTCGTGGTGATCGACCCGGGGCACAACGCGGGCAACTTCAAGCACACGAGCGAGATCGACAAGCAGGTCGACATCGGCACGAACATGAAGGAGTGCGACACCACCGGTACGACGACCAACGCCGGTTACATGGAGGCCGAGTTCACCCTCGACGTCTCCCGGCGGATGGCCACGATCCTGCAGGAGAAGGGGATCAAGGTGGTGTTCACGCACCGCGCCGACCGCCCCTTCGGCCCGTGCATCGACGAGCGGGCCCGGATCGGCAACGAGGCGAACGCCGACGCGGTGGTCTCGGTGCACGCCGACGGCGTCGCGGCGGGCAACCGCGGCTTCCACGTGATCCTGCCCGCGAAGGTCAAGGGCGGCTCGGCGGACACCGCGAAGATCGTCGGTCCGTCGCGCGAGCTGGGCGAGCGGATCGCGGGGAACTTCACCCGCTCGACGGGCTCGGCGCCCTCCAACTACGTGGGCGGCGGTACCGGCCTGGTCGTCCGCGACGACCTCGGCGGGCTCAACCTCTCCACGCGTCCGAAGGTGTTCATCGAGTGCGGGAACATGCGCGACCCCAAGGACGCGGCGCTGCTGACCAGTCCGGAATGGCGCGAGAAGGCGGCCCAGGGCATCGCGAACGGCATCGTCGGCTTCCTCGGCGGGTAGGAGAGGGGGCCGGCTACGGCCCCTGACCCCTCGGGCGCGCGAAACGTCCGTACGATGGTGCCCGCCCGCCGCCCCGCTCCGCAGTGGATCGCGGCACCGTCGGCACCACGAGACGACGAGACGACGAGACGACCGAGAAGGACATCCAAGTGAACATCCGCTCCCTCACTAGAGGCGACGGCGTGGTGATCGGAGCAGCGGTACTGCTGTTCATCGCCTCGTTCTTCAACTTCTACTCCGTGGACTGCGCCGGACTCGCGGCCTGCGAGGCCCGGATCCCGAACGCGTGGGACACGGACCGGCTGAACATCGTCCTCCCCTCGGTCTTCCTGACCGGCATCGCCGCCGCGGCGCTGATCATCTCCACCCGGCTGCTGCCGGCGGGCCGCAAGGTCGCCGGGCAGGGCCTGGAGGTCTGGGGCGCCGGTCTCGCCGTCGCCGCCGCGTGGTCCTCGCTGTGGTCGCTGATCGTCAGCCCGCCCGGAGCGGGGCTGGGGGCGGGCTGTGTGATCGCCTTCCTGGCGAACATCGCGCTCGCCGTCGTCACCCTCGCCGGGTCGAAGATCCCCGCGCTGGCGGGCTCGCTGGTGCCCGCGCCGAAGCCGCAGGTCGCCCAGCCCTACGGCGGCCAGCCGCAGCCGGGCGCCGGGTACGGCTACCCGGGCGGTCAGCAGCCCGCGCCGTACGGGACCACCCCGCAGCCCGCACCGCCGTACTCCGGCCACGGCGCCCCGGCGCCCACCCCTCCGGGCCCGACGGCCCCGCAGGACGCGCAGCCGGCGGCGGGGGCTCCGGCTCCGGGCGGCGACTTCGCCCCGTTCTGGTTCGCGGTGCCGGTGGCGCGCCCCCTCTTCGCCGAGGACGGCTCGCCGACCCCGATCGCCGAACTGGTGCCGGGCACCTGGTACCTGGCGGTGGACCAGCGCGGTCCGGCCGCGCTGGTGGCCCAGACGCCGGACAACCGGCGCGGCGTGCTGAACGACACCTCGGGCATCCAGCGCGGCTGAGCGCGCGCCTTCCCGTACCGCGGTACCGACGGCCCCCCGCCCTTCCGGGCGGGGGGCCGTTGGCCTACAGTCACCTGACGCACCGTCAGATCCCGGTCGGATCCCCGTCCGACACGGCTCGCGGAGGGACCGTACATGCGCCTCGGACTCGCACTCGGCTACTGGGGCCGCGGCCCCGACCCGGCCCACCTCGACCTCGCCACCGAGGCCGAGCGGCTCGGCTACGACTCCGTCTGGACCGCCGAGGCCTGGGGATCGGACGCCTTCACCCCGCTCACCTGGATCGCCGCGCACACCACCCGGATCCGGCTCGGCACCGCCATCGCGCAGATGGCCGCCCGCACCCCGACCGCCACCGCCATGCACGCGCTCACCCTGGACCACCTCTCGGGCGGCCGGATGATGCTCGGCCTCGGACTGTCCGGCCCGCAGGTGGTCGAGGGCTGGTACGGCCGCCCCTTCCCCGCGAGCCCGCTGACCGCCACCCGCGAGTACGTCGACGTCATCCGCCAAGTGCTGCGCCGCGAGGCGCCCGTGGCCCTCGACGGCCGCTTCCACACCCACCCGTACCGCGGCGCCGACGGCACCGGCATCGGCAAGCCGCTGCGGCCCATCACCCACCCGCTGCGCGCGGACCTGCCACTGCTGCTCGGGGCCGAGGGCCCCAAGAACATCGCCCAGACCACCCGGATCGCGGACGGCTGGCTCCCGCTGTACTGGTCCCCGACCCGCACCGACGTCTACCAGGCCTCCCTCGCCGAGCTGCCCGAAGGCTTCATGATCGCGCCGATGGCGCGGGCCCACGTCTGCGACGACGTCGCCGAGGGGCTGCTCCCGGTCAAGGCCATGCTCGGCTTCTACATCGGCGGCATGGGCCACGCGGCCCGCAACTTCCACGCCGATCTGATGGCGCGCATGGGATACGAGGAGGAGGCCCACCGGATCCAGGAACTCTTCCTCGCGGGCCGCAAGCAGGAGGCGGTGCTCGCCGTACCGGACGCCTTCGCGGACGAGATCTCGCTGATCGGGCCGCGCGAGCGGATCGCGGAGCGGCTGGAACTGTGGCGCAAGGGCCCGGTGACCGACCTCCTCCTGACCGCCCCGGACCCGCACACGCTGCGGGTACTGGCGGAGCTGAACACATAACCCCCACCGACAGGGGCCGGCAAATCCAGCCCCGCCGGCGTTTGAGGCGCCCACTGACAAGGGCCGGCAATCCAGCCCCGCCGGCGATTGAGGCGCCCACCGACAGGGGCCGGCAATCCAGCCCCGCCGGCGATTGAGGCGCCCACCGACAGGGGCTGGCAATCCAGCCCCGCCGGCGTTTGAGGCGCCCCCGGAGGGACCTAGACGGCCGGATCCCCGCCGGCCGGCACCGGCACCGGCACCGGCACGCGTTCGTCCCGCCGCGGCAGCAGGAAGGGGGTGGCCAGCATCAGCACGCCGGCGACGGCGATCGCGGTGCGGGGGCCGGTGAGGCCCGCCAGCAGGCCCCACAGCCCGGTCATGGCCGCGATGGTCAGCTTGCTGGTGACCGACCACGCCGACAGGGTGCGGGCGATGCGGTCCGCCGGGAGCCGTTCGAGCCGGTAGGTGGCGAAGACCGGGTTGAAGACTCCCATGCAGGTGATCAGCCCGAACTCGACCACGACGACGAGCACGAGCCCCGCCGCGCCGGGCCGCACGAAGGCCAGCCCGAGGGACCAGCAGGCGCGCAGCGCCCCGGCGGTGAGCATGACCCGGTGCCGCCCGAAGCGGACGACGAGGCGGCGGGCCAGCCGGGCGCCGACGATCCCGCCGACGCAGGGCAGGCCGAAGGCGAGGCCGTACTCCCAGGGGGCGAAGCCGAGCTCGCCGAGCATGAGGACGGCGAGCAGCGGCACGGTCGCCATGATCAGGCCGGCGACCAGGACCGTGTTGAAGAACAGGGGGCGCAGGGCAGGGTGGGTCAGGAGGTACCGCCACCCCTCGAAGAGGTCGCCGGGGCGCGTTCTGTGGCTTGCGGTGCGCTCGGGTCGGGCCTCGCTGCCGCCGATCGCACCGATCCCGGCGGCCGAGAGCAGGTAGCTGACCGCGTTGGCCGCCACGGTCAGCACCGGGCCGAACAGCCCGATGGCGGCCGTGCCGAGCGGCGGTCCGAGGACGGAGGCGGTCCAGGTCGTGGTCTCGAAGCGGCCGTTGGCGACGAGCAGGTCCGCCGGCCGCACGAGGGCCTTCAGATAGGCACCGCTGGCCGCGTTGAAGGCGATGTCGGCCGCGCCGACGACGACGGACACGACCAGGAGTTGTGCGAAGCCGAGCAGGCCGAGCGCGTAGGCGGCGGGCACGCTCAGCAGCGCCGCGCAGCGGACCAGGTCCATCGCGACCATCACCGGCCGCTTGCGGCGGAATTCCACCCACGGCCCGAGCGGCACCGCCACCACGGCCCCCACCGCGAGGCCCAGGGCCGCCAGCAGCGACACCTGGGTTGGCCCGGCGTGCAGCGCGAGGATCGCGACCAGGGCGAACGCGTCGAAGGCGAGCCAGGTGCCGAGGGTGCTGATGCCGTAGGCCGCCCAGAGCCACCCGAACTGCCGGCCCACGCCCCTCACCCCCGCTCCGACGTCCTCCGCGTACCCGCAGAGCTAACCCAGCGGGACGGCGGCCGGTCAAACAACCGATCCGCGATCGGGTCACAACCACTGGTTGTGGAGTAGCCTGCTCCGGCGTGGACCTCGAAGCCGTACGCACCTTCGTCACCGTTGTGGACGCGGGCCGCTTCCAAGCGGCCGCCGCCGACCTGGGGGTCACCCAGCAGGCCGTCTCCAAACGCATCGCCGCGCTGGAGAAGGGCCTCGGCGCGCAGCTCTTCACCCGTACGGCGCGCGGCGCCGAGCTCACCATCGACGGGCGGGCCTTCCTGCCCCACGCGCGCGAGGTGCTGAGCGTCGCCGAGCGCGCGGTCGCGTCCGTACGGCCCGGCCGCCGTGCGCTGCGCGTCGACGTGATCGCCTCGCGCGTGGCGGCGTCGGGCCTGATGCGCGAGTTCCACCGCGCGCACCCCGAGTTCGAGCTCGACGTGCTGATGCTCTTCGACATCGAGGCGGCGGTGGCCGCCGTACGGTCCGGGGAGATCGACGCGTCCTTCCGCGCCGTGTCCGCGCCCGGTCGGCCGCTGCCCGGGGACGTCGAGTCCGCGCGCGTGCTCGACGAACCGCTCCAGCTCCTGACGGGCCCCGCCCACGCGCTGGCGGGCGCCCGGTCGGTGACCCTCGCGCAGCTGGCCGGGCACCGGATCTGGATGCCCGGCCTCGTCCCCGGCACCGAGTGGGCCGCCTACTACGACGACCTCGTCGCCGAGTTCGGGCTCACCATCGAGGCGACGGGCCCCAACTTCGGCTCCGACGCCCTCCTCGACACCATCGCGGACACCCCGGCCCTGGCCACCTTCATGGGCGAGCACACGCGGCTCGTCTGGCCCGACGGGCACGGCCTGCGCCGCATCCCGGTGATCGACCCGACGCCGGTCTACCCGCACTCCCTGATCTGGCGCCGCGACAACCCCCAACCCGCGCTCGCGGCGCTGCGCGAACACCTCGCGGCGGCGCGGCCCGGTGGTCCCGGGGGGCCCGACCGTTGGACCTGGATGCCCGCATGGGCGCGACGGAGGTGAGGTGATGCCATGATGGCGCCATGATTTTCGTTCGTGGCGCCATCATGGCGTCACGCTCCCACCACGCCTCTGACCTGCTCATTTACGCGCCAGCCCGACCCCCGACACTGTGGGAATGACACCCGCGGCACCACGTGGCGCCAAAACGGCGCCACAAAAGCTGGCAGTGGCGCCATTCGTGTGCCATGCTTTCGCCATGGACCTCACGCCCTACGTCGATCACCTCCGGAACGAACTCGCGGTAGCCGCGGAAGCGGGCGGAGCCGAATCCCGCGCCCTGGCCGAGCGGCTCACCGCTCCCCTGGAGTCGGCCGCCCGGCTGACCCTGCTGAACGCCCTGTCCGCCGCCATGGGCGAGGTCACCCAGGACCTCGCCCCAGGCTCGGTCGACGTACGGCTGCGCGGGCTCGACCCCGAGTTCGTGGTGACCGCTCCCCCGGCCCAGGAGCCCTTCGTGTACGGGGGCACCCTGCCGGAGCACTCCGCTCCCGCGGCGGCTCCGGTCCCGGTCCCGGTCGCGGCGCCGGCCGGCGAGGGCGACGAGGGCGGCACGGCCCGCATCAACTTCCGCCTCCCCGCCCACCTCAAGAACCGCGTCGAGGACGCCGCCGGCCAGGAGGGCCTCTCGGTCAACGCCTGGCTGGTCCGGGCCGTCGCCGCGGCCCTGGAACCGACCGGACCGTCCGCACCGGCCGCCCCGCTCTCCCCGGGCCGCTCGCGCGGCCAGCAGGGCTTCACGGGCTGGGTCCGCTAGCTCACCGCCGCACCGCCGTAGCCGCGCACTTCCCACCACTTCCGCTCCACCGAGCCAAGAGGACGGCACCACCATGTCTGCATTCCAGATCTCCCACCTCACCGAGACCTTCGAGACCCCCGGCCCGATCTCCGCCTCCGTCGAGTTCGAGGTCGGCACCATCCGCGTCACCGCCACCAAGCGCGCCGACACCGTCGTCGAGGTGCGGCCGAGCAACCCGGGCGAGGACGTCGACGTGCGGGCGGCCCAGCAGACCAAGATCAGCTACTCGGCGGGGCAGCTCTTCGTGAAGGGGCCGCGCAAGCGCTCCTTGTTCGGCCGCAGCGGCTCGCTCGACATCGTCCTCGCCCTGCCCACCGGCTCCGACCTGCGCGGCGACTGCCCCATGGCGGACTTCCTGTGCTCGGGACCGCTCGGGCAGGTCCGGCTCAAGACCTCGCTCGGTGACCTGCGCGTCGAGGAGGCGGCGGCCGTGCACCTCACCACGGGCCACGGCAACACGCACGTCGACACCGTCACCGGCAATGCCGAGCTGTCCGGGTCCGGGCGGATCAGCGCCGACGTCATCGGCGGCGCCGCGATCGTCAAGAACTCCAACGGCGACATCGCCCTCGGTGAGGTCCACGGCCACCTGAAGGCCACCACCTCCAACGGCTCCGTCTCCATCGGCTCCGCACACGCCGGGGTCGAGGCCAAGTCCGCGAACGGGCACATCAAGATCGGCGAGGTGGCCCGCGGTCAGGTCGCGCTCCAGACCGCCGCCGGGAACATCTCGGTCGGCATCGCCCGCTCCACCGCCGCCTGGCTCGACGTGAACACCCGCGTCGGCAGCGTGCGCAACGGCCTCACCACCACCGACGGACCCGCCGACACCGACGAGACCGTGGAGGTCCGCGCCCGCAGCGGCGCGGGCAACATCGACGTCCACCGCGCCTGAGCCACCGGCCCAGCCGCAGCACCGGCCCCAGCCACAACCCCCGCACCGGAGGAGTGACCCCGCCATGCCCACAGCCGTCGCGACAGCGACCGCCACCTCCCGCACGTCGCCCGCGATCAGCGTCACCGGTCTGACCAAGTCCTACGGCGACAAGAAGGTGCTGGACGGCATCGACCTGCACGTCGCCCCCGGCACCGTCTTCGCCCTCCTCGGGCCGAACGGCGCAGGCAAGACCACCACCGTGCAGATCCTCACCACCCTCATAGCGGCGGACGCCGGTCAGATCCGCGTCGGCGGCCACGACCTGGCCCGCGAGGCCGCCTCCATCCGCGGCGTCATCGGCGTGACCGGCCAGTTCTCGGCGGTGGACAACCTGTTGACCGCCGAGGAGAACCTGATCCTCATCGCGGACCTGCTCCACCTCGGCCGCCGGGAAGGCAGGCGCCGCGCCGCCGAGCTGCTGGACCGCTTCGACCTGACCGAGGCCGCCCGGGGGCCCGTCTCCACCTTCTCCGGAGGCATGCGGCGCAAGCTCGACCTGGCGATGACCCTGGTCGGCGACCCGCGCGTCATCTTCCTCGACGAGCCGACCACCGGGCTCGACCCGCGCAGCCGCCGCACGATGTGGGAGATCATCCGGAACCTGGTCGCCGAGCAGGGCGTCACGATCTTCCTCACCACCCAGTACCTGGACGAGGCCGATCAACTCGCCGACCGGATAGCCGTCCTCGACCACGGCAAGCTGGTCGCCGAGGGCACCGCCGAAGAGCTCAAGCGGCGCATCCCCGGCAGCCACATCCGGCTGCGGTTCGCCACGGCGGCCGAACTGGACGCCGCCGAGGCCCTGTTCGCCGCCCTCGACCTCGACCGCGAGGCCCTCACCCTGGACCTCCCCGGCGACGGGAGCCCGGACACCCTGCGGGCCGTCCTGGACGTCCTGGAGCACGGCGGGGTCCGCGCCGAGGAGCTCTCCGTGCACACGCCCGACCTCGACGACGTGTTCCTCACCCTCACCGGACCGAAGCGGGAGAACGCACGATGACCACCCTGGCCCATTCCGTCACCGACTCGGCGACGATGCTGCGGCGCAACCTCCGGCACGCCCTGCGCTACCCGTCGATGACCATTTCCGTCGCCGTGATGCCCGTACTGATGCTGCTCCTGTTCACCTACGTCTTCGGCGGCGCCCTCGGCACCGGTACCGGCTCGGAGCACTACATCGACTACATCGCCCCGGGCATCATCTTGATGTCGGCGACCGCCGGGGCGGTGGCCACGGCTGTCGGGGTCTGCGTCGACATGACCGAAGGCATCGTCAACCGCTTCCGCACGATGCCGATATCCCGGGCCTCGTTCCTGACGGGGCACGTCGTGGGCGGTGTGATCCAGACCCTGATCAGCGTCGCCCTGGTCACGGGCATCGCGCTGCTCATGGGCTTCCGGCCCACCGCCACCCCCGTCGAGTGGCTGGCCGTGGGCGGGCTGCTGACCGGGCTCGTGCTGGGCCTCACCTGGCTGGCCGCCGCGATGGGGCTGGTCGCCAAGACCCCCGAGACCGCGAGCAACATGCCGATGCCGCTGCAGTTCCTGCCGCTCCTCGGCAGCGCGGTCGTCCCGACGGACTCCATGCCGACCGGGCTGCGCTGGTTCGCCGAGTACCAGCCCTTCACCCCGATCATCGAGACCCTGCGCGGCCTGCTGATGGGCACGCCGATCGAGAACGACGGGCCGCTGGCCTTCGCCTGGTGCGCGGGCCTGGCCCTCGTCGGCTACCTGTGGGCGCGGTCCGTCTTCAACCGGGACACGACCCGCTGATGCGCCGTACGCGCCACGTGGTGAGGACCCGCCGGTCGCCCGGCGGGTCCTCACCATGTCGCGCGTGCGGATGTCGCGCCTGCGGCGTCCCGGGTTCAGCGGCCCAACTGCGAAAGGCTCGGGACCTGGTCCGTGACCGGGGCGCCCGCACTCTTGCCCGCGTCCTTGACCCCATTGATCATCTTCTCGAAGGCGCCGATGTCCGCGTCGTTCGCGTCGCCCTTGCGGAGCTTGCTGCCGAGTCCCTTGAGGGAGTCGATCCCCGCGGTGAGCGGGCCCACCGCCTTGGACAGCAGCGGGTCGCCCTTGGCGTTGTCGGCCGCCGCCTTCAACCGGTTGTAGGCGAACGCGCCGGCCAGGCCCGCCTTCACGAGGGCGAACTTGCGCCCGCTCGCGCCCTTCTTGAACTTGCCCGCGCGGTACGGCTTGATGATCCACTGGTAGGTGGCGCCGGCCGCGAGACCCGCGTTGGCGACGAAGCGCGTCTTGGCGAACTTCTGCTTCTGCGCCTCGGTGGACGGGCTGGGCGACGGCGCGGCGTCCGCGACCCGCAGGGCCTCCTCGGCCGCGTCGACCTGGACGGCCGCAGGCGCCCCTTGGACCGAGACGTCCGTACTCCGGTCGCTCCGGTCGCCGCCCCTACCGCAGGCGGTGGCGCCTCCGGCGAGCAGCGCGGTGGACAGGATCAGCGCCGTGCAGCCACGACGGAATCGGGCGGTTCTGGGTATGGACACGGTTTCCTCCGGGGACTGAGGTGTCCCAGGCAGCCTCACCCCGGCCCACCCGCCGCGCCACTTGGGAAAGCCGTTCGGGTTTGGCCCGCGCCGCAGCGGCAAGACGCGGGCCATGCCCACAAACAGTCGAGCACACATGCGAGCGAGGACCCGGGGAAGCAGCTCCGCCGGACGGATCGTCGCGATCGTGGCGGACGTACTGGCCTTCGTGATCGTCGCGTGGATCCTGCTGTACCTGCTGGACGCCAACCAGAACAACAGCCTGGTCGACCTGGTGCACGACGCCGCCACCTGGCTGGCGACCTGGTCCTACGACCTCTTCACCTTCGACCGCGACTGGGTCCAGGTCGTCGTCGGCTACGGCATCGCCGCCGTCGCCTACCTCTTCATCGGCCACGCCCTCGCGGGCTGGCTGGCCCGCCGCTGAGCCACCCCGCGAGAGCCGGAGGAGCCGGCCCGGACGGTCTAGCAGCAGTCCGGGTCGAGTCCGTCCGGCAGGGTCGCGCCGCCGAAGACGGCCGCGGTCGGCTCGTCCCCGCCCAGCGCGGCCACGGCCAGCAGCAGGGACGCCGCCGTCCAGGTCGTCTGCTCCACCGGCCAGACCTTCTCGTCCTCGAAGACGTACCCGGTCCAGTACATGCCGTTCTCGGCCCGCAGGTGGGTGATCGAGCGCAGGATCTCCAACGCCCGGTCGGACTCCCCCATCGCCCAGAGCGCGAGGGCGAGTTCACAGCTCTCGCCGCCCGTCACCCACGGATTGGGCAGCACGCAGCGCACGCCGAGGCCCGGCACGACGAAATCGTCCCAGCGCTCCTCGATCCGCGCCTTCGCCTCGGAACCGGTCAGGGCCCCGCCCAGGACCGGGTAGTACCAGTCCATCGAGTAGTGGTTCTTGTCGAGGAAGCGCTCGGGATGACGGCGCACGGCGTGGGCGAGCGCGCCCACGGCCACCTCCCAGTCGGGCTGCGGCTCCTCGCGGCACTCGGCGATCGCCAGCGCGCACCGCAGCGCCTGGTGGATCGAGGAGGAGCCGGTCAGCAGGCCGTCGGCGACCACCGTCCCGTCCGCCTCGCGCTTCCAACCGATCTGCCCGCCGGGCTGCTGGAGCCCGAGGACGAATTCCACGGCGGCGAAGACGACGGGCCACATCCGGTCGAGGAAGCGGTCGTCCCCGGTCGCCAGGTAGTGGTGCCAGACCCCGACCGCTATGTAGGCGGTGAAGTTGGACTCCTTCCCCGCGTCCTGCGGGTCCTCGGTGTCCACCCCCTCGGGCCGGTCCGCGTAGGCGGCGTACCAGGAGCCGTCCTCGTTCTGGTGGGCCGCCAGCCAGGCGTACGCCCGCGCCGCGGCCTCGTGCTCGCCCGCCACGTCCAGGGCCATCGCGGCCTCGGTGTGGTCCCACGGATCGAGGTGGTGACCGCGGTACCACGGGATGGCCCCGTCCGCGCGCTGCGCGGCCAGGATCCCGGCGACGGTCTGCGCGGCCTCCTCGGCCGTCAGTACGCCGTCCAGGACGAGGTGCTCGGTGCGCCCGGGCGAGGTCACTTCGCAGCGCCGACGGGCAGGTGGGGCTTGGTCGCGTAGGCCACGAAGCTCTTGCCGATGACCGGGTTGAGGGCCTGCTCGGCGAGCCGGGTCGCGAGCGGCTTCTTCATGATGTCCCAGACCAGGAGCTTGTGGTACGCCTTCACCGGCAGCGCCTTGTCGTTGTCCACGCCGAAGGCGCACTTGAGCCACCAGTAGGGCGAGTGCAGGCCGTGGGCGTGGTGCGTGCCGTACGGCTTGAGACCGGCCTGCTCCATCTTCCCGAGCAGCTCGTCGGCCTTGTAGATGCGGATGTGGCCGCCCTCGACCTCGTGGTAGGCGTCGCTGAGCGCCCAGCAGATCTTCTCGGGGCCGTAGCGCGGGACGGTGATGGCGATGCGGCCGCCCGGCTTGAGGACCCGGACCATCTCGGCGAGCACGCCCTTGTCGTCGGGGATGTGCTCCATCACCTCGGAGATGATGACGACGTCGAAGGAGTCGTCGGGGAAGGGCAGCGCGAGCGCGTCGCCCTCCATGGCGGTGGCCGTGGCACCGGCGGGGGCCTCACCGGCCTCCTTCATGGCGGCGAACCACTTGGCGACCTCGCGGATCTCCTCGCCGTTGCGGTCCACGGCGACCACGTGGGCGCCGCGCCGGTAGCACTCGAAGGCGTGCCGGCCCGCGCCGCAGCCCAGATCGAGCACGCGATCGCCTGCGGCCAGCGGGAACCTGGAGAAATCGACGGTCAGCACGCGGTCCTGCCTTCGCGGTCGAGATGGGGTGATGGTGGGTGGAGACGAAGTATTTGACGAAGTATTTGACGAGCTACTTGACGAGGTACTTCACGGGGTGCGGCGCCCGTACGGCCGTCAACGACCGGCGCGTGCGGCCCGTTCGATGGTGGCCCGCTCGATCGCGGCCCGGTAGTGCGCCACCGTGCCCTGGGCGGCTCTGGCCCAGGTGAAACGGTCCAGCACCCGCGCGCGCCCGGCACTGCCCAGGCGGGCCCGCAGCTCGGAATCACCGAGCAGCCGGCCCAGCGCGGCGGCCAGGGCCCCCGCGTCACCGGGCGGTACGGCGAGGCAGGTCTCGCCGTCGGCGCCCGTCACCTCGGGGATCGCCCCGCCGGTGGTGGCCACCAGCGGGGTGCCGGTGGCCATGGCCTCGGCCGCGGGGAGCGAGAAGCCTTCGTAGAGGGAGGGCACGCAGGCGACCTGGGCGCTGCGCACCAGGTCGACGAGCTCGGCGTCGGTGATGCCCTTGACGAACTGGACCGCGTCCTGGAGCCCGTACTGCTCGATCGCCCGGGCGACCGGCCCCCGCTCGGCGCGCTTGCCGACCACCACGAGGTGGGCACCGGGCTGCTCGGTGCGCAGCTTGGCCAGCGCCTCCACGAGGTGCACCAGGCCCTTGAGCGGTACGTCCGCGCTGGAGGTCGTGACGATCCGGCCCGGGACCTCGGCGACGGACGGGTCCGGCGACCACAGGTCGGTGTCCGCGCCGATGTGCACGACGTGGATGCGGTCGTCGCGGACGCCCAGGTGGTCGGCGATCTCCTGCTGCGAGGAGCCGGAGACGGTCAGGACCGTGGGCAGCCTGCGGGCGACGCGCCCCTGCATGCGGGTGAAGCCGTACCAACGGCGCACCGAGGCGCGCTTCTTGCGGTCCTTGGCGGCGGCGAGGTCGAGCTTCCGGTCCACCGTGATCGGGTGGTGGACGGTGGTGACGAGGGGCGCGCCCAGGTCGGCCAACAGGCCGTAGCCGAGGGTCTGGTTGTCGTGGATGACGTCGAACTCGCCGCGCCGGGCCACCAGGTGGCGACGGGCCCGCAGCGAGAAGGTCAGCGGCTCGGGGAAGCCGCCGGTCCACATGGTGGCGACCTCCAGGGCGTCGATCCAGTCCCGGTACTCACCACGCTTGGGGGTGCGGAAGGGATCGGGGTGGCGGTAGAGGTCCAGGCTGGGCAGCTCGGTGAGCGTGGCGCCGGTGTCGAGCACCGGATAGGGCTGCGCGCCGATGACCTCGACGGAGTGCCCCAGGCGTACCAGTTCCCTCGCGAGGTGGCGGACGTAGACGCCCTGGCCACCGCAGAACGGGTTCCCCTTGTAAGTGAGGAGTGCGATGCGCAACGGGCGGTCGCCGTCGGCGGCGGAACCCTGGAAAGGGCTCGTCACCATGGCCTCAGCGGTCACTCCCGGCCCCCTTCTCGCTGCACTTTCGCCGGAGCGTAACCGCTCGGATAATGTAGAACAAGTTTCAGACTTGATCCGTTGAAGACCATTGAATCTACCGGCCGGAAACCACACCGTAAGAGCCGGAGCAGGTGATTCGCGCCACGGCAGGCCCGCCTGCCATGCTGACCACGGAACAGCCTCGGAGCGGTGCGAATGGATACCTCGGAACGCCACGGAACGGGACACATGACAGCGGAAGCCAAGGCCCTCGCCACGCCGGCGTCCCCGCCCCTGACGGAGCGGCAGGAAGCCCGCCGCCGCAGGATCCTGCACGCCAGCGCGCAGTTGGCGAGCCGGGGCGGGTTCGACGCGGTCCAGATGCGGGAGGTCGCCGAGTCGTCCAGCGTCGCGCTGGGCACGCTCTACCGCTACTTCCCCTCCAAGGTCCACCTCCTGGTGGCGACCATGCAGGACCAGCTCCAGCACATGCACACGACGCTGCGCAAGCGCCCCCCGGTCGCCGACAGCCCCGCCGAAGCCGTCGCGGAAACGCTCATGCGCGCCTTCCGCGCCCTCCAGCGCGAGCCGCACCTGGCCGACGCCATGGTGCGCGCCCTGACCTTCGCGGACCGCAGCGTGAGCCCCGAGGTGGACACCGTCTCCCGGCTGACCACGGCGATCATCCTGGACGCGATGGGCCTGGACGCCCCGCCCACGGCGGAACAGCTCTCGGCGGTCCGCGTCATCGAACACACCTGGCACTCGGCCCTGATCACCTGGCTCTCGGGCCGCGCCTCGATCGCCCAGGTGAAGATCGACATCGAAACGGTCTGCCGCCTGATCGACCTCACGGCCCCACCGAAGTAGGCGGCGCCGAAGCCCTCGGGCACAGCCGCTCAAGGATCGGCCGAAACAGGGCGGTGCGCGGGGTCGGGGGCGGGGGCGGGGGCGGGGGCGGCTTCGCCGCGTGTGCCGGTGGCTTCGGGTGTCCGGGGTCGGGGTGGGGGTGGCTTGGCGGTGGTGTGCGCGGCTTCGCCGCGTTTGGCGGTGGCTTTGGGTGGGGCGGGGTCGGTGGGGTTCCGGGGGCTGCCCGTCAGCTCCACTGTCTCTCCGGGGTGGGCCGGGCCCTCAAGGGCGCTCCTTCGTCGCGTCGCTGCGCGATGGCCTGCGGCCACCCTTGACCGCCCGTCCCACCCCGGAAAGCCAAGAACTGTCGGGCGGCCCCCGGGGGAAGGCAGG
>NZ_JBITDP010000024.1:129564-131293 GCF_044454405.1 Streptomyces sp. NPDC051555 | reverse complement strand
GCATTCGTCAGTTCATGCCGACGCACCATGACCGACTCCTGCCCGGAACGGCAGTAGATCCACCATCCGGGCGAGAGCCATCAGACACGGCCTAGTGCGCGCCCCGGCACCGTGCGGGATCAGATCGTCCACACCTGATCGATGTACTGGGCGTCGCAGTCGACCTGTCGGACGGCCGCGCCGTTCTCCCGGGTCTGCCAGGGGACGTACAGGCACCGTCCGCTGAGCCCGTTGCGGATCTGGTAGCGGCCTGCGCCCACGGGGGTGATCTTCCAGACCTGGTCGACGTACTGGGCGTCGCAGTCGATCTGGAGGGCCGGGGCGCCGTTCTCCCGGGTCTGCCAGGGGACGTACAGGCACCGTCCGGTGAGGGTGTTGCGGATCTGGTAGTCGTCACCGCTGACGGGGGTGATCTTCCAGATCTGGTCGATGTACTGCGGGAGGCAGTCGAACTGGATGGCCGCGGCCCCGTTGTCCGGGGTGTGCCAAGGGACCAGGACGCACTTTCCGCTCAGCACGTTGACGAGGGAAGCGGTCGTGAACCGGACCTGGCGCAACCAGGCCGCCAGGTCGCCCACCCGCGCGGAGACGGCTCCGGTGCGCGTCTCGGCCGCGGGAGCCCCCAGGCATCCAGCCTGCCAGGAGCGGGAGTTGACGGCGACTACCCGGTTCGCGGCGTCGAGCAGGGGGCCACCCGTGTCGCCCTTGCACAGGGCGTCCGCGCCCTTGCCCGTGAGGGCGAGGGTGGTCGCGGTGGAGGCCGTGAGAACGAAGGTCCCGGTGTGGGGCGCGTCGGACACCCAGGTCGCCTTCGTCCGGCCGAAGCCGATCGCCGTGACCTCGCTCCCGGTCGCCGGTGTGGTGTCGGCGAGGGTGGCGGGCGCGATGCCCGTGGCCGGTTCGGCGAGGCGCACCAGTGCGGCGTCCCGGTCGGTGCGCTGCACGACCTCGACTATCGCGGTGGACGTCGCGTTGCTCAGGGTGGCCTTGGCCGCCAGCGCGGGCGCGCCCGGCTGGACCGGGCCGCCGGGGATCGCGGCGAAGCAACTCGCCGCGGTGAGCACCCAGTAGCGGTCCACCAAGGTCCCGGAGCAGGAGCGGGTGGCGGCCCCGTCGCCGAGGGCGAGGCGGACGGCGTACGGGTGTTGGGCGGTGGTGGCTTCGGGACCGGCCACGGCCTGGGCGGGGGCTGCCGGGACCGCGAACGTCATCGCGGCGGTGGCGGCGAGGAGGCCGGCAAGCCGCGCGGGGCGGGGGCGAGGTGCGAACATCACTGTTTCCTTGTCTGCTGAGCCCGAAAGGGGAGACGAACGTGCCGGTCGACTACGGGAGTTCGATCGCGTTCCAGTCCCAGCCGGCGCCGGCCGGAACGGTGACGCTCGCGGTGAACGGCTGAATGTGCCCCGCCGCATCCGACAAGCCCGTGTACATCTTGATCGCACCATCACCGAAGCGGTACATCATCGCGAGATCAGCACGACGATCACCATTGAAGTCACCCGAAACCAACTTCATCGACCCACGATCCCAACTGTTCACCGGAACCGTATAACCCACCGTGAAGTCCCCGAACCCACCACCCGCATTCGCCAAGGACGTGTAGAAACCGATCTTGCTGTCCGCGTGGTAATAGGCCATCACCACATCCGACCGACCATCACCATTGAAATCACCCGACCGCAGATCGATCGCGTTCCAGTCCCAGCCGGCACCCGCCGGAACAGCGACG
>NZ_JBITDP010000024.1:103179-129467 GCF_044454405.1 Streptomyces sp. NPDC051555 | reverse complement strand
CACCCGAAACCAACTTCATCGACCCACGATCCCAACTGTTCACCGGAACCGTATAACCCACCGTGAAGTCCCCGAACCCACCACCCGCATTCGCCAACGAGGTGTAGAAACCGATCTTGCTGTCCGCGTGGTAATAAGCCATCACCACATCCGACCGACCATCACCGTTCAGGTCGTGCGGGACGTCCGGGCGGACCGTGTCCCCGACCCAGCCGCCCAGGTCGTCGACGCGCGCGGAGACGGCGCCGGTCCGGGTCTCGGTCGCCGGTGTTCCGAGGCACCCGCCTTGCCAGGAGCGGCTGTTGACCCCGATGAGTTCGCCGGCGGCGTTCAGCAGCGGGCCGCCGGTGTCGCCCTTGCACATCGCCGCGCCGGCCTTCCCGGAGATCGCGAGGGTGGTCGCCGCGGCACCGTCCAGGCCGAAGGTGCCGGTGTGGGGCTTGTCGGGGACCCACTCGGTGCCGGTCCGACCGAAGCCGACGGCGGTGACGTCGGACCCGGCGGCGGGTGGCGCGGTCGCGCGCTTGACCGCCGCGACATCGGTGACCGACGTGGCGAGACGGGCGAGGACCAGGTCGCGGTCGGTACGGGGAACCAGCTCGGTGATCTCCACCGACTGGCCGGTGCCGAGCGTGGCGGTGGCCTTGAGGGCGGGTCGGCCCGCCGGGACCGCCGAGCCGGGTCTGTCCGCGAAGCAACTGGCGGCGGTCGCGATCCACGTCTGGTCGACGAGGACGCCGCTACAGGAGCGGGAGCCGTCCCCGTCGCCGACGACGATCCGGACGACCGGGGCGGACTGCGCGGGGGCGCTCGGGGGACCGGTGACCGCGAGGGCCGCCGTGGGTGCACCGACCTGGCCGACCGTCACCGCGATGACCGCGAGGCACAATCCGGTCGCCCACGCGGGGCGGGTACGGGAAACGGGCATGGGAGATCCTTCTGTTTCGGGTGCGATAGGGGAAATCCGCAACAGTGCTGGCAGAACGACTACTTGGCGGACCGGATCTCCATGAGCATGAAGTCGCGCCCCTGGTCGTCGGCGCTCTCGCCGACCGGGGTCCACGCGTTCTTGTTCACGTCGTACGTCTTCTCGTCGGTCCCGGTGGTCATGTCGACGCGGGTCGCGTAGCTGTTCCCCTTGACCGCGAAGACCGCCGGGATCTCCAGGGTCAGGTACCCGCTGTTCCCGGTGACCCGGAAGCAGATCTTCTCGTTGGACCGGGACCACACTTCGAGCAGGTCGGTCGCGCTCGCGCAGTCGGCCAGGAGAATGTGCCCGTCGCCCCGCTTCAATGTGATCCCCCGCTCGGCCAGGATCTTGTCGGCATTCGGATAGGCGAAGTCCTCTATCGCGTAGCCCGGTCCCTCGTCAGCGGCGGACGTGAGTTCCGTGCCGAATCCGCCCGCGATGGCGAGCCAGGCCAACGTGCCACCGCTCACGGCCAGACCCAGGGCCCGGAACACGGTCTTGCGAGCATTCATCTCGATGCCAATCGTCGATTTCGAAGGTTCTCGGAGGGGCGCGGGCTGTGATGGATCCGCCTCGTACACGGGTCCGATGCCCGCTGCGAGCCCCCGCTGCCGGATGGACAGTAGCCCCGGCCGGAGCAGCTCGGGTACCACTGGATTGCGACAAGAGCGGCGCGGTAGGCCGATATTGCACGCCTCTCGAGGGGCTCTATAGAGGGTCTTGAGAGGCGGGCCCGGCACCCTTTTGGAGGACTCAATTCCGGATCGAGGCCGGATGGGACTCCTCCATTTTTTTCTCGCCCGGGATTGCCGATCGCTCTTGCGCCCGTCCGGGGTGACGGTGCAATCCTTCTCGGCATACCGATCGCGGCACATTGCCTTCGATCGAATTCACATCCAATTCCGCTGGAGAGCCACTCGACGGTGAGCGGAATTCCCCTCGACCGTCCGACGGTGAGGCGCCCCGAGGGCGTGCACCGGGCGGGCGCCGACCCTAAGGAACTGTTGTGGACACCACCATGTGGAGCAGGCGTCGTCTCCTCGGCTCGATCGCGGCGACCGCGGTGGCGGCGACCTCCAGCCTTGTGCTCAATCCCGTCGCGGCGTGGGCGCAGCCCCCCGCGGACCCGGGGGGTGACGGCGACCTCTTACGGCTGCCCGACACCGAGCGCGCCAAGGTGGTCCGGGCGTGGATCCGGGGCGGCAAGGCCGTCCGCGCGTCAGCGGAAGCGGCGCTCGTGGGCACGGACGCCCACGTACGGGCCTTCCTGGCCACCCGGCTGGCGGCGGACACCGCCGTCGACAACCGGGTCGCCGTCCTCGCGCAGCTGGCCGCGGCGGGCAAGGGGATGCGACGCGAAGCCACTGCCGCGCTCGGCGCCGGTGACGCGGCGGTCACCGCGTTCCTCGACGGCGGCTACCGGCCCGCAGTGCTGGAGGACCTCCGGGTGGCCACCACCACCGTGATGGCGGTGAGCGGAAGGGCCGTCAACCGCGTCGGCAACACCGCACTGAACGCGGGCTCCTCGGAGGCGCTCGGGACCTTCCTCACCGACGGACAGTTCACCGCGCGACTCGAAGACGCCCGGGTCGAGGTCTCCACGCTCACCTTCCAGGCCGGACCCGAGGTGCAGAAGTACGCCAACCGCGCGCTGTCCGGCACCCCGGAGGACATCGAGTGGTTCCTGGACACGGGCCAGCACATCGCGCGGGCCCGCGACCAGGAGGCCACGAAGGTCGCGGAACTCGTCGCGGTCGTCCAGCGCGAGGGCAAGCGCGCCGACACCCTGACCAAGCAGGCGGAGGAGGCTTCGGCCCGCGCCGTGACGGCCGCGGCGCAGGCCAAGGAAGCGGCGCGGATCGCCGCGGCGGAGGCCAGGGCCGCCGCAGGCGACATCGTCAAGGCTGCCGCCGCGGCCCGCAGGGCCGGCGCGATCGCCCGGAGCGCGGCCGACGCCTCACGCCTGGCCATCGGCGCCTCGCACGCCGCCGTCCAGGCCTCCCGCCGGGCCGGCACCGCCGCCAATGCCGCCGGCGCGGCCGCGGCCGCCGCGGCCGGAGCCGCCGCGCGTGCACGCAAGTCGGCCATCGACGTCTCCCTGGACGCCACCATGGTCCAGCAGGCCAAGGACGCCGCCGTGGCGGCCCGCAACCTCGCCGCCCAGGCGCGCGGCGCCGCCGAGGCGGCCGGACACGCCGAAAACGCCTCGACGCAGTCGAAGAACGCGGCCTGGTACGCGCAAACGGCCGCCCGCGATGCTGATGAGGCCTCGAAGGAGGCGCGTGCGGCGGCCGATCAGCTGCCCGTGGCCAATGAGGAGGCCTCGAAGGCCCGGCAGGAGGCCGAGACCGCCGGTGCGCAGGCCGCGATCGCGACCAACGCCGCGGGGAACGCCGTACGTCTGGCCGATGCCGCGGCCGTGGCCGCACGTACCGCCCGTGCTGCTGCGAACAGCGCGGCCGACCACGCCGAGAAGGCCGCGGCGGCGGCCGAATGGGCGGTGCAGCACGCCGGTGAGGCAGTGGACCACGCCAACAAGTCGACCGAGTTCGCCGACGAGGCCACCAAGGCCGCGAACACGGCGACGGACGCGGTCAACCAGGCCGTCGCGGTCGAGAAGGCCGCGCGCGAGGCCGAGTGGCAGCGGCTGGAGTACGACACCCAACAGGCCGTGCACGAGATGCGGTTGCTCGCCCGCGACGAGGAGCAGCGCACCACCGAGCTCGCAGGACGTCGGACCGCGGACCAGCAGACCGCACAGCAGACGAAGGACCTCATCGCCCGGGCCGAATCCGCCCTCGGTGGCGCGGACCCCATGGCGGCCGCCGCCGCCGGCCGGGCAGCGGCACTTGCCGTGATGGGGGCCTCTCGCGGCGGCTGGTCCCGCGAGGCCGCACGCTTCGCGCTGGCCGGTACGGACGCCGACGTGCACGTCTGGGTCGACACCGACCGGAGGATCGCCGAGCGGCAGGACGACCGGGAGACGGCCCTCTACGTCGCCCGCACGAGCAACGCGGACGTCGCGGCGGCCGCGAGCCGGGCGTTGGCGAGCAGCGACATGGACGCGGCCACGACCTTCCTCACCACCGGCGCCGCCCAGGCCGCGGCCACCGGGTACCGCGTGGCGATCGCCCGCATCCTGGCCTCCGGCCCCGGCCGCGCGGTGACCAAGGTGGCGAACGAGGCGCTGGACGCCGCCACCCCCACCGCGCTGTACGGGTTCTTCGCCGGTCGGTTCGAGGCGGCGCAGCGCGAGGACGACGCGGTGGCCACCGCGACGTTGCTCGGCACCGCGGGCCCGTACACCAAGGCCCACGCGCAGGCGGCACTGGAGGGCCCGGCGTGGGCCCGCCGCAACTTCATCTCCCTGGTCCAGTTCAAGACCGCCCAGCTGGACTTCGATTCGGCCAGCCACATCGCGGGCGTCCAGGGTGCCATCGCGGCCGCGTCCAAGATCGCGTTCCGGGCGCAGGAGGACGCCGCCCGGGCCCAGGAGGCGGCGGCCAAGGCGCGCAACGCGGCCGCGGAAGCCCTGCGGTGGGCGGATCAGGCCAAGCAGTCGGCGATCCAGGCCGCCACCGCCGCACGATCGGCCGGCACGTACGCCGACTCCGCCGAGCAGGCCGCCAGTAACGCCCGAGCCTCCGCCGACCGGGCGAGCCAGGCCGCCGTCAGGGCGCGGACGGCCGCGCGCACCGCGAACTACGAGGCCAACCGGGCTCTGGCCAGTGCGAAGGAGACGGCCACGTCCGTCGCCGCCGCCCAGGCCGCGGCGGCCTTCTCTCACATCACGGCGATGCAGACCGCCGGCGATGTCGCCGCCGCGGCAGAGGCAGCGCGCGTGGCCCACGACGCCGAGAAGGTCAAGCGCCTCCAGGAGATCGTCACGGCCGCCGCCAAGGCCGCGGCCGACGCCAAGGCGGCCGGGAAGAACCCGGCGGACACGGCCGCGAACGACGCGGTGGACATCCCCGCCTACAAGGAAGCGGCCCGTGAGCTGGCCGAGTTGACGGAGTGGGGCAGCGTGGCCGCCGGGCTGGCCGGGGCCGGTTGCGCCGTCTTCGGGCTCGAACCGGCCGCGCTCGTCCTCGACGGCGTGGCAGTGGAGCTCTCCGAGATCACCGCGTTGCTCAAGGGGATCGGCTACGGCTGGACGAGCCACGAGTTCCAGGAGTCCCTCGCGATGGCCGGCCTGCACGTCATCACCTTCGGGCAGGGTGCGCTGATCAAGAAGTTGGGCGGCACGGAGCTCGTCAGCAACATCACGGCCGGTCTGCACTCGCTCGCTTCGCCGGTCGTCAGCCTTTTCCACAAGTATTTGTAGTCCCGCGGAGCCGGGCGGCGCTCAGCCGTCGCGCCCCCAGAACCGGTTCCGCCCCTTCGGTGCAGCGCGTCCCTGCCTTCAAGAGGCAGGGACGCGGCGCGGTGCACCGGCGCGGGCGCCGGCGTCCCTGCCGACGGGGCTACCAGATCTGGGCCACCCATTCGGGGTGGTCGACGAAGGGGTTCCGGTTGTGCTGGTAGGTGTCGTAGATGACCTGGTTGCGGCGCTGCTCGAAGGCGTCCGGCGGGTCCTGCTGGCTCCACTGCTTCAGCACGCTGATCCGGCCGATGGCCGGGGCCGAGCCGTTGTTGACCTTGTCGTTGACCTCGAGGTTCGCGAAGCCGTCACCGCCGTCGTAGCGGACCGCCATGTAGAGCAGCATGCGCGCGACGTCACCCTTGACGGCGTCGCGCGGCTCGAAGGAGTCCGAGTCCGTGAAGCTGCCCGGGGCCTCGGCGACCGGGCTGCCGCCCTTGTCGAAGTCCTTGTTGCCGCGGGTGCTGTTGACCGTGACGTCCTCGGGGCGCAGGTGGTGCAGGTCGGTGCCCGGGCCGGTGGCGGTGCCGAAGTCGCCGTGGCTCTTGGCCCAGACGTGCTCGCGGTTCCAGTCGTTGACCCCGCCGCCGTTGGTGGACTTGGCCTGGGAGCGGCCCGAGTAGACCAGGATCACGTTGTTGTGGTTGGCCGGGTCCTCGTCCGTCACCTTCAGGGCGTCCCACACCTGTTCGTAGGTGACCTTGGACTGCACCTTGATGATCTCGTGGAGCGCGCTCTTGAGGGCGGGCCCGGTCTTGCCCGTGGCGGAGGCGTAGTACGCGTCGACCGGTACGGAGCCCGCGAGGGGCGCGGCGGCGGGCGCCGCCTGAGCGGGCGCCTGGCCCGCGGAGGCGTGCGCCGGAGCGAACAGCAGGGCGGTTGCCGCGAGGCCCGCGGCCAGCGGCGCCAAGCGCGAAATTCTTATCACGTGGGGGGTACCTCTCCACACGCACCGCTCCCGCCCGGGGAATTGGCGGGACATCAGGTGGCAGAGCGAGGTTCACATTGTCATGTGCCGAACAGATTAAGAAAACATGTCGGGAACCTGACCCTCGCCGCCTGACCTCCCCTTCAGGCCCGCGCGCGTACGCCCCCCGGCGCCCTGCGGCGCGCCCGCAGGGCCAGCGCCCCCGCCGCCACGACCGCCGCCGCCGCTCCCGCGAGCGTCAGCAGCCAGACCGGGATGCCGTCTCCGATCGTCAGCAGGCGGTCCTCGTAGACCGCCCGGCGGTAGGGGGTGTCGGAGGCCGTGGCCCGCAGTTCGTGATCGCCGTCGATCCGCGAGGGCTCCGGGAAGCGCTGCTCGATGGCGGTGAGGAACACCGGCTCACCGCCGGTCAGTTCGGCCAGCGCGGCGCCCCTGGCGCCCGAGGCGTCGCCCTTCGGGTCGATGCGGTCGGCGAAGGTCACCTCGGGGGCCGCGCCGCCGATCGCGGAGCGGGGCTCCATCCGGTGGTCCGCCAGGACGTACAGCCCGAGCGATTGCGGGGTCTTCGCCAGCCGGGACAGCCTCATCGGATAGACCAGCCGGTCACTGGCGAAGCGGATCCGCAGCGGGTCCAGATCGCCGCCGAGGGTCCGGCCCGCCTCCTTGGACACGAGCCGCACCGCCACGTACTCCCACTTCTGCGCGACGTACGGCCCCAGTTCGGTGGCGAGCCCCTCGGGCAGCTCGAAGCCATTGGCCTGGAGCCACGCGCGCAGCGCCTGCGGGTCGGTCGCCGTCAGGCGTGCGACGTCGAAGTCGCCGAGCTGCTCGCGCCCGACGACACCGACCGGCGGCGCCCCGCCGGGGCGGGCGGCGCCCACCTCGTCCCGGCCCCCCGAGCCGAAGGGCCAATCCCGGTCCCGGGGCCAGAAGTAGCTCCGCGTCCGGTGTTCGGGCCGGGTCAGCTCGGCCAGGTCGGCGAACAGGTCGGGGTCGCCGAGCTCCACGGTCGCCCGCCCGGGCACCGGCATGATCCAGGCGGCCCGGTGGGCGTCCCCGCTGACGCTGAACCGCATCACGATCTGTTCGGTGGCGCCGTCCCAGCGCACCACCGAACTCTCCCGGCCGACCCCGATCCGGGACCGCCCGTCGGGGATCGTCGCACCGCAGCCGCAGGCGTAGGCCGGGCTGATCAGCGAGCCGAGCTGGGCCGCGAGCAGGGCGAGCAGCACGGCGAGAATCCTTCTGTTCCTCCACACGGGGTCTCAGACGGCCGGCGCCGTGATCCGGTTCCGCCCGCACGCCGGCGACCTCGACGCCTACACCCGCTCAACCCCTCGCGGTATGCCGCCCGCGTCACTCCCTCAGGATCACCGGGACGGCCGCCGCGAGGAGCCCCGCGCCCGGGAAGTGCAGTCGGTCCAGGACCGCGCGCCGCGGCCACTGGGCGGCCCGGTGGAAGCACAGGTCGCTGGGGGTCGGGGAGTCCCGCAGGTCGGCGACGTGCGCACCGGCCGGGAGAGCGGTCGCCGCCGCGCGCAGCGGGTCGGTGGAACCGGCCCACTCGGCGACCGGGACCGGCCGGGTCCAGGCTTCCCCCGTGTTCGGGAACATCCAGTGCGTGGCCCCGGACAGCGCCCGGGCGAAGTCCGTGCTCGCGGCGGCCCCGCGCGCCAACCGGACCAAGGTCAGCAAGAACACCGGCAACGACTCGGCGAGCAGGGCGAGTTCGGGATAGGTGCGCAGCTGCCGGGGATCGGTGGGGACGGAGACGACGGCGCCCCACTCGCCGCTCTCCGGGTCGATCCGGACCTGTACGAGGGCGGAGCTGCGGCCGTAGTCCACGCGCGCGACCGGGTGGTACGAGCCGTCGCCGCCCATCATCCGGTGCGTCTCGGGGTCGACGGCATGCACCCCGTCGGCCTCGGCGCCGGGCAGCAGGCGCAACGGTGACAGGCCGGACATCCGTACGCAGCCGACGGCGCGCAGCACCGTACGGATCCCCTCCGGCACCGGTACCTCCCACGCGTCCATCACCGCGTCCGAGCAGCCCGTATCCAACTGGACCAGTTCCGGGAACTCGACTGCCAGCGACTGGAGTTCGACGACCGCACGACTCGGCGCGTCGGCGGGCACCCGGTGGCGCCGGACCGGCCGACCCAGGAAGTCTCCGCTCACCACGCTGCGGAGCAGCAGGGCCCGGCCGTCGCCGACCAACCGGAACTGGACCTCGCTGCTCCCGGTGTCGCCGGTGTTGAAAGAGGTGGAGAAGTACGGTTCCCAGCCGATCCCGCAGGGGTGGGCCGGCAGGTCGCGCAGGTCGGCCACGTCGGTGAGTGGATCGCCCCGGCCGACGAGCCCGGCGAGTTCCGCGTCGGAGCCCTCGGCGACCAGGGTGGTGGGCCGGGCGGGCACGAAGTGCCGGGGCACGGGTCGCTCCTCCGGGTCCGCCCCCGCCGCCAGCTCGGTGGCGAAGCCGGTCAGCCAGCCGGTGAAGCCGGGTGCCTCGACGGTGATCTCCTGCTCGCCCCAGGTGTGTACGGCGACGACCGGACCCCAGTCGGCGCGACCGTCACCCTCCGTGCCACCGCCGGCCCCTGCCCCGTTCTCCGTCCCGGCCCCGGCGGTCGGCACGCCGACGATCAACGACCCCTCGCCGCTGTGGATCTCACCGAGGGTCCAACACCCGTCGGGGAAGCGGGGCGTGCCGTACGGGCCGAACTCCAGGCGCAGGTAGTCCACTTCGAGCCCGCCGACCTCCCGCAGCACCACGCGCACGGCCTCGGGAACCCGCACGGGCCAGGCGTCGAAGTCGCAATCCCGGAAGCCGGCGAGGAGTTCGACCTCGTCGGGCCGCTCCGCGGCCAGCGCGCGCAGTGCGGCGAGCGCGGCGGGACCGTCCGCCCGTGTCGCCGTAGCCCCTTCGGTCGCGGTCACCGCCGCCACCGCGTCGTTCGTGTCCTGGCCGTCGTCCGGCATGGCCCCGCCTCGGGTCGTGTGATCGTCTTCGCGCCCGAGCCTACCCAGCGCACCCGCTCCGAGCGGCCGCGGTCGAGCCCGGTGCGCCGGTCGCCGGTACCCGGGCGCGACACACCATGAAGTCCGGCCGGTCCAGTTCGGCCGCCACCTCACGGGCCAGCCGGACCAGGTCCTCGCCGCCCGGCCCGGACAGCGTCCAGACAACGGCCCCCGCCGTCCCCGCGGCCGGTGGCGGGGCGGCGGCGAAGAGTTCCCGGAGGTCCGCCTCGGCGGTCGCCGCACGGGGCAGGTGCAGGGGTAGGTAGCGCACCGGGGCCGTGTCCACCGCGCTCGCGGTCACGCTCCCCCCGCCGATCAGCAGCTCGGTGTAGCCGCGCCCGCCGCTCTCGCCGGGGCCGCGCCCGTGCGCGTTGCCCGAGTAGCCGGCGCGCAGGCCGCGCGCGGGCGCCAGGCGGTGGTGGACGTGCCCCAGGGCCCAGTAGTCGTAGCCCGCGGCCGCCAGCGTCCGCACGCTGGTCGGGGCGCAGGTCCTGCCGCTCCACGCGCCGTGCAGGCTGGTGTGCAGCAGCCCTATGTTGGCCAGTCCGCGGATCCGGGGCGGAAAGCCGGCCGCGAGGTCGCGCAGGTCATCGGCCCGCACGATCGACTGTCCGTGGACGGCCGTCCCGAGGTGGTCCCAGTGGACGGTCTGCGGTGCGTGGGCGTCCAACCAGCGGACGGAGGGCGGCAGGTGGAGCTTCTGCGGCAGGGGCGACTCGGCGTCGTGGTTGCCGGCGACGACGACGGTCACGAGGCCCTCGTCGTGGAAGCGGCCCAGTGCGTCCTGGAAGGCCGTCAGCGCGGTGGCGTCGGCGTGGTGCCGGTCGAAGACGTCCCCGGCGACGAGCACGCCGTCGTAGCGCCCGTCGACGACCCTGCGCACGAGCGCGTCCAGGGCGTCGTACGGGGCCTGCTCGGCGTCGATCCCGGGGGCGCCGGGGTAGTGGTCGAGCCCGCGCAGGGGCGAACCGACGTGCAGGTCGGCGAGGTGCGCCAGCCGTATTCGCTCGGGGTCGGCGGGGGCGGAGCGGCCGCCGTGGCGCTGCGCGCCCGCGGCGTCCGGGGTGGAGCGTGACGGCCGGGCGGGGAACGGCGCGGACGGCGGTGTCATGGTGTCCAGCATGCCGAGGCGGGCGGCCCGGCGGGAACCCCGTGGCCGGATCCGGGACCCCGGGAACGCGGTCGGGAGGGGTGCGCCGCGCGGCGTCGCCACGGGCGGTGCGGTGCGGGGCACGAGGCGGGGACCGGGACGCGCCCGCCGCCCGGCGCCGCGGGCGTGCGGCCGGTGATCGGCACGAAATCACCGGGCACGGTGCCGGCCCAGGACGAGGTCCGTCTTGAAGGCGTTGCGCTTCAACAGCCAGCCTTCGGCGCGCAGTTTCCCCATCAGGTCGGCGCGCAGCCGCACAGCCTCGGCGAAGGTCTCGGCCTTGGCGGTGATCTCGGCGAACCAGGACTCCCGGCCGTCCGCGTCGCACAGCGGGGTGATCTGCAACTCCACCGCGTGGCCGAGGACCTCACCGGGGTAGTTGGTCTGCCGGACGGGCCCGTGGATCAGGGGGCTGGCCGCGACGGCCTCCGCCCAACCAGCCGGTTTGGCGGGCCAGTTCTTCATCTTGCCGGGCAGCCGGTCCAGCGCGATGGCCCGGCACTCCGCCGGGTCCGGAAGCGCTCCCGGGGCGAGGTCCGGCGCGGGCTCGCGCTTCTTGTTGGAGAAGTCGAGCGTGGCCCGCGAGTAGCTCAGGTTGACCTGCGGGTCGTAGTTGGTGGCACGGCAGTCGAAGCGGTGCGCGTTGGCCCGGTCGAGGGCCTCTTCGACCGCGGCGAGATCGGTCCCGTCCCCGACGATGTCGAACCGGGTCTTGTAGGTCAGGCGCAGCCGGTCCTCGGCGCCGTCGTGCCGGAACCGGATGATCCAGCCCGCGCCGGCGAAGCTCAGCTCGGCGTCGTCCATGTACTGGGTGACCTCGAAGCCGCTCGACTGCCCGAGCCCGAGCGCCACGGCGGCCCGATCCAGCGGGGTCCCGTCGGCGCGCAGGATCCGGTGCGGGTCGACCAACAGCTTGACCTGATAGGTGGGCGCAGCATTGGCCGCACTCCCCTGCCCGCCCACCACCTGCCCGCCCACCACCTCCCCGGTCGACGCCTCGGCCGGCGACACCTCGCCCTCCGGCACCCGGCCCGGTCGTGTCGCGGCGGTACGTGCCTCCGCGGTTCCGCCGGTGCCGCATCCGGCACCGGCCGGCCCGGGCGCGCCGGGAGCTGCGCCGCCGACCTCGGCCGGCACGGCCGCACTCCACGTGGCTGTCCCCACCACTGGCCCCTCACCCTCCCCCGACACCAACACCGACATCCCCGAGCATCCGTCGCACATCAACCCATCACGCACCACACGCCATCAGTCCGGGCGAACGACACGGAACCGGTCAGGTGAACGGCGCGTGAACTCGGGCCGGGACCCATGTCCTGACCTGCGGGGCCGTCCGACCTTACGGGGTGAGGGAGGTCGCCGCACACTCCGTCGCCATCTCGTGACGAAGGGCGCCCCACCCGTACGCCCGTCCGTACGCCCACCCGCGCCCCGCGGCCGCCCCGCGCGCCGACCCCGCCCGCCCCGCACCGGCCGGGGACGGCAACCGCCGCCCGCCCCCGGCCCGCCGGGATCAACCCGCAGGTGAGGGGATGAATCCGGAGGCGTGGAAGTAGCCGATGCACGCGTCGAGGAACGCGGCGTCGACCGGCGGGCAGACCAGCCCACTGCCCATGAGATCGGCCTCGATCCGCTCCCGGCCCAGCGCCGGGAAGTGATCGGTCGTGCAGAGTTCCTCCAGCGTCAGCTCGCTCCCGGCCGCCAGCGTGGTGAACCGGGGGGCGAACGGGGCGAAGGAGTGGCCGGGTCGCTCGGCCAGATGCGCCTGCATCGCCTCGGTCCAGCGGTGGTAGCCGACGGTCTCGATCCGGTGCCCGTGCACCCGCAACCGCTGCACGAGGTCGTCGAGCAGCGCCTGGTGCGGGTTCACGTGGTGGTACGTCTGCCCCTGGGCCTCCCGGTGCACGGCGAGGTGGACGATGGAGGCGGCCACGTGGTCCACGGGGACGAAGTTGAGCGCCACCGGCAGGTCGGGGGCGAGGCCCAACTCCGTAATGATCTTGAACAATTCACAGAGGGCGGCCCCGCTGTCCCAGGTGCGGCTGACGGTGTCGCCGGTGATCTCGTGCGGCCGGTGCACGGCCACCGGCAGCCCGGCCCGACCGGCCTTGCGCAGCAGCTCCTCCGCGATCCACTTGCTCTCGGTGTACCCCATCGAGAGGAGCTCGACGTGGTCGAGCGGGGTGTCCTCGCCGACCTCTCGCACCCCGGCCGCGCCGAACCCGTGCACCACGCCGATGGTGGAGACGTAGTGCAGCGGTACGCCCCGGCGCGCCGCGAGCGCGATCAACTCCCCGGTGCCGTCGACGTTGGCCGGGCGCAACTGCTCATAGGGGTAGAGGAAGTTGACGTCGGCACCGCAGTGGTGGATCACGTCCGCGAGGGCGGCCTGATGGTCGAACTCGGCGTCCGTCAGCCCGAGGCGGGGCCGGCCCAGATCGCCGAGCAGCGGGTGGATCCGGTCCAGGGGCAGGGGCCGGGTGATGCCGTGGCGGCGCTGGGCCCGGGCGATCCTGCGGTGGGCGTGCGCGAGGTCCCGGGCGCGGACCAGCAGGTGCAGCTCGGCCTCGGTGCGGTCGAGGAGCTCGCGCAACAGGTGGGCGCCGAGGAAGCCGCTGGCCCCGGTGAGCAGCACGTGGCGGGGCACCCGCCAGTCGGGCCGGTCGTGCGCGGTGATGGGTACGGGCGTCACGCGCGGCACCCGCCGCTCCAGATCCGCGAGCCAGCGGCCCGCGACGGGCGCGCCGCGCGGGGTCGGCCGGTCGTGGACGGTGGCTTCGACCGCGGCGATGAAGGCCTTGAGGGTGGGCTGGTTGAGGAGGTCGCCGACCAGCCGGTAGCTGTGCGCGCCGCCGATGGACAGGACGGCCTGGACGGTGTTGACGAGCTGGGCGGCGATCAGGGAGTTCCCGCCGCGGACGAAGAAGTCGTCGTCGGGGGCGTGCGGGACGCCCTGCGGGAGCGTCTGTTCCCAGATCCGGGAGACCAGGGCGGCGATGGACTCGCGGTCGGCCCCCGCGGCCGCCGCTCCGTCCGCCCCTTCGGGGAGCGGGCCGGACGAGGACGCCGACGGCGGGGCGTCCGCGGCGGCGGACCCCGGGCCGACCGGACCGGCGGTCGGGGCCAGGGCGAGCAGCGCCGCCCGGTCCACCTTGCCGTTCGCGGCCAGCGGCAGCCGGTCGAGCACCGTGATCGTCGCCGGGACCATGAACGCGGGCAGCCGCTCGGCGAGGTGGGCGCGCAGCTCCCGTACGCCGGGGTGCGGTCCGGGGCGGGCGGCGGCGGCGAAGAGGGCGAGGTGGCGGGTGGGGCCGTCCTCGCGGGCCAGCACCACGGAGTCGGTGATCCCGGGGTGGGTCGCGATCGCGTCACGGATCTCATCGGGTTCGATCCGGAACCCGCGCACCTTGACCTGGTCGTCGCGGCGGCCGCGGAACTCCAGCGTGCCGTCCTGCGCACGGCGTACGAAGTCCCCCGTGCGGTAGAAGCCGGCGGCCCCCGCCGCCGCGTCCCGGGCCACGAAACGGCGGGCGCTCTCGGCCGGGTTGTTCAGGTAGCCCGCGGCGACGGCCGGGCCGCCGATCCACAGCTCGCCCTCCTCCCCGGGCCCGGCCGGGGCGCCGTCCTCCCGGAGCACCCGGCAGACGGTGTCGGCGATCGGACGGCCGATGGGGATGCCGGTGGCCCCCTCGGGGACGGACTCCACCTGGTGGGCGACCGCCACGCAGGCGGTCTCGGTGGGGCCGTAGGCATTGACCAGCCGCTCCGGCCGCCCGAGCTCCAGCACGCGGCGGGCCGCGTCCGGGCGCAGGGCCTCGCCGCCGGTCAGGACGTAGCGCAGGCCCGCGAAGGTCTCGGGCCGCTCGTGCGCGATGTGGTGGAAGACGCTGGTGGTGGCGAAGAGGACGGAGACGGCCTGCTCGCGCAGGAAGGTGGCGAGGGCGTACGGGGCGAGCAGCAGGGTGGAGTCGGCGGGGACCAGGCAGGCCCCGTTCAGCAGGGCGGGCCACATCTCCAGCACCGAGGCGTCGAAGGAGAGCGTGGCCGCGTGCAGCACGCGGTCGGTGGGGAGGACCTCGTAGAAGCCGTTGTCCACGGAGAGCCGGACCAGCCCGCGCTGCGGCACGGCCACGGCCTTGGGGCGCCCGGTGGTGCCGGAGGTGAACATGACGTAGGCGGGCACGTCGGCCGTCACCGCGGGCCCGGCCTCGCCGCCGGACGCCTCGCTCTCGCCCTCACCCTCGCCCTCCCGGAGGCGGGCCCGTCCAGCGGCCAGGATCTGCTCGTGGTCCCAGGTGGGGGCGATGTCGGGGTCGACCGAGACCGCGCCGGGCAGCCGGACGACGGCGAGGGCCGAGGCGTCCTCCAGCATGCCGGTCACCCGGGCCGCGGGCAGGGTCGGATCCAGCGGCAGGTAGCTGGCCCCGGCGCACACCACGCCCAGCAGCGCGACGCAGGCCTGGGGGCCGCGAGGGCCGGCGACCGCGACCACCGCGCCGGAGGTGACGCCCAGGGCGCGCAGTCCGGACGCGAACTCCCGCACGCGGGTGGCCAGTTCGGCATAGGTGTAGCGCGTACCGCCCGGCTCGTCCACCGCGAGGCGCTCCGCGTGCAGCCGGGCGCGCTCGAAGAACAGCTCCGCCACCGGCCGCGCGTGGACGCTTCCGTCCGCCGGGGCCACCACGTCCGCCGGGCCCGACAGGTCTGCCCGACCCGCCCACCCCGCCGGGTCCACCGCTGTTCCGGTCATCGCCGATCCCCCTCCTCGTCAGGGACGGAAACGTATCCTCCGCTCGGTTTCCCTGAAGCGGGCCAACGTTTTCCAGCCATCGGAGAGGGTCAACACGGCGCGAATCCACGGGATCAGCGGGACATCTAAGCCAAGTCCCGCGCGCGGGCGGCCTCGACGATCCCGGATTCGTAGGCGGCGATGACCGCCTGTGCGCGGTCGCGCACCCCGAGTTTGTTGAAGACGTTCGTGATGTGGTTCTTGACGGTGGAGCCGCTGATGTCCATCTCCCCCGCGATCTCGCCGTTGTCGAGGCCGGTCGCCATCAACCGCCATACCTCGGCCTCCCGGGGCGTGAGGTCGCCGACGACCGGGACCGGCATCGCGGAGCGGGGCGGGGCCGCGGTGGTGACGTAGGCGGAGAGCAACCGCGTGAGCAGACGCGGAGCGACCGCCGCCTCGCCCGTGTGGACGGTGCGGACCGCCGCCAGCAGTTCCTCGGGGGAGACGTCCTTGGGCAGGAAGCCGGAGGCGCCCGCGCGCAGGGCGGCCACCACGTACTCGTCCAGGTCGAAGGTGCTCAGCGCGAGGACCCGGCACCCGGGCAGCTCCGCGGCGATCCGTCCGGTGGCCCCGACCCCGTCGAGGACCGGCATCCGGATGTCCATCACGACGACGTCGGGGTGGTGGCGGTGGGCGAGGGCCACGGCCTCCTCGCCGTCACCCGCCTCGGCGACCACGACGATGTCCGGGTCGGGCCCGAGGATCAGGGCCAGCCCGCGCCGCACCAGCGGCTGGTCATCGGCGATCAGCACCCGGATCGGCCCCGGCGCCCCGCCCTCGGCGATGCCCGCCGTGCCCGCCGCGCCTCCCGTCGTCCCGCCCGCAGTTCCGCTCGTCGTCCCGCCCGCCGCCGCGCTCATCGCCGCGCCCCTTCTCGTACGTCCTGTGATGCCGACCCCCGCACGGACCCCCGCACGGACTCCCGCACGGATTCGCCCACGGACTCCCGGGCGGACGTTCCCGCGCGCGGGTCGACCGGGAGGTCGGCCGCCACCCGGAACCCGCCCTCGTCGAGCGGACCGACGTCCAGCGTGCCGCCCTGCAGCGCCACGCGTTCGCGCATGCCGATCAGACCGTACCCGGAGCCGCGCCGCCCCGACCGGGCCGGTGGCGCCCCGCCCCCGGGGCCGGTCACGCCCACCCCGTCGTCGCACACCTCGACGGTGATCCGGTCCGGGTGGTAGGCGATCCGTACGGACGCCCGCGCGTCCCCCGCGTGCTTGCGGGCGTTGGTCAGCCCCTCCTGGACGACCCGGAAGACGGTGAGGCCGACGGTCGGGGGCAGCGGGTACGGCTCCCCCAGGACGCTCAGTTCGGTCGGCAGGCCGGCTCCGCGGGACTCGGTGACGAGCCGGTCCAGGTCGTCGGCGCCGGGCTGGGGGGCCTCGGGCGCCGCCGCGTCCGGGGGCGGGTCGTCGGCCCGCATGACGTCGAGTAGCTGGCGCATCTCGCTCAGCGCGAGCCGGCCGGAGCCCTCCAGCGTCACCAGGGCCTCGCGCGCCGCCTCGGGGGCCCTCTCCAGATTGGCCCGTGCGCCACCCGCCATCAGCTGCATGACGGTGATGTGGTGGGCCACGATGTCGTGCAGCTCCCGTGCGATGCGGCGGCGTTCCTCGGCGACGGCCCGGTCGGCCAGCAGCCGGCGGTTGGCCTCCGCGTCCCGCTGCCAGCGGTTGACCAGCAAGGCGGCCCCGACCACGATCACCGCCGAGGTCGCGTACCCCAGCGCGGCCATCCCGAACGACACCCCGCGGACCGATCCGAGCAGGGACAGGGCGACGATCGCCAGGCTCACCCCGGCCGTGGCTGCCGGGCGCCCGGTCCGGGCGACCGCGTACAGGGCAATCACCAGGCTGGTGTTGATGCCCGGGGCGACCGGCAGGCCGATGCGCAGGGCCACTTCGAAGACCATGACCGCCGCGAAGACGGCCACCGGGAAGCGACGGCGCACGAGCAGCGGGAGCGCGGAGGCCACGAGGAGGAAGACCTCGCCCGGGGCGCCCGGCCAGTGCCCGGCCTGCCGCGCCATGCCGTAGGCGATCAGGTCCGCCGCCACCGCGCCGATGGTGACGAGCGCGTCCTCACGCGTCCACAGCGGTGCCGCGGCGTCTCGGCCGCTCATCTGGTCCTCCCCCGGGCCGCCGACCAACCCTCCGGCCCCGTGCCGGTGGCGCCGCGACCACGCCCGGACCCATTCTCGCACCGGGTCCGTGCAGCGACCACGGACCGCGGGGGGAGTCCCTGACCAGGACCAGGGTCCTGGTCCGCGCCCTGCGCCGGACCAGGCTCCCCGTCCGGTTCTCATCCCGCACCCCGATGATCGCGGCCCCTCCTCCTGATGGTCTGGATACAGGCCGGGAACCACCCGGAACACCCGTCCCGCACCGCCCCGCACCACCGGAGGAAATTCGTGATCCGCGCCCTGACCGGCTTCTCCACCAGGAACCCATGGAAGGTGATCGCCCTCTGGGCCGTGCTGGGCATCGCCATGACCTTCCTCAACGGTGCCCTCGTCTTCCGCGTCACCGGAGCCCAGCCGGGCGACTTCCTGCCCGCCGGCTACGACTCGGCCGCCGCGCTGAAGGTCGCCGAAGAGCGCTTCGGGGTGAAGCCCGACGCGAACACGGTGACCGTCCTGGTCGGCCGGTCCGACGGGGCCCCGCTGACCGGCGCCGACGAGCAGCACGTCAAGGCCGCGGCGGAGAAGCTGGGGCGCAAGCGCGTGGCCATGCCCCCGCCGAAGAACGACGGCCCGAAATTCCTCCTGCTCGACCATTCGCAGACCCCGCTGGTGGCCCCCGCCATGACCGCGCCGGACCGGAGCTTCCAACTGCTCTCGGTCCAGCTGACGGGCAACTCCATGGACCCCGGTCTGTTGGACGTCTTCCGCGCGTTCCGGGCGGACGCCCGGGCCGAGTTCGCCGAGGCGGGCCTGCGGAGCGGGTTCACCGGCGGCATCGCGTCGGTCACCGACACCACCGATGCCGGGGAGACCAGGTCCAAGGTGGTGGGCGGCCTCACCATGGCGCTGATCGTGCTGCTCAACGTATTCGTCTTCCGCAGCGTCCTGGCCGCCTTCCTGCCCCTGCTCGCGATCACCTTCATCGGCGGTGTCGCGGGGGGCGCCGTCTCGGGGACCGCGATGCTCACCGGCATCAAGCTCGACGGGTCCACGCCCAGCCTGATCGGGGTGGTGCTGCTGGGCATCGGCATCGACTACTTCCTCTTCCTGCTCTTCCGCTACCGCGAACAGCTGCGCGCCCAGCCCGAGCGCAACGCCCGCGCCGTGGCTGCCGAGGTCTCCGGCCGGGTGGGTACGGCGATCACCTCGGCGGCGCTGACCATCGTGGCCGCCTTCGCCACCCTCGGGATAGCCTCCTTCGGCCAGTTCCGGGTGCTCGGGCCGGCCATCGCGGTGTCGGTGCTGGTGATGCTGCTCGGCAGCCTGACGCTGATGCCGGCCATGCTGGCGATGGCGGGGCGCAAGATGTTCTGGCCCTCGCGGGCCCTGAAGCGGGCCCCGCGCCCGGGTACGGCCGGGCGGCTCGGCGACCTGGTGGCGCGGCGGCCGGTGGCCCTGGCCCTCGCCTCCGTGGCCCTGCTGGGCGTGCTGGCCACCGGGCTGGCCGGGATCGCGATGGACTACGGCCAGGGCGGCAGCGGCGAGAAGACGGCGGCCACCGAGACCGCCGCCGAGATCGGCCGCGCCCTCCCGGCGGACGCCTGGGAACCGACGACCGTGTACGTCACCGCCCGCGACGGCGGCGCCCTCACCACCGGGCGCCTCGACGGGCTCTCCCACGCCCTCGCCACCGTCAAGGGCGTCGGCCGGGTCGGGCAGACGACCCTGAACGGGGACCACCGGGCCGCCCGCATCGATCTGTTCCTGACCGTCGATCCGCAGACGCAGCCGGCCCGCGACCTGGTCGCCGGTCCGGTCCGCGCCGCGGTGCGGACCCACTCCCCGGAGGGCACCCAGGCCCACGTGGGCGGCACCGCCGCGGTGTTCGTGGACATAGCCGACGCCGTCGACCAGGACCTGCGGATCGTGTTCCCGGTCGCGGCGGCCCTGATCGCCCTGATCCTGATCGTCCTGCTGCGCAGCCTGCTCGCACCGCTGATCCTGATGGTCTCCGTCGGGCTCGGCTTCGCGGCTACGCTCGGCGCCTCCGCCCTGGTCTTCCAGCACCTCCTGGACAAGCCCGGCGTCGCCTTCACCCTCCCGCTGGTGCTGTTCCTGTTCGTCGTCGCCCTCGGCACCGACTACAACATCCTGATCAGCGACCGGATCCGGGAGGAGATGGAACGTCCCGGTCCGGCCCGGGCGGCCGTGGCCCGCGCCGTCCGCAGCACCGCGCCCGCCATCACCACGGCGGGCCTGGTCCTGGCCGGATCCTTCGGCAGCCTGGCGGTCGCGCCCGACCCCGGCTCGCGGCAGGTGGGCTTCGCCACCGCGGTCGGCATCCTGCTCTCCGCCTCCGTCCTGTCGCTGGTCCTGGTGCCCGCGCTGGCCGCGCTCCTCGGCCGCGGCACCTGGTGGCCCGTCCGACCGGGACGCACCAAGCACCGGACGCGGACCCCGCAGGCCCCGCAGAGCCCGCAGTCGGCACCCGAGCCGCACCACGTACCGTCCCCCTGACCCATGCCCTTCCGCACGCCCGCACCCACCCGGTCCGCACGACCGGGTGGGTGCCCGCGTTCTCCGCGCCCGCCGTGTCCGGGAGGGTTCGCGGGCGCGCGGCGCTACAGCGTGGTGCGGTCCAGGGCCGCGTCGCGGACGTCGGGCTCCGGGTGGTGGCGCAGGGTGCGCAGCAGGTCGCGGTGGGCGGCGGGCCAGTGTGCGCGCAGTCCGGCCGCCGTGAGCAGGGCCACCGCGAAGAGGCCCTCCGTACGGTCGCCCGTGGCGGCCAGCCGCCCCGCGACCGCGTGCAGCGCCTCGGGGGTCCCTCCGTCCTCGGTGAGGGCGGCGGCGCGCAGCGTGTCCGTGGTGGCGCGGACCAGCCCCGGGCGGCCCGCGTGAGCGCGCGCCAGGAGGATCAAGGAGTCGTACACCTCCTCGTGCGATGACGCCGGTTCGAAAGCGCGGGCGCTCAGGCGGATGCCGGCCGCAGTGGTGGCGTCGTAGGCCGTGAGCGCCGCGGCCACCTCGGCCACGACCGCGCGCAGGGCGCCGTCACCGTGGCGGACCCGGTCGAGCGGAGCGGCGAGTCGGGTCGCGAGGTGGGTCGCGAGGTGGGTGGTCCGACGCAGCGCGGGCCGGTCCCGCAGCGCCCCCGCGTCGTCGGGGCCGTCGACGGACCGCCGGTCGGCCGCGATCAGCGCGTCGACCGCCCTCCGGACGCCCCGGCCCGCCTGCGGGCTGCTCGCGGCGGCGTCCGCGAGGACGTCCGCCGCGGCGGACCAGCCCCGCCGGTCACCGAGGTCCACGGCGACCGCGAGCAGCGCCTCCACCACCTGGTCCGGGGCCCAGGGCAACCAGGAGGCGAGGGACCGGCAGGCGGCGGCGACCTCCTCGGGCTCCGCGCCGGCGCTCCCGGCGACGACGATCCGGGCGTAGGGGGCCCGCGCCGCCTCCGGCAGCTCCGTGGGAGCCACCCGCAGGACCGCGGCCCGTTCGGCGGGACCCCCCTGCGCGGCCGCGGCCAGCAGCCGCGCGGCGCGCTCGTCACCGATCAGCGGCGCCGCGAAGGGCACGCAGGCGGCCCGTACGTCGGGGTGCTGGCCCGGCGCCGCGAACGCCTCGGCGAGCACGGCGGCGACCCGGGGGCGGCGCAGTCGGGCGGCGGCGAGCCGCACGGCCTCCTTGCGGCTCGTCACCTTGGCCGCTCCGGGCGCGGTCAGCGCGCTCAGGACGCCCTCCAGCCCGGTGGGCGACACGTACCGCGAAGCCCGCGTCGCCGCGTAGACGGCGACGCGCGCCCGGTCCCCGCCCGCGTGGGCGAGCAGTTCGGGCAGCGTCTCCCCGGGGCGGTCGGTCCATACGAGGGCGGCGAGCGCGGCTTCGGCGAGGAGCACCTCGGGTGCGGCGGTGGCCGCGCGCACGACGGCCAGCCCCCGGCCGGGGATGCGGGCCACGGCGTCGACGGCGAAGGCGCGGCTGCTCAAGGACAGCGTCGCGTCCGCGCACTCGGCGGCCAGGGCCTCGGCGACACGGCCCTGTTGGCGGCCGGTCCACCGGTGCACCCCCGAGAGGTACGGCCGGGGGCGCCGGCTCGCGTCGTGGAAGCGGCCGGCCGGCCGCTCGCCGATCAGCGCGCCGAGCAGGTCGGTGCGCTGGTGGGTCACCACGTGGGCCACCTGGGACAGCGACACGGCGGAGGGGTCCGCGGCCAGCAGTTCCTCGACGCGCGCGCCGCGGTGCGCCCGGGGCGCCAGCCACAGGGCGACGGCCGCCCGCGCGGTGCTCGATTCGCCCCGGTGCACGGCCGCCACGAGCAGTCGCTGGAGCGCGGGCAGTTCGGCGGCGCGCCGGCCGAGGGCGTGCGCGAAGGCCACTGCCGGCCGGAACTCCCCCTTCTCCGCGCAGGTTTCGAACCACGGCCGCAACGCCTCGTAGAGCGGGCGTTCCTGCCCGTGGCCCAGGACCTGGTCGAGCCGCCCGAGCGGAAGCCGATGGGTGCGTCCGAAGTCGTCGACGACGGTGCGCAGCGCCCAGGCGCGCAGCGCGGAGTCCGCTGCCGACGCGTGTTCGCGCAGCACGCCGAGGGCGGTGCGGGCCAGGGCGCCGCGCGTGGAGTGGGAGCAGTCGCGGGCCTCGACGGCGTCCCGGGCGATGCGTTCGAGGTGCGGTGCGGCCCCGTCCCCGAGGAGCGCCGGCCGTACGTCGGCCAGCGCGCCCAGGGCCGCGGTGCGTACCGGGTCCTGCTCGCTGCGCAGGCGGGCCATCTCGGCGAGTACGAGGAGCACGGCCTCGGGGTCGCCCGAGCGCCCCGCGTTGGCGATGAGCAGCCGCCAGCCCACGGCCCGGTCGTGGGCCACGGGACCGGTCGTGGCGGCGAGCAGTTCGGGGCGGGCCTCGGTGGGCGGCAGGTGGGCGACGGCGAGCCGCAGGGCGCTCGCGCCCTCGCCCCGCTCCCGCGCCGCCCCGATCGCCCGGCGCGCTTCGGCCGCCGCCGCGGCGCGGGGCAGTGCGGCGAGCAGCTCGGTGTCGATGCGGGTGTCCGCGCCGCCCGCGGCTTCGTCGACGCGACCCTCACGGACCGCGTCGACGAAGGTCGCCCGGCGCCCGGGCGGCAGGGCCGCGGTCAGTCGGGCGAACTGGCCCGGATGCGCACGATGGCGGTGGAGCGCCCTGCCCAGCGCGAGCAGGGTCTGCGGCGAGGCGCCGCGGGCCAGCCTGGCCAGGACCACGGGGCGTCCGGCGACGCTTTCGGGCAGGAGGTCGCCGCTCGGGGTGATCAGGAGCCGCAGGGTGCGGTCCGGGTCGGCGTGCGACAGGGGCGCGGCCAGCCGGCGGAGCGGGCGGGGCAGCCCGTTCCCGGCGCCGCGCTCCAACAGGTCCAGCACCCGCAGCGGCCGGGCGACGGCCAGGGCCTCGACGGCGGACGCCCTGCGGTACCACCAGTCGACCCGCAACGCCTCGGGCAGGGTGCGCAGTTCCCCGTCGAGGGCGTCGGCGAGGAGGTCGGGGTGCCGGCGGGCGAGATGGCCCCAGCCCTTGACGGCGTACGAGACGGCGGGCAGCAGCCGCTCGACGGTCGCCGCCCCGCATCCGGGGAGCAGTACGGCGGCCTCGGCGTCGCCCCAGTCCGCGCGGACCGCGTCGACGAGCCGGTCGGCGAGCGCGGTGCGGTGACCGGCGACGACGGCCCGCAGCAGCTGGCCGCGGACGGCCGCGGGGGCGTCGTCGAGGGCGGCGGCGAAGTCCTCGTCGTCGACGCGGGCGGCGACGGCCAGCGCCTGCCCGCGCACGACGGCGTCCGGGTCGGCGAGCCGCGCCGCGATCCAGGCGGTGTCCCCGGCCACGGCGGCGGCGAGGACGCCGAGCGAACGCTCGTAGGTGCCGCGCCGGTCCAGGGTCGCGGCCAGCGCGGCGGCCCGCTCGGGTCCCATGTCCCGCACGCGGGCGACGAAGGAGCGCGTGCGTGCGCGGTACGCGAGGGGTTCGAGCGCGTCGAGGAGCAGGTCCGCGGGGTCCCGGAGATCTTGAGCCATGCGGACAAGTGTCACCGAGGGCGGCCGCGGCTCAGGGCCCCGGGGTTGCCGCGGGGGCGGCTCCGCTCGGGTCCGTCGCGGACGTGCGCCGTCACCCCGCCGCGGGCGCGTCCAGGGGGAGGTGCGCGCGTGCGCCCCGACCGTGCACCCCGCGGGCGGCGACGCGGCAGCCGACGCAGTCCGCGTGACCGGCGAGGGCCGCGGTGTCGCGCACCCGCCAATCGCGCAGGGCGTGCGGGCTGGGCCCGCTCGCCTTGCCCCAGCCCGCGAGGTGCAGGACCCAGGTGGCGAGGACCGACAGGAGGACCAGCGCGAGGCCGGCCCACACGCCGGGGGTCGAGCCGAGGCAGACGGCGAGGCCGGTGACCGTCGAGCCGAGCACGCCCACGACGGTTCCGGTCCAGCCGGCCACGGTGTGGCCCATGTCGACGTCTCCGTGCGCGCTCATGATTCTCCCGGGGTAGGCGACAGTAGGCTCGGAGCAGGATCTTTCATCTCACGAGCTAAGTTACTTAGATGCTAAGGAGTATTCGCGTGGACGGCAAGCCCCGCCCCCCGGCCACGGCCGGGGAGGCGATCCAGCGCATGGACGCCTACGTCAGCCTCGGCCTGGTGGGCCAGCAGGAGGTGGCCCAGCTGCTGGGGCTGAACGTCACCGATCTGACCTGCCTCGGACACGTCCTGGGCGCCGGGGAGAACCCGCTCGGCGCCGGCGACCTGGCCGAGCGGGCCAACCTCACCACCGGGGCCGTCACCGGCGTGCTCAACCGGCTGGAGCGCGCCGGGTACGCCCGCAGGCAGCCCGACCCCTCGGACCGGCGCCGGGTGCGGGTGGTCGCCGATCCGACCGCCGCCGCGCGGGTGGTCGCGGTGTACGAGCCCTTCTACGCCCGGCTCGCCGCGCTCTTCGCCGACTACTCCCCCGACGAGGTCGCCGTGATCGCCGACTGGTTCGCCCGGGCCGCCGACGAGGCCCGCGCCCACCTGGAGCACGTACGCTCCACCAGCGACCGGATCACCGCGCCCTGACGCGGTCACCGGAACCGGGTGCGCGCACCGGCCGCGGGCCCTTCGGGCGCCGGTGGTAAAGTGGGTTGGTTACTTGCGGCGCACGGCATTCGGACCGGTCGCCGACGCACGACGAAGCCGGGGCCCGTACCGCTGGGTACGGGCCCCGGCTCGTTCCGGCTCGTTCTCGCGCATGCCCGCCCGGCCGTCCCTCGGCCCGGTCCCGGACTCCTCGACGACGTGCTCCGTATCGAGGAAGGCTCTCCGTTTGAATCCGTCAGCCCGTGGCCGCTTCGGCGTCCAGCCCGGCAGGCCCCCCAAGACCGCGAAGTCCCCCAAGAAGTCCGCGCGGCCCCTCGCGCCGCAGGGCGAGTTCGCGATGCCGCAGACGATCGCCCCGGCCCTGCCCGCGGTGGAGGCGTTCTCCGAGCTGGGGCTGCCGGAGCAGCTGATGGCGACGATGGCGGAGCAGGAGGTGCGCGAGCCGTTCCCGATCCAGGCCGCCACCCTGCCCAACGCCCTCGCGGGGCGCGACATCCTCGGCCGCGGGCGCACCGGCTCCGGCAAGACGCTGGCCTTCGGTCTCGCGATGATCGTGCGCACGGCCGGACGCCGCGCCGAGCCCAAGCGCCCGCTCGCGCTGGTCCTCGTACCGACGCGCGAACTCGCCCAGCAGGTCACCGAGGCACTGACCCCCTACGCCGACGCCATGAAGCTGCGCATGGCCACGGTGGTCGGCGGCCTGTCGATCGGCCGTCAGGTCAGCGCCCTCAAGAACGGCGCGGAGATCGTCGTGGCCACGCCCGGGCGGCTCAGCGACCTGGTCGGGCGGCGCGACTGCCACCTGGAGCGCGTCAAGATCACCGTGCTCGACGAGGCCGACCAGATGACCGACATGGGCTTCATGCCGCAGGTCACCGAGATCCTCGACCAGGTGCACCACGACGGTCAGAAGATGCTCTTCTCCGCCACCCTCGACCGCAACGTCGACCAGTTGGTGCGCACGTACCTCAAGGACCCGGTCGTCCACTCGGTCGACGCCTCCGTCGGCACGGTGACGACGATGGAGCACCACGTGCTCCACATCCACGCCGCCGACAAATACGAGACCGCCACCGAGATCGCGGCGCGCGACGGGCGGGTGCTGATGTTCCTCGACACCAAGCACGCCGTGGACCAGTTCACCCGCCATCTGAGGGCCAACGGCGTACGGGCCGAGGGCCTGCACAGCGGCAAGTCGCAGCCGCAGCGCACCCGCACGCTCGCCCAGTTCAAGACCGGCGCGGTGACCGTCCTGGTCGCCACCAACGTCGCCGCGCGCGGACTGCACGTGGACGATCTCGACCTCGTCGTGAACGTCGACCCGCCCGCCGACCACAAGGACTACCTGCACCGCGGCGGCCGTACGGCCCGCGCGGGCGAGTCCGGCCGGGTCGTCACGCTGGTCACCCCGAACCAGCGCCGTGACATGACGCGGCTGCTGGCCGACGCGAAGATCCGCCCCACCATCACCCAGGTGCGCTCGGGCGACTCGCTGCTCAGCAGGATCACCGGGGCGAAGAGGCCCTCCGGCGTCCCGCTGGCCGGAGCCGCTCCCGCCGACGGCGGCAAGGACGGGAAGGCCGGCAAGGGCAACAGCACCCTCGCCTTCCGCGGCATGGGCACCCGGCCGGGACGGCCGGGCGGCAAGGCCAAGGAGTCCCGCAAGACCACCGAGGCGCGCCAGGCCGCCGAAGCGCGCGCTGCCGCACGGGTGCGCCGCGGGGGCTGAGCGTCCGCCGCGTGAAAGCGGAAGCGGAAGGGGCCGGGTGCGCGATGCGCGCACCCGGCCCCTTCCGTCGGCCCCCAGGACCGGCGCGCCCGGGGCAGCGGCGGCGGCGCGCGACGATCGCCCGCGGCACCCTGGGC
>NZ_JBITDP010000024.1:5644-103169 GCF_044454405.1 Streptomyces sp. NPDC051555 | reverse complement strand
TGCTCGCCTTGCAGTGCTACGTCGTCTTGGCGGGGGGGGGGGGGGGCCGGCCCCCCCCCCCCCCCCCCTTCCGTCGGCCCGCAGGACCGGCGCTCCCGGGTCAGCGGCGGCGGCTCGCGACGATCGCCCGCGTCACGATGGGCGGCAGCAGGTCCTTCGCCAGCTTGCGCGCCCGGCGCGAGCGCGGAGCGGGCTTCGGCTGGGCCGGAACCGCCGCGAGGACGGGCACCTCGGGGGCCCGGAGCGGCTTCGGCGCGGACGGCGCGATCGCCTTCTGGCCGCCGATGCGCACCAGCGGGGCCTCCACGACCGTGTCGATGCCGTGCCAGAGGTCCTCGCGGCCCTCCAGCCACGTGCGCAGGGCCTTCTGCAGCGGGGCCGGGTCGTCCCAGGTCGCGTAGAGCTTCGTGCCGGACACGCAGATGACGTGCAGGTCGGACGTGGTGACCGCGCCCCACACCGCGGCGGCGACGCCGGGGCAGTGCTCGGAGCGGTAGTCGTCGAACACCACGACCGCGCCCGGCGCCGCGAGGACGCGGGAGGCCTCGATGTCCCCCTGCACGTGCTCGTAGAGGTGGGAGGCGTCCACGTGGATGAAGCGGCAGCTGGCCGCGCGCACCCGGTCGCCGACCACGGAGGTCGGGGCCTGGATGACGGTGGGCAGCGCCTCGTGGAAGGCGAGGTAGTTCGTCTCGAAGGCCTGGCGGGTCAGCGAGGCGTAGGAGGACTGCGTCTCCGCGAGGTTGGACTCGTCCTCGGCGGGCGAGTCGAAGAGGTCACAGACCGTGAACTCCTCGCCGTCGCGCAGGTACTTGCCCATGAAAATCGCGCTCTTGCCCATGTACGAGCCGAGTTCGAGCAGGTCACCGCGGTGCTCGGCATCGGCGTTCTGGTGCCCGAGGAACCAGTCGAACAACACCTGGTCGACGTTCCAGAACCATCCCTCCACGTCGTTGAACCCCGCGGGAACCGGTGCCGTGGACAGCACCTCGGGGTCGGTGAGAGGGAGACGCGCAGCTTGCGACATGGAGAGTCGTCCTCCGGGGATATGGCATGGGATCAGCACTGACACCTGGCCGGGTAGCCAGACCTTAGACCACAGGACGGGTACATGACGAGGCTGTGGAGATGCCGAAGATGCCGAAGCGGAGCGCCGGAGGAACGGATCGCGCCGGGCGGGCCGTCGCCGGTACGGGGTCGGACGGCGGCCGCGCGACGCCCCCGGTCCCCGCTCCTGACCAGCGGGGACACCACGCGTGGGGCCCGCCGGCACGGGCCCGCGGGGGTCCCGGGAGGGCGGGTGGTACACGATCGTCGGCCACCTTCCCTTGCGGAAGCGAACGTGTCCCGTCCGACCCCCGGGCCCCCTGCCCACCGCGGCGCCGTCGCAGACTCCTGGGGCACGGGCCCGACCGCCCCCTCCGCACCGATCGGACCCGCGGAGCGCGCTTCACGAACGGGAAGGCCGACCGGTGGGGTACTGGGCCAATGGTCTCTGCGCATCGGGCCGGCTCGACCCAATGGCCCACCGCCGGTGGCAGGCATCTCGGAACGGCCGTCGAACCACCCGGACACCGTGCCATCGGGCTCCCACCACGCGACCGCCGAGCGACCCACCGGACCGTCGCACGCCGAGGTGAATACTTGATCATTTTCTCTTTCGATCACTCGTGATCGGACCGTCATCGGCCCCGTACCCCGTACCCGTCACCTGGCGCATGGCCGCCGAAACCATCCGCGGCGCCCGGTCCAGGGCCCCGGGTTCACCAGGTCAGGCCCTCCGCCGGGAGCTCCGTGGACGGCCGGCGCGGGGGGCGGGGCAGTGCGAGGCGGACGCGGGCCGCGTGGACGGCGTCCAGCTGGTCCGCCGCGGCCGGCCCCCAGTCGCACAGGTCGCGGACCTGCTCGGGCGTGGCCAGGAGGCGGACGTGGGCCGGGTCGCCGACGGGGCCGAGGGCGTGCAGCCGGGCCGCGGAACGGATGCGCACGCCGTCCGCCTCGCGCAGGTGGCCCAGCAGTTCGGGAGCGGAGGTGACCAGGTCGGGGGTGAGGTCCGGGAGCCGAGCGGCCCCGGTGGCGCGGGCGATCAGCACCAGCACCCGCCCGTCGGGGGCGAACAGCCAGGACGCCCGGTCGTGCACCACGGACGCCTCCGGAGCCGGACCCTCCCACCAGCCGCCCCGCTGCGGAACGCGCCGGGTGCGCAGCGCGCCGAGCCGGTCGAGCGCCCCCGGCACGGTGGGGCGCCCGTCCTCCAGCAGGGCCGGACCGCCGCCGTCGATGCGGGCCCGCAGCGCGGACAGCGCGCGCCGGGCGTCGCCGGGGTGCATCAGGCCCGGCAGATCGGCGGGTTCGGCGAAGTGGACCCCCGTGATCTCCTGGGCGGGCAGCCGGATGGCGGCGATGCGCTCCGCGTCCCAGGTGCCGCCGTCGAAGACGTGCAGGATCTCTCCGGGGAAGCGCATCTCCGGTTCGAATCCCGGGGTGTCGGCGGGGATCCAGTCCACGACGAGCCCGCGCGGGTAGTGGTCGCGGATGCCGAGTTCCTCGTACACCTCGCGCGCGGCCGCCGCGGACGGCGCCTCCCCCGCGTCCACGGCACCGCCGGGCAGCAGCCGGTCGGGCCGGTAGTCCACGGTCTGTACGAGCACCCGTCCGTCGGGGTCGGTGACCAGGACACAGGCTCCGCTCCAGAGCGCGGCGCGCGAGGCTCCGTACTCGGCGGGGCTCATCCACGTGTCGCCGGCCGCCGCGGGCCCGTCCGCCCGGGGTGCGGCGGCCGGGAACGCGGGGTCGAGGTCGGGGTCGAGGTCGGGGATCGCATGGTCCGGGGTCGCGGGCTCCGGGATCGCGTGGTCCGCCCGGTCCGTGTGGTCCGTGTCGGTCAGCTGCGGCATCGGTACTCCGTTCACCGTGGGTGGGAGAGGGCCGGGTCGGGGCTCGTCGCGCCGTGCCCGACGCCTGTGCAACAGCGCGCGCGTCCCCCGGGTTACGGCGCCGCGCGCACGGCGCGCACACGGCGCACACAAGGCGGCCGAATGTGCCCGCGACCTGCCGGTTTTACCTGACCTATGACCGTTTATTACCTGGTTATGTACCTCTTGGTAGCTTTCGGGGCGCGGGCCGGTCGGCGTGAAAGCCCCCGGCCCGTCCAGACGTGATCGACCAGGGGGACAGCCATGCCGCACGCCGGTGACACCGGGACCGCGACGGCCACCGGGAACCGACGGCGGCGGTTGCTGCGCCCGCTCGCCGTCACCGGCGGGGCACTGACCATCGGATGCGCCGGTCTGTACGTCGCGGGCCTGTCGTTGGCCGGCGACGAGATCGGCCGGGGCACCACGGTCCGCGGCGTGGACCTCGGCGGCATGGACCAGGACCGGGCGCGCCGGGCGTTGGACCGCGCCTTCGACCCCGCGGCCGGGGCCGGGGCCGGAGCCGCGTTCGCCGTGCGCGTCGGTGACCGGGTCGAGCAACTGCGACCGGGCGCCCTCGGTCTGTCCCTCGACTCCGCCGCGACCGCCGCGCGCGCCGCACGGGCCGGATCCGATCCGGTCACCGTGCTCGGCCGGCTCTTCGGTCCGGACCGCCGGGAGGTGGAGCCGGTGGTCCGGGTGGACGAGGGAGTGGCGCGGGCCGCTCTGGACGGCCTCGGCAAGAAGACGGGGCGCGCGGTCGTCGAGGGGGCGATCACCTTCGAGAAGGGCAGGCCCAAGGCGGTCGCTCCGGTCAGCGGTGTCGCCCTGCGCACCGACGGCGCGCTCGATGCCCTGCGCGCCGCCTACCCGCGCACCGGGTCGGACCCCGTCGAGCTGCCGGTGCGGACCATCGAGCCGCGGATCGGGGCGCGGGAGACGGAGCGGGCCCTGAAGGAGTTCGCCGGGCCCGCGGTGTCGGCCCCCGTCACCCTCACCCTCGAAGGGCGGCGCGTGGTCGTCGACCCCGCCACCCTCTCCCGGCACCTCGCCATGAAGGCCGGCGACGGCGACCGGCTGGTCCCCGACCTCGACGCCAAGGCGCTGCTCGCCGATCCGGGGCTCGCGGGCCCGCTGCGCGAGGCCGCGCCGGGTCCGGTGGAAGCGCGCCTGCGGCTCGACGGGCCGGGGCGGGTCTCCGTGGCCGAGGACGGCCGCGCGGGTCGCCGGGTCACCGAGCGGACCCTGGGCGAGGCCGTGCTCCCGCTGCTGGTGAAGTCGGGTGCGGGGGCCCGTACCGGCGCGGTGGCCACCGAGGCGGTGCAGCCGAAGCTCACCCGCCAGAACGTGGCGGAGCTCGGCATCAAGGAGGAGGTGTCCTCCTTCACCGTCGACTTCCCGGTCGCCGAGTACCGCACGACGAACATAGGCCGGGCCGCCGAGCTGATCAACGGCTCGGTGGTGCTGCCCGACGAGACCTGGAGCTTCAACCGGACCGTGGGCGAACGCACCAAGGAGAACGGTTTCGTCGACGGCATCATGATCAATGGCGGCCAGTACGAGAAGGCCGCGGGCGGCGGGGTCTCGGCGGTGGCCACGACCGTCTTCAACGCGGTGTTCTTCGCCGGGGTCAAGCCGGTGGAGTACGGCGCGCACTCCTTCTACATCGAGCGCTACCCGGAGGGCCGCGAGGCCACGGTGGCCTGGGGCAGCCTCGACCAGAGCTTCCGCAACGACTCGGGCAAGGCCCTCTACATCCAGGCGTCGGCCACCGACACCTCGGTCACCATCACCTTCCTCGGCACCAAGAAGTACGACGCGGTCAAGGCGGTCAAGGGGCCGCGCACCAACGTCGAGCAGCTGGGCACCCGGACCGGGAGCGGAGCGCGGTGCGAGGCGCAGACCCCGCTCGAAGGGTTCGACGTCACCGTCGACCGGATCTTCGAGCAGGGCGGCAACGAGGTCGGGCGCGAGAAGTTCAGGACGCGCTACACCCCGCGCGACACCGTCACCTGCGGCTGAGCCGCACCGGCGGCTGGGCCGCGCGACCCGCGCCGCCCGCGCGACCCGCGAGGCCCCTGCGACTCCTGCGACTCCTCGGGGCGAAACGGAACCTTTGTTCCACTATCGACCTCTACCTGAGCATGATGTTGTACTCCCCTCCTGCCCCGAGGAAGCGATGAGCGCCAGCAGCAGACTGTCCGGGGTCGACGCCGCGCGCGGCCTCGCCGTGCTGGGGATGTTCGCCGTGCACGTCGGACCCGGTGCGCGCCCGTCCGGCGCGAACTACCTGGTCCTGGCCGCCGACGGACGTGCGCCCGCCGTCTTCACCCTCCTCGCCGGCTTCTCGCTGGCCCTGGCCCAGCGGCAGCGCCCGGACCCGGGCCCCGGCCCGGTTGCCGTCCCCGCTGGTGTCGGGGCCGGCCGGGGCGGGGCGCCCGGGCGGCTGCGGCCGTTGCTGATCCGCTGTGGGGTCCTCGCCGCGCTCGGCCTGTCCCTGGCCGCGCTCTGGCCCGGGATCCTGGTCATCCTGACCTTCTTCGCGCTCTACTTCCTCGCCGCCGAGCCCTTCACCCGCCTCTCCACCAAGGCGCTCGCCGTGGTCGCGGCCGCGGGCGTGGTGGTCGGGCCGCTGCTCTCGTACGTCCTCGGCCCGCTCTTCGGGGTCGGCGCCTCGGGCCGCGGTGCGGTGCCCGACCTCACCGACCTGGCCCGCGGCTGGACGGGGCTCGGCGACGTCCTGCGCGGGCTGCTGCTCACCGGGGCGTACCCGGTCGTCACCTACCTGCCGTACGTGCTCGCCGGCATGGCGCTGGGGCGGCTGTGCGACGTCCGCGAGAAGGCCGTCGCCCGGCGCCTCGCCCTGTGGGGCGCGGCCGTCGCGGCGGTGGCGTACGGCTCCGCGTGGCTGGCCACCGAGGTGCTCGGCGGGCGGCAGCGGCTGCTGGCCGCGATCGCCGCGCACCACCCCGAGGCCATGGCGGCCACCGATCCGGTCCGGGCCGTGCTCGCCCAGCAGTACGGCGCGATACCCAGCACCTCGTGGGACTGGCTGCTCCTGGCCTCCCCCTACAGCCAGACCCCGTTGGAGACGCTCGGCAACGCGGGCGTCGGCGCCGCACTCATCGGCGGCTTCGTACTGCTGGCCCGCGTCCGGCTGGCCGCCCGGCTGCTGCGGCCCCTCACCGCGCTGGGCGCGATGGCGCTCAGCGCCTACGTCGTGCACGCGCTGGTGCTGGCCGGTCCGGCGAACGGGGCGGCGTCCTGGGGCGCGTTGGCCGCGTTCTGCGCCGTGGCCCTGGTCGCGGCCTGGGGGTGGCAGCGCGCCTGGGCGCACTCTCCGTTGCGCCGCGGGCCGCTGGAACACGCCCTCAGACTGGCCACCGCGCCGCGCGCCCGCGCCCGCGCCCGCACCGGTGCCTGACCGCGAGGGGCGCACCCATCGCACCCATCGCACCCGGCTCCCGCTCCCGCGCAGATCGCGCGCCGGCTCGCACGCCGCGCACGCCGGCACGGCCACGGCTCGCGCTCACCCGTACGCGTGACGGTGCGCCGCTCCCGGTCCCCGCATGCGGCAGGGTGGGCGGATGCAGCTGCGTCGGGTCCTGCCCCTGTCCCTTGCCGCGCTCCTCCTGGGCGCGGGTACCACCGGATGTACGACCGTCGCACCGGCCGCCCCGGCCGCCCGGACACCGGATCCCGTGATCGTCCGTACGCCCTCCCCGCGCGCGGTGCTCCCCCTGGGGCGGCTGCCGGAGGACCCGGCGCAGGCGGCCGCCCCGCCCAACCCCGGACCGCCCGGAACGGCCGAGGCCGCGGCAGCGCCGGCGGCCGGGGCCGCGGACCGGGAGGAAGCTCCGGATGCGGGCGGGACCCGGCGCTCGACACCGCGCCGGTCCGGGACGGTACGGGCGCCCGCCCCGGCGAAGGCCCGCACGCCACGGGCCCGGCCGCGCCCCCAGGCCCGACCCGCGCCGGGGCGGGCGTACGACATGTCGGCGCTGTGCGCGGCGGCCGACGGCACGGTGTCACCGTCGATCGCGCAGTTGTGCGCGGAGCAGTACGGCCGCTGAGCGGCGGCCGCGAACGGCTCGAACCGGTCGGTGGATATTGGGTGGATCCCTTCGGTGCCCCTTCCTACAGTGGCGGGGACACGTCACCGACCGGAGCGGACCATGCGCACCCACTACCCCCGCACCCCGCACCTCCCCTGGTCCCCGGGGGCCACGCCCGACGACGTCCGGGCCGGTGACCTGTCGGGTCTGCCGGGGCTCTGCGGGCGCGAGGTGGTGGTGACCGAGAAGCTCGACGGCGAGAACACGACCCTCTATGCCGACGGCCTGCACGCCCGCTCCCTCGACTCCGCCCACCATCCTTCGCGCGCCTGGGTGAAGGCCCTCCAGGGGCGCATCGGCCCGGGCATTCCCGCCGGTCGGCGGATCTGCGGCGAGAACCTCTACGCCCGCCACTCCCTCCCCTACGACGCGCTCGACAGCTGGTTCTACGGCTTCTCGGTCTGGGACGGCGACCGTTGCCTCGACTGGGACCGCACCGCACGGTTCCTGACCGGGCTCGGCGTGCCGGTGCCGCGGGTGCTGTGGCGGGGCGTCCTGGACGCGCCGGCGGAGCGCGCGCTGCGCAAGCTGAAGCTCGACACCGGCCGCCACGAGGGGTACGTCGTGCGCTCCGTGGCCGGCTTCGACCGTACGGCCTTCGCCGGGCACGTGGCCAAGTGGGTGCGCGGGGGACACGTGCAGACCGGCACCCACTGGATGTTCGCGTCCGTGGTGGAGAACGGTCTCGGCCCGGCCGCCCCGCTGTGGGCGGTCCGCTCGGGGGCGGAGCCCGACGTACCGGCCGTGCTCGCGGCCGCGGGCGTACGGCCCGCCTCGTCGGCCGAGGCCCTGCCCGAGGCGGTGATCGATGCGGTGGCCGACGTCGCGGCCCGGCTCGACGTGCTGGGGCGGTCGGGGGACGCCCGGCTGGCCGGGGTGCTCGCCACCGCGCTGCACGGTGCGCACCGTGGGCTCCTCGCGTCGCGGCTCGCGGCGGCGCTCGGGCTGCCGCTCGCCCGCCGGGTGGCCGATCTGGTCGGGCTCCAGGGGCGGTTGCACCTGCCGTTCCCCGATGAGGATCGGCGGTCCGGGCTGGCGGGGATGTCGGCCGCCGCGGACCTCGGCGTGCTGCACGCGGTGGCCGGGGCCGTCGCGGGATCGCGCGCCGACGCGGAGGGCGACGGGGCGTGCGAGTGCGTGGAGTGGTCGGCGCTGTGGGCGCACGAGGCGGGTCTGCTCGGTGAACAGCCCTACGGGCCACTGCGTTCGGGGCTGCGGGAGGCCCTGGCCGGGCTCGGTGCGCCGGCGGCGGACCGGTGTTGGGCGCAGGCCCGGCAGGCGTGGGCCGAGGGGCGCGTCGGCGGGGTCGAGGAGGCGGTGGCCGCGACCTGGCGGTGGCGGGACGGCGACTTCCCGCGGCTGATCCAGCTGGTCGGGCCCTCGGGGAGCGGGAAGAGCACCTTCGGCCGGGCGCTGGCCGGGGTGGACGCGTACGTCTCACTGGACGACCTGCGCTCCGCACGCGGCGCGCGCGGTGATCAGCGGGCCAACGCGGAGGTGCTGCGGGAAGGGCTGGACCGGCTCGACGCGGCGCTCGGGGCCGGGGGAACCGTGGTGTGGGACGCCACCTCGCTGGTCGCCCCGCAGCGCGCCCTGGTCGGGTCGGTGGCTCGCCGGCGTGACGCGCTGGTGACGCAGGTCGTCGTCCTGGCGGACGAGGACGCGCTGCGCCGCCGGGGCGCCGCCCGCGCGCATCCGGTACCGGCCGCGGTCCTGGACGCCCAGCTGCGCCGGTTCAGTCCGCCGTACCCCGGTCAGGCGCACCGGACCTGGTACGTCGGGACGGGCGGCGCGGTCGAGGACACCGCGGGCGGCCTGCACGACGGTGACGCGTACGGCGGTGACGGGCCCGCACGGCCTCCGCCCGCACGGCCTCCGCCCCGAAGGCGGGAGGCGTGATGCGGACCAGTGAGGAGTTGTACCACCAGGTCCGCTGGGACCCCCGTTTCGATCCCGCCCGGTTCGTGCTGGGGCTGCTCCAGCGCGGGGCCGGGCCGAAGCGCGTCGCGCTGCCCTCCTTCGTGCCGGGCGGCGACGTCCCCTGGCACCGGGTGCTGTTCGTCGAGGCGGACGGCGAGCTGGTGTGGGACCGGGCCACCGGCGTGGACCGGATCGAGAGCTCGGGTGCCGGACGGGCGCGCGCCCCCCGGTTGCTGCGCGCGCCCTTCTTCACGGCGGGGACGGCGCACGTCTGGGATCCGGCGCGCGGCTGGGCCCCGGTCGGTGACACCGTGCACGCCCCGCCCACGGCGGCGGTGGTGCGCGTGCTCACCTGGAACACCCTGTGGGACCGCTACGACGGGCCCCTCATCGAGACGGCGCGGCGGCGCCCGCTGCTGCTCGCCGAGCTGGCGGCCGCGGACGCCGATGTCATCGCGCTCCAGGAGGTCGAGCCCCGGCTGCTGGAGATGGTCCTGGCCGAGCCCTGGGTGCGCGCCTCCTACACCCTGGGCGGTTCGCCGCGGGCTCGGGACGTGGCCGACACCGGCCTGCTCTTGCTGAGCCGGATTCCCGTGCGCGAGGCGGGAGTCCACTCGCTCGGCGCGCACAAGGGGGTCACCGCCGTCACCGTGGAGACAGTGGCCGGCCCGCTGGTGGTGGCCACGACCCACCTCAGCAGCGACCACTCCACGGACGGCGCGGGTCGCCGCAGCGCCGAACTGGCCCGGCTCGCCGAGGGGTTGGCGGGGATCGACGGCCAGGTCGCGCTGATGGGCGACTTCAACGACGGGCGCGGGGGCGTCGCGGGTCCCGCCGCGAGGCTCGGGCTGCGCGACGCGTGGGCCGAGGTGCACGGGGAGGCGGACACCACCGCGACCTTCGACCCGACGGTCAACCCGCTGGCCGCCGTGGGCTCGCTCGGCGGGCGCGGGGGCCGGCTGGACCGGATCCTGCTGCGGGGCGGGGCCGCGGCGGCCTCGGCGGCACTGCGCGGGGACCGGCCCGCCACCTCCGACGGGTTGTTCGTGTCCGACCACTACGGCGTGGAGGCCGCCCTGGACTTCGGCGCGTGCGGAGCCGCGCCGGCGGGGAGCGACGTACCGGCGTGGAGCGACGTACCCGAAGGGAGCGACGTACCGGGAGGGGCGGACCGGAACCGACCGGCCGTGCTCGACCTCGCGCCCACCGCGCGGACCGCCGTGGCCTGGATCCCGCCCGAGGAATGGTGGCCGGCCGTCCAGGAACTGCGCCGGGAACTGGACCCGCGGGTGGACCGCTGGCCGCCGCACGTGAACCTGCTGTTCGGGTTCGTCCCGGAGTCCGCGTTCGAGCGGGCCGCCGCGGTGCTGGCCGAGGCCGTCGCCGGGATACCCGCCTTCACCGCGCGCCCGGCCGGGGTGCACTCCTTCGGGCAGCGCGAGGACGCGACGCTGTGGCTGGACCCGGCGGCGAGCGGGGAGGCACCCTGGCAGGAGGTGCGGGCGGCGCTGGTACGGCGGTTCCCCCGCTGTCGGGGCCGCGCCGACGGCTTCACCCCGCACCTGACGCTGGGGCGGAGCACGGACCCCGGGCGCGCGGCGGCCCGGTGCGCGGACGTGCTGGCCGCGACCCCGATGGGGGCCGCGCGGGTCGGTTCGCTCGCCGTGCTGTCCCGGCGGGGCGAGGAACCGATGCGGGTGCGCTTCACGGTGGCCCTGGGCACGGGTGAGGTCCGGTGGTTGCCGCAGGGCCACGACCGCCCGGCGCGCCCTGCCGACCCGGACGTCACCGACGGCCTCGCGCGGGCCGTCACGGAACGGCTGGCGCGGGCGCTGCCCGAGGGGGTGGTGGAGGTCACCGGATCGCGCCGGATGGGCTGCGCCCTGCCCGGCGCGGACCTGGACCTGGTCGCGGCGTTGGCGGGGCGGGTCGATCCCGCGCGGCTGCGCGAGCGGGTGCTGGCCGCGCTGCCGGAGGCGGTCGACGTCCGGGAGGTGCACGGAGCCCGGGTCCCTGGACTGCGGCTGCGGGTCGGTGCGTTGGACGTGGACCTCGCGGTCGTGGCGAGCGCGGGGATGGCTCCCGACGCCGCGGTGGCCCGGCGGGCCGAGCTGGGCGACGGCGCGGCGCTCGCGCTGAGCGCGGTGAGCGACGCCGAGGCGGTGCGCCTCGCCGTGGGCCCGGCGCACCACTCCGCCTTCGCCGAACTGGCCCGCCGGGTCAAGGAATGGGCACGTTCCCGCGGCCTGGACTGCGCCCCCTTCGGCGGTCTCCCGGGCCTGGCCTGGTCCGTACTGGCCGCCCGCACGGTGGCACACCGCCCCGTGGGCCTGGCCGGGGACCAGCTGCTGCGGGAGTTCTTCGGTGGTTGGGCCGCCTGGGACTGGCGGCTTCCCGTGGCGCTGCGCGGCGCCGACCGTGCGGGTCCGCAGGACGCCGGTGCGGGTGACGGGGGCGACGCGCCGGTCACCGTACTGACGCCCTCCGCGCCGGTGCGCAGCTGCACGGCCCAGGTCGGGGCCGGCTTCCGCGACCTCTTGGTGCGGGAGCTGTACCGGGCGTGGGAGATCACGGAAAGTGGTCCGGGGCCCTGGCCCGAGCTGCTCGACCCGCCGCCGCTGCACCGGCGGCACGCGGCCTGGGCCCAGGTCACCGTCCGTGCGGGAGGCGCCGGGGAGCCCGGAACGCTGCCGGGGAAGGTCCGGGGCCGGATGCGGGCGCTGGTCACCGCGCTGGAGGAGGCGGGCGCCGTGGACGCGCACGCCTGGCCGCACCCCTTCCCGTCGGAGCCGGGCGGCATCCGGTACGCGATCGGCCTGGGGGCGACCCCGCCCGACGCCGGGCGGATCGCCGCCGTCGGCGGGCGTTGGGCCGCCGGGCTGGCCGGCGTCGAGGTGGCCCTGGTCGCGGGCGGCGACGTGCCGACCCCCGACGTACCGACGCCCGACGGGCCGCGGCCGTCACGACCCTCTCCGGACAAGTAGCGAAGACACTTCCCCCAAGAAAGGGGACAGCGTCGCCATTTCCCGAACACACTGCGCACAGCGGGCCTCCCGGGTCTCCTCGGGGAACGGCCGGACGGATCCGTTGGGAGCCTTAGCCAAGCGCCCGCGACTTTTTTCGTCAATACTTTTCACAAGGATTGAAGAAACCCCAAGTTCACAGGCCTGACGCGGATGTGACGCATCGACGGATCTTCAGTTCATGAACGCTGAACCTCTTGACGGCCCCAGCCGGGGGCAGTTCACTCACGCTTCGATCCCCCCGGATCCCCGACGTCAGGAGTACCTCCATGCGATTGCTCTCCGATCGGCCGCCGCGGTTCACCGCGGCGGCGCTCGCCGCCGCGCTGGTCGCGGCCCTGCTCATGCTGCTGCCCGCCACCGCCGCCCAGGCCGCCCCGACCCTGCTCTCCCAGGGCAGGCCCGCGACCGCGTCCAGCATCGAGGGCGCGGGCACCCCGGCATCCGCCGCGGTCGACGGCGACAACAACAGCCGCTGGTCGAGCCAGTTCGCCGACCCCCAGTGGATACAGGTCGACCTGGGCGCACCGGCCCAGGTCAGTCAGGTCGTCCTGCGCTGGGAGGCCGCGTACGGCAAGGCGTACCGGATCGAACTGTCCACCGACGGCGCCAACTGGAGCACCGCGTACTCCACGGCCGCCGGCACGGGCGGGGTCCAGACGCACGACCTCAGCGGCACCGCCCGCTACGTCCGGGTGTACGGGACCCAGCGCGGCACCGGTTACGGCTACTCGCTCTTCGAGTTCCAGGTGTACGGGACGAGCGGGGACACCGGCCCGACCCTGCCCGGCGGTGGCGACCTCGGCCCGAACGTGATCGTCTTCGATCCGTCCACGCCGAACATCCAGGCCAAGCTGGACCAGGTCTTCGCCCAGCAGGAGTCCGCCCAGTTCGGCTCCGGGCGCTACCAGTTCCTCTTCAAGCCGGGCACCTACAACGGCCTCAACGCCCAGATCGGCTTCTACACCTCGATCTCGGGCCTCGGCCTGAACCCGGACGACACCACCATCAACGGTGACGTGACGGTCGACGCGGGCTGGTTCGGCGGCAACGCCACCCAGAACTTCTGGCGCTCGGCCGAGAACCTCGCGCTGAACCCGGTCAACGGCACCGACCGCTGGGCCGTCTCCCAGGCCGCCCCCTTCCGCCGGATGCACGTCAAGGGCGGTCTCAACCTGGCCCCCAACGGCTACGGTTGGGCCTCCGGCGGGTACATCGCCGACTCCAGGATCGACGGCCAGGTCGGCAACTACTCGCAGCAGCAGTGGTATACGCGCGACAGCTCGATCGGCGGCTGGACCAACTCGGTCTGGAACCAGGTCTTCTCCGGCACCCAGGGCGCACCCGCGCAGTCCTTCCCCGACCCGCGCTACACCACGTTGGACACCACGCCCGTCTCCCGCGAGAAGCCGTTCCTGTACCTGGACGGCTCCGAGTACAAGGTGTTCGTGCCCGCCAAGCGCGTGAACGCCCGCGGCACGTCCTGGGGGAACGGCGCCCCGCAGGGGACGTCGATCCCGCTGAGCCGCTTCTACGTGGTCAAGCCCGGCACCACCGCGGCGACGATGAACCAGGCGCTGGCCCAGGGCCTGCACCTGCTCTTCACCCCCGGCGTCTACCACGTGGACCGGACCATCCAGGTCAACCGCCCCGACACGGTGGTGCTGGGCCTCGGCCTCGCCACGATCGTCCCGGACAACGGCGTGACCGCGCTGAAGGTGGCCGACGTGGACGGGGTCAAGCTCGCGGGCTTCCTCGTGGACGCGGGCACCGTCAACTCGCCGAGCCTGCTGGAGGTCGGCCCGGCCGGCACCACCACGGACCACGCGGCGAACCCGACCACCGTCCAGGACGTCTTCATCCGGGTCGGCGGCGCGGGCGCGGGCAAGGCCACGTCCGGCATGGTGATCAACAACCACGACACGATCGTCGACCACACCTGGATCTGGCGCGCCGACCACGGTGACGGGGTGGGCTGGGAGACCAACCGCTCCGACTACGGCTTCCGGGTCAACGGCGACGACGTCCTGGCCACCGGCCTGTTCGTCGAGCACTTCAACAAGTACGACGTGGAGTGGAACGGCGACCGCGGCCGCACGATCTTCTTCCAGAACGAGAAGGCCTACGACGCCCCCAACCAGGCCGCCGTGCAGAACGGTTCGATCAAGGGCTACGCGGCCTACAAGGTCGCGGACTCGGTGACCACCCACGAGGGTTGGGGCCTCGGCAGCTACTGCTACTACAACGTCGACCCGACGATCCGTCAGGACCACGGCTTCGAGGTCCCGGTGAAGGCCGGCGTGAAGTTCCACGACCTGCTCGTCGTCTCGCTCGGCGGCAACGGCCAGTACGAACACGTCATCAACAACACGGGCGCCGCGACGTCGGGCACCTCGACCACCCCGTCCACCGTCCTCTCGTTCCCCTGATCCACCCCTGACCCCCGCAGGACGCGGGGCGGCCCGGCGGCCGCCCCGCGTTTTCCGGGCCGCTTGAGAGAGCGCTCTCCCACCACCCCACCCGAAGGAGCCGACCCGATGCAACTCCGACCGCGGGCCCTGTCCGCCTTACTCGTCTCGGTCGCCTGCGCCGTGACCGCCGCCGCCGGTCTGGGCCTGACCACCCTCACCGCACAGGCCTCGCCCGACTCCGGCACCTCGGCCCACCTGGGCATGGACCACTCGGCCGTGGCCCCGCTCGCCGGTGGCGACGACCCGGACGGCGACGGCTACATTCCCGCCGTACCGCAGGTCACCGGCGTGACCCCGTCCTGGAACAACCCCCCGGACCGGTACTTCCACGAGTTCCAGGCCAACTGCGCGGTGAGCAGGACCGCACCGGACGACCCGATCGTCTACGCGGGCCGCCCCGGGGCCTCGCACAACCACACCTTCCTGGGCAACACCACGACGGACGCCTTCAGCACCACCGCCTCGCTCAGCGGCGGCGGCACCGCCTGCAACGCGCCCGGCGACCTGTCCGGCTACTGGATGCCGACGCTGTACAACGGCAGCCGGCCCGTCCTGCCCACCGGACCGCAGGTGATCTACTACAAGACGGGCGTCACCGACTACACGAGCGTGCGGCCCTTCCCCAAGGGCCTGCGGTTCGTCGTCGGCAGCCCGACCCAGACCGCGGCCGAGTTCCGGGCCCACAAGGGCTGGGTCGAGGGCTGGGAGTGCGGTGACAGCTTCAAGAACGTGGAGTTCCCGGTGAACTGCCCGGCCGGAACTCAGCTCAACATCCGCATGCAGTCACCGAGTTGCTGGGACGGCAAGAACCTCGACACGCCGGACCACAAGGCGCACATGGCCTACCCGGTCGTGAAGCCGGGCAACAACGACAACGTCTGCCCCGCCGACCACCCGGTGGCGCTGCCGATGGTCGAGTTCAAGATGGCCTTCCCGGTCAGCGGGGACATGTCGCAGGTGCGGCTCTCCAGCGGGGCCGGTCACACCTTCCACTACGACTTCTTCAACGCGTGGGACGACCGGACCCTGAACGCCCTCGTCGAGCACTGCGTCAAGGGCGGCCTCCAGTGCAACGCCCGCGGCTACGACGAGACCCACCCCGCGGCCGGCGCCGTACTCGGCCCGGACTACCGCCTCCCCTAGCTCACCCCCCTCACCCCTCCCCCACCCCCTCCAAGGAGGTCCTGCATGCACTCCCGCATGCGTACCCTCACCGCGGCAGCCCTGCTCGCGGGAGCCGTCACCGTACTGCCCGCCCTGCCCGCGCACGCCGCGGGCAGCGTGGTCAAGGTGACCGGCTCCCAGGGCAACTGGCAGCTCCAGGTGGACGGTTCGCCCTACCAGGTCAAGGGCGTCACCTGGGGCCCGTCCCCGGCCGACGCCGCGCGCCTGCTGCCCGACGTGAGATCGCTGGGCGCCAACACCATCCGCACCTGGGGCACCGACGCGAGCAGCAAGCCACTGTTCGACGCGGCCGCGGCCAACGGGATCAAGGTCGTCGCGGGCTTCTGGCTCCAGCCGGGCGGCGGCCCGGGCAGCGGCGGCTGCACCGACTACGTCACGGACGCGACCTACAGGAACACCATGCTCGCCGAGTTCACCCAGTGGGTGCAGACCTACAAGGACCACCCGGGCGTGCTGATGTGGAACGTGGGCAACGAATCCGTGCTCGGACTGCAGAACTGCTATGCGGGCACCGAGCTGGAGAACCAGCGCAATGCCTACACGACCTTCGTGAACGACGTGGCGAAGGCCATCCACCGCGTCGACGCCGACCACCCGGTGACCTCGACCGACGCGTGGGTGGGCGCCTGGACGTACTACAAGCGCAACTCCCCCGACCTCGACCTGTACGCCGTCAACTCCTACAAGGAGGTCTGCGGGGTCAAGCAGGCCTGGGAGCAGGGCGGTTACAACAAGCCGTACATCATCACCGAAACCGGCCCGGCCGGTGAGTGGGAGGTGCCGAACGACGCGAACGGGGTACCGCGGCAGGTCGGCGACCAGGCCATGGCCGACGGCTACACCAACGCGTGGAACTGCGTCACGGGCCACCGGGGGGTGGCGCTGGGCGCGACCGTGTTCCACTACGGCACCGAGTACGACTTCGGCGGGCACTGGTTCAACCTGACCCCCGCCGGGGAGCGCCGCAAGGCGTACTACGCGGTGAAGCGGATGTACGGCGGGAACGCGGCCGGCGACGACCTGCCGCCGACCGTGTCCGTCCCGGCGGTGGCCGACGCCTCCGCCGTGCCGGCCGGCAAGGAGATCACCATCCAGGCCCCGGCTACCGACCCGGAGGGCGACCCGCTGTCGTACGAGGTGCTCTGGGGCGGCAAGTACGTCGACGGGGGCGGCGGGCTGCTCTCCGTGGCCTCGGGCCCACTGGGAAGCGGGACCATCAGGGCCACGGCCCCGGCGAAGACCGGGGTGTGGATCCTGTACGTCAAGGTCAAGGACGGGCGCGGCAACGTGGGCGTGGAGCAGCGCTCGGTGCGGGTCGTCCCGCCGCCGGTGTCGGGGACGGACGTGGCGCTGGGTCGACCGACCAGCGCCTCCACCTTCCAGAACGACGCCTGGGGCGGCTGCCCGTGCAGCGCGGCGCTGGCCACGGACGGCCGGAGCGACACCCGATGGGCCAGCAGTTGGGCCGATCCGCAGTGGCTCCAGGTGGACCTGGGCGCGGTGAAGCAGCTGAAGCACGCCCAGTTGGTGTGGGAGACGGCGTACGGGAAGGCGTACACGATCCGGGTCTCCGACGACGGGCAGAACTGGCGCACGGCGTACGCCACGTCCACCGGGGACGGCGGTATCGACGACTTCGACATCGCGGCCTCGGGGCGGTACGTACGCCTGGAGATGAGCCGGCGCGGCACCGGCTACGGCTACTCGCTGTTCCACTTCGGCGTGTACGCCTGATCCTTCCGGTCCCCGCCACGCTCCCCGTGAACCCCGCGCGCCGCCCCTCCTTCCCGCCAGGGCGGCGCGCGGTCACGTCCGTTTCCGGGCGCGCGGGCCCGGGACCCCGGAGCCGGAAGGGGTGCTCAGACCTCGACGACGATCTTGCCCGCGGTGTGTCCGTCCTGGCTGAGCGCGAAGGCGGCCGCCAGCTCGGACAGCGGGAAGGTCTCGGCGACGGTGACGGACAGCTGGCCGGCTTCGACCAGGCGCGCCAGCTCCGCGAGGTCGGTCCCGACGGGGCGGACCCACATCCATTCGCCGCCGGCGCCCAGCACGCCCGGGTCGGCGATCGAGGCGTGCCGGCCGCCGTCGGCCAGGACCGCCAGGGTGACGTCGAGGACCCCGCCGACGAAGTCGGCGACCACGCTCACCCCGTCCGGGGCCAGGGCGCGGACCCGGTCGGCGAGGCCGTCCCCGTAGGCGACGGGTTCGGCGCCCAGTTCGCGCAGCCGGTCGTGGTTGCGGGGCGAGGCCGTGCCGATGACCCGGGCGCCCAGGGCCCGGGCGATCTGGACGCCGAAGGAGCCGACACCGCCCGCCGCGCCGTGCACCAGGACGGTGTCGTCCTTGCCGGTGCCCAGGCGGGTGAGCAGCTGGTAGGCGGTGAGCCCGGCCAGCGGGAGTCCGGCGGCCTCGGCCCAGCCGAGCGTGGCGGGCTTGTGCGCGAGGGCGCGCACGGGCACGGTGACGAATTCGGCGAAGGTGCCGCCGTGCACGTAGTCCTTGCGGGCGTACGCCATGACCTCGTCGCCCGCGGTGAACTCGGGGGTGTCGATGCCGACGACCTCGACCGTTCCGGCCACGTCCCAGCCCGGGACCACCGGGTGGACGACGTCCATGAGCCCGTCGAGGCCGCCGGCCATGATCTTCCAGTCGACCGGGTTGACCGCGGCGCACCTGACCCGGACCAGGACCTCGCCGGGTCCCACCTTGGGCACCGGCAACCGGGTCTCGGTGAGCACCTCCGTCCCGCCGTACGTCTCGTACGCCATCGCCCGCATGGTGCCCTCGCTGTCCTCGGACATGCGCCTCGCCTCTCCGTGAGCTGGTGGAACGGCCCCCGGACCCATCCCACCACGAAACGCCGTGCCCGTCCCCCGAAGCGGGGCGGGCACGGCGCTCTCCCGGCCGCGGCGCGTGCGCCGCGGGCCGGTCCCGGTGCGGGGTCGCTCAGCGGCCTTCGTCGTGGGCGGCGCGATGGGCTTCGATGACGGAGGCGTAGTGGCGGCCGCTGGCCTTGACGGTGCGCAGCTGGCTGGCGAAGTCGACGTGGACGAGGCCGAAGCGCTTGTCGTAGCCGTAGGCCCATTCGAAGTTGTCGAGCAGCGACCAGGCGTAGTAGCCGGCCAGCGGGGCGCCCCGGTGGGCGGCGCGGGCGCAGGCGGCGAGGTGGGCGTGCAGGTAGGCGGTCCGTTCGGGGTCCGTGACGCTCCCGTCGGGGGCGACGGCGTCGGGGTAGGACGAGCCGTTCTCGGTGACGTGGAGGCGGCGGGCGCCGTACTCCTCGGTGAGGCGCATGAGCAGGGTCTCGATCCCGTTCGCGTCGACCTCCCAGTCCATGCCGGTGCGGGCGACGGCGGGTCGGTCGATCTGACGGGCCCGGGGGGCCGGGCCGTCGGGGTCGTCGGTGACGTACTGGGGGAAGTAGTAGTTCAGCCCGAGCCAGTCGAGCGGCGCGGCGATGGTGGTGAGGTCTCCGGGGCGCTCCGGCAGGTCCACGCCGTACACCTCGCGCATGTCGGCGGGGAAGCCGCGGCCGTGGACCGGGTCGAGCCACCAGCGGTTGACGTGGCCGTCCATCCGGCGGGCGGCGGCGAGGTCGGCCTCGCTCCCGCTCGCGGGCTCGACGGTGGAGAGGTTGTTGACGATGCCGACGCGGGCGCCGGGGGCGGCGGCGCGGATGGCCTGTGCGGCCAGGCCGTGGCCGAGGAGCAGGTGGTAGGAGGCGCGCACGGCCGCGGTCAGGTCGGTGAGGCCGGGGGCCATCTTGCCTTCGAGGTGGCCGATCCACGCCGAGCACAGGGGTTCGTTGAGGGTGGTCCACTGCGTCACCCGGTCGCCGAGCCGTTCGGCCACCTGGGCGGCGTACGCGGCGAAGTGCTCGGCGGTGGCCCGCTCGGGCCAGCCGCCGCGGTCCTGGAGGGCCTGCGGGAGGTCCCAGTGGTAGAGGGTGACGGAGGGCTCGATGCCCGCGGCCAGCAGGGCGTCGGTGAGCTGGTCGTAGAAGTCGAGGCCCTTGGGGTTGGCCGGACCGTCGCCGCCGGGGACCACGCGCGGCCAGGCGACGGAGAAGCGGTAGGCGTTGGTCCCGAGGTCGCGCATCAGGGCGACGTCCTCGCGCCAGCGGTGGTAGTGGTCGCAGGCGGTGTCGCCGTGGTCGCCCCCGGCGGTGTTGCCGGGGGCGTGCGCGAAGGTGTCCCAGATGGACGGCGAGCGGCCGTCCTCGTCGACGGCGCCCTCGATCTGGTAGGCGGAGGTCGCGGTGCCCCAGGCGAAGTCGCGGGGCAGCGCGCCGAGGTCGATGGGCTGGTGCTCGCTCACGTCGGTCCTTCCGGGGCGGATGGGTTCGGTGGTCACTTGACGGCTCCCGCGGTGAGTCCCGCCACCAAATAGCGCTGGAGCAGCAGGAATCCCGCGACGACGGGGATGCTGACGACCAGTGAGGCGGCCATGATCTGGTTCCAGTACACGTCGTTCTGGGTGGAGTAGCCCTGGAGGCCGACGGCCAGGGTCCGGGTCTCCTGGTTGGTCATGACCGAGGCGAAGAGGACCTCGCCCCAGGCGGTCATGAAGGAGTACACGGCGACGGCGACGATGCCGGGGACCGCGGCCGGGACGACGACCCGCAGCAGCGCGCCGATCGGGCCGCAGCCGTCGACGGTGGCGGCCTCGTCGAGGTCGCGCGGCACCGAGTCGAAGTACCCGATGAGCATCCAGATGGAGAAGGGCAGGGAGAAGGTGAGGTAGGCGAGGATCAGCCCGCCGCGGGAGCCGTAGAGGGCGATCCCGGTGGCGTTGCCGACGTTCACGAAGATGAGGAAGAGCGGCAGCAGGAAGAGGATGCCGGGGAACATCTGGGTGGAGAGCACGGTGACCGTGAAGACGCGCTTGCCGCGGAACCGGTAGCGGCTGACGGCGTAGGCCGCGAAGACGGCGATGACCACGGAGGCGGCGGTCGCCGAGCCGGCCACGATCAGGGAGTTCACGAAGTACTTCGCGAGCGGGACGGTGTGCCAGATGTCGATGTACGGGCGGACGGTGAGCCCGCTGGGGATCCAGTGGAAGGCTCCTGCGACGTCTTTCAGCGGCTTGAGCGAGCTGGTCACCATGACGTACACGGGCACCAGGACGAAGCCGGTGAGCAGCGTGAGGAAGACCGCCCGGACCGCTTGGAAGGAGCGGGCCGGGGCGAGCGGGGACCTGCGCCGGGCCTCAGGCATCGGCCTTGTTCCTTCCGCGGCTGGTGACGAGCAGGTAGACGGCGGTGACCAGCAGCAGGAAGAGCAGCAGCAGGACGGACATCGCCGAGCCGGTGCCGAAGTTCCAGGTGACGAAGCTGGCCTGGTAGATGTGGATGGAGATCAGGTCGGCGGCCGGCGGGGCGGACTTGCCGAAGAGGACGAACGGCGTGTTGAAGTCGTTGAAGGTCCACAGGAACAGGACGAGCACCAGCACCTGGTTGACCGGCCCGATGGAGGGCAGGGTGATCCGCCGGACCTGTTGCCAGGTGCCGGCGCCGTCGAGTGCGGCGGCCTCGTACAGCTCCTTGGGGATGTTCTGCAGGGCGGCCATCACGATGAGGAAGGCGAAGGGCCAGCCCTTCCAGACGGACACGATGAGCAGCGCCCAGAAGCTGTTGTCGCCGAGCAGCCAGAAGGTGTGCTCGCCGCTCATGCCCAACTGGTCGTGCAGGACGTGGTTCACCAGGCCGTTGTCCCGCTGGAACATGAACCCCCAGGTGATGACGGCGGCGTAGACGGGGAGCGCGTACGGGACGAGGAACAGGGCGCGTAGGAAGCCGCGGCCGCGGAAGGCGTCCTGCATGAAGACGGCGGCGGCGGTGCCGATGGACCAGCACAGGCCCACCGAGAGCAGGGTGAACTCGCAGGTGGTGAGGAACGAGCGGAGCAGGGCCTCGCCGACGGGTGCGTCGACGTCGACGGCGAGGGAGTAGTTGTCGAAGCCCGTCCAGGGGGCGCGCGACCACTCCCGGATGAAGAACTGGGTGAGCTGGCGGAAGCTCATCAGGATGCCCATCACCATCGGGACCAGGTGGATGAGCAGTTCCATCAGCAGGGCGGGCAGGAGCAGCAGGTAGGGCAGGGCGGTACGGCGCAGCCGTCCGGGGCGGCGCGCCCGGGCGGCGGCGGCGCATACCCGCCCCGCGGTGGCGGAAGTCATGGGGAGGGGCTCACTTCGCCATCTGCTGCTGGGCCTTGGACAGCTTGGCCTTCACGGATTCGGTGGTCACGGCGCGGCCGGCCGCGGCGTCGGCGAAGAGCTCCTTGACCGCGGTGCCGACGGCCGTCTCGAACTGCGACTCCTCGGGGACCTGCGGGAGCGGGGCGGCGCTGGTGCCCAGGGTGCCCCGCAGGACGGTGAGGTCCTCGGTGGCGAAGGCCTGGTCGAGCTGGGCGGCCTTGACCGGCGGGATGGACCCGTAGGTCTTGTTGAGCAGCTTCTGCTCCTCGTCGCTGGTCATGAACTTCACGAACTTCAGCGCGCCGTCGATGTTGTCGGTGTTCTTGAAGACGGCCATGTTGATGCCCGCGACCATCGAGTTGATGTTCTTGCCCTGGCCGGGGGCGCCGCCCGCGGGGACCGGGACGGGGGCCACGCCCCAGTCGCCCTCCTTCATCCCGTGGGCCTTGAAGCTGCTGGCCGCGCTCTGCCACAGGACCATGGCGGTCTTGCCGTTGGCGAAGTCCTGGAGGGACTGGTTCTTGTCGTACTCGGCGTTGCCGGGCGCGATGATCTTGTCCTTGGCCATCAGGTCGACGTACTGCTTGACGGCCTCGACGTTGGCCGGGGTGTCGAAGGTGGGCTTGCCCGCCGCGTCGAAGAACTCGGCGCCGTGCTGGCGGGAGAGGACGAAGGCCTGGTGGATGTTGTTGGAGAGGTTCGAACCTTCCGCGCCGAGCGCCCACTTGCCGTCCTTGGACAGCTTCTGGCCGGTGGTGACCATCTCGTCCCAGGTCGCCGGCGGCTTGTCGATGCCCGCGTCCTTGAACATCTTCTTGTTGTAGTAGAGCGCGTAGGACATGGAGTACAGCGGGACGGCGGCCGGGTCCTGGCCCGCCGCGCCCGCGGAGCCGATGGCGGATGCGACGAAGCGGTCGCGGCCGCCGATCGCGTCGAAGTTCTCGGCGTTCCAGGGCAGGAGCGCGCCGGTGGCCTGGAGCGAGGAGGACCAGGTGTTGCCGATGTTGAGGACGTCGGGGCCCTGGCCCGAGGCGGTGGCCGCCAGGATGCGGTTGAGCAGGTCGGCCCAGGGGACGACCTCCAGCTTGACCTTGATGCCGGTCCGCTCCTCGAACTTCTTCAGCTCCGGCCCGAGGGTCGCCTGGTCCGCCGCGATGTCGGGGCCCTGGTTGGAGGCCCAGTAGGTGAGTTCCTTGGGGGCGGCGTTGGAACCGCCCTCGTCGCCGGTGGAACCACCGCCGCAGGCGGTGGCGGCGGCGAGCAGGGAGGCGGTGACCGCGACGGCGGCCGCGGCTCGGGTTCTGCGCATGGCGGATCGGCCCCTTTCAACAGGGTCGGGCGAGCGGCCGGGAGGGAGGTCGGGTGGGGCCTTTCGGCCGCCCCGTTACTTCCAGGCCTTAATTTAGGACGTGAGTTAAGCCTCGGGAAAGGGTCGCGTCAAGGGGTCGCGCAAGGGTATGTTGCGAATCGTTGTCAGGGCGGAAGGAGCCACATGACGGGCAGTCACGGACGTACGGTGCGGGACCTGCGGCGCGGCAACCGCAGCGCCGTGCTGCAGCGGTTGTACTTCGGCGGACCCATGAGCCGCCAGGAGTTGGGACCCGTCACCGGGCTCAGCTCCGGATCCGTCAGCAATGTGGTCGGCGAGCTGGTCGCCGACGGCCTCCTGGAGGAGGCGGGGGTCGTCGACTCCGACGGCGGCCGGCCGCGCACGCTGCTACGGGTGGCCCCCGGCAGCGCCCACATGATCGGGGTCGATGTCGGCGAGACCCGGGTCCGCGTCGAGCTGTTCGACCTGACGCTCACCGAACTCGCGCGCACGGAACTCCCCTTGCAGCCGCGCGGCTGCTACGACGTCGGGCCGATCGTCGACCACGTCCGCACCGGCATCGCCGCCGTCCTCGCCGAGGCGGGCGTCGGTACGGACCGGCTCCTGGGCGTCGGCATCGGCGTCCCCGGCATCGTCGAGCGCGACGCCCCCGGCGGAACCGTGGTGCACGGCCAGACCATCGGCTGGGACGCGGTCCCGCTGGAGGCCCTGCTGCGCGCCACCGGGGCCCTGCCCGAGGAGGTCCCGTACCTCATCGACAACGGCGCCCGCACCCTCGGACAGGCGGAGATGTGGTTCGGGGCGGGGCGCGGCGCCCGCGAGGCGGTCGTCGTCCTGTTCGGCTCCGGCGTGGGCGCCAGTCTGGTCACCGACGGCTCCCCCGAGGGCGGGTCCACCGACGGCACCCCGCTGGAGTGGGGCCACCTGACGGTGTCGGTGCGCGGCAGGCGCTGCCGGTGCGGCGCCCTGGGCTGCCTGGAGGCGTACACCGGGGCCGAGTCGCTGCTGGCCAGGTGGGCCGAGCGGGGTGGGAGCGCCGGCGAGGTCCAGGACGAGGAGGAGGCCCTCGCGGTGCTGCTGGCGCACGGCGTCGCCGGGGACCCGGTGGCGGTGGAGGTGCTGGAGGAGACGGCCGAGTACCTGGGCGCCGGGCTCTCCGACCTCATCAACCTCTTCCAGCCCGAGCGGATCCTGATCGGCGGCTGGGCGGGGCTGATGCTGGGCCCGTACATCCTGCCCTCGGTCCGCGCGCACGCCCGGCGCTACTCGCTGCGTCACCCCGCCGACCGGGTCAGCATCGACCTGGGCTCATTGGGCCCCGACGCGGTCACGGTGGGCGCCGCCACCCTCCCGCTGTCGGCGTTCTTCACCACGGGCGGCCGCCGCCCCGTCCCGGCCCCCGCGACGGAACCCCCCGGCTGGCACGCCTCCCTGGCCACCCGCGGCGGGGCGGCGGGCCGCTGAAGCGGCCCATCGCGGCCACGACGCGCGGGCCCGCCGCCGCGGACAGGGCGGCCCGGCGCTACGTCGCCGGGCCCGGGCGGGGTCGGGCGGCGCGGGCCGCCGCCAGGGCGACGGCGAGGAGGAGCACGACCGCCAGCACGAGCGCCGGGCGCGGCCCGTGGCCGAGGGTGAGCGCGCCGCCCGTCAGCGCGCCGGCGAGCAGGGTCAGGACGGTGACCAGCCGGCGCACCGAGGCCGGACCCCAGCGGTCCACCGCGAGCCCGGCCAGCGCCCGGGTGACGACGGTGGTGGTCAGATCGGGCACGGCGAGCCGGTGCACGACGCCGTTCTGCAGGCCCATGCCGAGGGCCAGCAGGGCGATGACCGCGAGCTGCCCGCCGCCGCCCTCCCGGGTCGCCAGCGCCGCGCCCACCAGAACCGCCTGCACGGCCACCAGCGGGCCGGCCAGACGGCCCAGGCCGTCGGGCCGCTCCCCGCGCCGCAGCCTCCCGGCGATCAGCGCTCCGGCGAGGAAGGCCGTCAGGGCCGACGCCGAGGCACTGGCCGACAGCTCGCCGTACCCGGCGAGCGCGAAGCCGAGGAAGGCGACGTTGCCGGTCATGTTCGCGACGAAGACGTGGTCGAGCCCGAGGAAGCTGACCGCGTCGACCAGTCCACTGACGAAGGTCAGGGCGATCAGCAGCGGGGGCAGCACACCGTGCGGGTTGCCCGCGCCGCCGGGGCCGGGCGCCGGGCCGGCCGGGAACAACAGGTCGCCCAGCACGTGCAGCACCCCGCGCCGCCCCGCGGGGCCCCCACCCGGCGGCCGATCGGACTCCATGCGGCGCTCCCTCGGGGTCTGCCGCCGGGCCGCCGCCGCGGCTCCCGCGGGGGACGGAACCTGACGGAACGACAGGTTCCGACCTCGGGGGGAATCGTACCGATCGGCGGTGCGCGCCGGGGTCAACCACCCGCCGCGCGCCGGACCGGTCCGCGGCGCGCGGGGCGACGGCGGGGCCCATGGGCGGCCTCACGCGGTGCGGTCCGCCACGTCATCGGGATTTCAGGCCGAGTCCCGGACGACCAGCTCCGGTGCGAACAGCACCGGCGCGCCCGGGGTGCCGGCGCCCTCGGCGGCTTCGGCCCCGGGGGTTTCCCCGCCCGCACCGGGGCCGTCGAGCAGCAGCCGCACCATCTCCGCCGCCATGTCCTCCACCGGCTGCCGCACGGTCGTCAGCCGCGGGCGGCAGGCGGTGGCCGCGCTGGAGTCGTCGAAGCCGACCACCGCCACGTCGTCCGGGATCCGGCGCCCGTGCTCGCGCAGTACCAGGCACGCCCCCTGGGCCATCAGGTCGTTGGCCGCGAACACTCCGTCCAGATCCGGGTGTTCGGCGAGCAGCCGCAGGACGGCCCGCTCGCCCCCCTCGACCGTGAAGTCGGCCTCGGCGACGGCGAGCGGCTGCCGCCCGGCCTCCCCCAGGGCCTGCGCGCACCCCGCCACCCGCTCCCGGCTCGCCGGTACGTCGCCGGGCCCCGCGATGACCGCGATGCGGCGGCGGCCACCGGCGAGCAGGTGCCGCGCCGCGAGCGCACCCCCGTCCCGGTGCCGCAGGTCCACCGACGGCAACAGCACGTCCGGCTCGGGCCGGGCGAACAGCACCGCCGCGAGTCCGGCCCGCGCCAGCAATCCCGGCAGCGGGTCGTGCGGATGGGTGGAGACCAGCAACGCCCCGTCCGCGCCGCCTTGGGAGAGGTGGGCGAGCAACTCGGTCCGCTCGGCGTCCGTCTCCGCGCACATCAGCACCGGATGCACCCCGCGCGGGCGCAGCGCGCGCACCACGCCGCTGACCACCCGGCCGAAGAAGGGGTCTTGGAAGACCCGGGCCGCGAAGCCGCCCGGGGCGTCCGCGCCCGCCCCCGAGACCACCAGCGCGACCGCCCCGGCCCGCCGGGTCACCAGGGAGCGGGCGGCCCGGTTGGGCACGTATCCGGTGGCGTCCACCGCGCTCCGGACGGCCCGCCGGATCGCGGGATCCACGTTGCGGACGCCGTTGACCACGCGCGACACCGTGGCGCGGGACACCCCGGCGGCCCGGGCGACGTCCTCCAGCGTGGGCGCCGCTCCCGCCCCGACCCCCGCGCCGCCGGTCCCGCCCGTGTCCCGCTCCGTGTCCATGGCGGCACCCTATCCGCGGCCCACGGGCGGCCGACCCCGCGCCCCGGCGTGCGGTCCGCGCGTGACCGACCCTGCGCCCCGCCGCACGACCCGCCGCACGACCCGGCGCGCGTCACGCGCCGCGCGTCACGCCTCCAGCACCGTCCGCAGCGGCAGGTCGCCCGCCGTCGGTCCGGCCAGGACCTCGTACCGGCCCGGTTCCGTCACCCACGTCGCCGCCTCCGGGGACCAGTACTGCAGGGCGCGCGCGGGGACCCGTACGACCGCCGTCGCCAGCTCCCCCGGCCCGGCCCCGACCGCGGCCCAGCCCGCGAGCCAGCGCACCGGGCGCTCCACCGCCGAGTCGGGTCGGCCGAGGTACACCTGCACCAGCTGACGGCCGGCCCGCGCACCGGTGTTGCGCAGGACCACCGCGAACTCGGTGACGGGGGCCCCTCGGTCGCCGGGGAGCCGGGTCAGGGTCTCGAAGTCCCATGCGGTGTAGCCGAGTCCGTGCCCGAACCAGTACGCGGGCGCGCGGCCGCTGCGCAGCCAGCCGCGGTGGCCGATGTGCAGGCCCTCGGGGTGGGCCAGCCGGCCGTCCGGGCCGGGGCGGGTGGTGCGGACGGGGGCGTCCGCGAGGACGGCCGGCCAGGTGGTCGGGAGGCGGCCGCCCGGTTCGCGGTGGCCGAAGAGGACGTCGGCGAGTCCGCTGCCGGCCTCCTGCCCCGGGAACCAGGACAGCAGGACGGCCCCGGCGTCCGCGCGCCAGGGCAGCTCGACCGGGCCGCCCGCCTGGACGACGACCGCGGTGCGCGGGTTGGCGCGCAGCACCGCGCGCACCAACTCGTCCTGGGGCGCGGGCAGGCGCAGGTCGGTGCGGTCGCGCCCCTCGCACTCGCTGCCCTCGGTGGTGCCGACGACGACGACCGCGGCGTCGGCCGCGCGGGCCGCCGCCACCGCTTCGGCGAGCGCCTCGGCCGGGTCCGGGGCGGGCGGTGCGGCGGCCAGGACGGTGGCCCGTCCGGTCCCCGGCGCCAGCTGGCGGCGGGCGCACACCCGTACCTCCCGGCCCTCGACGAGGTGCACCCGGACGGTGCGCAGCGGGGGCCGTACGTGCACGACGGCCGGATCGTCCGTCTCCGCCGGGAACTCCCCGTCGAGCACCACCTCGCCGTCCACGGTCAGCCGCATCCGCCCGAAGCCGCCCAGGCCCAGCGTCCAGGTGCCGCTCGCAGAAGGACGGAGTACGCCGGCCAGCTCGACGGTGTCGGATCCGGGGGGCAGTTCGGGCTCCAGCACCCGGCCCGAGGGGAGACCGAGGGAGTACAGGGCGGCCCCCCGGACGTCCAGGACGCGCAACCGCACCCCCGGCGCACCCGACCGCGGGTCGCGGCAGAGCCCCCCGGCGACGGGCAGCGGTTCCTCGCCGCGCAGGGCCGGGCCGGGGGCGTGCAGGACCCGTACCCGGGCGGGCAGCGCGGCCCGGATGCCCTCCAGCGGACTGACCACGCAGTGCGGGAACACCTCGGCGCTGCCGCCCCCTTGGGCCCGCGGGCGGCCGGCGTGCGCGCCGATGACCGCGAGGCTGCGCAGCCGGCCCGCGGCGAGCGGCAGCACCCCCCGGTTCTCCAGCAGCACGGCGCCGGCCGCCACCGCGTCGCGCAACACCGCGGCCGTCTCGCCCGGGGCGGCGGGGAGGTCCACCGCCGGGGCGGGTGGGCCGACCCGGCCCTCGGGCGCGGTCAGGGCGCCCACCCGGGCCGCCAGCCGGAGCAGGCGGCGGGTCTTGTCCGCCACGGCCCCCGGCGGCACCAGGCCCGAGCGGACCGCGCCGGCCAACGCCTGCCCCCAGGGGCCGGACGGGCCCGGCATGGCGAGGTCCTGCGCCGCGGACCCGGCGGCGGCCGTCGAGCGGACGGCGCCCCAGTCGGAGACGACGGCGCCGTCGAAGCCCCACTCCCCCTTCAACGGTTCGGCGAGGAGCGGACTCTCGCTCATGGACGCGCCGTTGACCGCGTTGTAGGCCGACATCACCAGCCACACCCCGGCCCGCACGGCCGCCTCGAAGGGGGCGAGGTACAGCTCGCGCAGCACCCGCTCGTCGATCCGGGCGTCCAGGGTCAGCCGGTCGGTCTCGGAGTCGTTGGCGACGTAGTGCTTCGCGGTGGCGGCGACCCCGCGGGACTGGATGCCGCGGATCAGCGCGGCTCCGGTGCGTCCCGCGAGCAGCGGGTCCTCGGAGAAGCACTCGAAGTGGCGTCCGGCGAGGGGGCTGCGGTGCAGGTTGAGGGTGGGGGCGAGCAGGACGTGGACGCCCTTGCGGCGGGCCTCGTCGCCCAGGAGCACGCCGAGGCGGTGCACCCGGTCCTCGTCCCAGAGCGCGGCGAGCGCGCTCGCCGACGGGAGCAGGGCCGAGGTGTCGCGCTCGTCCCAGCCGGGTCCGCGCACCCCGGCCGGCCCGTCGGAGAAGACGATCTGTCGCAGCCCGACGGCCGGTTCGGCGACCGTGCGCCAGGTGTCCGCGCCGGTCAGCAGCCGCACCCGGCCGTCGACGTCCAGCCGGTCGAGCAGGTCCGGCCGGTCCACCGGGGCGGGCGGGTCCGACAGGTCCGGCCGGGCCGTGAGCCGTTCCTCGTCGTCGATGCCGCCACCACCGCCGCCGCGCATACGGGCCCCTTCGTCCGGATCATCCGAGAGAGCGGGAGAGCGCTCTCCCAGATGATCCCGGGCCGTGCCGGAGCCTGTCAACGGTGGCGAACCGGCTCTAGCCGACGGTCACGTCCACGGTGGGCGACACGGCATCGCCGACCATCACGCGCAGTTGCTCCTTGCCCTTGTCCCGGAACGCGTTGTCCAGCGAGTAGCTGCTTCCCTGCTTGACGGTCGTACTCGCCCGCAGCGTCGTCCACTTGGCGCCGTACTTGTGCTGGAGCACCACCTTCGTACCGATCGGCACGCCCTTGGTCCTGCCGGTGAAGGTGACCTTGTCGCCCGCCTTCACCGTGGTCGGGGTGGCCGTGAGCGTCACGGAGGCGGACGCGGATGCGGAGGGGCTCGGCTTCGGCTTCGGGGTCGCGGCGGCGGAGGCGAAGGTACCGGCGGCTCCGGCCGCGAGCAGGGCCGCGGAGAGGGCGCCGACGGCGGCCATCCGGACCCGGCGACCGCTGCGGCCCCACGGGCCGCGCGGGCCGCGCAGGTAGCTCGTTGCTGCGTTCACATTGGACTCCCGTGGTGACGGACTCTCCCATGTGGAGCAAAAACACCCACTATGGGGCGATTGACGCGGGTTCGATGCTACGGACCTCCGTCGAGGCGTGTCGACTCGATCTTGGTCGTCCTACTGCCCGCGCCGGGAGGGCGCGCGCCGGTTCAGCGCGGCGCGGCTGATCCAGTACGTGAGGATCAGCCCCCAGAAGACCGGCACGGCCAGCCAGCCGACGAACCCGGCGCCGAGCACCGGCAGCGCCAGGACGGCCACCGAACCGAGTGCCATCACGGCCACGGCCACCGCCATCGCCACGACCGGGGGGCAGCTGCGCGCGGTGAGCAGCATCGGGCGGCGCAGCCGCGGCGAGATCTTGCCGCGCTGCCACAGCACCCAGCCCGCCCACAGCGCGACGATCAGCGTCGCCCCGACGGCGGTGACGGCGGCCCGGGTGGCGCCGTCCGTGCCCTCGGGGGGCCGGCAGCCGAGGGAGAGCATGAATCCGACCAGGGCGGGCCAGCGCGCGCCGGCCGCGACCCCCCAGGCCATGGCCTCCAGGTTGAACCGGGCGTGCCGGTCCGCCAGGTCGAGGGCGGCCGAGTCGACGAAGCCCTCGGCGGCGCGGGTCCAGGCGGCGCGGCTGAACCAGCTGCGCCGCATGTGCAGCGTGGCCAGGTTGTTGTGGGCCTCGCTGTTCTCCGGATCGAGGCGCAGGGTGGTCTCGTACGCCAGCCGGGCGGTGGCCCGGTCGCCGAGCCGGTGGGCCAGCAGGCCGACCATGAAGTGGGCCGCGGCGGCTTCGGGTTCCAGCTCGGTGGCCCGCCGGGCGGCGACGTACGCCTCGGTGCGCCGGCTCCGCTGGCCGCTCTGCTCCAGGACGACCGCGAGGCAGTGGTGGCTGCCCCAGAAGAGCGGGCCGATCTCGATGCAGCGCCGCGCGGCCGCTTCCGCCTCGGCGAAACGGCCCAGCTTGCTGAGGACGTCGACCCGGACCAGCCAGGCGTAGATGTCGTCGGGCGCGACGCGCAGGGCGTCGTCGATGCTCCGCAACGCGCCGGCCAGGTCGCCGAGCGAGCGGCGGCAGCGCGCGAGGAGGATCAGCGCTCCCGCGTCGTCGGGGTGTTCGGCCAGGTGGGTACCGGCGAGCGCCGCGGCCTGCTCGAAGCGGCCGAGGTCGTGCAGGGCGTCGGCCCGGTCGAGGCCCCCGGCGTCGGCCCGCTCCGGGCGGGACGGTTCGGTGCTCATCCGATCTTCTTCCGGTCGTGGACCACGGTCACCAGGGCCGGCACGAGACCGGTCCAGAACACCAGCTGCGGGACGCCTCGTTCGGTCCACGGGACGACCGCGAGGAGCACGGCCGCGAGCGTGGCCCAGGCCGCTTGGGCCGACACCACCCGGGCCCACGGTTCACGGGCGATCAGCGGACGCACGCTCAGTCGCGCTCCGACCCGCATCCGCCGGTAGCGGCGCCAGGCCCCGAAGCCCCAGACGGCGCTCATGAGGACGAGCGCCCACAGCCGCATGCCGATCGGCAGGGGCAGGGCCTTGGGCTCCTCGCCCTCGGTCGGGAAGACGTCCAGGGCCACCGCGGCGACGGCCAGGCAGGCGAGGGCGAGCCACCGGGTCCCGCGCAGCATGCGGTAGACGGCGGCGTCGAGTCCCGCGCGCAGGTCGGCCGAGCCCGGTACGGCGGCCAGCGCGGCGGCGAAGGTGTCGGCGGCCCGCGCCGCGCTGGTCCCTGGCTTGTCGGCCTCGCGGCGCGCGAGGTAGGGCACGGCGAAGGCGTTGGCCGGGTCCATCCCGAGCAGGGTCCGGCGAGCCTGCTCGGCGGCCTCCTCGCGACCCGTCTCGGTGGCGACGTAGAGCAGCACTTCGCAGACGTACCGCTCCTCGGGGCCCAGCCGGGCGGCGGCCCGCGCCTCCTCCCAGGCCTCGTCGGGGCGCCGGGGGTCGACGAGCATGAGCAGTTCGGCGCGTCCGGTGCGGGCGAGCCAGTTGTCCGGGTCGATCCGCACGGCCCGCTCCATCACGTCGAGGGCGTCCGCGTAGCGGCCGACGCGGCGCAGGCAGAAGGAGCGGACGAAGTGGGCGTCGTAGTGCTCGGGGTCGCGGACGAGCACGTCGGCGGCGGCCTCGTAGGCGGCCTGGTAGTGCCGGAGTTGGAAGTGCGCGCGGGCGAACCAGACCCGGGCGAACAGGTCCTCCGGGTCTTCGGCCAGGCGTCGCCCGAGCACCTCCAGCGCCCGGTCGGCGCGGCCCGCGTCGACGAGCGCCACGCCCTGTTCGGCGAGCGGGTCGCGCGCCTGGAGCGGGGGGCCGGTGCGCTGTCCGGTCACAGCTTCCGCTTCTTCTTCAGGTAGGCGAGCAGGTCGTCGTACATGCCGCCGTCGTTGGCGAACATGGCCACGTTGCGGGCCGAGGCGAACCAGGGCTCGCTGGAGGGGCGGATCTGCTTCGCGGCGGAGAGCAGGTCCTTCATGCCGATCATGCGGACGGTGCCGGTGCGGGCGGAGTCGAGCAGGGCCGTCTCGGCGGCGCTCTCGCAGACGTGGGCGAGGTCCGCGCCCGAGAAGTCCTCGGTGGCCTTGGCGAGTTTGCCCAGGTCCACGGCTTCGATGGGGCGTTCGCGCAGGTGGTAGCGGAGGATCGCCTCGCGGGCGGCGGCGTCCGGCGGCAGCACGAGCAGGGTCCGGTCGAGCCGCCCGGGGCGGCGCAGGGCGATGTCCACGTCCCAGGGGACGTTGGTGGCCGCGAGGACGAAGACGCCTTCGTGGGCGCCGCTGCCGACCCCGTCCAGCTCGGTGAGCAGCTGGTTCACGACGTTGCGCAGACCGCTGTGGGCGGTCCGGCTGCGCTTGGCGCCCAGCGCGTCCAGTTCGTCGAGGAAGACCACGCAGGGCGCCTGACGGCGGGCGGTCTCGAAGATGTCGTGGACGTTCTTCTCGGACCGGCCGATCCACATGTCGAGGATGTCGGAGAGCGAGATGGACATGAAGCTCGCGCCCAGTTCGCCCGCGACGGCGCGTGCGATGAAGGTCTTGCCGCAGCCGGGCGGGCCGTAGAGGAGCAGGCCGCCGCGCAGGCTCTTGCCGTAGAGCTTGCGCAGCTCGGGGTTGCGCATGGGGGCGAGGAAGGCCGCTTCGAGGCGGTCCTTGACCTCCTGCATGCCGCCGACGTCGGCGAGGCGCACCGTCCCGGGCGCGTCGACCTCCCAGGGCGAGTCGGCCGCGTCGCCGCCCGCTCCCGTGCCCTCGCTGCCCTCGCTGGTGAGGGGGTGTTCGCGGGCGTCCTCGGCGGCGTCGGGGTCCGCCACGAAGCGGGGGCCGACGACGCCGCCGAGTTCCTGCTCCGCCGCGGCCCAGTCGAAGCCGGGGGCGGCGGGGGGTCCGGCCGCGGGGGCGGGGGCGGAAGGGGCGGGGGCGGAGGGTGCCGGCGGGGGCGCGGATCCGGCCGGGGGCAGGCCCATCGCACGGACCATCAGGGCGCGGGCGTCGGCGTCCGCGGGTGCGTACTGGAGGGCGACGGCCGCCTCGGCCACGGCGTCGTCGGCCCGGCCCGCCGCGAGCAGCATCTCGGCGAGGTGCAGGCGCAGGGGGACGTCGTCGGGCGCGGCGGCGACCGCCGTGCGCAGGCTCCGGATCAGGGGGGACTCGTCGGACATGGCTTCACCCTATGGAGTGAACCCCGATGTGACGAAACCTGGCCCCCGTTGACGGGTGGCCGACGACCGCACGCGGTCGGCGGCGGGCGATCGGACGGGTGATCATGGGTGCTCCGGGCCGCGGACCGGCGGCTCACCAGCGGCTCACCGGCCGCTCCCGGGAGGCGGCACGGGCCAAGCGGCACGGGGAAGCGACAGGGACGACACGTGGGAGGCAGCACATGGGCGCAGGACCGACCGTTCCGGTCACCGTGGTCACCGGCGGCAGCAGGGGGATCGGGGCGGCGACCTGCCTGCGCCTGGCCGCCGCCGGGCACCGGCTGGCACTCGGGTACGTCAGCGACTCCGCGGCCGCGGAGGGCGTCGCGGCCGAGGTCCGCGCGAGGGGCGCGGCGTGCGTGACCGTGCGCGTGGACACCTCCGAGGAGGCCGACGTGGACCGGCTGTTCGACCGCGCGCGGGCCGAACTCGGCACGGTGACCGGGCTGGTCAACAACGCCGGGGTGACGGGTCCGCTGAGCCGGCTGGCCGACGCCCGCACCGAGGACCTGCGCCGGGTGCTGGACGTGAACCTGCTCGGGTACCTGTTGTGCTGCCGCCGGGCCGCCCGCGACATGGCCGCCTCGGGCGGCGGGGCGATCGTCAACGTGTCCTCGGCCGCCGCGACCCTCGGGGCCCCCGGGGACTACGTCCACTACGCGGCCGGCAAGGCGGGCACCGACGCCCTGACCGTGGGCCTGTCCAAGGAACTCGGCGCGGACGGGATCCGGGTGAACGCCGTGGCACCCGGAATCATCGACACCAACATGCACGCGGCCATGGGCGACCCGGACCGCGCCGCCCGCTCGGGCCCCGGGATCCCCCTCGGGCGCCCCGGGCAGCCCGCCGAGGTCGCGGCGGCCATCGCCTGGCTGCTGTCGGACGAAGCGTCGTACACGACGGGCACGATCCTGCGCGTCGCCGGCGGCCGCTGATCCCGACCGACCCCGACCGACGCCGGGCCCCGGCGGCACACCCGCGCGGGCTCGACCGACGAGCTAGCCGGCGCCCATCGCGGCGCGGGTCCGGGGGCCGTAGATGCCCGTGGGGTCGCCGGTCAGGCCGCGGTCGCTCTGGAACTGGCCGACCCCGCGCCGGGTCTGTTCGTCGTAGACGCCGGTGAGGGAGACGTACGTGAACCCCTGCGCGAAGAGCCGTTCCTGGAGGGCGCGCACCTCGGCGCCGGTGTCTCCGGGCCGCAGGGTGCCGCCGCCGGCCGGCGGGGTCGGGGTGCGCGGTGGCGCGACGGGCTGCTCCGGCCGCGTGGAGCGGCTCGGCGTCGGGCTGCCGGAACCGGCCCCGGCGGAGCTCGACGGGGCAGGTGCGGAGGGGCGTGCGGACCCGGTCGAGGACGCGTCGGGCTCTCCGGCGCCAGGACCGCGGGCCAGCAGCCCGGGGCCGGACGCCTCGGGCGGTCTGACCGGGCGCGGCGGATCGTCCGGCGGGGAGTCGAGCAGGGTGAGCAACGTGGCGGCGGTGAGCAGCGCGAGGAGGCCGAGGGCCACCAACGAGTAGCGGGTGCCGCGTTCGCGCCGCCCGGGCGCGGGCGGTACCGGAACCGCGACCGGGACCGGGACCGGGACCGGATCGACCGGGGCCGGGCCCACGACGTCCGCCGGGAAGGGGGTCGCGCCGGGAGCGGGTACGGCGGCCGCCTCGGCGCGGGTCCCCTGGTCGGCCCCGGTGGGCGAGGGGGTGGTGACCGGACCGTGCTGCGGCCAGAGCGGGGTGCCCGTGCGGCGCGGGGCCGCCCGGCGGGAGGAGCGCCCGCCGCGGGCGACGTAGGGGCGCACGAGGAGCCGGTCGTCGAAGACGGGGCCGTTCTCGTCGGGGTGGTGGGGCACGGTCGTCTCCAGGCAGGGCCAACGGTCAGGGGGTGGCCCCTGGGGTCAAAGTAGCGCGAACCAGGCGCCGCCCCCACGGCGGGGCCGGAACATGCCGCTCCACCCGGCCGGAAACGGTTGCCGGGCCCGCGGGAAGGGGCGGGGACCGGTGCGGCGGTGCGGAACCGGCCCCCGCCCGGCTCTCGGACCCCGGTGGCGGCGCCGTGCCGTTACCCGAAGTGCGCCCCGTGCGGTGGTTCTTGGTCGGGCGCACTCTTTCCTCCGGAAGGCACCCGGGTCAAGCCTGATGTCCGTAAATCAGCGGTCCGCCCGACGTGTCCCCTCGTGCGGCGCGCCGACGGGTCGTCACCCGTAAGCGGTACGGGACCCCCGCGTCCAGGACGTGCGTGCGGCATGGTGGAGGGATGCAGTTGCGCCGGGCCGTCCCCCTGTCCCTCGTCGTGCTCCTCGCGGGCACCGGATGCTCCTCCGTCGGTGACGGTGACGGCGCCCAGGCTCCGTCCTCCTCCCGCCCCGCCGCACCGGCCGCCGACGCCTCCGCGCCACCGCACGGCGGCCGGACCGGATCCTCGCCTTCCGGGGCGCCCCCCGGCCCGCTCTTCGTGGTGCCGGACCCTGCGCCGAACGTCCGGCGCTCCCCCGGCGCGCACGCCGACACCCGCGGCCACACGGGCACCGGCACCGATGGGCCCGCACTGTCGCCCGCCACACCCACGCCCGGAGCCGACCTCGGGTCAGGGTCCGAATCCGGGTCCGAATCCGAATCCGGGTCCGGGTCCGGGGAGGAACGTCGGGCCGGCGAACGGGCGATGCAGCCGTCGGCGCCCCGACGCACGTCCCCCCGCAAGCCCGCACCGTCCCACCAGCGCCGGTACGCGGCCCCGCCGCCCGCCCGGGTGAGCGGGCAGCAGGAGATGGACGACCTGTGCTCGGCCGCCGACGGCACGCTTCCGCCCTCCGTCGTGGACCTGTGCGTGGGCCGCTTCGGCGAATGAACCGCGTGCGGGGCACCAGGTGCGAGGAACCGCGTGCGGCGGGCCGCGCCCGAGGCCCCGGACGGCGGCGCGCCGCGGCCACTCGCGACAATGACTTGACCCTCCCCCTGTGTCAGCCCTTGCACTGGAAGACGTCATGTTCACCATCGGAGACTTCGCCAAGCACGGCCGGGTGTCGGTCCGCATGCTGCGTCACTACGACGCCATCGGTCTGCTGCACCCCGCACGTGTCGACCCCCACAGCGGGTACCGCCACTACGAGGCGGCCCAGCTCTCGCGGCTCAACCGGATCATCGCGCTCAAGGACCTCGGCTTCAGCCTCCAGCAGGTGGGCTCGATCCTCGACGAGCGCCTGGATCCCCAGGAGCTGCGCGGCATGCTGCGGCTGCGCCGGACGGAACTGGAGAGCGCCGTGGCCGCCGCGGCGGACCGGCTGGCCCAGGTCGAGACGAGGCTCCGGACCATCGAGAGCGAGGGCACCATGTCCACCGACGACATCGTGATCAAGAGCCTGCCGGCCGTGCGACTGGCCGAGTTGACGGCGATCGCGGCGAGTTACGCCCCGCAGGACATCGGGCCCGTCATCGGGCCGCTGTTCGCCGACCTCTGCGCCCGGGCGGACGCGGCCCGGGTGACGCCCACCGGCCCCGGGGTCGCCTACTACGAGGACGCGCCGGACCAGGACGGCGGGGCGATCCTGGTGCACGCGGCGCTGCCCGTGGCGTCCGCGGTCCGCGCCGAGGACCTGGGCGGGCAGGTGCGGATCGTCGTCCTCCCGGCCGTGGAACGCGCGGCCACCGTCGTGCACCGGGGCGCGATGGACGACGTACTGCCCGCCTCGCAGGCGCTGGCGCGCTGGCTCGACGCCCGGGACCTGCGGTCGGTCGGCTACGCCCGCGAGGTGACGCTCGCGTGTCCGCCCGACCGGAGCCAGTGGGTCACCGAGCTCCAGGAGCCGATCGCTTGACCGGTCCGGGTTCGCGGGCGGGCGGTGCGTAGGCTGCCGGGATGAGACGCGTTCTGGTGGTCGGGATCAGTGGGGCGGGAAAGTCGACCCTGGCCGCGGCGCTGAGCCGACGGCTCGAAGTGCCGCACCACGAGATGGACGCGCTGTACTTCACCGGGCCGCGGTGGGGCGTGAACGAGACCTTCGTACGGGACACGGCACGCCTCGCCGCGCGGGACGCGTGGATCTTCGACTCGCTCGGCTATCGCGCCGTCCGCGACCTGTTGTGGGAGCGGGCCGACACGATCGTCTGGCTGGACCACCCGCGCCGGGTGGTCATGTGGCGGGTGCTGCGCCGGTCCCTGCGCAGGACCGTGCGCCGCGAGCGGGTCTTCGGGGGCAACGTCGAGGGGTGGCTCGACTGGCTGCGGGCCGACCATCCCGTGTGGTGGGCGTGGTCGCGGTACGCCGCCCGGCGCGCGGAGATCGCCCGCCGCGCGGCCGACCCCCGCTTCGCCCCGCTGCACGTGGTCCGACTGCGCAGCCAGTCCGAGGCCACGGCGTGGCTGCGCGGCGTCGAACGGCCCGATGCCGACCCGCGGAACGACGAGTCGCACGGCGCCGGCGCCATCTAGGCCGTCTCCCGCGCCCCGCCGCGGGTCGGCGCCGCGGCGCGGGTCGGGCGGACGCGGCGCAGGGGCCCGGTCGCCGGGCCGGCGGCCCGCGCCGTCCGGTTGCCGGTGGCACGGGCCGCGGGGCGCAGCCGGCGCAGGGTGGTGCGGGCGTGGTGGCCGCGGCGGCGCCACTCGGCGCGCGGGATGCCCGCGCGCGGCCCGCCGCCGGTGATCAGCGCGTTCACCGGGGCGTGCGGATCGGCGGCCATCCCCTTGGCCACCAGCACGCCCACGACGAGCGGGAGCAGGGCCACGGCGAGGGCGGACCCGGCGGTGGTGACGTTCCGCAGGCGCGGGTGGCGGCTTCGGGTGGTGGCGTCGGATGTCATGTCCTCATTCGAGCAGGAGCGGCCGCGCGGGGAATCGGGCGGCGTACTCAGGTCGTTGGGTGTGAGGTACTCAGTCGGCACGGGCGCGGAGGGCGGAACACCATGGCGGATGCGGCACCCGGCGGCTTCGAGCCCGCGACGGGCGACGGACCGCCGCCGGCGCACGGCGCGGCGGCGGCGAAGGCCCGGGCCGCGGAGGTGCGCACGGCCTACGAGGGGCTGCTCACGATGCGGCGGATCCTGGGTGGCGGCGCCGCGGCCGCCGAGGCGCCGGAGCCCCTCCCCGGGCCCGCGCCCTGGGAGCGGCAGCGGATGCCGCGCGCGGTGGCGCTCGTACTGGAAGCCGCGGGCTTCGCGCCGTCGGCGCTGGACGCGGCGGGCGGGCGCGCCGCCACCGGCTACCGGGTCCTGGCCGGGGAGGGACCGGAGCGGGTCGAGGTGAGTTGGGTGGGGCCGCCGGGTGGCGGGGCCGCCGGGGCCGAGGAGGAGCGGCTGTCGGCGTGCGCCGAGGTGCTCGGGCGGCACGGCTGGGAGTGCCTGCTCTACCGGGGGCCGCGGCGCCGGCGCTTCCTGGAGGTGGAACCACGGCGCTGAGCACGGCGTGCCCCGGCGCCCGGCGCGGAAATCCGGTGTCGTCCGTGGTGGCGGTGGTGCACGCTGGCCGGATGAGCATGATGGACGCCTTCGCGGCGCGGGTCGACGGCGGCGAGACGGTGGAGTTCCGCCCCGGGGATTCCTCGATGGTCCCGCTCGTCCACGACCGGGATCCGGTGGTCGTGGCGCCGGTGGACCGGGTCCGTCCGCGGGACGTGCCCGCCGCGCTGCCCGGGTTGGTCCCGGCGCTGCGGCTGGAGCTGGTGCCGCTGGCGGTCGAGCACGCGCGGGAGATGGTCGGCGTACTGGCCGATCCCGCGCTGCACGCGTTCATCGGCGGTGCACCGGCGGACCTCGACGCGCTGCGCGCCCGCTACGCGCGACAGGCCGCGGGCTCCCCCGACCCGGCCGTCCTGTGGGGCAACTGGGTGCTGCGGTCGCACGCCGGAGGGCGACTGGTGGGGACCGTACAGGCCACTGTCGAGGACGGCACGGCGGAGGTGGCCTGGGTCATCGGGACCGCCTGGCAGGGGCACGGCTACGCCCAGGAGGCGGCGCGGGCGCTGGTCGCCGCGCTGACGGCGCCCCCCGTCGGCCCGGCCGTCGCGCACACCGTGATCGCCCACGTCCACCCGGACCACCGCGCCTCGGCGGCCGTGGCCGCCGCCTGCGGACTCGCGCCCACCGCCGAAGTACAGGACGGCGAGGTCCGCTGGCGGCTCGGACCCCAGGACTGACGGGCGTCCGGTGAGGTGCCGGAACCGCACTGCGCAGGGCGGGGAATACGGGCACGGGGGTGCCGGGTTGCCGGGACGGCGAGATCAACGGGATGGTTCGGGAGGGTTCATGGCAGTGAACGGCACGGTGGTCGACGGATTCGAGGGAGTGCGCGAGGAGTTCGCCGCCTTCCTCGCGGCCGAGGAGCACGCGCCCGGCGCGCAGTTGGTGGTGTACCGGGGCGGTGAGCGGGTCGTGGACCTGTGGTCGCAGGGGGTGGACGCCGACTCCCTGCTCGGCGTCTTCTCGTCCACCAAGGGCGCGGCGTACCTGGTGACGGCGCTGCTGGTGCAGGACGGCCTGTTGGACCTGGACCGGACCGTCGCCTCGTACTGGCCGGACTTCGCGGCGGAGGGCAAGGACGGGATCACGCTGCGCGAGTTGCTGGCCCACCGCTCCGGCGTGATCGGCGCGGACGCCGGGTTCTCCGCGGCGGAGCTGGCGGACGACCGGGCGCTGGCCGCCCGGCTGGCGGGGCAGCGCCCCTTCTGGCAGCCGGGCAGGTTCTTCGGCTACCACGCCATCGTGATCGGCGCCCTGGTCGGCGAGGTGGTGTTCCGGGCCACCGGGCGCACGCTCCAGGCCTGGTACGAGGAGCGGATCCGCGCTCCGTACGGGCTCGACATGTGGCTGGGCCTGCCGGAGTCCGAGGAGCCGCGCTTCCTGAGCACGCTGGCGATGCTGCCCACGCCGGAGCAGGCGGCCGAGATCGAGGCGGCCGCCGCGAGCCCGTTCGGCCTCGGCGGGATCGCCTTCAACGCGCACGCGCCGGGCAACGGCGAGTTGTACGACTTCCCCAACTCGCGTGCCGTGCGCGCCGGGGGCCAGGCGTCGGCGGGCGGGCTCGGCTCGGCGCGCGGTCTGGCGGGCCTGTACGCGGCCGCCGCCTTCGGCCTGGACGGGCGGGCTCCGCTGCTGAAGCCGGACACGGCCGCCGAGTTCGCCCGGATCCACTCCGAGGGCAAGGACCTCGTGAGCGGCACGGCCAAGGCCTTCGGCCTCGGCTTCCAGAGCTACGGCCCGAACTTCCCGGCCCTGGGCGCGGGCGCCTTCGGCCACAGCGGCGCCGCTGGTTCCCTCGCGCTCGCCGACCCCCGCCAGGGCTTCGCGTACGGCTACGCGCGGCGCCGGTACGCCTTCCCCGGCGGCGCCGCCCCGGAGAACGAGCGCCTCCTGTGGTCGGTGGTCCGCGCGCTGGCCTGACGGGAGCTCGTACGCCGCCCGCAGGGGGCGCCGCCGGGCGCCTCCTGCGGGAGCGCCTATCGGACGGCCCGCGCTTCGGTGCCGTCGGGGTGGCGCAGCAGTCGCAGGGCGTTGGCCACGACGATCAGCGTGGAGCCCTCGTGGACCAGGACCGCCGGGCCGATGCCCATGCCCAGGACGGTGGCCGGGACCAGGACCGCGACGATGCCGAGGCTCAGCCAGAGGTTCTGCCGGATGATCCGGCCGGCCCGGCGGCTGAGGCCGGTGATGAAGGGGAGTCGGCGCAGGTCGTCGGACATCAGCGCGATGTCCGCCGTTTCCAGGGCGACGGCGGAACCGGCCGCGCCCATCGCCACGCCCACCGTCGCGCCGGCCATCGCGGGCGCGTCGTTGACCCCGTCACCGATCATGGCGGTCCGCTCGGCGGCGCGCAGCCGGGCCACTTCGGTGACCTTGTCCTGCGGCATCAGGCCGCCGCGGACCTCGTCCATGCCGACCGCGCGGCCCACCTCGTCGGCGACCCGCTGGTCGTCGCCGGAGAGCATGACCATCCGGGTCACGCCGAGTCCGCGCAGTTGCGCCACCGTGTCGGCGGCGTCCGCGCGCGGGGCGTCCATCAGGCCGAGCGTGCCGAGGTACCGCTCGCCCCGGCGCACCACCATGGTGGTGCGGCCGGCCTCGGTGAGCTGCCTGGTCCGCTCGCGCAGCGCGGCCGGTACGGGCGGACCCGCGAGGGTGTCGGCGTAGGCCAGGCTGCCGATGTGGACGTCCTCGCCGTCGAGTTCGGCGGTGACGCCACGGCCTATGACGGCGCGCAGGTTCACGGCGGCGGCCGCTTCGGGCGCCCCGCCCAGCAGGGCGGGGGCGTCGCGGACGACGGCCTGCGCGAGGGGGTGGTCGCTCAGGCGCTGCACGGCGAGGGCGGTGCGCAGCAGCTCCTGCGGGCCGGCGCCGTCGGCGGCCTCGGCCTCGGTCAGCCGCGGGCGGCCCTCGGTGAGGGTGCCGGTCTTGTCGAAGGCGATGGTGCGCAGCCGCCCGAACTCCTCCAGCGGGGCGCCGCCCTTGACGAGTACGCCGCCACGGGCCGCGCGGCCGACGGCGCTGAGGACGGCGGCCGGGGTCGCGATGGCGAGGGCGCAGGGGCTGGCGGCGACGAGGACGGCCATCGCCCGGTAGAAGGTGTCGGCGAAGGGTTCGCCGGTGAGGGCGCCGACGCCGAGCAGCACCGCGACCAGGGCGAGCACGCCGGGGACGAACACCTTCTGGAAGCGGTCGGTGAAGCGCTGGGTGGGTGAGGTCCGCTCCTCGGCCTCCTGCACCATGCGCACCACCCGGGCGAGGGTGTTGTCCCGGGCGAGGCGGGTGACGACGACGTCGAGGGCGCCGGCGCCGTTGACCGTACCGGCGAAGACCCGGCTCGCGGCGTCGACGGCGGCCGGGTCCGCGAGGGCCGCGGCCCGGTCGGCGACCGGCTGCTTGTCGACGGGGATGCTCTCGCCGGTGATGGCCGACTGGTCGAGGCTGCCGGTGCCGGAGGCGACGAATCCGTCGGCGGGGACCCGGGTGTGCGGGCGGACCAGGACGGTGTCGCCCACGACCAGCTCCTCCACGGGCACCTCGACCGGGGCCGCGGCGCGCAGGACGAGGGCGCTGCGGGGTGCCAGCTCGCCCAGCGCCTCGATGGACCTGCGGGCGCGCCCCATCGCGTAGCCCTCCAGGGCGTGGCCGAGGCTGAAGAGGACGAGCAGGACGGCCCCCTCCTCCCACTTGCCGATGGCGGCGGCGCCCGCCGCGGCGATCAGCATGAGGAAGTCGACCTGGAAGCGGCCGCGCCGGACGGTGAGCAGTGCTTCGCGGAGGGTGAAGAATCCACCGAAGAGGTAGGCGGCGACGAAGAGGGGCAGGGTCGCGGGGCCGCCGTTGCCGGTCAGCTCCAGGATCAGGCCGGTCAGGTAGACGGTGAGCGCGAGCAGGGCACTGACCAGTTCGGCGCGCTCGCCGAGGAAACCGTGCGCGTGGCCGTCGCCGCGGGGCGGGTTCGGCGTGCGGTTCTTATTCATGACATCAATATATCAGCACATCCAAATATATGAACCTGTACACATCTCAATCCTTTGACTTAGAGTGACGCCATGGAACCCTCGGCCGCCCCCACCCTCACCGAGCCGGACGCCGAGGCGGTCGCCGAGGTCATGCAGGGCCTCGCCTCGCCCGCCCGGATCAGGATCCTCGCCCGCCTGCTGCACGCGCCGTGCTCGGTCGGCGAACTCGCGGACGACCTGGGCCTCGGCCAGCCCACCGTCTCCAACCACCTGCGGCTGCTGCGCCACCTCGACCTCGTCACGGGCCGCCGCACGGGCCGAAGCGTCGTCTACGAGCTGCACGACGCCCACGTGAGCGCACTGCTCCAGCAGGTCCTGGCCCACATCGGGCACGGCGAGCCGGGCGCCGCCCCCGCCTCCGCTCCCTGACGGGGACGCGCGAGGGGGGCACGGGCCGTGTCGGCCCGCGCCCCCCTCGACGAGGTGCTGCCGTTACTGCGGGCCGAAGGTCAGGGTCAGCTGGGGCGTCCCCTCGTTCGCGGCCGCCTCCGAGGACCACAGCCACGCCGGGTCGGCGCCGCCATTGGTCAGCGCCAGGCCGTAGGAGCCGTTCAGGGCCGCGGCGACGGCGGCCCGGTCCAGGGTGGTCGTGGCGAGCGCCGAGCCGTCCGCGATGCCGGCGAAGCTGCCGAGCGCGGTGGCGCCGAGGGCCGGACGGTTGGAGTAGGTCGTACCGGTCTCCGTCCACGCGCCGGTGACCGGAACCACGGACACGGTGTCGGTGGTCCCCGCCCCGCTCATCGTGTTCGTCTTCACGCTCAGCGTGGCCGACTTCAGGACGGTGCCGGCGGGCGCCGCGGGCAGGGTGAAGCGCAGGTAGCTCTGGTAGAGCGCGCTGCCGCCCACCGCCAGGGAACCGGAGGTGCCGAAGTTGGTGCCGGGTGCGCCCGCGTTGGCGTAGGTGTCCTCGGCGGCCTGGACCTGGACGACCGAGTCGGCCGGAGCCGTGGCGAGGGCGTAGTGGTTCTGCACCTGTGCGGGGGTCAAGGCCGTCGGGTAGACGGCGGTCTCGTCGAGCCGGCCCGCCCAGTAGTCGCTCGTGGGACGCTCGGGCCAGCCGTTCAGGTTGTCACCGCCCGCGTGCCAGTAGCCGGCGAAGTTCTCGTTCGTGGTGACGTTCAGGGTGCCCTTCTGCGCCCCGTCCACGTAGAGGACCATGCCGCCCGCGCCCTGGGTCGCGACGACGTGGTGCCACTGGTTGTCGTTGTAGCGGGCGGCGCCGCCCGTGGTGATCGTGCGGGTGGCTCCGGTGTAGACACCGAAGGTCAGGCGGCCGTCGTTGGTCATGTAGACGTGCTTGTCGTACTGGCTGCTGCCGCGCGTCTGGTTGTTGCCGAAGCCGACGAGCTTGCCGCCGCGCGTGGTGTTCGTCTTGAACCAGGTCTCCAGCGTGTAGGTGCCGCCGACCGTCGAGCGGCGGTCGCCGTACACCTGGGTGTCCGTCCCGTTGAAGCCGATCGCCGTGCTCGCGCCGGTGACCGCGCCGGGCGTCTGGCGCAGCGCCGGGGCGTTCAGGTGGACGCCGCCGGAGTTGCCGCCGTCCGAGGAGTCGGCGACGAAGGGCAGCGCGCTCTCGTCGTAGCGCCAGTACTGCGCGGCGCCGTCCGTGCGCACCTGGTTCGGGTAGGCGTCCGCGGTGGCCGGTACGGTCACCGATGCCGTGGCGGAGAGCGCGCTGGTGTTGCCCGCGCCGTCGGTCGCGGTCACCCGGTAGCTGTACGACTGGCCCGCGGCGACGGTGGTGTCGGTCCACGACGCCTGCGGGCGCCGGAAGAACAGCGAGTCGGCGGCGACCGTGGCGATCGGCGTGGCGGAGCCGTTGCGGTACACCTCGTACGTCAGCGTGCTGTCGTCGAGGTCGAGGCTGGTGCGCCAGCGCACCTGGACCTGGCCCGGCTTGAAGCTCACCGCGCTCGCGACCGGTACGGTCGGCGCTCCGGTGTCCCCCGTGGAGGCGAAGCGGGTCAGGCTCTGCTGCGCGGAGCCGTTGACGGTGGTGAACTCGCCACCGACCCAGAGGTACTGGACCCCGGCCTTGGAGCCGACCGTCATCACCCGCGGTCCGATGCCCTCGCCGATGCCGTCGTTGGTGTCGGGGGCCCAGCCCAGTTTGGCCGTGCCGGTGGTGGGTTCGGCGAGCAGGTGGTGGCGCTGCCCGTCGGGGTACTCGCCGACGCTGGAGCAGTCGTGCGCGTGCGAGGCACTGTAGAGCACGTTCTGGTAGGGCAGCACGGCCTGGGTGGCGCCGAGGCAGGTGTCGCGCCACCGCTGGTCGAAGCCCGCGAGGTCGAGCGCGATCCGGCCGTCGAAGACCCCGCCGCCGGTGCCCTCGTTGCCGGTGTAGAAGCCGGTGGCGTCGACGGCGATGTCCTTGACCACCGAGTTGGTCTCGATGAAGCCGGGGTAGGACTTGGCGAGCGCGCCACTGGTGGCGTCAACGACGGCGAGCGCGTGGGTGTTCGTACCGTTGACGGTGAAGAAGTCGCCGCCGATCAGCACGTTCCTGCCGTCGGGGGTCACTTCGACCGCGCGGCCCGGTTCGTCGGCGTCGGCCGTGAAGGGCCGCAGGGCGCCGTCGGTCGTGGTGACGGCGGCGAAGCGCTGGCGGGACTGGCCCTGGACGGTCAGGAAGTCGCCGCCGGCGTAGACGGTGTCGTCGGTGACGGCGAGCGCGCGGACGGTGGCCGCGAAGGACGGGTGGAACGCCGCCTTCGGGGTGCAGGTCGCCACGTCGATCGCGGCGAGGCTGGAGACCGGCGTGCCGTTGACGGCGCCGAAGTACCCGCCCGCGTACAGGGTCTGCTTGTCGGGCGACAGGGCCAGCGCTCGGACGGTGGCGGTGCCGCCGCCGACGGTGAAGGAGAGCGTGCAGGCCGTCGGGGCGCCGGTCGCCGCGTCGAGGGCGACGAAGTTGACCGCGGACTGCTCGGCGCCGGCGCCGCCCTCGGGCGGCCGGACGGCCGAAAAGGTACCACCGGCGAAGATCGTGCCGTTCGCTTCGGCGAGCGCCCAGACGACGCCATTGGGCTGCCAGGTCGACAGCGCGTCGGCCGTGAAGGCCACGGGCGGCGTGAGCGCCGCGGCCGGTGGTACGAGGCCCAGAGCGATGGCCGTCGCGCCACCGGACAGGGCCAGGGCGAGAGCGGTCGCCAGGCCTTTGGATCTGCGCATGAACCCCCCAGTTCAAGGTGCGAGGTGATGACGGTGCACGGCGGTGCGTGCGCGCACATGGCCGGAAACAGCTGAACCGGCGCCGTGCGTAGGGCGCACACTAGGGCGATTCCGCGCCGCGTTCACCACACTTGACCCATCGGATGCGGAAAAACCCGCTCCGGCCCCGTCAGCCGACCGGCGCCGCGCGGCACAGGAGCGCGGCGGCGGACGGACGGGACCCGACCCGGGTGGTGAAGGCGATGCCCGCCGCGTACTCCGTGGGCAGGCACTGGCCCTTGTAGGCGCCGTAGGCGAACTCCCCGCCCGCCGCGCCCGGCGGCCGGTTGTCGCCCCGGTCGAACCAGACGGTGCGGCCCGCTCCGGCGAGAGCGGCTCGTCCCGGCGCGCACAGGGCCGCGGAGAGCCGCTCGCCGCGCACGCTGTACCCGATCAGGAACTGGCCCACCGGGCACTGGAGCTTCGTGTAACCGCCCGCCCAGTCGCCACCGGCCGGCACGTACCGCTCGTCGCGCACCACGCTCTGGGCGCCCGTCGCGGCCCGCAGGCCCGAGCCGACGCAGAGGCCCCGACCCCCGGTGTGGCTCAGACCGACCAGCCCGGAGCCGTCGGGGCAGACCGCCTTGCGGGCCCCGCCGTCCCAGTCGCCGGTGGCCCGGGTCAGCAGCGAGGCGACCTGGTCGCGGTGGTCGGTGGTCAGCATCGACCAGCGGGTGACGGGGGCGACCGGCCCGCTGCGCCCGGCGGAAGCGGCGAGGGCGGCCCAGGGGGCCGTGCGCCAGTCCCCCGGGTCCAGGACCCCGGTGCGGCGGCCCGCGGCGTCGTAGCGGAGCAGGGCCCAGTCGTCCCCGCCCGGCGCGCCCTGCGCCGTGGTGCTCCAGCCGACCAGCGGCCAGTACGCGAAGTCGGCGTCGGAAGTGGCCAGGTACGAGGTGAGGCGGGTGAACCAGGTCCGCGGCGCGCCCCCGCCCTCGCCGGCGCCGATGCCGAACTCGCTGATCCACACCGGGGCGGTGAAGTGGTTGCCGCTCTCCGCGGAGACGTAGAAGGCCTGCTCGTACAGGGACTGTTCGAGTTCGGCGGCGCTCATGTCCTGGTAGCGCGGGTCATGGGTCTCGCCGAGCCCGGTCGCGCCGCTGTGGTGGGGCCCGGTGTAGCCGTAGAAGTGGGCGGAGTAGACCAGCTTGTCCGAGGCCACGAGCGTGTGGGAGAGGGTGCGCACGGGCGTCAGGGTGGGGCGGCCGTGCGGCAGACCGTCCAGCGGGATGCCGGTCCAGTTGATGCCCTCGATGACGACGAGCAGGTCGGGGTTGGCCTCGGTGAGGATCCGGTCGGCGGCCTCCTCCGCCGCCGCGTACCAGTCGTGGCCGTCCCCCAGGCCCCAGTTGGGGTCGTCGAGGGCGTCGCGGCGCACCTCGTTGTAGAGGTCGGCGCCGACCACCCGCGGGTTGCCGCGGTAGTGACGGGCGAGGAACACCCAGTCGTCGGCCCACTGGGCGGTGGAACGCCCACTGTTCCAGCGTTCGTTGCCGTCCAGGCCACAGCACCAGCGGGTGGTGTTGGTGTGGTTGTTGAGGATGACCGCGAATCCGTCGGCGGTCAGCGCGGCGACGACCGCGTCGTACACCTGGAACGGCGTCTTCCCGCGCAGCGTCGGATTGGCCGCGACCGCTGCGTCCGGGACCGGGGCGGTGGTGCGCAGCATCTCGCCGGAGAAGGGCAGCCGGATGCTGTTGAGCCCCAGCGCGTGGAAATCGGCGAGCAGAGCCGTGATCGGGGTCCGGTCGAGGCCGAGCGGAATCCCGTGGGAGTCCTGGCCCGCGTGGTGGGTGGCGGGGTCGGCCGCGTCCCCGGAGCCGTTCCAGGAGCCCTGGGCGCCGTCCCAGTTCCCGGAGCGCAGCCGCAGGCGCTCGCCCTTCGCGTCCACGATGTAGCGGCCGCGGGTCGACAGCGGCGGTGTCCAGGTCGCCGCGGCCGCCCGGCCGACGTCCGTCGCGGCGGCCCGCGCCTCCTGGGTCCCGGCGGCCCGTGCCGGTCCGGCCGGTACGGCGAGGGCCGTGACCAGCAGCGCGCACAGCAGTGGCACGCACCGCAGGAGGGCGTGGCGGGCCGCGCTCAGTGGGCTCTGCATCTCGCACCTACCGGTCCGGTCGCCTGTCAGACATGAATGAACGCGGTCAAGTTACCGGCCGGTCGGCGCCAGTGGAAGGGAGATGGCGGCCCCGGCGGGCGCGCACCCTGGCGAAAGCGCCACGCCGTGGCCCCGGCCCCTCTACCGTGCCTGCAGGGGGATCGGCTCGGTCGACGGAAGGCGGGGGCGGATGGACAGGGACGAAGACATGCGGCTGGCGAGGATCACCCCGGAGATCTCGCGCCGCACCATCACGCTGCTGCGGGAGCTGGCCGGACTGGAGCCGCCGGAGCGGGTGCCGGAGGACGCGATGGTCCTGGCGGACGCGATCCTGGCCGAGCACGGCACGGACGGGCTGCGGGTCCTCGTGATGACCCTCTCCGCGTGGGCGACCGCCCAGATAGAGAACGTCGCGGAGCTGAGCCAGCGCAGCTACGAGGCGGTGCTCGACGCGATGGAGCTGGCCTGCCTGGAGGCCAACGGCGACGAATGACGGCGGATCGCGACGAGGAACGGCCATCGGGCCGCCGGTCGGCGACACTGGGTGGAGCGGGGGGTCCCGATCGGAGGCCGTCGTGAGCAACCCTTCCCCCATCCGGATCGCAGCCGCCCTGTCCACCGAACACCGCGGGCGGCTGATGAGCCACGCCCACGAGGTGAACTTCCCCGAAAACGCGCGGATCTTCGACGAAGGAAACCGCGCCGAAACCTTCTGGATCGTGCGCTCCGGCACCGTCACCCTGGAGATCCCGGTCCCCGGCCGCCGGCCCACCCCGGTGGAGAGCCTCGGCCCCGGTGAGCTGGTGGGCTGGTCGTGGCTGTTCCCGCCGTACGTCTGGCAGCTGGGCGCCGAGGCGATGACCCCGGTGCGCGCGTACGAGTTCGACGGAACGACCGTCCGGATGCTGATGGACGCCGACCCGGCCTTCGGTTCCGCCGTGGGCCACTGGGTGGGCCGGGTACTGGCCCACCGCCTGCACCAGACCCGCACCCGCCTGCTCGACCTGTACGCCCCCCACTAGGGCATACGCACCTCCCCGGAGGCTCCACGTCGGCGCCGCCGGGGCCCGCACCGACCGGATACCGGCCTCCCGCGGGCCTTCGCTGGCCCGATGTCGACGGACCGATCTTCGGCCGTTTCGTATACAGGTTCTATACAGGTTTTCCTACAGGTCACAGGAGTCCGGACCGCCACAACCAGCGATCGAACGGTCGCTTTCGGTGACGTGAAATGGGGGTGCGGGTGAGCGGCCGCGCCCTGGGTGGGCAACACTCGTGTCCGTTATCCGAAACAACCACCCAAGGGAGTGTTCGAAATGCGGTCCATCGCAAGGGGTATGGGTCTCGCTTCCGCGGCCATGGCGCTCACCGCGCTCACCGCACTGGCCGGGTCGGGGGCGGCCGACGCCGCGCCCTCCGGCACCGAGAGCCTCTACGCGCCGTCCGCGCTGGTGCTCGGGATCACGGCGGGCGACGACGCCCGCAACGGAACGGTCCTGCGCGCCGTGACACTCGTCTGCGCACCCCGCCCGAGCGGCACCCACCCGGACCCGGCCGGCGCGTGTACGGAGTTACTCGCGGCCGCCGGCCAGGCCGACACGATCACCCGCGGCGGCTCCGCCGGGCCGTGCACCAGGGAGTGGGACCCGGTGACGGTCACGGCCGACGGCGTGTGGCAGGGCAAGCACTACACCTACCAGCACACCTTCGCCAACCGCTGCGCGATGAGGGGCGGCAGCGGGTCCCTGTTCGCGTTCTGACGTTTCCCCCGGGTCAGCCCAGTTCGAGGCTGGTCACCCCGTAGAGACCGGGGAGGTCGACCTCCGGCGCGGGGCCCGTGTACATCCGGGCGGCCTCGAAGGTGGGGACCAGGCCGAGTCCGGACACGAGGGCGAGGGCGGCGGGATTGGCGTCGGGCACGTCCACCGCCACCGGTCCCGCTCCCCCGTCCGGGGCCCCGGGCACCGTCGCCGCCAGCCGCTGGATCAGGGCGGCGGCGACGGCCGGGGTGGCGGCGTAGAGCGGACCGATCCGCGAGGCCGCACTGCACGGCCGGATCACCCCCAGGCCCTCCACCCGCCCGTCACGGACGACCGCCAGGGCCGTGCGGCCGGGCAGCCCGGTCCAGGCCGCGAGAAAGGAATCGCGCGGCTCGGGGAAGAACCTCCGGTCGTAGGCGGCCAGTTCGGCGAAGGGCAGGGAGCGGGCATCGATCACCTCGATGCCGGCGCCGGCGCTCCCGAAGTCGCCGCTCTCCTGCGGCGCGACGGGAACGCCCTCGTGGCGAACGTTGTTCCAGGCCGAACGGAAGCCGGACTTGCGGTAGTTGTCCTGCTGGGCGACGACCCCGTCCAGGCCGACGAGGCGCCCGTCGAGCCGGGCCATGGCGGCGCGCCAGAGCTGGATCCCGTACCCCTGCCCGCGCACGGCGGGGCGGGCGATGTAGAAGCCGACGAAGCCGAACCCGGCGCCGTAGCGGACCGCCGAGACGCAGGCCACGGGCTCGCCGTCGAGCCGCCCCACCAGGAAGCCGCGCGGGTCGGCCACGGCGAAGGCCAGCCGGTCGGTGTCACCGGGATTCCATCCTTCGTCGTCGGACCAGGCCCGGAACAGCTCCATGTCGGCGGTGCTCGCGCCGGCGATCTCGAATGCGCTCATGTGCGGTGTTGTACCAGAGGTGCGGTCCGTCCCGGTACGGAGCCTGTCCGGCCGACGGCCCGTCAGTGACCGCCCCGGGGCTCCCAGCAGCCGCCCTCCATGTACGAGCCGTGGGTCTCGATCCGCACCGGGTCGTGCAGTTGACCACCGACGCAGGGTCCGCCCTCGTGGATGCGCAGCTCGAACCAGAGGGTGCCGGTCTGCCCCGGACCGCTCTTGACGACGCCCGGGTCCACGGCGTAGCCGAGCCCCTCCAGCGCGGTCCGCAGCTCCGCCTCGGTGTGCGGGACCGTCCTGCCCTCCCCGGTCAGGGCCGCCCGGATGCGCTCCGCGTGGGCCCGGCCGAGACACTGCTCCTTGGGGGTGTCGGGCAGTTCCCTCTTGAACGCGTGGTTCTCGGCGTACTTGTTCGCCTCCGGGTCCGTCCCGGAGCCGCCCGTACCGTCGCTGCCCCGCGGCTGCGGCAGGCTGGTGGCTCGGTCCGCGCACCGCGCGGCGATCTCGGGGTGGAGCTGGTCGTGCCGGGCGGCGGCCGCCCGCGCGCGGGCCGCGTAGTCCACGCTCGGGGACACGGCCGGTACCGGGTCGGCGCCGTCCCCCGTGGTCGACGTGGTGCCGCAGCCGGCCAGCGCGAGCAGGGCGCAGGCCGAGAGGACGACAGCGGGAATGCGGCGGGGTGTCACAACGGCTCCAGGGTCCCTGACGGGCGGTTCCCCGCGGGCGGGGCTGAGCGATCAGTATCGCCAACGCGCGCCGCGCGGACCTGAGTACCCGTACTCAGCGGATGTCAGTGGGCCCGGCTATAACGGGATCGCAAGCAAGGTCCGTTACGTCCCGGAGGATGCCATGACCGCCGTGCAGTGGAAACTCGTCGTCGACTGTGCCGATCCGCTGCGCCTCGCGCGGTTCTGGTCGGCGGCGCTGGGGTACGCGCAGGAGGAGCATTCCGAGCTGATCGAGCGGCTGATCGGCTTCGGCGCGGTCACGGACGCCGACTGGATGGTGGTGGACGGCCGGAAGATGTGGCGCGGCGCCGCGGCCGTGCGCCACCCGGAGGACCCGGTCGACCCGGCGACCGGGGTCGGGCTGGGGCGCCGCCTGCTCTTCAATGCCGTGCCGGAGCCCAAGCAGGGCAAGAACCGGCTGCACATCGACCTGCACTTCGGTCCGGAGCGGCGGGTGGCGGAGAGCGAGCGGCTGACCTCGCTGGGGGCCACGGTGCTGCGGACGGTGGAGGAGCACGGCATGTCGCACGTGGTGATGGCGGACCCCGAGGGCAACGAGTTCTGCGTGCAGTGATGCCGCCGGCGCCACCGGCCGGTCGGCGCGCCGCTTAATGCTTCGCCCCGGGGGGCGGGGGCTGCGTAGGGTCGCGGGCATGGGGAAGCCACTCGTCGTCGTGTTCAGCGGGGCCGGAATGTCCACCGATTCCGGGATTCCGGACTACCGGGGGCCGCAGGGCCTGTGGCGCCGGGAGCCCGGCGCCGAGAAGTTGGTGACCTACGAGTACTACATGGAGGATCCGGAGATCCGGCGACGGTCCTGGCTGATGCGCGCCGAGATCGCCGCGCTCGGGGCCCTGCCCAACGCGGCGCACCTGGCCGTGGCCGCGCTGGAGCGCGCCGGGACCCCGGTCCGGGTCGTCACCCAGAACGTCGACGGGCTGCACCAGCTCGCCGGCATGCCCGACCGCAAGGTCTTCGAGCTGCACGGAACCGCCCGGGCCGTCGTCTGCACCCGGTGTCATGTCCGCTCCCCGATGTCCGAGACCCTGGACCGGGTCGCGGCGGGCGAGCCCGACCCCGCCTGCCTGACCTGCGGCGGGATCCTCAAGGCCGGGACCGTGATGTTCGGCGAGCGACTCGATCCCGAGGTGTTGGCGCAGGCCGTGGCGGTGGCCAAGGGCTGCCAGGTCTTCATCGCCGTCGGCAGCACCCTCCAGGTGCAGCCCGCCGCCTCGCTGGCCGGGATCGCGGCCGAGCACGGCGCCCGGCTGATCATCGTGAACGCGGAGGAGACCCCGTACGACCCGCTCGCCGACGAGGTGATCCGGGAACCGATCGGGAGCGCCCTGCCCGCGCTCCTCGACCGGCTCCAGGACGTCCAGGTCTAGGGGGTCCAGGTCCAGGGGGTCCAGCGGGTCCCCGGCCCCGCGGGCTCAGCTGCCCGCGTGGGCCTTCTTCACCGCCGCCAGGTCGATCTTCTTCATCGTGTACACGGCGGCGCTGGCCCGTGCGGCCTTCGCCGGATCGGGGTCGCTGATCAGGTCGATCACCTCGGCCGGGACGACCTGCCAGGACAGGCCGAAGCGGTCCTTGAGCCAGCCGCAGACGGACGGCTCGCCGCCGTCCGCGGTCAGCGCCTCCCAGTAGTGGTCCACCTCGGCCTGGTCGGCGCAGTGGATCTGGAAGGAGACGGCCTCGGTGAAGGTGAACCGGGGGCCGCCGTTGAGGCCGACGAACTTCTGTCCGTTGATCTCGAACTCGACGACCATCACGGACCCCACCTCGCCCGGACCCGCGTCGGTGTAGTGGCCGATCCGACCGCGCTTGCCGTCCTTGAAGACGGAGAGGTAGAAGTCGGCGGCCGCTTCCGCATTGCCGTCGAACCACAGGCACGTGGTGAAACCGTTGCTGATCATGAATGCCTCCAGCGGGTGTGGGCGGGTTCTCGTCCCACCCATACAGACCGGTCCCGGACCCGATTCTCATCGGTGGGCCCGGGACCGGTCCGCGAAGCACCCGTACGGGCTACATCTCCAGCATGCGGTCGACGACCCGCTCGGCGGCCCGGCCGTCGTCGAGGTCGCAGAACTCCGCGCGGAAGGCGGCGCGCCGCTCCGCGTACTCGGCGCCGATCGCGTCGGCGTCGCGCACCGCGGCGAGCAGGCTCGTCGCATCGTGCAGCAGCGGGCCCGGGCCCTTGGCCTCCAGGTCGATGGTGAGGCCGCGCAGCGTGTCGCGGTAGTGCGCCAGGTCGTAGGTGAACAGCAGGATCGGCCGGTCGGTGAGCGCGAAGTCGCACATCGCGGACGAATAGTCCGAGACGAGCACGTCGGCCACCAACAGCAGGTCCGTGGCGTCGGCCCAGCGGGACACGTCCTTCACGAAGCCGTCGCGGACCGCGTCGCGGACCTGCTCGGTCACCCGGTAGTGGCCGCGGACCAGCAGTACGTGGTCCTCGCCCAGCTCGCGCCGGGCCTCGTCCAGGTCGATGCGCAGGTCGAGCTTGTAGCCGTTGGACCAGCCCTCGTTGTTCTCGCGCCAGGTCGGCATGTAGAGGACGACCTTCTTGCCCTCGGGCAGCCCGAGACGGCGGCGGACCTCGGCGATCCGGTCGGCGTCGGGGCGCACCAGGGCGTCGGCGCGCGGGCTGCCGACCTCCATGACCTCGCCCTTGAAACCGAGGGCGCGCTTGAGGACGGGCGTGGCGAAGCTGCTCGGGGAGACCAGCAGCGACCACTGGGCGCTGTCGTGCTCCAGCGCTTCGAGCACCTCGGGGCTCGAGTAGTAGTCGTGGATGAAGTCGTGGCCGATCTGCTTGAGCGGCGTGCCGTGCCAGGTCTGTACGACGACCTGGCCCTCGCGGCGGAAGAACGGCGCGGGCACGCTGTCGTTGGCGACGTAGTAGCGGGCGCGGGCCAGTACGTCCCACGCTTCCAGGCTGCGGTACTGCACGGCACGCGCGGTCGGCGGGACCTCCGTGTGGCCGTCGCGGACCAGCCAGACGTGCTCCAGCTTCTCGCCGCGGCGCACCAGCTCCTCGTGGATGGCGCGCGGCGAGTCGCCCGCGCCGTTCCCCTGGAAGGTGTCGTAGACCACGATGTCCTTGACCGGGGCCTGGCGCTGCTGCGGGTAGGTCACGTCGCGGGCGATGCGCTGCGCGTACCGGGAGCGGTCGTGCGGGGTCAACAGCTGGTCGACGACCAGCGCCATGCGGTCGAAGAAGCGCGCTTCCACGCGCATCCGCCGGCCGTCGACGGTCAGGCCGGCGGGGCCGCTGCCGAGGGCGGGGGCGATCATCTGGACCGGGGCGCCCCGGTCGACACCGAGCAGGCTCGCGGTGACGCCGCCGCGGCTGACCGGGCGCAGCGTCGGCCACCAGCGGCCGTGCGGCAGCGTGGTCCGCCCCGCGAAGTGCTCGGGCAGCACCGGGACGAAGGAGGCGTCGAAGCGGCCGTCGCCGAGGGTGACGGGGTAGCTGTACTCCTCGCCGTGCCAGTTGTGCAGGACCAGCTCGTGCGGCTCGTCGGCGCTGTCGGCGGGCGGCAGGTAGGTGCCGTTCAGGGTCAGGCGGCCGTCCTCGGCCGCGACGGTCTCCACCAGCGGCGGCGACGGCTGGAGGGCGAAGCAGAGGTGCCCGACGGCGGTGCGCTTGACGAAGACGGAGCGGCCGGTGTCGTCCCCGGGGACGGGGACCACGAGGCCGGTGAACCCGCCGCGCTCGTCGTGCGCGAGGTCGACGGCCGTGCCGTCGGCCCCGGTCACGGACAGGTTCCACGGCTCGGGGAGCCATTCGCCGGGGGCGGGCACCGCGTCGGGTACGGCGGCCAGGTCGGCGACGGGCACGCGCACGGTGAAGGCACTGCGGCCGCCGTGGGCGCCCGGGGTGGTCTCCAGCGGGAGCGTCACGACGGTGCCGCTGTTCTGGTGCTGGGCGCGCAGGGCGGCTCCGGCGGCGAAGTCGGCGGCGAGCTCGCCGCTGACCACGAAGCCGGTGCCGTCGGCGTCGGGGCGGACGTCCAGGACCCGGGCGCGGACGACCTCGACCGTGACGGTGAGCGCACCGGCGACGGTGGGGACGATCCGGACGTCGGGCGCCACCCAGTGGGCGGGCGGGGTCAGACCGCTGTCGTGGTCGCCGCCCTTGAGCCGGGCGCGGTGCAGACCGCCGGCGCCGGTGACGGCGATCGAAGTGGTCCACGTGCCGTCGCGCCACTTGCCGCCCTGCTGGAAGACGGAGGGGTCGACGACGGCGGTGAAGCCGGCCCAGTCGGCGTGCCGCAGCGCGAGGTGCGCCGCGTTCACGGTGGCCATGGGCGCGGCGACGGTGCGGGTGTTGACGACCGTACGGCGGCGCTTGCCCTTCTCCCGGAAGATCAGCATCTTGCGGGAGCCCAGGCGGCTCTCGGCACCGAGGTGGCCGGGCAGGGCGTAGCCGCGCAGCAGCAGCTTGCCGCCGCTCCACGCCGCGTGTTCGAGCTTGCTGACGACGCGGCGTTCGCGCGGGCCGAGGGTGAGCACCTTGGCCGGGACGGGCGGGCGGCCCTGGAGGAAGGGGTAGTCGGCCTGCGGCCGGGCGAGGCCCTTGACCGGGACGCTGTAGGAGAAGTCGCCCTGGTGCTTGAGGAGCGCGATGAAGTCCTCGACGCGGCCTTCACCGGCGAGGTAGGCCTTGAGCCGGTCGGCGACGGTGAGGTCGCTCCAGGGCTCGCTGCCGATCTCGCGGACCAGGGCGCCGACGTCGCGGACGAAGGCGTCGCGGAAGTCCTGGCCGCCCTCGGGCACGTACTTGTAGATGAGCGGGAGTTCTTCGCTCAGCACGTTGTGGTCGAAGTCGCGCAGGTAACGGGCGTACTTGGCGCCGGTCTTGGCCTGGAGTGCGTCGCGGACCAGGCGGACGGAGGTGACGCGGTCGACGAGCGAGACCGGGTCGGTGGAGCGCTGGGTGATGGAGCGCTCGCCGGTCTCGCGGACACGCCAGTGGTAGACGACGTCGCTGAGCACGTCGACGCTGGCGGCGAAGTAGTGCGCGGGGATGCTGACGGGGGCGTCCTCGTAGAGGATGCCCTCCGGGTACTGGAACCCGTGCTCGTCCCAGAAGGTGCGCCGGTAGACCTTGTTCCAGGCGGTCCGGTCGGTGACGAGCGGGGCGAACTTGGAGATGTGCGTCTTCAGCCGGGTCTTGGCGAAGGGCGCCTTGTGCCCCCACGACTGGTTCATGCCGACCGAGCGGAACCGCAGGACGTTGCCGCCGACGAAGTCCGAGCCGGTCTCGTCGAGGGTGTCCACCATCAGCTGGTAGGCGTTCGCCGGCAGGGTGTCGTCACTGTCGACGAAGGCGAGGTACTCGCTGCCCTCCGACAGGTGCCGGGCGCCGGCGTTGCGGGCGGCGCCGAGTCCGGCGTTCTCCTGCATGACCAGTCGGAAGCGACCGTCCCGTGCGGCGAAGGCCTTGGCTATGACGGCACTGGTGTCCGTCGAGCCGTCGTCGACCATGATGACTTCGAAGTCGCCGAACGTCTGCGCGGCGAGAGACTCCAGGCACTCATCGAGGTAGAGCTCGACGTTGTAGACAGGGACGACGATGCTCAGGCGCGGGGGCATGGGTGACGAATTCTCCAGCGGGTCTGTCAGTCAATGATCAGCTAATTACAGCATCTTACTCTGTAACGGGATTATAAACTCCACCCAATCCGGACAAAACTGTGCAGGTGACGGGGGCGAACGGCAAATAATTCGACCGCTCGCCACCCCACCGTGAGCGTACGTACCGTCAGACCTCGAGTTCGGCCTCGATCCGCTTGAGATGGTGCCGGGCCATCGCGAGGTTGGCCCGTTCCTTGTCCAGCGCCAGGTAGAGGAAGAGGCCCTGGGCATTGCGGCCGCGCAGCAGCCGGATGAGGTGGTACTGCGAGCCGAGGGTGATGAGGATGTCCTCGATCTCGTCCTTGATGCCGAGCAGCTCCATGGTGCGCACCTTCGCGCGCACCACGTCGGTGTTGCCCGCGGCGGCGACCGAGAGGTCGAAGTCCTTGCTGCCGCCGACGGTGCCGAGGGCCATGCCGCTGCCGTAGTCGACCAGGGCGGCGCCGATGGCACCGTCGATGGTGGTGGTCTCCTTGAGGGCGGTCTCCACGTTGGCCATGGGGGATTCCTTTCCGGTGTTCCTACTGGTGATGGGGCGATGGGTGGTGCGGTGGTGGCGGGTGGTGCGGTGCGTGGTGCTCGGGGTCAGCGGGGGCCTTCGGGGGTCTGCGGGCCACGGCGGCCGAGGACGCCGTCTATGAGCTCGGCGATCCGCAGGCTGGAGCGGCGGGCCTCCAGGTGCAGGCGGCCGACATTGGCGCGCGGCTCCGCGATCAGGGTCAGGACCGCCGCGTCCCCCGCGGCGTAGGTGGCGACGTACCCGTGCTCGCCCCGGACGAGCAGTTCCCGGAAGTCGCCCTGTCCGGTGCTGTCGCTGAGCCGCTGGGCCACTCCGAGGGCGGCGGCGGTCAGCGCCGCCACGGCTTCCGCCTCGGTGGCGGCCGTGTCCCGGGCGAGCACGAGCCCGTCGGCACTGGCGGCGAGGGCTCCGGTGAGCTGGGGGACCCGGGCCCGCAGCCGCCGCAGCTCTGCGAGGATCTCGGCTTCGGCCTCGGCGGGCACCATCGACAGTCTCCTTTCGGTTTGACGCCCCCGCTCGGCCTGCCGCCGGTCGGCGCGCGGTCGCAACGGGAGCCTCACAGGCTTGCCTCCAGTGCGTCGCGTAACCGGCGGAGCAGGGCCACGTCCGGGGTCTGGGCCTGGGTCATCCACTCCGGCAGCGGCTCCGCTACTGGCCCGGGCACCTGTGCGTGGGGGGTCTCGACCAGTCCGGCGGCGGCGAGCCGCCGTACGTCGAGCAGGGTGTGGAAGGCCGGGCGTCCCAGCACCCAGGCCAGTGCGGCGGGGGTGCGCACCCCGTCCGCCTGCCGCAGCAGGATGCGCTGGCGGCTGGTGACGGTCTGGCCGGGCGCGGCCGCCCGGGGCACCACCGGCGAGGTGTCGAGCAAGGGGTACGGCCACACCGCGTCCAGCAGTTCGCGCCGGCGCCGGGTCTCGCGCTCCACGGCGGCGGCCGGTACGGAGCGCACCGAGCCGATCCAGTGGGTGGCCCCGCGCCGGAAGCGCGAGGGTCCGCTGCCCGGGGAGAGCGCGAAGAAGGCGGCGTCGAAGATCGCGGCGAGGTGGCAGATCTCCAGTTCGCCCCCGGCGAGCCCGCCGCTGTCGACGAGGAACCGGGCGACCTGGCGGCGGGCTCCGGCCCGGTCCACGGCCTCCCGCCAGCGTTCGGGGGCGAGTCCGCCGCCCTTGGTGAGCAGGACGTCGAGGCCCGGCGTGGCCGGACTCTCGGCGTGCACGATCCGTCCGTCCTCCAGGAAGAGGGTGCCGCGGTCGCGCAGGAGCGCTCCGGTGGCCCGCTCGGCGGCGAGCCGGGTGAGCAGCGGGGAGACGGCGGTGGGGCCGGACACGGTGTCGGCGGTGAAGGGCGCGGTGGTCATCTGAGCACCAGCCCCGCCGCCAGGTCCCTGAGTCTGAGCCGGGCGAGGGCGAGGTTGCCCTGGGACCGGTCCAGCCACAGGTGAAGGAAGACGCTGCTGTCGAAGCTCGTCTCGACGAAGCGCAGCACGTGGTAGCCGGAGCGCGTGGTGACGATCAGGTCCTCGATGGGCGGGCCCTCCTCGTCACCGGGGGCCGTGCGGCCGTCGCCGTCCGGCGGGCCGGGCGCGAAGGACTCGTATTCGGCGGCGGCCCGGGCCAGCTCCGCGGTCTCCGCGGCGGTGGTCTCGTGGTCCCCCACCGGTGATTCCCCCGCGGTGCCGAGGGCCAGTCCACTGCTCCAGTCCACCAGCGCGGCTCCGCGCGCACCGGGCAGCGTCATGGCTTCGAGCAGGCATTCGTCGATCCCGGGCACGCGGGTTCCCCTCCCGGCCGGTCGTGCGTGGTGCACGGTCGTGCGGCGCGACAGAGAGGAACTTACTGAAGTTCCACACTGCGGAAGGGTGTTCTGGCATTTTCCCTTGGAACATGCGCTTGATGCTTACGGACCGGTGGCCGGATGCCGTCCAAGACCGGTCATCCCCTGATCATTTGCGGTCAAGAGGCCAGCGGGAGCGGCCGGCCGTCGGCCAACCGGAAGGCCCCGCCCTCGCGCCGGACGTACCCCTCGTAGGTGAGCGTGCGCAGCAAGTGGTAGACGGTCGGGAGGGGGATACCGGTGATCCGCGCCAGCCGTTTGGCCGTCGCACCACCCTCCGCGTACATGGCTTCCACCAGGCGCAGCGCCCGTTGGACGGAACCGATGAGGGTGGGTGTGCTGTGGGGTGCGCTGTCCCGCTGAGTCTGCTCGGTGCCCATGAGTAGTCCCCCTGCTCCGGTAGGCGGCCTGGCAAACCCATCAAAGTCCTTCGCCGCCCGCAACACCAGCTGACTCGCGTCAAGCCGGGCACGAGATCGACGAAGGCCGGATCGCGTCCTCGTCAGCGTCCTCGTCAGCGTCCTCGTCAGGCCCGGGTCCAGCCGTCGAACCGCCAGGGCGTGGTGACCGTCATGGCGTGCGGGGTGCCGGAGACCGTGATGCACGCGTCGCGCGGGGTGCCCTGCTCGAAGCAGATGTGCAGCGATCCGTCGGGCCGGACCTCGGCGTCCGAGACCCGGCACAGGCCGAGCTCGCCGAGCACGGCCATCTTGTGCGCGGGGAGGGTGGCACCCGGGGAACGCACGATCCGCTCCTCACCCGCCGGGTCGTGGCCCACCCGGACCCAGCCGAAGTCCGGCTGCGCCAGCCGCCACGAGGCGTCGATGGTGATGCGGCCCTCCGCCTGCGCCTCCTCGTCGTGGAAGACGAGGTAGGGCCAGGCCTGGCGCTCCCCCACCTCGTAGACGACGGTGCCGATGAGGTCGGCGGCGTCGAAGGCGTACGCGCCCGCCTCCTCGCCCGCCGCGTCCGGGTGGTTCGCGCAGCCGCTGTCGAGGCACTCGGGTAGCGGGTCGACGGCGGGCCCGGGCACCGGCGCGTGACCGGTCAGCCGGCCCCAGAGGGCGGGTACGGCGTGCCGCTGCACCAGGTCCACCACGTCCTCGGCGACCGCCGACGCGCTCTGCTCGTCGGTGATCGTCCACCAGTGGTCGTGCGGGTGGCCGAGCAGCCCGCCGATGCGGGCGTGCCAGCCGACGGGGCCGACGTGGTTGGCCGACAGCCGGGTGCCGAGCGCGGGCCGCCGCCGTCGCAGGTCCTCGTGCTCCTGGTATCCGACGGCGCGCAGGTTGACGGTGAAACGGCAGCGGTCCGCGGTGGAGCCCGCGCTGCGCTGGAAGCCGATCAGGGCGTGGTCGGGGGCGGCGACCGCGAGCCGGTACTCCCGGCCGGTGCCCGTGAAGCCCGCTTCGCGCAGTGCCGGGGCTATGCGCTCGCGGAGCATCTGATGGAACAAGTCGGTCGCATTCACTCCCGCAGTGTCCCAAGCCGGACCCTCCGGGAGCAAAGCGGTACCGCGCGCCCTCGGAACCGCGGAGGGCGAGCTCCCCGCGCCGTGACGACGAGCGGGGTCCAGGCCCTCCCCACCGGAGCGGTTCCCGTGTCACGCTGCCTCGATGGAGCGGATCATCGAGGAGATACGCGAGGACCTGGCCCGGCGGATCGCCGTGGCGGCGGACCGGCTGGCCGAGCGGACCCTGGCCGAGGACCCCGCGTACGCCGCTCCGCTCGGCCGGGCCGAGCTGCGCGAACGTGCGCACCGGCAGCTGCGCCAGACCGTCGAGGCGGTGGTCCGTAGTTCCCGCGGACTGCCGGTGGACCTCACGGAGGCGCGTTCCGTCGGGACGCTGCGGGCCGAACAGGGGTTGCCGCTCTCCTCGTTGCTGCGGACCCACCGGCAGGCGGGGCGGCTGCTGTGGCAGACGCTGACCGAGGCGGTGACCGCGCACGACCGCGCCGCACTGCCGCGGCTGCTGCCCGGGGCGAGCGTGCTGTGGGACGTACTGGACCAGCAGACGGACGCCACCGCCGAGGCCTACCGGCGGGCCGAGGGCGCGAGCGGCGGCCGCGACCGGGAGCGGCGGGCGGCGCTGCTCGACGCCCTGCTCGACGGCGGGGCACCCGAGGCGGCCGCCACCGCGGCCGCCCAGCTCGGGCTGCCGGGGCAGGGGCGGTTCGCGGTGCTCGTGCTGGGCGCCGGCGCCGACCCGGTGGCCCGTCCGCCCGCTTCCGCGGCCGGGCCGCGCTTCCTGTGGCGGATCCGGGCGGACGGGGAGAGCGCGGTGGTGGAGCTGGGCCACCACCCGTTGGAGGCGGTGCGCGAGTTATTGGTACCCCTGGGCGTCCGGGCCGGTGTGAGCCCGGTGGTGGTGGCGCCCGCCGACTTCGCCCGGGCCCGGCGCCTGGCCGTCCTGGCGCTGCGCACCACGACCGGCCCGGGCAGCCCGCGCACGGCCCTGCTCGACGAGCGGCTCCCGGCGGCGCTGGTCGCGGGTCAGAGCGAGCTCGCGGGACGGCTGCGCCACGTGGTGCTGGGCCCGGTGCTGGCGCTGGCCCCGGAGGACGGCCGGGTGCTGCTGACCACGCTGGGCACCTGGCTGGCCTGCCAGGGCTCGACCACGTACGCGGCGCAGCGCCTGTACTGCCACCGCAACACGGTCTCCAACCGGCTGCGTCGGCTGGAGCAGCTGACCGGCCGGTCGCTGACCGACCCGGCCCACGTCGTGGAGCTCGCGCTGGCGCACGCCGCGGTGGTCCAGCGGGCGGCCGACGGGCAGGGCGCATCCGCGCCAAAGTCGCCGCAGTCCGCGCCGCGCCGGTCCGGGCCGGCCGGGTGATCAGCAGCGCGGTCCCGGCCGGTGGGCGGGGGACGCGATCCGGTCAGGCGGCTCCGCCCGGGTCCCGCGGGCGGCGGGGTTTCGGTCAGGCTCGGTGACGCACCGCACCGACCCCCACACCGGGAGACACCATGCCCCAGGGCTTCCTTCCCCCCACCTTCGACGAACCGACCGCCGAGCTGCTGCGCGAGCTGGAGCGCCCGGGCGGCGACGGCCGCCGGATGTTCCAGCTGCGGATCACCCCGGACGACCGGCGGATCACGTTCGAGAAGGAGATCCGGGCGCGGCACTTCGGTCCGACCAGTCCGCGCGAGGACGACCACCGGTACGTGGTGTTCAAGGACCTCTACAACGGCCGCCTCACGCTGCTGCACTGGACCCACTTCGGTGCGCCGTCCCGGCAGCCCTACGGGGAGACCACCGACTTCTTCGTCACCCTGGCCAATCACGACACGGACGTGAGCCGGGTCGACGAACTCGCGGCGGACCTCACCGGCGCCACCGCCCGTACCGCCGAGCTGAAGGCGGCCCACGAGTTCTACGCGGCGGAGCGCGAGCAGGCCCGCGCCCGTCAGATCCAGTACGAGCTGGACATGCTGCTCAGCGACGTCGCGATGCAGGCCAAGCACTACGGCGCGCAGGGCCTGGACGGACCGGCCCTGGACGAGCTGCGCGCGCACCCCTTCTACCGGCTGGCCCGCGAGCACTGCCTGCTGGTCGCGGGGGGCGATCGCGACTACAGCGCGCTCACCCACGACTCCCGGCGCCGGGACCTGCTCAAGGGGCGGCGGCCGGTGGTCCGCGCGGAGTACGGCGACCTGGTCGAGACGCAGCCCACGGAGCTGACGGCCGCGGCGCCGGACCGCCGCCACACCCGCTACGCCAACCTGTTCTGGGAGAAGCACGAGAGCGAGGGGTTCTTCGTGCTCCGCCGGTGCCCCTCGGACCACGAGTTCAGTCGGGGCGGGGTGCCCCGCCCGGCCGAGGACGGCGACAACTTCGCCACGCTCGCGCTCTCCGAGGAGCAGGACATCGCCGGGATCCGGGTGCTCCCGGACGACGGCGGGCGACTGCCGTCGGCCGACGAGAACGTGCCGCCGGCGCAGGGGCTGTCGGAGCCGTGGCCGGTGTACGGCGGGTACCCGGGCTACGGGGAGTACGGGACGTACGAGGACTTCGAGGCCTTCGGGGGCGGCGAGGCCTACGACGGATCCGGCACCTTCGCCGACGTCGTCACCCGGCGCACCGCGATGGATCCGGCCGACGGCTCGTGCCGCACCCAGCGCTCCTACCGCGGTCGGGAGAAGGTCAACGCACGCTGCCGGGTCACGATGGACCTGGCGGACCGGGACGCCGGGGAGTGGACGGTGAAGGTCGCGGTGTGCGCGGACAGCTTCGGTTGGGACGTCCTCTTCTGGGACTGGCGCGACCACCGCTACGTCGCCACCGCCGAGGTGCGCACCGAGGTCGGGTACCGCGCCCGTTACGCCTCGGACGCCCCGGCCCACACCGTCCGGCGCACCCACGGCCGGTGCGCGACGGGCGGCTACGCGGGCGAGCTGTCCTTCGCCCTGCCGGCGGACTCGGGGCGGTACGTGGTCGAGTGGACCTACGACGTGCCGTGCGACAGCCCGGACAAGAACGACGGCTTCCCCTTCGGTTTCTCGCCGAACTTCTCGCCCGACCGGCACCTGACCGCCCGGGGCACGGTCGTCGTGGACACCTCCGTCGGCTAGGGGGTGTCCGACGGCGCCCCGGGTGCCGGTTCGTCCTGCCGCGCGGACTCCAGCAGGTACGGCACGTCGATCACGGCGACCCCCGGGGTGAACAGCAGCCGCGCCTTGAGGCGCAGCGCGTTCTGGTTGTGCAGGGGCTGTTCCCACCAGTGGCCCACCACGTACTCGGGGATCACCACGGACAGCATGTCGGTGCCCTCCTGGGCGGCCTGTTCCTGGACGTACGCGAGCACCGGGCCGACAACCTCCCGGTACGGCGAATGGAGGATCTTGAGCGGGATCCCCGGGTCGTGCTCGGCCCAGGCCGTGCGGAGCCGGTCGGCGTCCTCCTCGTCGGCGGCGACGCTGACGGCGGTGAGCGTGTCGGGGCGCAGGCCCATCGCGAAGCCGATGGCCTTGAGGGTGGGGGCGTGCACGGAGGCGACCAGGACGACCACGTGGTGGCGGGCGGGCCTGCGCGGTTTGACGCCGGGGGCGACGGCCACCTGCCGGGCGACCTGGTCGTAGTGCCGCCGGACCCCCTTCATCCCGATGAAGAGCAACGGCATGGCGATGACGACGAGCCAGGCGCCGTGCGTGAACTTGGTGATCAGGACGATGACCAGGACCACGGCGGTCATCGTGGCGCCGACCGCGTTGATGGCGAGCCGGCGGTGGATGTGGACGCGCTCCTCGCGGCGGGTGTCGGCGGAGGCGAGTTCCTTGCGCCAGTGTCGGACCATGCCGGCCTGGGAGAGGGTGAAGGAGACGAAGACGCCGATGATGTAGAGCTGGATGAGGCGCGTCAGCTCGGCGTCGAAGGCGACGATGAGGGCGATGGCGGCCAGTGCGAGGAGCACGACGCCGTTGGAGTAGACGAGCCGGTCGCCGCGGTTGTAGAGCTGGCGCGGCGCGTAGCGGTCCTTCGCGAGGATCGAGGCGAGCATCGGGAAGCCGTTGAAGGCGGTGTTCGCGGCGAGGATCAGGACGCCCGCGGTGACGGCTTGGAGCAGGTAGAAGAGGAAGTCCCAGCTGCCGAAGGTGGCGCGGCCGATCTGGGCGAGGGCGGTGGAGGTGGGGGTTCCGGCGGGCAGGCCCAGCTCGGTGGGGTCGGCCGCGACGTGCACCTTGTAGGACATGGCGAGCACGGTGATCCCGACGAACATGGTCACCGAGAGGACGCCCATGGCGGCCAGGGTGGTGGCGGCGTTGCGGGCCTTGGGCTTCTGGAAGGCGGGGACCCCGTTGCTGATCGCCTCGACGCCGGTGAGGGCGGTGCAGCCGGAGGCGAAGGCGCGCAGGGCGAGCAGGACCACGGCGAGGCCCGCGTACGTGCCGGATCCGCTGATCGGCAGGTCGGCGGATTCCGCGCGGATGGTGGTGCCGGTGCCCAGCCGGACCGCGGCGACCGCGAACATGACGTAGATGACGAGGACGAAGCCGTAGGTGGGGACGGCGAAGACCCGGCCCGACTCGCGCACGCCGCGCAGGTTCATCAAGGTCAGCAGCACCACGAAGCAGACCGAGAGCAGGACCATGTGGTCGTGCAGCGAGGGGATGGCCGAGGTGATCGCGGCGACGCCGGAGACCACGGAGACGGCCACGGTGAGGACGTAGTCGACGAGCAGGGCGCTGGCGGCGGTCAGCGCGGCGGTCGGGCCGAGGTTCTCGGAGCTGACGATGTAGGCGCCGCCGCCGCCCGGGTAGGCGTGGCAGGTCTGCCGGTACGAGGCGACGACGACGACCATCAGGAAGACGATGGCGGCGGCCGCGTACCAGGCGAGGTGCAGCAGGGCCACGCCGCCGAGGGCGAGGATCAGCAGGATCTCCTCGGTGGCGTAGGCCACCGAGGAGAGCGGGTCGCTGCAGAAGATCGGCAGGGCGAGTCGTTTGGGCAGCAGGGTCTCGCCCAGCCGGGCGGTGTCCAGCGGTTCGCCGACCAGCACCCGTTTCGCGTTGATACGCCTCATTTGAGCATGATCAGCCACGATCGGAGTCTTCTGCCCGTTTTATGGCGCAGCCGGGGGACCCGGGCGCACAGCCGCGCCCGACCCCCGAACCGGCCCCGGTGGCTCACATCCGGGCGGCCGCCGACTTGATGGCCTCGCGGATGCGGACGTACGTCCCGCAGCGGCAGATGTTGGCGATCGCGTCGATGTCCGCGTCCGTGGGCGTGGCGGTCCGCTTCAACAGTGCGACGGCGGCCATGATCTGGCCCGGCTGGCAGAAGCCGCACTGCGAGACGTCCTGTTCGAGCCAGGCCTCCTGGACCGGGTGCAGGGTGTCGCCGTCGGCGAGCCCCTCGATCGTGGTGACCTCGCGACCGGCGCAGGCCTTGACGGGCACCACGCAGGGGCGGATGTCCGCGCCGTCCAGGTGGCTGGTGCAGGCCTTGCAGACGTCGACCCCGCAGCCGTACTTGGGACCGCGGATGCCGAGCAGGTCGCGCAGGACCCACAGGAGGGGCAGGTCGTCGGGTGCGTCCACGGTGACGCTCTGCCCGTTGACGGTGAAGGTGTGCGAGGGCACGGCGTACTCCTAGCGGGGGTAAGGGGTGAAGTCGACGTCGAAGTCGAGGGGGAAGCTGCGGGGCTTGGTGCCGGTGGCGCGCGCGTAGGCGTTCGCGATGGCCCCGACGGCCGCCGGTACGCCCAGCTCGCCCGCCCCGCCCGGCTGCTCGCCGGTGGCGGGCAGGACGAAGACCCGCACGTCGGGCGGGGTGTCCCGCTGGAGCGCCCAGTGGAACTGGCTGTAGCTGCCCTCCAGGGGGAGCCCCTTGTCCAGGTGCAGGCCGGCCCGCAGGGTGGTGGAGATCGCGTCGGTGAGCCCACCGATCATCTGGGCCTCCAGCCCGCGCGGGTTGACCGGCCGGCCGACGTCGACGGCGATGACCGCCTTGGTGACGCGCACGTGCTCCGGATCGCGGACGTCGATCTCGACCAGGCACGCGGTGCGGGACTTGTACTCCTCGTGGAAGGCGATGCCCTGGGCGCGGCCCGCGGGCAGGGTCCGCCCCCACTCCCCCTCGGTGGCCGCCTTGTCGAGGACCGCGCGCTGTTCGGCCGTCTTGAGGAAGGCGCGCCGGAAGGCGTACGGGTCCTTGCCGATCCGCGCCGCCAGCTCGTCCACCATGATCTCCTCGGCGCCGCGGGTGTTCGCCGAGTAGACCGAGCGCCAGGACCCGGTCGGGATGCCGGTGGGCACTTCGGTGAGCAACTGGGTGGTGAGGCCGAAGTGGTAGGGGGACTTCACGGTGGTCAGGAAGAGCGTCTGGGCCAGGGTCGCGTTGCCGATGCCCAGCGGCAGGCTGGCGGCGGTGGCAGTGATGATCTCGCCCAGGCCGTGCCGGAAGTCGGTCTCGACGGCCGCGACCCGGTGTTCGAAGCTGAGCACCTCGCCGAGCGCGTAGGTGGCGCGGATCCGGTGGTGGGTGGCCGGGCGCATCCGCCCGTGCCGGGTGTCGTCCACCCGGGTCCACATGAGCCGGACCGGGCGGCGGCAGGCCTTGGACACCCGGGCCGCCTCCAGGGCCGCATCGAAGAAGAGCCGGCGCCCGAAGGACCCGCCGGCCTGGACCACGTGCACGGTGACCTTGTCGAGCGGCAGGCCGAGCTCGGCGGCGATGGTCTGGCGGGCGACGATCGGGGACTTCAGCCCGGACCAGATCTCGGCGCGGTCCTCGCGCACGTCGGCCACCGCCGAGTTGGTCTCCATCGGGGCGTGGCTGACGAAGGCGAAGTCGAACTCGCCGTCCACGTAGGGGGTGAGCAGGGGCGGCAGCAGCGGGACCGGGTTGGCCGTCCGCAGCTTCGCCCGGACCTGCTCGTCGGAGAGCTTGTCGGCGGGCCCGGGGCCCCAGGTGACCTGGAGCGCGGCCTTCGCGTCGAGGGCCTGACCGAAGGTCTCGGCGACGACGGCGACCCCGGTGGCGACGGTGACCACGTCGAGGACGCCCGGCATCGCCTTGACGGAGGCCAGGTTGGTGACGGTGCGGACCGCAGCGCCGAAGCTGGGCGGGCGGCGCAGGACGCACGGCTTGGCCCCGGGGACGTCGAGATCGAGGGTGTACCGCTGCTTCCCCGTCACCATGGCGCGGGCGTCGATCCGGCTGGTGGGCCTGCCGATCAGGGTCTGCTTCGCCGCGGGCTTCGGGGCGGCGCCGAGGACGACCAGGCCCGGGTCGGCGGCGGCCGCGGCGAGGGCGCCGTAGCCGAGGGTGCGGCCGTCGGGCGCGCGGACGGCGCCGTCCGCCGTGGTCAGGCCCGCGGCCGGGGTGTTCCAGCGCCGGGCGGCGGCCGCGACCAGGCGGGCTCGGGCGGTCGCGGCGCACTGGCGGACCGGCCCGTAGAGGGAACGGATGCCGTTGGAGCTGCCGGTGAGCTGATTGAAGAGCAACTCCGGTCGCGCGTCGTCCAGTTCCACGCGCACGCTGGCCAGCGGGGCGTCGAGCTCCTCGGCGACCAGCATCGCGACGGCCGTGGTGAGTCCTTGGCCGACTTCTTCGCGCGGCAGCCGGAAGCGGATCGTGCCGTCGGCCTCGACGGTGAGCAGCAGCAGGGCGGAGGTCGGCGCCCCGGCCAGGATGAAGATGTCTCCGAGGTCGACCAGGTCCGCCAGGGCGGGCAGGGTCGGGATGGCGGCGTGCGCGTCCTGGGGCGCGAGGGCGTCGGCCCCGGCGCGGGTCACCAGCGCGAGGGTGGGCGCGGCCACCAGGTAGGTGAGGAAGGCCCGTCGACTGCGCCCTGTCCCGGCCCTGCCCGTCGCGCCCTCGTCGTGCGCGTCACCCGCGCCGCCCGGCCCGCCCGTGGAACCCGTCGCCCCCGATGGCCCCGTGGCCCCCGTAGCCCCTGCCGTGCCCGTCATGTGGCTCCGCCCGCCCTGTTCGCCGTACCCCACTTGGCTCATTACCGGCACGTAGAGTAGCGATCACCGCGGGCGCTGGGAAGTCGCGGCCGAGATGCGGCGTCCCCCGTTCGGGGGGCGCGCGAACCGCGACCGGACGCGGGCCGCGCCGCGGCCGGCGGCGGCCCCGCGCTCGTACGCCTCGGGCGTACGAGCGACCCCGTCGCGAGCGGCGGTGCTTTCCGGCCGCGGCGCGCCGCACCGGCCGCGCGGGCGGACCATGGAAGGAGCACCACCGGACACGACAGGACAGTGAGGAGGTGGAGCGCGGTGGCCCTGTTCATGGACGTCCATCACGGCATGCACGGCATCACCGAGGATCAGCTCTCGGCCGCCCACCGGGCGGACCTGGCGATCGAGGCGGAAGAGGGGGTGCACTTCGAGCGCGCGTGGGCCGACCCCGGGTCGGGCACGGTGTACTGCCTCTCCGAGGCACCTTCGGCCGATGCGGTCCAGCGGATCCACGAGCGGGCCGGGCACCCGGCCAGCGAGATCCACCCGGTTCCCGTCAGCGTCTGACGCGTTGACCTGAACCGTTCGCACAGCCAAGGGGGGGACGGGAGGCCTTTGGCATATGCCGCAGGCAGGAACGGCCCTGATGTTGCCAAACGGCTTACAGCCCATTGCCGTCTGTGCAACAGTCGTAACCGGTCCTTCCTTCAGACTTGGCCGTGCCGCGCCTGTATCGGAGTTCTCATGCCTCCCCACCTGTTCGCGGACCGTCCCGCGCAACCCCCCGGCCCAGGGTCGGTGGACGCGCTGATCACCCAGACCCGACGGTTGCGGGGCGACGTGGACGCGGTCCGCCGTGACACCGTCGTGGATGACGACGACGCGCAGGGACGATGGCAGCGCGCGCTGTGCGACCTCGCGGTGCACCAACTCGACGACCTCGGCGAACACTTGGGCCAGCTCAAGGAAGGGCTGCCCGCCGTCCCCGCACAGGCGCCCGGCCCGGCGGCCTTCCAGCCCGCGCCGGAACCGACGGCCGACAACCAGCAGACCCGGGTCGGCAGCGCCGAGTGGAACCTGGTCACGGACGAGGTCCGCTGGTCCGACGAACTGTTCCTGATCTTCGGCCGCTCCCCGGAGGCCGGCCCGCTCTCCCTGGACGAGCTCGGATCCACCCTCTTCGCCGAGGACCAGCCCCTGCTCACCGCGATGGTGACGGCCTGTCTGGTCGACGGCAAGGCCATCGACGGCGAGTTCCGCATCGTCCGCGCCGACGGACGCGTCCGCACCCTGCACATGCGCGGCGAGCCCGTCATGGACGACTCCGACGGGTGTACGGCGTCCATGTGGGCCGTGCTGCGCGACGTGAGCGACCTGCGGCGCAGCGAGCGCGCGGTGCGCGAGAGCCGTGACTCGCTCCAGCTCCAACGGCAGATCGCCCAGACCGAGCACCGGCTGGCGGTGGAGATCCAGGAGGCCGTGCTCCCCCCGTGGGGCGGCATGCCGCACTCCCCGCGCGCCGGCTCCGGCGCGCTGGACGTGGCGGCCCACTACCTCCCTTCGGCGACGAGCGCGCTGATCGGCGGCGATTGGTACGACGCTTTGGAACTCCCGGACGGGCGCTCGATGCTGACGGTCGGCGACCTCACCGGACACGGGGTCACCGCCACCTCCGGGATGGCGATGATGCTCGGCGCGCTGCGCGGCATGGCGATGGCCGGGATCGAACCGGGCCCGCTGATGGGCTGGCTGAACCGGTTGTTGGAGACCTCGGTCCAGCCCGCCCTCGGCTCCGCGGTGTGCTGTGGCTACGACCCCGCCGGCCGGGTGCTCACCTGGGCCCAGGCGGGTCACCCGCCCCCGCTGCTCTTCCGGGGCGGCCGCGGCCGGGCCCTGCAGCCGCCGGAGGGCATCCTGCTTGGCGCGACCTCCGGGGCGGCGTACGGGCAGCGCGAGGAACGGCTCGAGGTCGCGGACGTGCTCGTCCTGCACACGGACGGGCTGACCCCGCGCGGCCTCGGGTTCGGGCAGGCCGACGGGGCCGAGCGGCTGCTGGCGCTCGCGCCGCGGTTCGCGCGGGCCCGCTCGGCCCAGGACTGTGTCCGTGCGGTCATCGAGGAGTTCGGCGAGACCGGGCGCGAGGACGACGCCTGCGTACTGGTCGCCAGGGTAGGGGACTGAGCCCGCCGCCCACGGGGCGGCGAAGCGATGGTTCGGGGCCGCGCCGCCAGGCGCGGCCTTGGTCGTTTCCGTGATCGTGTCCGTGCTCCTCCGGGTGCGGCTGTCCGGGCATCCCCGTCAGATCTGGGTCCCCGACGCGCTGCCGGCGCCCCGGTACCCGCGCACCGTTCGTACCGGTCGGGTCGGCAGGGCCATCTTGATCTCCTGGCGCAGTTCCTCGATGCGTCCGTAGCCGGCGTACTGGCCGGTCAGCCGGTACATCTCGCGCAGCCGGTCCCAGGTGCGGTGCGAGGAGGTCTCGTTCATGGAGACCAGCGCGAGGCGTGCGTAGCGGTCGGCCTGCTCCGGGTCGTCGGCGAGGAAGCAGGCCGAGGCCATCGAGATGTAGTCGAAGATCTGCGAACGCTGGTGTCCGGCCGCGCGCAACCGCAGTGCCTCGCGCGCGTGCTGCTGGGCGATCGGGGCCGCGCTCGGATCGTGGTCGGCCAGGGTGCGGAAGGCCAGCGCCTGCATGCCGTGCAGGTCGGCCTCGTCGAAGTGCTGCATCCAACTGGGCGGCGGCACGTCGCTCTTGTCGGACACGAACAGGTCCTCGGCCTCGCCGAGGGTGCGCCGCATCGCCTGACCCTTGCCCATGGCGGCCTGCGCCCAGGCCTCGATGGTGTGCAGCATGGCGCGGGTGCGCGGCAGGGTCTCCTCGCCCGAGCCGGACTGGGCCAGCTTCATCAGGTCCAGGGCCTCGTTGGGCTTGCCCAGGTGGACCATCTGGCGCGCGGCGCGGGACAGCGCCTCGCCGGCCCGCGGCCGGTCGCCGCCCTCGCGGGCCGCGTGCGCGGCGATGACGAAGTACTTCTGCGCGGTGGGTTCGAGACCGACGTCGTGCGACATCCAGCCCGCCAGGACCGCCAGGTTGGCCGCCACCCCCCAGAGCCTGCGCTGGAGGTGGTCCGGGTGGTGGTAGGCGAGCATGCCGCCCACCTCGTTCAGCTGGCCCACGACGGCCTTGCGCTGGAGCCCACCTCCTCTGGAGGCGTCCCAGGCCCGGAAGACTTCCACGGAGCGCTCCAGCGCTTCGATCTCCTGTGAACCGATGGGCGCGGCCTCGTAGCGGTCGTAGCCCGCGGGGTCGGCCTGGAACCCGTCGCCGCCGAAGCGTGGCGCGGGGGTGGCGGGCAGGGGGTCGGAGTGCAGCCAGTCGTGCATGGCGTTGGTGAGGGAGGAGCCGGCGGTGAGCGCGGCGCCCGCGCCCATCAGACCGCGACGGTTGAGCATGAGGTCCATTCCCGTGAATTCGGTGAGGACCGCGGCCGTGCGTTCGGGCGCCCATGGCAGGCCGTCCGGGTTCTCCTTCGCCCCGTCCTGGTTCCGTGCCGATGTGCGCCGCTGCCGTACGAACCCGAGGTCCTCGATGGTCACGACACGACCGAGCCGCTCGGTGAACAGGGCTGCCAGTACGGTCGGCACCGGTTCGCGCGGGGTCTCCCCCACGTCGATCCAGCGCCGCACCCGCGAGGTGTCGGTGGCCAGCTGGTGGTGGCCCATGGCCGCCGCCTGCCGGTTGACCATCCTCGCGAGTTCGCCTTTGGACCACCCGGCCAGCCCGAACAGATCGGACAGGCGGGTGTTGGGTCCTTTGCTCACGTCAAGCCCCCAGGTTCTCGGCTGAGTTGACAGTAACCCCCCGTCAGATGCCGAGCGACTATTCGCCAGGGTTCGCCAGGGTGCGCCAGATGGTGTGCCACCCGCAGTCGGGTGTCAGGTAGGAATGCGCCTCCCCGACCCGGTCACCGGCGGAACTCCCCAGGGTGATGTACGGGATCGAGCGGGGCGGCGTACGCAACTCGTCGGCGCACGAAGGGATCCGTATCATCATGTACGCAGCAACGTCCTCCGTGTCCGCGCCCGTCCGGCCGCACCGCACCTTCCAGGCGGGCGGCGGCCCCTACCTCGAACCCGGCCGCCCCTCCAACCCGGCGCAGGCCGCCGTACGGGCACGGCGGATGCCGGGCAACGGGGGCCAGCAGATCAGCGGCAGAATCGACCTGTCGGGGCCGCAGGGGGCGCAACTGCGCACCGCGCTCGCCTCGGTGCAGCGGATCTGTCCGGAGTTCGCGCCGGTGCAGGTGCTGCGCCGCAGTGGCCGCTCGGTCCTCCTGGTGGGCACCACAGGACGGATGACGGCGGTCGCGAAGGTCTTACTGGACCACTCGCCTGAATGGCGCGAGCGGTACCGGCACGAAATAGCGTCGTACCGGGCCTTCGTCCGGCACCGCCCGCCGGTCCGGGTGCCGCGGCTGATCGCCGCGGACCCCGAGAACTGCGTACTGATCGTGGAACGGATGGCGGGCCGGGTCGCCGCTTTGCAGCGGCACCCGGTCGAGGCCCCGCCGCGGCCGGACGTACGGGCGGCGCTGGGCGCGGTGTGCCGGGTCAACCAGTGGCGGCCGCCGGGTGAGCTCTTCGGCCGGCCCCTGGAGTACGCCTCCCGGATCTCGCGCTACCACGAGCTGGGTCTGCTCACCGACCGGGACCTCGGCGACCTGCAGAAGCTGCTGCACGGGCTGAAGATGGGCGGGGTGCAGCCGCAGTTCAACCACGGCGACGCGCTGCTGTCGAACCTGCTGCTCTCCCCCGCCGGTCCGGTGCTGCTCGACTGGGAGCACGCGGGCTGGTACCTGCCCGGGTACGACCTGGCGACGCTGTGGACGGTGCTGGGCGACGCCCCGGTCGCCCGCGGGCAGATCAGCAGGCTGGCCCAGTCGGCGGGCCCGGCCTCCCGGGACGCCTTCCTGGTCAACCTGATGCTGGTGCTGACCCGGGAGATCCGGATGGCGGAGACGGCGGTGCAGCGCTCGATGGCGGCGGCCGCTCCGACCCAGCCGTTGCCCTCGGGAGCCCTGTCGAGCGGTGAGGAGCACCGCCTGCTGCTGCGCCGGCTGCACGACGACTGCGGGATGGCCCGCAGGGCGGTCCGGGCGGCGGTCGGCACGCGCTGACGCCCCGCCGGGCGGGGGTCACGAGGCCCGGGAATCCCGTGGTGCACACACTCGGTGTGTGCGCCACGGGATTTCGCACGTTCCGGGGGCACTCGCTACCCCTGCGTATGTCTTGACATCACATGATCCCCCGAACACCTTTTCTGACTCAGCATCAGAAATGCTGGAGAGCCGCCCTCCCTCCCCACACCGCTGGAGCCCGCCCATGTCCGCAAGACCGACCTCCCCTTCCCGGCGCACGGTCCTGGCCGGTACCGGCGCCGGGATGCTGGCCGCCGGCCTGCCGTCCGCCCTGGCGCGGGCCGCCGACGTGCCCCCGCTCGGCGAGTACGACGTCGTGGTGGTCGGCTCCGGCGCCTCCGGGATGACCGCCGCGCTGACCGCCGCGGGGCGCGGCCTGAGCGTGCTGGTGGTCGAGAAGGCGCCCACCTTCGGCGGCTCCGCCGCGCGTTCGGGCGCGGGCATCTGGCTGCCGAACAACTCGGTGATCCTGGGGGCGGGGGTGCCGGACACGCCGGCGAAGGCCGCCGCCTACCTCTCGGCGGTGGTGGGACCGGGCGTACCGGCCGCCCGCCAGCAGGCGTTCTTGGCGAACGGTCCGCGGATGCTGGACTTCGTCATGGCGCACAGCCCGCTGAAGTTCCGCTTCATGGACGGCTACAGCGACTACTACCCCAACCTGCCGGGCGGCCTGCCGAACGGCCGCTCCATCGAACCGGACCAGATCGACGGGAACATCCTGGGCGCCGAACTGGCCCACCTGAACCCCGCGTACCTGCCCGTCCCGGCCGGGATGGTCGTCTTCAGCCAGGACTACAAGTGGCTCAACCTGGCGGCGGTCAGCGCCAAGGGCCTGGCGATGTCCACCGAGTGCCTGGCGCGCGGCACGGCGGCCGCGCTGTGCGGCCAGAAGCCGCTCACCATGGGCCAGGCGCTCGCCACCGGCCTGCGGGCCGGGCTGCTGCGGGCCGGGGTGCCCCTCTGGCTGAACAGCCCCTTGGTGGACCTGGTGCAGGAGGGGGGTGCGGTGACCGGGGTCGTCGTCGAGAAGGACGGCGCGCGGGGCGTCGTACGGGCCCGGCGCGGCGTGGTCATCGGCTCGGGCGGCTTCGAGCACAACGCCGAGATGCGGGCGCAGTACCAGCAGCAGCCGATCGGCACGCAGTGGTCGGTGGGTGCGAAGGAGAACACGGGCGACGGCATCCGGGCGGGCAGCCGGGCCGGGGCGGCGCTCGCGTTGATGGAGGACGCCTGGTGGGGACCGTCGATCCCGCTGCCGGGCGAGCCGTACTTCTGCCTGGCCGAGCGCACCCTGCCCGGCGGCCTGATCGTCAACGGGGCCGGGGCGCGGTTCGTCAACGAGGCGGCCCCGTACAGCGACGTGGTGCACGTGATGTACGAGAAGGACCGCGGCACGGGCTCGCACATTCCGGCGTGGCTGATCGTGGACCAGAACTACCGCAACAAGTACCTGTTCAAGGACGTCCTGCCGACGATCGTCTTCCCGGACTCCTGGTACGAGTCCGGCGCGGCGAAGAAGGCGTGGTCCTGGGACGCCCTGGCGGGGCAGATCGGGGTGCCGGCGGCCGCGCTGCGGGCCACGCTCAACCGGTTCAACGCACAGGCGTGGAGCGGGACCGACCCCGACTTCCACCGGGGGGACACGGCCTACGACCACTACTACACGGACCCGGGCGTGCACCCGAACTCCTGCCTGGCCCCGGTGTGGGCGCCACCGTTCTACGCGTTCAAGATCGTCCCCGGTGACCTGGGCACCAAGGGCGGCATCGTGACGGACGCGCGGGCGCGGGCACTGCGGGAGGACGGCTCGGTGATCCGGGGCCTGTGGGCCGCGGGCAACGCGAGCGCGGCCGTGATGGGACACAGCTACGCGGGGGCGGGTTCGACGATCGGGCCGGCGATGACCTTCGGCTACGTGGCGGCGAACGACATCGCGGACGCGTAGCGGTGGCGGCGGCCCGGGACCGCGCTGCGGCGGCTCCGGGCCGCCGCTCGACGACTCAGGGTCGCCCCGCGACGGTGCGGGCGCGTCCCCCCGGGGGGCCTCTCGGGGCCGGGTGCGGCTCCGTCTGCCCTCCGGGGGCGCCTCAAACGCCGGCGGGGCTGGATTTCGGCGGGCTCAGCCCTGCTGGAACAGTTCCGCGGGGAGCGGCTTGAGCAGTGCGTAGAGGTCGTCGGTGATGGGGCGGTCCCAGCTGGCGATGGTGACCAGCACGTTGTCGCTGCGGTCGAACTGCACGCAGGAGATCCGGGACTCGGACAGCTTCACCTTGCGGACGATGAGGAGGTTGTCGCCCTGCATGACGGGGCAGTCCTCGGCGCCGGTGACCTCGACGTCCTCGTCGTTCTCCAGGGCGAGGAGGAGCTGGGCCACCTCGAAGGGGACCTCCTTGTCGGCGAGCTCCCGGGCCGGGGAGCCCTCGGGGAGGTTGCCGATGATCATCGCGGGGCCGCGGCCGCCGAAGAGGTCGTAGCGCAGGAAGACACCCTGACAGCTGCCGTCGGGAGCGGGGAGCAGCCCGGCCCCGAGGTTGCCCGGCCAGTCGCCCGGGTCCATGGCCAGGACATCGAAGTCCGGGCCCGCGGGAGTGGCGGCGCTGCGGCGGCGGAGGAAGGACATGTGGCCATGGTACGTGGCCGCATGGGTTTTCCGCCCCGGGCCCCCGCAGCGCCCCCGAACCCCCGTTCGCAGCCCCCCGGGGGCACCCGGGGGCACCGCACCGTCACGAGCCGGACCGCGCCGTGACCGGGGCGCGCCCGGCGGTGGCGACGGCCGCCCCGACCGCGGCGGCCACGCCGTCGGCCCCGCAGGACAACGCCACCGCCGCGGCCCGCTCCAGCAGCGCCGGGTCCCGCCGGGCCACCCCCAGGTCCAGGAGCGAGCGGCACAGCTCGTACCCGGCCGGAGAGCCGCTCAGCAGGGCCACCGACTCCTCCAGCAGTTCCACCCGCCGGGAGCGCGGCCCCACCTGCGCCGCCACCCGCAGGGCCTGCCCGACGGCCGACGGCGCCCCGAAGACCCGGGCCCGCCGGAGCGCGTCGGCGGCCAGCGCGCGGGCGCGGGCCGGTTCCTCCGGCGCCACGGCCAGGGCGAGGTGCAGCTGCCAGGGGCACCAGGCCGGGTTCTGGATGCCGCGCGGGGTCAGCCGCCGGTCCACCGCCTCCAACTCCGCGATCGCCGCCGCCGTGTTGCCCCGGGCCAGCAGCAGTTCCGCGTACACGGTCTGGGAGTCGGGGAAGACCACGGCCGCCGGGAACGGCTCCGCGAACTCGTGTGCGCGGGCCAGGTCCCAGGCCTCCTCGGCGCGGCCGCGGGCCAGCAGGGTCTCGACCAGGATGGCGATGGCGTACCAGTGCACGGGGGTGCGGCGGCCCACCCGCTCGGCGAGCCGCAGTCCGGCCCGGGCCAGCTCCTCGGCCTCCACCAGGCGCCCGGAGCGGTAGCGGATGTAGGCGCGCAGGCTGTAGGCGAAGGACAGGTGCGCCCCGCGCCAGCCCTGGCGCTCGAATTCGGCGGTGCCCGCCTCGAAGAGCTCCTCGGCGCGCTCGGGCCGGTCGGCGTACATGTGGGCCATCGCGGCCAGCACCGGGACCTCGAACCCGCGGTCCTCGTGGGCCCAGCTGAAGCCGTCGGCCAGGGCGCGCCCGGCGTGGTGCAGGACCACGTCCACGGGCTCGCCGCGCAGCGTCGCGTCCCAGGCGCGCAGTCCGATCACGTACCGCTCGGTGAGGTCACGGCCGGTGAGCCGGTCGGCGAGCCGGGCGAGGCGGCGGGAGCGCGCCGGGGAGTCGGGTTCGGCGGCGTTGAAGGCGCCCCACATGAACTGCTCGGACTGGAGCCGCAGCCGGCCCCGGACGTCGGGGGTGTGCGGGATCTCCCGGGCCAGCGCGTCGCAGGCCTCGGCGAGCCGGTCGCTGTGCGCGAGCACCTGGGCGAGCCGGATCACGATGCCCTGGCGCAGCGCCGGGTCCAGGGCGGGTTCGGCGAGGGCGGCGCGCAGGTGGTTCACGGTGTTCGCGGGTTCGGTGAGCAGCGAGGCGCAGCCCAGTTCGTACAGGACGGCGGCCCGCTCGTCGAAGTCCGGGGGTTCGCGCAGGGCGCGGGCGAGCTGGCGGCGGGCGGCTTCGGGCGCTCCGGCCCGCAGGTTCTCGCGGGCGGCCTCGCGCAGCGTGCGCACCACCCAGGGGTCGTTCTCGGGGTGGGCCTCCAGGAGGTGGCGGGCGGCCGCGGAGGCGCCCAGGCCGCCGTCGACTACGGCCACCGCGGCCTGACCGTGCAGGGCGACCCGCAGGCCGTCGGGGATGGCCCGGTAGATCGCGGTGGCGATCAGCGGGTGGACGAATTCGAGACCGCCGTCGGGCTCCGGACCCCCGTCGGCTCCGGGACCGCCCTCCTGCTCGGCCGCGGCGCAGAGGATGCGGGCGCCGCGCAGCCGTTCGGTGGCGTCGACGGCCACTTCGGTGCCGAGCCCGGCCACCCGGGCGGCCAGGTCGCGCGGGATGGCCGTGCCGAGGACGGAGCAGGCCCAGGCGAAGCGGACGGTGGAGGGTCCGAGTCGTTCGAGGCGGGTCACCAGGCCGCTGCCGCGCTGGGCGGCGGCGAGGTCGCGCAGCAGCGGGGCGCTGGATTCGACCGGGGCGAGGCCGCGGTCGTGGACCTTGGCGCTCAGCTCGACGGCCTCGAAGGGGTTGCCCGCGGTGACCGCCCAGGCCTCCCGGCAGAAGGCGTCGTCGGCGTGGTCGCCGACCTCGTCGCGCAGGAGCCGGCCGACGGCGGCCGCGGTGAGCGGGGCGAGGGTGAGCGGGCGTCTGCCCGCGCGGCCGGGCAGGGTGCGGAACGCCTCGGCGTGGAAGGGCAGTTCGTCGGGGCGGTAGGCGACGACGAGGAGCAGCGGGAGCTGCTCGGTGCGGGGTGCGAAGGCGGCGAGCCAGCCGAGCGACTCGGGGTCCGCCCAGTGGGCGTCGTCGAGGACCAGGACCACCGGGGCGCGCTGGACGGCGAGGTGGGTGAGGACCCAGTCGAGGCCGTCGCGCAGGCCCTGCGGGTCGGGGGGCGCGCCTTCCTCGGGGGCGCAGAGCCCGAGGGCGGGGCCGACGATGGCGTACCAGCTGCCGAGGGCGGCGCGCAGTTCGGCTTCGGAGCGGCCGGCCAGCTGGGGCTGGATCAGTTGGCGGGCGACGTGGAAGGGCTGGCCATGTTCCCGTTCGCCGCCGCGGGCGGCCAGCAGGGTGCAGGCGCGGGCGCGGGCCCGCCGGCGCACCTCGGCGAGCAGGGTGGTCTTGCCGAGTCCCGCGGGGCCGGAGAAGGCGAGGAGCGCGCCGCCGCTCGCCCCGTGGCCCGAGCCGGCCCTGGCTCCGTAAGTCACTGCGGGACCGCTGCCGGGTCGGGCTCCGGCGAGCTGGTCCAACGCCTCGTCCACGAGGGCCAGTTCGACATCTCGTTCGAACAATACGCGCCGCATGCGGGTCCGGCGTTCCGTCATGACTGGTACCCCCCAGACCTGTTCGGGGGATCAGCGTACGCCCGCTTGAGCTCGAAGGAAGCCCGCGGTTCGGGAAAGATCGAAATCTTATCCGTACGGCGTTATTCAGCCGATTCGGCGGCCAGCGCCTCCAGTACCGCGACCGCCTCCGCGGCCCGCTCGACGGCCACGAAGAGGTGGTCGTGGTGGTATCCGGCGATCACGTTGCAGCTGAGGCCGTGCGCGGCGAGGGCCGCGGCGAAGGCTCCGGTCAGGCCGACGGCATCGAGGGCGGAGTGGACGCGCAGGGTGATCCACCCGGCCACGTAGTCGTACGCCAGTCCGGCGCCGTCCGCCTCCTCCTGGCGCAGCACCAGGGTCAGGCCCTCGGACTCCAGCACGGTGGCCACCGGGGTGACCCCGGCCGGGGCCGCCGGTCCCGGGACGGTGCAGAAGACGTACCGCCCCTCGTTCAGCTCGGGGCGCATGCCGCTCAGCAGTTTCCTCAGGTCGCTCTCTCCGCTCATGCCCGCACCCTACCTTTCCTCCCGCTATGACCGGTTCGGCAGCCCTGGCGGAGGGGCATGGGGCTCGGTCGCGGTGGCATGGAGGGCGGCGGCGCGGCGGCGCGGGACGGCTCCACCGGGGCTGCGGCACGCGCCCCGGTGGTGCGCCGTCCGTGGCTACGTCAGGTCGAACTCGCCGCCGCGCGCGTTCAGGACGAACTTGCGCCACTCGTCCGGCGCGAAGATCAGCGAGGGGCTCTCGGGCCGCCCGCTGTTGCGCATCGCGATGAAGCCCTCGACGAAGGCGATCTGGACGTCACCGGCTCCCCGGCTGCTCGACTGCCACTGCGCCCCGCTGAGATCGATTTCCGGCTTGTCCCAGCCGGCATAGGGCTTCGAAGTCATGCTCTCGGCCACGTGCGTGCTCCTCCCGGTACGTCGTCCGGGGGCAAGGTTAACCACCACCGGCCGTGCCGGACAGGCCGCGGTGCGTCACCGCGCGGCCCGTCCGGCTCCGCTGTCCGGAAACCGATTTCCGCTCCGGGTGCCTCAGTTGGCCGGTTCCTCCGCTCCCACCAGCCACATCGCGAAGAACTGCGCACCGCCGCCGTAGGCGTGCCCCATCGCCCGCCGCGCCCCGTCCACCTGGTGTTCTCCGGCCTGTCCCCGCACTTGGAGGGCGGCCTCCGCGAAGCGGATCATGCCGGAGGCGCCGATGGGGTTGGTCGACAGGACGCCGCCCGACGGGTTCACCGGGAGGTCGCCGTCGATCTCGGTGACCCCGGCCTCGGTCAGCTTCCAGCCTTCGCCCTCGTCGGCGAAGCCGAGGTTCTCCAGCCACATCGGCTCGTACCAGGAGAAGGGCACGTACATCTCCACCGCGTCGATCTCCCGGCGCGGATCGGTGATGCCGGCCTGCCGGTAGACGTCGGCCGCGCAGTCCTTGCCCGCCTGCGGCGAGACGAAGTCCTTGCCCGCGAAGAGCGTGGGCTCGCTGCGCATCGCCCCGCCGTGCACCCAGGCCGGCGGCTTCGGCGCACGGGCCGCGCCCTCCCGGTCGGTGAGGATCATCGCGCAGGCGCCGTCCGAGGAGGGGCAGGTCTCGGAGTAGCGGATCGGGTCCCACAGCATCGGCGACGCCTGGACCTTCTCCAGGGTGATGTCGTGCTCGTGCAGGTGCGCGTAGGGGTTCTTGAGCGCGTTGCGCCGGTCCTTGTACGCGACGAGCGAGCCGACCGTGTCGGGCGCGCCGGTGCGCCGCATGTACGCGCGCACGTGCGGGGCGAAGAAGCCGCCCGCGCCCGCCAGCAGCGGCTGCTGGAAGGGGACCGGCAGGGAGAGTCCCCACATGGCATTGGACTCGGACTGCTTCTCGAAGGCGAGGGTCAGCACGGTGCGGTGGACCCGGGCCGCGACCAGGTTGGCCGCGACCAGCGCCGTCGAGCCGCCCACCGAACCGGCCGTGTGCACCCGCAGCATCGGTTTGCCGACCGCCCCCAGGGCGTCCGCCAGGTACAGCTCCGGCATCATCACGCCCTCGAAGAAGTCGGGGGCCTTGCCGATGACGACGGCGTCGATGTCCGCCCAGGTCAGACCGGCGTCGGCCAGGGCGCGCACGGCCGCCTCACGGACCAGGCCGGCGATGGAGACGTCGTGGCGGGCGGCCACGTGCTTGGTCTGGCCGATGCCGACGACGGCGACCGGCTCCTTGCCCGTTGCGCTCATGCTCGGTCCCCTTCCAGGACGGCGACCAGGTTCTGCTGGAGGCAGGGGCCGGAGGTGGCGTGCGCGACGGCCCGGTCGGAGGCGCCTCGGTGGATCCGGGCGGCGGCCTCGCCGATCCGGATGAGTCCGGCCGCCATCATCGGGTTGGCCGCGAGCGCCCCGCCGGAGGGGTTGACGCGCACGTCGTCGCCGAGCCCGAGGGCCTTGCGCAGCACCACCTCCTGGGAGGAGAAGGGCGCGTGCAGCTCCGCCGTGTCGACGGGCGCGTCGAAGAGACCCGCGCGCTCGGCCGCGATCCGGGTGGAGGGGGAATCGGTGAGGTCGCGCAGGCCCAGGCTGTGCGCCTCGATGCGGTGGTCGATGCCGGTGATCCAGGCGGGGCGGGCGCACAGGGCGCGCGCCGTGTCACCGGCCGCGAGGATCACCGCGGCCGCGCCGTCGCCGATGGGCGGGCAGTCGCCCGTGCGCAGCGGCCTGACCTGGTAGTCGCCCTGCGGGACGGAGCCGCCGAGCTGGGCGTGCGGGTTGTCCGCGGCGGCCGCCCGGCTGCGGGCCGCGATGGCGGCCAGCGCCGCCTCGTCGGTCTCGCCCGCGTCGATCAGCGCCTGCGCCTGGAGGGCGGCCAGGGCCACCGAGTCGGGCCAGAGGGGGGCGAGGTAGTACGGGTCGAGCTGGCGGGTCAGTACGTCGCGCACGGATCCCGGCGAGGACTTCCCGTAGGAGTAGACGAGGGCGGTGTCGGCCTCGCCGGTGCGGATCTTCACCCAGGCCTCGTAGAGCGCCCAGGCGCCGTCCATCTCGACGTGCGACTCGGAGATCGGCGGCCAGGCGCCGACGCCGTCGAGGGTCATGGTGAACGAGAAGGCCCGGCCCGCGAGGTAGTCGCTGGATCCGGAACAGGTGAAGCCGATCTCCCCCGCCTTCAGCCCGGTCTGGGCGAGGACCTGGTGGAGGACCGGCATGACCATTTCGACTTCGCTCAGTTCGTCGGTGCGGCGCAGGTGGTCGCTCTGCGCGAAGGCGACGACCGCGACGTCGCGGGACGCGCGTGCGTGGGCCATCAGATCAGCTCCTTGTACACGTCGTAGTCGGCGTCGGGCTCGCCCGTGGGCCGGTAGTGGTCGGGGTGGCCGCCGCCCTCGGTCCAGACCGGCTCCACGCGCAGGCCCATCCGGACCTGGTCGTAGGGGATGCCGCCGATCCGGCCGTGGAGGGCGAGCCCGGCGCCGTCGAGGGCGATGTGCGCGTAGACGTACGGAACCTCGATGTCGAGGTTGCGGGCCTTGATGTTGACGATGCAGTAGGTGGTGACGGTGCCCGCCGGGCCGACCTCGACCCGGTCGGTGGTCGCGACGCCACAGGTGGGGCACGCGCCGCGCGGCGGGACGTACACCTTGTGGCAGGAGGGGCAGCGCTCGCCGACGGTGCGGCGCTCGGCGAGGGCGTTGATGTACGCGGTCTGGGCGCGGCCGGGGCTGTAGACGTAGTCGAGGCGGGCCTGGGCGACGATGCCGGTGACGGCGTCCTCGAAGACGCCGTCGTGCGGCCGTCCCCCGGGGGCGGCGTCCTGCGCCGCGTCGTCGTACGGCTCGAAGCAGGCGATGTCGGTGATGGCCCCGGTGCGCTCCGCGGCCCACCGGACCCGGACGCGCATCCCGCTGTGGACGGCCTCGGGGCCGGACGCGTCGAGGGCGTGCAGCAGGGCGGTGTCGGCGCCGTCGAGCCGGACGAGCACCCAGGCGAAGGGGGTGTCGAGCGGCTGCTGGGGGCGGGGGGCGGCGTTCCAGGACCAGGTGGTGACGGTCCCGGTGGCGCCGACCTCGACGAGGTCGCGGATCTCCTCGGCGGTGACCGGGTCGTACTCGACGGGCGGCACCATCACCCGCCCGTCGGTGGTCCTCACCCCGAGCACGACGCCCTCGCGCAGCCCGGTGAGGAAGGCGCTCTGGACGGGCCCGAGGGAGCGGGTGAAGGGGAACTCGACGACGAGGGGCGCGCGCAGCACTTCCGGTGTGGGGGCGGCTGTCATGGGGTGCTCTCCGATTCTCCGGGGCCGATCCCCTGCGGGGGGCTGGGCGGTCCGGTGCGGGTGTTGTGGTGCGGCTCCCCTGCGGGGGACTGGGCGGTCCGGTGCGGCGGGCCCTCGCGCGGGCGGTGGGGGATCGACCGGTCCCCGGTACGGGTCAGGCCCGGTACGGGTCGGGCTCCGGGCCCACGGCGCGGGCGTCCCCGCTCGCGGGACAGGCTCGTCCGCCGACGGGCCCGATTGCTGTAGGGCCCCCTCTTAGGACGGTCCCGAACTCCGTGCCGGCCCTGTCCCGGTACCGGATCGGTTGCCGGGCCGGATCGACCTGTCGGGCGGGGCGGCTCGGCGTGGTGCGGTCGGCTCGACGTGTCGCAGGGCCGGGCTCCGCTTCGGGCGGGGTCAGGCCCTGCGGTAGACCGGCGGTCGCTTCTCGGCGAAGGCTCGGGCGCCTTCCTTCGCGTCGGCCGTGTCGAAGACGGGCCAGCCCCGGGTGAGTTCGGCGGCCAGGCCCTCCGTCTCGGTGAGCTCCGCGCTCTCGTACACGGATGCCTTGACGGCCTCGACGGCGAGCGGCCCGCAGGCATTGACCAGCGCGGCGATCTCCAACGCCTTCTCCAGCGCCGTGCCGTCGGGCACCACCTGCCCGACGAGGCCGATCCTGGCCGCCTCCTCGGCCCCGTACGGCCGCCCGGTCAGCAGCATTTCCAGGGCGTGCGTGCGCGGGATCTGTCGGGGCAGCCGCACCGTCGACCCGCCGATCGGGAACAGCCCGCGCTTGACCTCGAAGAGCCCGAAGGTGGCACCCGCCGCGGCCACCCGGATGTCGGTGCCCTGGAGGATCTCGGTCCCGCCCGCGACGCAGTAGCCCTCGACGGCGGCGATGACCGGCTTGCGGGGGCGGTGGTGGCGCAGCATCGCCTTCCAGTGCAGATCGGGGTCGGCCTTCAGCCGGTCCCGGTACTGGTCGCCCGCCATCCCCTTGCCCGCGAGGGCCTTGAGGTCCATGCCCGCGCAGAAGTCGCCGCCCGCCCCGGTCAGGACCACCGACCGGATCGTGTCGTCCGCGTCCGCTTCGAGCCAGCCGTCGTACAGCCCGACCAGCAGCGGCAGCGAGAGCGCGTTCTTCGCCTCGGGCCTGTTCATGGTGAGCACCAGCGTGGCGCCGTGCCGTTCCACGGTCAGGTGTTCTGTCCCACCCATTGCCGTCCTCCCTCTCAAGACCTAGAACAGGTTGCAGGAGGGGCGGGTGCAGTTCAATAGTTTTCTGACACCCAGTCAGATTTCTTGGGTGCCGCCCTTCCCAGTTGGCAGGCACGGCGCTCTAATGGCCGCCGTGCCGCCCAGCGCGGCTCTGTCATGCGGATTTTTCCGGGGTCAGGAGGAACGGTGGAGTACAACCTTGCCGACCTGTTCGAGTCGGTCGTCGACGTGGTTCCCGACCGCGAGGCCCTTGTGTACCTGGACCACCCGGGCACGGGCGCGGAGCGCCGCCTCACGTACGGCGAGTTGGACGCGGCGGCGAACCGGATCGCGCACCATCTGCTGGACAGCGGTCTGAGGCCCGGCGAGCACCTGGGCCTTCACCTCTACAACGGCGTCGAGTACCTGCAGACCGTCCTCGCCGCGCTCAAGGCGCGGCTCGTACCGGTCAACGTCAACTACCGCTACGTGGAGGAGGAGCTGGTCTACCTCTACCGCGACGCGGACCTCGCGGCGCTGGTCTTCGACGCCGAGTTCACCGAGCGGGTCGCGGGCGCCCTGCCGCAGACGGAGAAGCTGCGCCACCTCGTCCGGGTGGGGACGGCTCCCGACGGCGCCCCGCACCTGGACGCCGTGCCGTACGCCGAGGCGGAGGCGGCCGGTTCCAGCGGCCGCGGCTTCGGCCCGCGGTCGCCCGACGACCTCTTCATCATCTACACGGGCGGCACCACCGGGATGCCCAAGGGCGTGATGTGGCGCCAGGAGGACCTGTTCTTCGCCGGACTGTTCGGCGGTGAACCCTCGGGTCAGCCGGTCAAGCGGCCCGAGGAACTGGCCGAGCGAGTGGCGGGGAACAGTCCCGGCCTCACCTTCTTCCCCGCTCCCCCGCTGATGCACGGCACGTCGACGCTGACCTCGTTCGTGGCCTTCAACTACGGCCAGCGGGTGGCCATCCACCGCAAGTACACGCCCGAGGACGTGATCCGCACGATCGCGAAGGAGAAGGTCTCCAGCATCTCCCTGGTCGGCGACGCGATGCTCCGGCCGCTCATCGACGCACTGCGCGGGCCGTTGCAGGGCGCCGACCTGTCCTCCCTGTTCAGCCTCTCCTCCTCCGGGGCGATCATGTCGGAGACGGTGCGCGCCGAATTCCAGGAACTGGCGCCGCACGTCATGCTGTTGAACAACTTCGGGTCGTCCGAGTCCGGTTCGAACGGCCGCGCGACCAACGACTCGGGGCCGGAGAAGGGGTTCCGGCTGGAGGTCAACGACCGTACGCAGGTGGTGGATCCGGTGACGCACGAGCCGGTGGCGGTGGGCGAACCGGGGCGGCTCGCCCAGCGCGGGTACGTGCCGCTCGGCTACTACAACGACCCCGTCAAATCGGCGGAGACCTTCTTCCAGAAGGGCACGGAGCGCTGGGTGCTGCTCGGCGACATGGCCACCGTCGACGAGGACGGCATCGTCACGATCCTCGGGCGCGGCTCGCAGTGCATCAACACCGGCGGCGAGAAGGTCTATCCGGAGGAGGTCGAGCAGGCCCTCAAGTCCCATCCGGACGTGTACGACGCCCTGGTGGCCGGGGTCGCGGACGCGAAGTGGGGCAACCACGTGGCCGCGGTGGTCCAGGTCCGCGCGGGCGCGGCCGACCCGACACTGGAGGAGATCCAGAGCCACTGCCGCACCAAACTCGCCGGCTACAAGATCCCGCGCCAGCTGGTCATCGCGCCGAGCATCCAGCGCTCGCCGAGCGGCAAGGCGGACTACCGGTGGGCGAAGGCGGTGGCGTCCGAGGCGGAGGGGCGGGCACAGGCGTAGCGGACCGCCAGGTCCAGGTGGACTCCCGTATCGCAGGCGGTCGGGCGATCCGGCGATCCGTCCGTCAGCTGAGCCGGCGGAGCGCCTCCCGGGGATACGGGGTCCGCCTGCTCTCGAAGCGGAACGCGCGGTAGTAGTCCGTCATCACCGCGGCGACCGGGGCGTGGCGGGTGAGGATCGCCGCGACCTGCGACGGGATCCCCGTCGGAGGTTCGCCCCGGGCGCAGGCACGCACGAACGCGACGCGCTCGTCCCGCTCGTACCCGTACAGGGCGGTGACGAGCCACTGCACGAGGTGGGTGACGGTGTAGAAACGGTCATAGGTCCGGTGTTCGGCGAAGAAGGCGGACTCCTCCTCCGACAGGTCGAACCGGGAGGAGATCGCGAGGCCGTAGTCCGTGAAGAACAGACGCTCGCCGTCGGTGAGGACGTTCTGGAAGTGGCCGTCGAGATGCAGGAGCCCGCGGGCGTTCATGAATGAGGTTCCGGCCTCAAGTCCCTCGGCCACCATGGCGCATGCCCGCTCGGCGGTCTCCTCGTCGGCCTTGACCTGAACGTCCAGCCAGTCGTGCAGGGTCTGCGGGATGTACTCCAGGAACAACGCGACACTCGCCGAGGAGTCCCGCAGCGCCTCGATCCGGTGGCGCACCTGCGCTCCGCCTCCCCAGTAGGCGACGGTCCGCTCCACATCTTCCAGTTCCGCCGGCAGCACCTGCCCGGGGTGCGGCAGCACCCGCCAGTGGTACATCAGCGGAAAGCCCTCGTGGTCCTGTGCGAGCACCCAGTTCGTCGTCATGGTGTGCACGGCCAACTCCCGCCAGGCCCCCCATCCGGGGCTTCCGGGAACCCCGAGGCCGGGATGGCAGAAGGTGGGCAGCCCGAAGAGGTTCGCCGTGGAACGGACGTTCTCCGGTCGCCTCTCCAGATCGGTCAGCGGCAGCCGCTTGACGAAGACAGGGGTTCCGCCGACCTCCAGCAACGCCGAGGTCCCGCCGATGCCGGAACCCATCGGTGCGGCCGTATCGACGAGGTCGCGCAGTTCGCGATCGCCGTAGAGCGCCAGCGATGTGGAGACGGCGCCGTACGCCGCCAACCGCGCACCGCGCGATGCGTCGAAGCCCTCGACGGCCACCCCCACCAGCGCACCAGCCTCTCCGAAATGCCTAGCCGCGCAGTCATGGTGGCAGGTCGACCCGGAGTTCCGCGGCCAGGGCGCGGCTCCAGTGCGCGAGTTCCTGGCGGTCGATGCCCTGGCCCAGCGAGGCGGCCTGTTCGTCGGTCAGGCGCAGCGGTCCGGGGTCCTCCAGCAGCCGGGACACCTCGGCCAGCAGCCCGACCAGGCGCCGGGCGCCGGAGGCTCCGAGCCGCACCGATACGGCGGGGTCGACGTCGGACATCGCCACCGCCTCCCTTCAGGGGGCTGCCTCCTGCGGCTCCTCCACGTCCTTCGACGGTACGCCGCCGGGCGTACGGCCGCTCGGGAGGCGGCCCGACGGCCGCCGTCCCGGCTCAGACCCTCGCCCCCGCCGCCCCCGCCAGGAAGCGTTCCACCCGCGCCGCGAACCACGGCGCGTCGTCCATCCACGGGAAGTGCCCGGCGCCCGGCTGGACGTCCCGGACCCCGTGGGGCAAGAGCGCCGCGATGCGCGCCGCCGGTTCGGGGCGCGGGTTGCCGTCGAACTCCCCCGCCAGGACCAGGACGTCGGCCGTGACCTCCTGGAGGGCGGCCCGGGTGGCGGGCGGGTCGAATGCTTCGGGGGCGGCGTAGGCGTGGGCCGCCGCCTCGTTCTGCTGGTCGGTGTTGGCGGCCGCGTGGGCGCGGGCCCGCTCGTTCCAGCGCCCGTAGAAGAGGGGCACCGCGAGCTCCCATTCGGCGTCGCCGCCACCGCCGTCGAGGATGGTCCGGTAGGCCGCGATGGCCGCGTCGTAGGGCTCCCGACCGGCCCGCAAGCGCGCCGCCTCCAGCCGCAGCTCCGGGGTGACCGGTACGCCCAGGGCCCACGCGGTGGGGGTGACCAGGACCAGGGCGCGCAGCCGCTCCGGGTGGGCGGCGGCGTAGAGCTGCGCGAGGTTGCCGCCGGCCGAGTGCGCCAGTACGTCCATGCGTTCCAGGCCGAGGTGCACCCGGAGCGCCTCGACGTCGGCGACCTGGTGGTCCACTCGGTACGTCGCCCCGGCGGCCGGCACCTCGGAGTCCCCGGTGCCGCGCAGGTCCAGCAGGACCAGGCGGCGGTTGGCCGCGAGCCCGCCGAGGTCGCCCAGGTAGACGGAGGCCCGCATGGCCCCGCCGGGAAGGCAGATCAGCGGTTCGCCCCAGCCCTGCGAGTGGTAGGCGAGCCGGGTCCCGTCGTAGGTGGTGAAGTGGCCGGTGCCGGAGGGGACCGCAGCGGCCTCGCCGTCGGGTGCCGCATCGAAGGCGGAAGGGGCGTGCGAGGAGGACATGGCCGACATTCAAACAGGCGATCACTCGTTCGAGTCATTGATTTCCGCCACGAGCTCCGGCAGGCTACCGAATGATCGGTCGGTTGGCTCACAACGGGGTGACGAGATGGCTGCTTCCTCCACTGCCGCTGCTGCGGCTAGTTCGGCTAGTTCCGCTTTCGCGGACCACAGCGAAGGGCTGACGCCGGACGCCCTGGCGGAGCTGCAGCTGTCCCGTCTGCGCGCGACCCTGCACCGGGCGTACGAGCACGTCCCCTTCTACCGGCAGGCCTTCGACAAGGCCGGACTGCACCCCGAGGATTGCCGTTCGCTCGCCGACCTGGCCCGGTTCCCCTTCACCACCAAGGCCGACCTGCGCGACAACTACCCCTTCGGGATGTTCGCCGTCCCCCGCTCCAAGGTGCGCAGGCTGCACGCCTCCAGCGGGACGACCGGGGCGCCGACCGTCGTCGGCTACACCGAGCGCGACCTCGACACCTGGGCCGAGGTCGTCGCCCGCTCGATCCGCGCGGCGGGCGGCCGCCCCGGCCACGTGGTGCACATCGCGTACGGCTACGGACTGTTCACCGGCGGCCTCGGCGCGCACTACGGCGCCGAGCGCCTGGGCTGTACGGTCGTGCCCGCGTCCGGCGGGATGACCGACCGCCAGGTCCGGCTGATCCAGGACTTCCGCCCCGAGGTCATCATGGTGACCCCGTCGTACATGCTGACCCTGCTCGACGAGATGGAGCGCCAGGGCCTCGACCCCCGGTCCACCTCCTTGCGGACCGGGATCTTCGGCGCGGAACCCTGGACCGAGGAGATGCGCCGGGAGATCGAGGAGCGCCTCGACATCGACGCCGTCGACATCTACGGGCTGTCGGAGGTGATCGGCCCCGGGGTCGCCCAGGAGTTCGCCGAGACCAAGGACGGGCTGCACATCTGGGAGGACCACTTCCTGCCGGAGGTGGTCGACCCCTTCACCGGCGAGGTGCTGCCGGACGGCGAGCCCGGGGAGCTGGTGTTCACCTCCCTCACGAAGGAGGCCATGCCGGTGATCCGCTACCGCACCCGGGACCTCACGCGCCTGCTGCCCGGCACCGCGCGACCCGCCTTCCGGCGGATGGAGAAGGTGACGGGCCGCAGCGACGACATGATCATCCTGCGCGGGGTCAACCTCTACCCCACGCAGATCGAGGAGGTCATCCTGCGCACGTCCGCGGCCGCGCTGGCCCCGCACTTCCAGCTCCGCCTGACCCGCGAGGGCCGGATGGACGCCCTGACCGTGCGCGTCGAGGCCCGCCCGGAGGCCACGACCGCCGAGCGCGAGGGGGCGGCGGCCGCGGTGACCCGGGCGGTCAAGGAGGGCATCGGGGTCTCCGTACGCGTCGAGGTGGTGGACCCCCACACCCTGGAGCGCTCGGTCGGCAAGCTCCAGCGCATCGTGGACCTCCGCGGCCGTGGTGACACGCCTTCGGGCGGCTGAAACCACCCCTTCGGGCGCATTTACGGGCCACATCCGGGAAGCGGTGGGCGCTCGCGGGTAGGGCATGGTGCGTGACCCCGTCCCTCCGGCAGCTCCACGACCGGCTCTTGGCGTCCTCCGCCGGGCTGGCCTGGAGCCGTGGCCGGGAGATGGAGCTGATGCACCGGGCGATGGGCTTCGCCGCCCTCGGGTTCCTCACCCTGGTGCCCCTGCTGATCGTCGTGGCGGCGGCCGCGCCGGGCAGCGGTGAGGGGTTCGGCCGCTGGCTCGCGCAGGCCCTCGGCGTGACCGCGGCCTCCCGGGCCCGGGTCGAGGTCCTCTTCGGGGCGGAGAACCAGGCACTGGAGCGCACCACCGCCTTCGGCCTCGCGGCCCTGGCGGTATTCGGCCTGACCTTCGGCTCGGCCGTGCAGACCGGCTACGAGAAGGTCTGGGACCTGCCGACCGCCCGCTGGCACACGATGTGGCGACACGTCGTCTGGCTGGCCCTGCTGGTGGTCTACATCGCCCTGCTCGTCCTCATCCCCGCCCCCTCCGACGACGCGATCGGGACGGTCCTGGGCACGGCGGGCGACCTGTCCGGCACCTGCGTCTTCTTCTGGGTCTCGCAACGGGTGCTGCTCGGCGGCCGGGTCCGCTGGCCGGCCCTGCTGCCCGGAGCGGTCGCCACCAGCCTGGGCCTCCTGGGGCTGCGGATCTTCTCCCAGCTGGTCTTCTCCCCCCTCATCGCTTCGAATGCCGTCACCTACGGCCCCTTCGGCACCCTGCTGGTCGTCCAGTCCTGGCTCGTCGGCGTCGGCTTCGTCGTCTACGGCGGTGCGCTCGTGGGGCGCCTGGTCCACGAGGACCGCACCCTGCGGCGCCTGCGCACGGACGCCGGCGCCCTGTCAAGTGACGAATAGCCGGGGCTACGGCCGCGGGGCCGCTGCGGGCACGGTGGGAATCACCCGTCGTGCGCCACCGCCCCGAAGGAAGCTCCCATGACTGACATCGCCATCATCGGAATCGGCTGCCGCTTCCCCTCCGCCCCGGACGTCCGTGCCTACTGGGAGCTGCTGCTGAGCGGCGAGCGGCAGTTCTCCACGGTCCCGAGGGAGCGGTGGAACCATGAGGTCTTCCACGCGCCCGATGACCCGTCGGCGCCCAACGCCGCGTACACCGACCAGGTCGCCTTCCTCGACGACGTGGACCGCTTCGACGCCCTGCACTTCGGGGTGCCCCCCGCACGCGCCCGGGCCATGGACCCGCAGCACCGGCTGATGCTCGGCGTCACCCGCGAGGCGCTCGACGACGCCGGGCTGGGCCGCGGCGACTTCGACCGGGAGAACACCGGGGTCTTCTTCGGCCTGTCGGTGTCCGACTACAAGGACCTCATGACGGCCCACATGCGCGTCATCACCCTGGCCGACGACACGCACGCGGCGGGCGGCAGCCGGGGCGCCGTCAAGGAGCAGGAAGGACGGCTCGGCACCGTCGAGTCCTTCACCCTGCCCGGAAGCCTGCTGAACATGGCGTCCGGCGCGGTCAGCCGGCACTTCGACCTCGGCGGCCCCAGCTTCGCCGTCGACGCGGCCTGTTCCGGCTCGTTGGTGGCGCTCGACCAGGCGATCGCCCACCTGCGCCGGGGCACCTGCTCGATCGCCCTCGTGGGCGGGGTGTACCTCAACCTCACGCCCGACAGCCTGGTCGGCTTCTCCCGGCTCCGCGCGCTCTCCGCCACCGGGGTGTGCCGTCCCTTCGACGAGCGGGCCGACGGCTTCGTCCTCGGCGAGGGAGCCGGTGTCGTCGTCCTCCGTCCGCTCGCCGACGCGCTCGCGGCGGGCGACCGGGTGTACGCGGTGATCAAGGGCATCGGCACCGCCAACGACGGGGCGTCCCCCGGCCCCCTGGTCCCGACCCCCGAAGGTCAGCTGCGCGCCATGCGCCGGGCCTACGACGACGCGGGCGTCGCGCCCTCCTCCGTGGGCTTCCTCGAAGCGCACGGCACCGGCACCGCCGCGGGCGACCGCGCCGAGGCCGAGGCACTGCGCCGACTGCGCACCGAGTTCCCCGACGACGACCCGGGGCTGTGCTACCTCGCTTCGGGCAAGGCCCTCATCGGGCACTCCCTGGCCGCGGCGGGCATCGCGGGGCTGATCAAGACGGCCCTGGTCGTCCACCACCGCACGATCGTGCCGCAGCCGGACACCGTCCCCCACCCGGACCTGGGCATATCCGCCGCCGGCCTGCGCTTCGCCGACACCGCCCGTCCCTTTCCGAGTACGGGCGCCCCGCGGCGGGCCGCCGTCAGCTCCTTCGGCTTCGGCGGTACGAACGTCCACGTGGTCCTGGAAGAACAGCGGCCCGCCCCGGCCCCCGGCCCCCGCCCCGAGCACGCCGACGACACCACTGGCACCACAGGCAGCGTGGACACCACAGGTACCGGCGGCCCGGACGGTGCCCGAGCCCCGGACCCCCAGCTCGTCCTCCTCTCCGCCGGCAACCCCGACCTGCTGGTCCAGCACATCGGCGACGTACTCGACGCACTCGACACGGCGGACCGTGCGCCGCTGGCGGCCGTGGCCCACACCCTCGCCGCCCGGAGGCCGCTGACCGCACGGCTGGCGATCGTGGCCACCGACAGCGACGCGTTCCTGCGGCGGCTGCGCGAGGCCCGGGAACAGCTCCTCGCCGGCGCCCGCGGCGACCTCGGCGACGGGGCCTTCGCCGCCGACGCGCCGCTCCCGGCCGCGCAGCGCCGCGTCGCCTTCCTCTACCCCGGTCAGGGCAGCCAGCGACCGGACATGATGCGCGACCTCCACGAGCGGTTCCCCGCCTTCCGGTCGGCGGTCGGCGTCCTCGGCGCCGTGGCCCGCCGGGACATCGGCGTCGACCTCGCCGAGCTGCTGTACGGCGGGACCACGACGGCCCACGGCGCCGCGGAGCGCATGCAGCGGCTCACCGCCACGGAGGTGTGCCAGCCGCTGCTCGGCAGCGTCCAGATCGCCGTCACGCGGGTCCTCGCCGACTGCGGCGTCACCCCCGACCTCACCCTCGGACACAGCGTCGGGGAGTTCGCCGCGGCCGCGGCGGCCGGAGTGCTCACCCCCGTGGACACCGTCCGGTTGCTGGTCCGCCGGGGCGCGGCCGTCCGGCGGGCCGAGAGCGGCTTCCAGGGCGGGATGCTCGCCGTGCAGAGCGACGAGGAGACCTGCCGCCGGCTCGTCGACGGCATCGAAGACGTGTGGCTCGCCTGCTTCAACCAACCCCGCCAGCTCGTGGTCAGCGGCACGGTCGAAGGGCTCGCGGCCCTGCGGCGGGCCTGTGCCGAGGCCGGGGTGGTCACGGCGTCGCTGGAGGTGTCCCACGCCTTCCACTCGCCGCGGCTGGAGTCGGCCGAGGAGAGCATCCGCGCGGACCTCGCCGGCCGCCGCATCAGCAGCCCCCTCCTGACCTTCGTGTCCTCCGTGAACGCACAGGTCTGCGCCGATCCCGACCTGCTGCGCCGACTGTGGAGCCGGCACGCGTCCGTACCGGTGCGCTTCAGCGAGGCCGTCCGCACGGCCTACGACCAGGGGGCCCGCGTCTTCCTCCAGGTGGCCGGCGGCAGCTCGCTGCTGACGTCCGTACGCCGCAACCTCGCCGGTCACGGCGACGTGCACGTCGTCCCCGTCGACGCGGAGGCCCCGGACGCCGGGCGCTCCTTCGTCCTGGCCCTCGCCCGGCTCGCGGTCCTGGGCGTCCCGGTCGACCCGCGCGCGCTGGTCCCCAAGGAGGAGCGCACGCTGCTGGACCTGCCGGTGGCACGGCTCGACACCCGGTCCTACTGGTTCACCGGCCGGGGGCCCGCGCGGCGGGACACCGCTGCCGCGCCCCCCGCCGCTTCGGCTCCCGCTCCTGCCCCGGCTCGCGCCGCCGCCCCGGCTCCCCCGGCGCTTCGCGCCCCCGTGGAACCGCCCGCCTTCCGTGCCCCGGCCCGGCGGGAGGTCATGGAGGCCGTGACCGCCCAGGTGGCCCGGATCAGCGCCTTCCCCGTGGGTCACCTGCGCGACGACCAGCTGCTGGTCGACGAGCTCGGCTTCGACTCGCTGATGCTCACCGACCTGTTCACCTCGCTCCAGCGGCAGTGGCCCGGGTGGAGCTTCGACGAAGCGGTGGCCGACCGGCCGACCATCGGCGGGATCGCCGCGCTGCTCGCGGGCCCTGCCGAGGATGCCGCACCGGCGGCCGTCCCGGCCGCCGCACCCGTCCCCGCACCCGTCCCGGTCCCCGTCCCCGAACAGCGCGCGGCACAGGACGACGGGCTCCCCGCGACACCGCCCGCACCCACACCCACAGAGCACACACGGATCGAGTGCTTCCCGGAGGTGACCGCCCATGGCGAGCGCCTCGCCCTACTCGCCCGGTCGGGTCTGTCCAACCCGTACTTCCTCGTCCACGAGGGCGGCATGACGGACACGACCGTCATCGACGGCCGGGAACTGGTCTCGTTCTCCAGCTACAACTACCTGGGTCTGGCCACGCACCCGCAGGTCCACGAAGCGGCCCGGGAGGCGATCGCCCGCTTCGGTACGTCGGTGTCCGCCAGCCGGCTGCTGTCCGGCAGTCGGCCGCTCCACCTGGAGCTCGAAGCGGAGCTCGCCGACCTGCTCGGATGCGAGGACTCGATCACCCTGGCCAACGGCCACGCCACCAACGTGACCGTGATCGGGCACCTCGTCGGCCCCGGTGACCTCGTCGTCCACGACGCCCTCGCCCACGACAGCATCCTTCAGGGCTGCACGCTCTCGGGCGCGACCCGGCGGCCGTTCCCCCACGACGACGCGGCCGCCCTGGACGCCCTCCTCGGGCAGGTGCGCCACCAGTACCGACGGGTGCTGGTCGTCGTCGAGGGCGTGTACAGCATGGACGGCGACATCGCCGACCTGCCCGCGCTCGTCGAGGTCAAGCGCAAGTACGGCGCCCTGCTGATGATCGACGAGGCGCACAGCATCGGGACGATCGGTGCGACGGGGCGCGGCATCGGCGAGCACTTCGACGTCGACCGCTCGGCCGTCGACCTCTGGTCGGGCACCCTGTCCAAGGCCCTGGCGAGCTGCGGCGGCTACGTCGCGGGGACCGGCCCGGTCATCGACTACCTGCGCTACACCGCTCCCGGCTTCGTCTACAGCGCCGGAATGACCCCGGCCGACACCGCGGCCTCGCTGACCGCGCTGCGGTTGCTGCGCCGCGAACCGCGGCGGGTGGCCCGGCTCGCGGCGAACGCCGCGCAGTTCGTCGGCCTCGCTCGCAAGGCCGGGATCAGCATCGGGGACAGCCATGACACCCCGATCGTTCCCTGCATCGTCGGGGACTCCCTCAAGACCCTGCGGTTGGCGCAGGCCCTCTTCGAACAGGGCATCAGCGTCAATCCCATCCTCCATCCGGCCGTCCCCGAGGACATGGCCCGGTTGCGCTTCTTCCTCACCCACGACCACACGCCCGAGCAGATCCGAGGCGCCGTGGCCGTGCTGGAGCAGCAGCTGGGGCTCCTGTCCCCGGCCCGGGCCGCGTGAGCCCGCCGTCATGGACACCACGAACATCACGGACGGCACGGACACCACGGACGGCACGGACACCGTCGTGACGGACGCCACCGCCTTCCGGTCGATCGCGCCGGGCCGCCCCCTCCTCTGGGGCGGCGCCGGCGTCGTCGTGGCCCGGCGCGAGGACCTGCGCCGGGCACCGCTCCTCTCACCGGCCGAACAGCGCGTGGCCGACGGCCTGGCCTCCGGGCGCCGGGCCGAATGGCTGGCCGGTCGGCTGCTCGCCAAGTGCCTGGTCGCCACGTTCCTCGCGGTCGCGGCGCACGACGTGGAGGTGCTCCCGCGCGGCGACGGCAGCCCCCGCGTCCTCGTCGGCGGCGGCCCCGCGCCCGCCCTGCACCTCTCCATCAGCCACACCGCCCGGCACGTCGCCGCGGCCCTGGCACCGGGGCCGGTCGGTGTGGACCTGTGCGATACGGCCTCGGCCGCGACGGTGCGCCGCGTCGCGGACCACGTCCTTTCGCCCCGGGACCGACGCGCCATCGCCGCGGACCGGCCCGGGGCCCGGCTCGGCGATCGGCCCGATGCCTGGGCCGGTGCCTGGGCGCTCAAGGAAGCCGCGGTCAAGGCGGACAGGAGCGGCATCTTCGGCGCCGCCGCGCGACGCGTCCCGATCCTGGGCCTGTGGCCGCCCCTGCTCGGCGGGGCACGCCGCGCCATGGTGTGGCAGACGGAAGGCACGGCCTTGGCCCTCGTGCTCGCCCCCCGCTCGTGACGCCGCCGCCCCATGACGGCACTGCGTTGGTGCTCCGTGCCCCGCCGGATCATGCTTGTCAGTGGAACCCTGGCCGTGGGGGGGGGGGGGGGGGGCCGGCCCCCCGCCCGGCCCCCGGGCCCCGCCCGGCGGGAGGGCGGGCCGGGGGCTGAACAAGACCCCACACCCCGACACGCCGCCGGGCAGCGGG
>NZ_JBITDP010000024.1:0-5634 GCF_044454405.1 Streptomyces sp. NPDC051555 | reverse complement strand
GCGCGCCCCCCCCCCCCCCAGGCCGGGCCGGGGGTGGGGCCCCGGCCCCCCGCCGGCGGGGGGGGCCGGGGGGGCCGGGGCCGGGGGGGGGGGGGGGGGCCCCCCCCACGGCACCGCGGCGCAGGACTAGCGAGGGCGAGATGAGCGTCGATGGAGCAACTTCCCACCCCTCCCGGTGAGCGGCCGGCGCAGTCGGCGGAGCCGAACACCTCGCCCGAGCCGGTGTACAGGGGCACGGCCACGGCCACCATCAGCGAGCTCGGCATCGTCACCGAGTGGAGCGAGGACGCCGCCCTGCTGCTCGGTTACGCGTCCTCCGAGGTCGTCGGGCTGCCCGCCGCGCACCTGCTCGCCGATGGTGTCGACGAGGTCGCCCGCGCGATTGCGCCCGGCCCGGAGCGGTGGAGCGGGACCGTCACCCTGCGGCACCGGGACGGCCGACGGCTGGAACAGGCCCTGCTCGCGCACCGCCGGACCTCCCGCGACGGTCCCACCAGGTGGTTCGTGGTCTCCGCGGTGGCCGGCGAGGCCGCCCGGGCGCCCCGGAACGGGCCGCTGAGCGAATGGGCCTTCACCCAATCCCCCTTCCCCCTCGCGATCTTCGACGAGGACCTGCGGCTGGTACGGGCGAACACGGGCATGGAGCGCGCGCTGTCCCTCACCGAGGCCGAGATGCGCGGGCTGCGCCTGTCCGACATCGTGCCCGACCCGGTGAGCGACGCGACCGGACGCACGATGCGCCTGGTGCTGGAGACCGGCGAACCGCAGTACGTCGACGCCTTCGTCCACCCCGCGGGTACGGAGCCCGAGCACGGCTGGGCGACCTCGCTGGCTCCGCTGCGCGACCCGGACGGCCGGGTGCGCGCGGTCTCCATGGCGGCGCAGCACGCGGCCGGGTCCGAGGGCGACCAGCCGCAGCCGCTCGTACCGGACGACGCGGTCCTGGCCGTCGCCCGCATCGGCACCACCCAGGACAGTGCCCGTACCGCACAGGAGCTGCTGGAGGTCGCCGTCCCACGGCTCGCCGACTTCGCGTTCGTCGACCTGCTGGACCCCCTCCCCCGCGGCAACGGACCGTCGGCGCACGCCGCGGCGACGCCGGTCACCGTGCGCCGTACCGCTGAGCGATCGGTCCTGCGCGGGCACCCGGAGTCCCGGGTGTCGGTCGGCGAGCGGACCACGCATCCGCCGTTCTCCCCTCCCGCGGACTGTCTGGCCGCGGGCCGCGGAGCGGTGTACGGGACGGCGGACCCGGGCGTCGCCCGCGGGGCGACCCAGGACCCCGGAGCCGCCTGGATCGCCGAATACGGCGCCCACTCGATGATGGTGGTGCCGCTGCGGGCGCAGGGCACCACCCTCGGGGTGGCCCTCTTCGGCCGCCACCGGCGCCCGGAGCCCTTCCGGCCGAAGGACCTCTGGCTGGCCGAGGAGCTGACGAACAAGGCGGCGAGCAGCATCCGCAACGCGCCCCGGCACCCCCGGGAGCACACCTCCACGATGATGCTCCAGCGCAGCATGCTCCCGCGTTCGCTGCCCGCGCACTCCGCGCTGGAGACCGCCTCCCGCTACCTGCCCGCCGGTGGCGAGGCCGGTCTGGGTGGCGACTGGTTCGACGTGATCCCGCTCTCGGGGGCGCGGGTGGCCCTGGTCGTGGGCGACGTGGTCGGGCACGGCATCCGCGCCTCCGCCACGATGGGCCGGCTGCGCACCGCCGTACGCACCCTGGCCGACGTCGACCTGCCGCCCGACGAGCTGCTCACCCATCTCGACGACCTCGTCATCCACCTGTCCGCCGACGAGGCCGACCGGGACGGCGAGGAGACCGCCGGGGGGATCGGCACCACCTGTCTGTACGTGGTCTACGACCCGATCACCCGCCGCTGCACGGCCGCGCGGGCGGGGCACCCGCCACCCGTGGTGATCTCCCCGGAGGGCTCCGCGTACCTCCTGGACGTCCCGGCCGGGCCACCGCTGGGTCTGGGGGGCCTGCCCTTCGAGACCGTCGAGGTGGAGCTGCCGGAGTGGAGCATCCTGGCCCTGTACACCGACGGCCTGCTCCAGGCCCGTGACCACGACATCGACGAGGCGCTGGACAGCATGTTCACGGCCCTCGTCCGGCCGGCCGCCACCCTGGACGCGGTCTGCGACCGGGTCCTGACCACGTTGTTGACCCATCCTCCGGACGACGACGTCGCCCTGCTCGTCGCCCGGACCAGGGCGCTGCACGCCGACAAGGTGGTCGTCTGGGACGTCCCGCCGGACCCGTCCATCGTCGGCCAGGCCCGGCGCGACGCCACCGACCAGTTGACGGCCTGGGGCCTCGACGACGCCGCCTTCGTCACCGAGCTCGTGGTCAGCGAGCTGGTGACCAATGCCATCCGCTACGGCGAGCCGCCCATCCAGCTGCGACTGATCCACGAGGACACGTCCCTGATCTGCGAGGTCTCGGACGCGAGCGGTACGGCCCCGCACATGCGGCGCGCCCGGATCTTCGACGAGGGCGGACGCGGCCTCCTGCTGGTGGCCCAGCTCGCCCAACGCTGGGGCACCCGCCACACCCCCGTCGGCAAGACCATCTGGGCCGAGCAGTCCCTCATCGGGTGATGCGGGGGGCGTGGCCCACCCCTCGCCCGTGCGGGGGCGGATCCACGGCCCTACCGCGATGGTTCCCGCACTATGCGTGTCGGCGTTGCCTGTGACACGCCTGTGACAGTCGACGGACACCTCCATGAAGTCCCACCGACAAGCTCTTTAACAGGGACATACATCCGCAAACACGGATGAGTCCCCTGCTTCCGAGGGTGTGAGCAGCGATGACCGAGCCGATGTGTCGGAGGAAGTCCCATGAGCCTCACACTCTCCATACCGCAGGTCGAAGCCACCACCACCGCCACCGTTCTCGCTCCCCGTGAGCAGGAGGCGCTGCGCCACATCGCCGCCGGGTGCACCTACGTGCAGACGGCCCGTTCCATGGGACTCTCCAGGCACACGGTCGACGCCTACCTGCGCCGCATCCGGACCAAGCTGGGCATCAACACCACGGCGGAAATGGTCCGGCTCGCCGTCTCCCTGGGCCTGTGACCGGCCGTACCCCCTGATCCCCCTACGACCTACGCGCTCCACCACCCGCGGGACGGGCCGACGAAGACCGGCAGCGCCCAACCGGGAGGCTCCGGTGGCGCCGCGCGATCCTGAGACCGACCGAGAGACCGGGCATCCGACAGGGATGTCCGGTCGACGTGCGTCGCGGCGCCCTTCCCGACCGCGGCGCCGTTCGTGGCGGCGGCCGCCCGCAGCGCCGCCACGAATTCCAGGCAGGAGCCGTACCGGTCCTCCGGGACCTTGGCCAGGGCCTTCGCCAGGACCTCGGCGGCCGCCGGGGCGATGTCCGGCCGCTTCTCCGTCAAGGGGGGCGGCTGGTCGTACTGGTGCGCCCACAGCAGTGCCGGGGCGTCGTCGCGCACGAAGGGCGGGCCACCGACGAGGGACTCGTACACGACGCACCCGAGGCTGTACTGGTCGCACCGGCCGTCCACCGGGCGGCCGGCGATCTGCTCCGGTGCCATGTAGTCGAGCGTGCCCACGAACTCGCCGGCGGTGGTGAAGCCGCTCACCGCCAGCGCCTTCTTCGTCAGGCCGAAGTCCGTGAGGTAGACGTGTTCCGGGTGGTCGCTGTCGGTGCCGGCGGCGACCAGGATGTTGGCCGGCTTGACGTCCCGGTGCACCAGTTCGTGGTCATGGGCCGCGTCGAGGGCGGAGGCCACCTGGGCGGCGATGCGCACGGCCGTCGTCACGGGGAGCGGGCCCTCGCGGTCCAGCAGGACCCTCAGGTCCGGACCCACGACGTAGCGCATCGCGATGTACAGCACGCCGTCCGTGTCACCGGCTTCGAAGATCGGCACGATGTGGGGGTGGTCGATCCGCGCGGCCACCCGGGACTCGTGGGTGAAGCGGCGGCGGAAGACCTCGTCGCGCACGCGCTCCGGGGCGATCAGCTTCAGCGCGACCATCCGGTCCAGGCGCAGGTCCTTGGCGCAGTAGACGACGGCCATGCCGCCCCGGCCGATCAACCGCTCGATCCGGTAGCCCGCGATCTCCTGCCCGATCAGGCCGGAGGGCCGACCCGTATAGAAGATCCGATGCGATGCCGTGCCCATCAGGCGCCTCCCGCTCCCGGCCGACCGACTCGGCTGCGCAGTCGTCGCCTGGGCCCTTCTTCCGGACACGAAAAGTCTAGTGCGAACGATCACGAGGCGCGTCCGGTGATCACCGGACGCGCCTCGGGCCCCGCACCCCCCGGGCGGTCAGCCTTCGCCGCCGTCGCCGCCGCGGCCGCCCTGGCCGCTGCTCTCGCAGCCGGTACCGACGCAGATGCCGCCGTTGCCGCCCTTGCCTCCGTTGCCTCCGTCGCCGCCGGCCGGCGCGGCCCCACCGTTGCCGCCGTTGCCCCCGTTGACGCTGCCGCTGCACTGCCCGACGCAGACCCCGCCGTTCCCGCCCTGGCTGCCGTTGCCGCCCGTGCCACCCTGATTACCGGTGCCGCCGTTGGCGCTGCCGTTGCAGAGCCCGACGCAGACACCGCCGCTGCCGCCCTGGCTGCCGTTGACCGTTCCGTTGCAGTTGCCCGCGCACACCTTGTCACCGACGCGGACGCTGCCGTTGCCCACCTGGACCTTGCCGCCGATCCGGCTGCCGAGGCCCGACCCGTTGCCGCCGCCCCCGGGAGAGGGGACGTGGCGGTGGCTGGTGGTGGAGGCCGCCTGGACGCTCATCGCGGGGGCCGCGCTGGCGGCGGTGGCCGCGGGCACCATCGCGCCGACGCCGATCACCGTGGTCGAGATGACGAAACCGAGACTGAACTTCCAAGAACGTGCACGCATGAGATTCTCCCTAGCCGAGAAATGGTGGGGCCGGCCACCGACCGTTCGGGCCCGCATCGTCCGCTGCCCCGCTGTCGGCCCGCCGGCCTCGTTCCATGAACCCTTCCGCTTCGCTCCACTCGTCCTACGGAGCGGCGGGGAAGGTTCCTGCCGTCAGGGCGAACCAGTCGCCTTCGAGGTAGTTCTTCTTCCAGGTGTCCAGCTGCTCGGTCGAGATCTCGTACTTCTTGGCGATCTTCTCCTTCGTGGCGTCGGTGTCGTCGGCCAGAAGGGTCACGACGATGCGCACCCGGTCCACCACCGTCAGCTCCGCCTTCGGCTTGTCGGGCAGGTCCTCGAACCGGAAGCAACCGGCCGTGCCGGACTTGCCCGGCTGACCCGGCTGACCGGGCTGTCCGCCCTGGCCACCCTGACCGCCCTGACCCCCTTCGCCGCCCTCGCCGCCCGCGCCGCCCGTGCAGTGGGCGGGCTGTCCGGCCGAGACCGAGGAGACGACACCCGCGGGAGCGTGGGACTGCGCTGCTTGCGCGGCGCACGCCGTGCCGGTGACGAAGGCCAGGGAGGCCGCCGCCAGGACCAGCGGACGCTGCCAGGAGCTCGTGAACATGGGGTTCTCCACTTCGGTGAGTTTCGGTGAGTTTCAGTGAGGTGAGGTACTGCGGGATTTCGAACGACTGGGGGGGTGGGGTGGGGGGGGGGGGGGCCCCCCCCCCAACGGAAAACCGCACAAGTTGGGGGGGGAGTAATATTTTGT
>NZ_JBITDP010000023.1:108575-136899 GCF_044454405.1 Streptomyces sp. NPDC051555 | reverse complement strand
CCTGCCTTCCCCCGGGGGCCGCCCGACAGTTCTTGGCTTTCCGGGGTGGGACGGGCGGTCAAGGGTGGCCGCAGGCCATCGCGCAGCGACGCGACCGCAGGGAGCGCCCTTGAGGGCCCGGCCCACCCCGGAGAGACAGTGGAACTGACGGGCAGCCCCCGGAACCCCACCGACCCCGCCCCACCCGAAGCCACCGCCAAACGCGGCGAAGCCGCGCCCACCACCGCCAAGCCGCGCCCACCCCCCGGGTCAGCTCACCAGGACCCCGTCGCCCGTACCCCCGCCAGCAGCGTCGACACCTCGTCCGCGTCCAGGCGGAGCGCGGCGCCGACCGTGGTCAGGACCTCCCGCTCGGCCGGGATGTACGGGCCGTCGGCCAGGGCGATGCGGGCGCCCTGGAGCAGGAGCGACTCGCGGCCCGGGCCCGCCAGGTGCGGGGCCAGGGGCTCCAGTACCTCGTGGAGTTCGATCGAGAGGGCGGCCCCGCAGCACTCCGGACCCTCGTACAGCCCCAGCCGACCCTCGTCGGTGGCCAGTGCCTCGACCAGGGACTCCAGCTGCTCCTCCGTGCAGTCCTGGAAGCCCGCGGCCCGTACGACGCCCACGGCCGCCTCCAGGGCGCTGCGCGAGGACGTGCCGCCCGCCGCCAGGACCGCGAGGGTGACCGTGTGGACGGCGTCCCGCAGCATCGCCGAGAAGCGGGTGGTGGTGGGGTGGTCGAGCACCTCGGTGTCGTAGCGGTCGCGGCAGGCCGCGCACTCGACGACGGGGCCGACGGTGCCGCGCGGGAGCAGCGGCACGCCCAGCACGGTCAGCCGTCGACGGCCCGTGCGGCGGCGGTAGTTGCGGTCACCGCCGCAGCTCGGGCAGAAGAATTCTCCGTCGCCCACGGTGTTCCAGGTGGTACGGATGCCCCACGCCAACAGCTTCCGGCCGGTCCCGCCCCGAACTGGCAGCACGTTCGCACCTCCGTAACGGTCCGGCAACATCGCCGGGTTGGCGTGATGTTAGCCACATCGGTGAGCATGCGTCAGTCGTGTGACAAGACAACATCGGTCGAGTCCGCGAGTTGGCCGAAGTGCGCCCTCGGCGGTACCCCCGGAATACCCCTCGATTTCCACCCGAACCCTCCCTCGTTCGAGGGACCCCGCCAACGCACCGCGGCCCCGCCCCCTCGTGCGCGAGGGGGCGGGGCCGCGGTCCGGGCCGAGCCTCAGCGACCGGCGCGGTTGACCGCCGAGATGACGGCCTTCAGCGAGGCGCGGGTGGTGTTCGCGTCGATGCCGATGCCCCACAGGACCCGACCGTCGATGGCGCACTCGATGTACGAGGCGGCCTGCGCGGAGGCGCCCTCGCTCATCGTGTGCTCGGTGTAGTCCAGCAGGCGGGCGTCGATGCCGATGGCGGCCAGTGCGGCGAAGAAGGCCGAGATCGGACCGTTGCCGGTGCCCTCCAGGACGGTCTCCGCGCCGTCGACGACCGCTTCCACGGTCAGCGTGTCGGTGCCGTCCTTGTCCGTGGTCGTCTGGCCGGAGCGCAGCTGGATGCGGCCCCAACGGGCCTCCGCGTCGGCGCTGTTGGGCAGGTACTCGTCCGCGAAGATGGACCAGATCGCCTTCGGCGTGACCTCGCCGCCCTCGGCGTCGGTCTTGGCCTGGATGATCCGCGAGAACTCGATCTGCATGCGGCGCGGCAGGTCCAGCTTGTGCTCGTTCTTCAGGACGTACGCGATCCCGCCCTTGCCGGACTGCGAGTTGACCCGGATGACCGCCTCGTAGGAGCGGCCGACGTCCTTCGGGTCGATCGGCAGGTAGGGCACCGCCCACTCGATGTCGTCGACCGTCTTGCCCTGGGCGGCCGCGTCGGCCTCCATGGCGTCGAAGCCCTTCTTGATGGCGTCCTGGTGGGAGCCGGAGAAGGACGTGTAGACCAGGTCGCCCGCGTAGGGGTGGCGCGGGTGGACCTCCATCTGGTTGCAGTACTCGGAGGTGCGACGGACCTCGTCGATCTCGGAGAAGTCCAGTTCCGGGTCCACGCCCTGGGAGAACAGGTTCATGCCCAGCGTGACCAGGTCGACGTTGCCGGTGCGCTCGCCCTGGCCGAACAGGCAGCCCTCGACGCGGTCGGCGCCGGCCATGACGGCCAGCTCGGCGGCGGCCACCGCGGTGCCGCGGTCGTTGTGGGGGTGGACGGAGATGCAGACGAACGGGCGACGGGTCAGGTTGCGGGCCATCCACTCGAAGCGGTCCGCGTGGGTCGAGGGCGTGGAGCGCTCGATGGTGGCGGGCAGGTTCAGGATGATCTCGCGGCCCTCGCCCGGCTGCCAGACGTCACAGACGGCCTCGCAGACCTCCAGGGCGAAGTCCAGCTCGGTGTCGGTGAAGATCTCCGGGCTGTACTGGTAGCCGAAGACGGTCTCGTCGCCCAGGATCTTGTCGGCGTAGTCCATGACCAGGCGGGTGCCGTCGACGGCGATCTGCTTGATCTGTTCCTTGGAGCCGCGGAAGACGACCCGGCGGAAGGTCGGCGCGGTGGCGTTGTACAGGTGCACGGTCGCGCGCTTGGCGCCGACCAGCGATTCGACGGTCCGCTCGATCAGGTCCTCGCGGGCCTGGGTCAGTACGGAGATGGTGACGTCGTCCGGGATGGCGCCCTCTTCGATGATGGAGCGCACGAAGTTGAAGTCGGTATCGCCGGAGGAGGGGAAGCCGACCTCGATCTCCTTGAAGCCCATGCGCACCAGCAGGTCGAACATCTCGCGTTTGCGGGCGGGGCTCATCGGGTCGATCAGGGCCTGGTTGCCGTCGCGCAGGTCGGTCGACAGCCAGCGAGGAGCCTTGGTGATGCGGGCGTTCGGCCACGTGCGGTCGGGGATGTCCACCTGCTCGTACGCGCCGTACTTGTGGATCGGCATGCCGGAGGGGCGCTGCGTGTGCGTGGCGTTGGTGATCGGGGTGGGTCGTCCCGCAAAGGTGTGCTGAGTCATGGCGTAGGGCTCCTCGCGTGTCCACGTGATGTTCGCTGGGACGGCCGACAGGCAGTAAAACCGCAACACCGGACTCCGCGGGGAGGGGGTCGGCCTACGACTACAGGCCCTCGCCGCGGCAGCTAAGGAGAAGCAGCCCAAAACGCATGATGACCGCACCCTAGCCCAGCCGCGCGGCTGTGCGGGGACCTGTTTCAGTATGCAAGACCATGCAGTCCGTTTTGCACCACTTGTGAGCTATGACTCTTTCGCTGCGCCGAGGTCCGGGCGATCCGTCAACCCGGGTCCACTCGGTTTCAGACAGTCGAATGAATCATGGTTGCAGCTAGTGACACGGGCATGACCCAGTGCCACATTTCCCGGCATGGATGCCACACCTCAGCACCCCGTCTTCTGCACGATCGTGCCGCCGCACGTCCTCGACCGCATCGCACGCTCCGACGACACCCGGCGCGCCGACCTCGCACAGCGCACCCTGGAACACGACTCGCTCCAGCGCACCCGGCGCCGCATCAACACCGTCCGCGGCATCGCCCCGGCCCTCGGCACCCCGCCGTCCGACACCCCGGCGCGGACCATCTACGACGCCCAGCACCACACCCGACTGCCCGGCAAGAAGGTCCGCGCCGAAGGCGGGCCGCCGCACAAGGACGCCTCCGTCAACCGTGCCTACGCCGGCCTCGGCTCCACCTTCGAGCTGTACCTGAAGGCGTACGGGCGCCACTCCATCGACGATTCGGGCCTGCCCCTGAATGCCAGCGTCCACTACGGCGAGCACTACAACAACGCGTTCTGGGACGGCACCCAGATGGTGTTCGGCGACGGTGACGGCGACCTCTTCGTCGACTTCACGGTCTCGGTGGACGTCATCGGGCACGAGCTGACCCACGGCGTCACCCAGTACACGGCCAACCTGGAGTACTACGGCCAGTCCGGCGCCCTCAACGAGTCGATGTCGGACGTCTTCGGCTCGCTCATCAAGCAGTACTCCCTGGACCAGAGCGCGCAGGACGCGGACTGGCTGATCGGGGCCGGGCTGCTCGGGCCCAACGTCAGCGGGGTGGCCCTGCGCTCCATGAAGGCGCCCGGCACCGCCTACGACGACGACGAGCTGGGCCGGGACCCGCAGCCCGCGAGCATGGACGGCTACGTCAGGACCAGCGGGGACAACGGCGGGGTGCACATCAACTCCGGCATCCCGAACCACGCCTTCTACCTGGCCGCCACCGAACTCGGCGGCAAGGCCTGGGAGCGGGCCGGGCAGATCTGGTACGACACCCTCACGGGCGGCGAGCTGGCCACGGACGCCGACTTCGCCTCCTTCGCGCGCCTGTCGGTGGCCGCGGCCGCCACCCGCTTCGGGTCGGGCGGCGCCGAGCACGAGGCGCTCCTGAAGGCCTGGTCCCAGGTGGGTGTGCCGACCGCGTAGAGCCGGTAGACAGGTCCCATGCGGATTCTTGTGGTGCGGACCGGCGGCTTCGCGGGCATCGAGCGCCGGGTCGAGATCGACACGTCGGGCCTGCCCGACGAGGCGGAGTGGCAGGCCCTGGCGCAGCTCGCGCTGCGCCCGGGACCGCCGGGGCCCGCCGCCGACCGGATCCGGGACGGGTTCTCGTACCGGATCACGGTCGACGGCCGGACGGTGTCGTGCCATGACCCGAACCTCTCCGACGCCCAGCGCCAACTGATCATCCGGGTCCTCAAAGAAGGTGCCTGACCAGGTCCTTTCTGTTTGGATGCCCGGATGACCTCTCGCGATGACCTTGCCGGCCTCGATGGCCTGGAGCGCTACTACGACACCGCGCCGCGGACCGGGGGTGCGCGGGCCGAGGACTTCGGTCCGCTCACCCTGTTCGTGCAGGAGGGCGACGGCTGGCCCTACTACGCGCGCCCGTCCCTCGGCCACGCGCCCGCGGCGAGCGTCGCCGACGTCGCCCGGGTCCGCGCCCGCCAGCGCGAGCTGGGCGTGCCCGAAGCCTTCGAATGGGTGGCCGAAAACACCCCCTCGCTGCGCGCCGCCGTGGAAGGCGCCGGACTGCATGTCCATGCGCACCCCCTGATGGTTCTGGACCTGGACCAGGTACACGTGCCCCCGCATCCGGAGGTCCGGATGCTCGACGCCGAAGACCCCCTGCTGCGGGCGGCGGTGACCGTCCCGATGCTGGCCTTCGCGGCGCCCGGCACCGCCCTGGGCGAGGCGGGCCCGGCCGAGCTGGCGGCCGCCACGGCGGATCCGGCGAGCGGGGCCCGGCGGGCGCGGGTGGCACGGCGGATCGGATCGGGTCTGAGCGGTGTGGCGGCTGCGGTACGGGGCGACGTGGTCCTGTGCTCGGGCCAGTACATCCCGGTGGGCACCACCGCGGAGGTCGTCGGCGTCGGCACCCTCCCGGCGGCCCGCCGCCAGGGGCTGGCGCAGGGCGTCACGGCGGCGCTGGTCGCGGACGCCCTGGCCCGCGGCGTGCGGACCGTCTTCCTCTCGGCCGGCGACGAGGACGTGGCCCGGCTGTACGGGCGGATCGGCTTCCGCCGCGTGGGCACCGCCCTGATCGCGGAGCCGCCGCAGGAAGAGGTGGCGGAGGCGGAGCAGGCGGCGGAGTAGGGGGGCGAGAAGGGGGCCGCCCCGGACCCCGGCCCCCGCCGCGCGGCGCGTTTGCCGAAGTGGCAACAAACGTTGTCCCCGGCACGGCCGTGGGCGCAGCATCGGCGGTGCGGGCAGCCACCCCGGCGCCCGCACAGCAGGAAGAGGCCCCCATGCACGAGACGGCCGAGGCGCCCGAGACGCCCGAGCAGACACACGCCGACGCGCACGCCCACCAGCCCCCCGGCGCACCCGGCGACACCGCCGCCACCGGCGCGGAGTTCTGGGACGCCCGCTACCGGGAGAGCGAGCGCATCTGGAGCGGGGACGCGAACGCGGTCCTGGTCCGCGAGATCGACGGCGTCGCCCCGGGCCGCGCCCTGGACCTCGGCAGCGGCGAGGGCGGCGACGCGGTCTGGCTGGCCCGCCGGGGCTGGCGGGTCACCGCCACGGACATCTCCGGCGTCGCCCTGGAGCGCGGCGCCGCGCACGCCGCCGAGGCGGGGGTCGGCGACCGGATCGAGTGGCAGCGCCACGACCTGGCCGAGTCCTTCCCGGCCGGGGAGTTCGATCTGGTCTCGGCGAGCTTCCTGCACTCCTACGGCGACTTCCCGCGCGAGCGGATCCTGCGCACCGCCGCCGCGTCGGTGGCCCCCGGCGGCGTCCTGCTGATCGTGGGCCACGCCGGCTGGGCCACCTGGCAGGAGAACACCCACCCCGAGGTCCGCTTCCCGACGCCGGAGCAGGTCGTGGCGGAGCTGGAGCTGCCGGACGGCGCCTGGGAGGTGCTCCTGGCCGAGGAACACGAACGGGCCCAGGACCGGCCTGACGGCCGGCCCGGGACCCGGACGGACAATGCGGTGAAGGTGCGACGCCTGCGCTAGTGCTGTCAGAAGCCGAGCTTGCGGAGCTGCTTGGGGTCGCGCTGCCAGTCCTTCGCGACCTTCACGTGCAGGTCGAGGAAGACCGGGGTGCCGAGCAGCGCTTCGATGTGCTTGCGCGACTTCATCCCGACCTCCTTCAGGCGCGAACCCTTCGGGCCGATGATGATGCCCTTCTGGCTCGGCCGCTCGATGTAGACGTTCGCGTGGATGTCCAGCAGCGGGCGGTCGGCCGGGCGGTTCTCGCGCGGGATCATCTCCTCGACGACCACGGCGATGGAGTGCGGGAGCTCGTCGCGCACGCCCTCCAGCGCGGCCTCGCGGATCAGCTCGGCCACCATCACCATCTCGGGCTCGTCGGTGAGGTCGCCCTCCGGGTAGAGCGGCGGGCTCTCCGGGAGCAGCGGGGCGATCAGGTCCGCCAGCAGCTGGACCTGGCTGTCGCCGACCGCCGAGACCGGGACGATCTCGGTCCACTCGAAGCCCAGCTCCGCGCTGAGCTGGCTGATGGCGAGCAGCTGCTCGGCCAGCGCCTTGGATTCGACCAGGTCGGTCTTGGTCACGATGGCGATCTTGGGGGTCTTCTTGATCCCCGCGAGTTCCTTGGCGATGAACTTGTCGCCGGGGCCGAGCTTCTGGTCGGCCGGGAGGCAGAAGCCGATGACGTCGACCTCGGACCAGGTGGCCCGTACGACGTCGTTCAGCCGCTCGCCCAGGAGGGTGCGGGGCTTGTGCAGGCCGGGGGTGTCGACCAGGACGAGCTGGGCGTCCGGGCGGTGCACGATGCCCCGGACCGTGTGGCGGGTGGTCTGCGGCCGGTTGGAGGTGATCGCGACCTTGGTACCCACGAGTGCGTTGGTCAGGGTCGACTTGCCCGCATTGGGACGGCCGACGAAGCATGCGAAGCCCGCGCGGTGCGGGGCGGTGGGCTCGGGGGAACGATCGCTCATACGGGCCATTCTCCCCGATGCGGCTCCCAGCGCCGACCAGGCCGTGGCGAGCAGGACGGTCGCACCCGCCAGCAGGGCCCCGGACCAGGGGTGAACGGCGTACCCGGCGCTCGCCCGGGCGGTGGCTCCGGGGGCGGTGGCGCGGACGGTCACGGTGGTCCGTTCGAGGGCGGGCGGGTCCGCCCAGTGCTCGGTGAACCGGACCCGCTGGCCGGGCAGCAGCTCGGCGCGGGCGGTCGGCGCCCGGTTCAGCAGGGAGCGGCCGAAGGCTCCGCCGGCGGCGAGGGCGGTCCGGGGGCGCAGCGTGACGTTGCCGAGGTTGTGGAGCGTGTACGAGACCTCCGCGCCGGAGCCCCGGCGGGTGACCGCGAGCCCCTCGACGGCCAGGGCGGGCGCGGTCGGCCCGGCGACCCGGAGGTAGACCCGGGCGGCGACGGCCCGCTGGACGTCGATCCCCGTGCGCCCCGTGCCGTCGCCCGGGGCGTCGCCCGGCCGGTCCGTCAGCGCGACGACGGCCCCGGGATGGTCCCCGGGCTCGGTCCGCTCGGGCACGGTCAGGGTGAAGGGCACGCTGACCGACCCCCGGGCCGGCACGGTGACCCGGTCCCGCGCGAGCCGGGTCCAGGCTCCGGTGGCCTCCCGCGGCTCCTCGGGCCCGCGCAGGGCGAAGCCGCCGTCGCGGGCGGTGTTGTAGGCGTCGGCGGCGTAGAGGCGGAAGGTGAGCGGGCCGGGGGTGCGGTTCGTTAGGGTGACGGCGTCGGAGACGGTGGTTCCGGGGGCGGCCGCGAGGTAGAAGTACGGGCGCTGGGCGATCGTGTTGGCGGCGGGGAGGACGGACCACTGCCCGTTGTCGGCGGCCGTAGCGGCCGCGGCGGGCCCGAGCGCGAGCAGCAGCGCGCACAGGACCGCGCACCCGAGCACGAGCGGGGTCCCCCGTCCGACCGCCGCCCTCGCGGGGCCCCCGGTCACGACAGAGTCAGGGTCAGCACGGCCGTGTAGGCCCCCGGCGGGGTGTAGGCCGGCAGTCGGAGGGTGACGATCGCGTCCACGGTGAAGGTCCCGCCCACCGACGACGCGTCCGGGGTCGACGCCAGGACCGCCCCGCCCTCCCCGACCGCCCCGGCGCTGCCCGCCGCGCAGGTGCTCCGGCTCCCGGCCGCCGTCACGCAGACCGGGGTCCAGCTCAGCTCGGCGCCGGGGATCTTCACCCCGCCGGGGCCGGTGAAGTCCGTGACCTTGCCGATCAGGGACCAGCCGGCGGGGCCGCCCCGCGCGTCCTTGACGGTGACCGTGCCGATCCGGCCGGGGGCCGCGCCCCCGTCGCCGTACGCGATCGCGCCGAGCGTGACGGACTCCCCGGCCTGGGTCATCGTCAGCGCCCCCGGTTCGACCGTCGCCGTCACCTTCTGCGTCCCGGTCGGCTGCTCCTGGGTTCGGGGCGGGTCCGCGAGGACCGTGTACGCGCCCGGGCCCGAGCCGCGTTCCGCCGTCCAGGCCGGGCCCTCGTAGGCGACGACGGCCGTGGTCGTCCGGTCGGTGACCGGCAGGTCGGCCAGGACCGCGCCGAACCGGTCCGCGGTCGCGGTGACCCGGTCGGCGGTGGGCGCGGCGCCCGCGCGCCCGGTGACCGTCACGGCCGCGCCCGGGGTGAATCCGCTGCCGGTGACCTTGACGGCGGCGCCGGGCCGGCCGGACGCGCCGCCGAGGGCGACGGCGCGCAGGTTCGCGGCCGGCAGCGCCCCCGCCGTGAGCCGACCGGCGACCGGCGGCCGCTCCCCGGCCGCGGCGGGCGTGCAGGTGGTGTCGAGGTCGAGCAGGTGGCTGGTGTGCAGGGTGTAGGCGCCGGGGGCGAAGGTGGTCTCGCCGGGGGCGGTGACGGTGAAGGTGCCGGTCATCGTGACGGCGGGGAGCACCGCACCCGCCGGCACCGGGTCGTTGCTCTTGGCCCCGACCACGGTCACCTCCCCCTGCTGCGCCCCGCCCAGCACGATCACGGCGGTGGGGGTCAGCACGTCGGCCGGCAGGTCGGTGGTCAGCGGGTTCACGGCCGGGGTGGCGGCCACCCGGTAGGTGATGGTGACCGTGTCGCCGACCCGGGGCGCGGGGTTGTCCACGGTGAGCACCGCGGTGGTGGGGCCGTCGGCGGGCGCCAACCCGGCCTGCTGCGGCGGCACGCACTGCGTGGGGAAGTCGACCTGGCCCGCCGGGGCCGGATCCCCGCCCTCGGCGGAGGCCGGCGCGCTCAGCGCGCCGCCCGCCACGGCGGCGAGGACGGCCATGCCGACGGCCGCCGACCAGCCCCTGCTCCGCGTCCCTCTGCGCACCGCGACACCCCCGCTGTCCACCTCGGCAGGGGGCCATTCACGAGCGGGCGGCGGAAGATGTCAAGGGAGCGGCCCGACGTCACCTGATGGGCCATCAGATGACGTCAGGTTCGAGCCTCTCCGCGCGCCCCCGGCCCCCACGCCCTCCCCGCGCCCTCACTCCCCTTCGCGCTGCCGGAAGGTCCGCCGGTACACCGTCGGACTCACCCCCAGCGCCGCCTGCACGTGCTTGCGCAGCGACTGGGCGTGGCCGAACCCCGCCTGCCGGGCGACCTCTTCCATCGGCAGTTCGGTGCGCTCCAGCAGCTGCCGGGCCCGCTCCACGCGCTGCATGACGATCCACTGGCCGGGGCTGACCCCGGACTCCTCCCGGAAGCGGCGGGTGAACGTCCGTACCGACATGGCCTCCTGGCGGGCCAGGTCGGTCAGCCGGACCGGCTCGTGCAGCCGGTCCAGGACCCAGGCGCGGGCCGCCGTGGTGCTGGCGAGCTCCGGCCGCGGCACCGGCCGCTCGATGAACTGGGCCTGGCCACCCTCCCGGTGGGGTGGCACGACCGTGCGCCGGGCCACGTCGTTGGCCACGGCCGCGCCGTGGTCGCGGCGCACGATGTGCAGGCACAGGTCGATCCCGGCGGCCACTCCGGCCGAGGTCAGCACGTCCCCGTCGTCCGTGTACAGCACGTCGGGATCGACCAGGACGGCCGGGAAGAGGCGCTGGAAGTGCGCGGCGGAGGCCCAATGGGTGGTGGCGCGACGGCCGTCGAGGTACCCGGCCGCGGCCAGCACGAACCCACCCGTGCAGATGGAGACGAGCCGGGTGCCGGGGCGCACGTGCGCGAGGGCGGCGGCGAGCTCGGGGGTGAGCCGCCCTTCGTAGTAGACCGGGCCCAGCTCGTAGGAGGCGGGCACGACCACCGTGTCGGCGGTGGCCAGGAGCTCCGGGCCGTGGGCGACCTCGATGGCGAAGTCGGCGTCGGTGCGGACCGGGCCGGGCGCGAGCCCGCAGGTGAGGATCTCGTACAGCGGCCGGCCCGCCGGATCGTGGGCGCGGCCGAAGATCCGGTGCGGGATGCCCAGCTCGAAGGGCAGCAGTCCGGTGAGGGCGAGGACGACCACGCGGTGCGGTCGGCCCCGGCGCGCGGCAGGGTTCGTGGCCCGATCGGTCATGGCTCGATCGTAGCGAACCCTGTCGGTCAGGCCACTGGATCACGGCTCCCGGGGGCCGGAAGCTGTTCCTGTGACCCAGACAGCGCCCCTCCCCGGCAACACCCCGCCCGACTCCGCCGCCCCGGCTCCGGCCCCGCGCCCCGCCGGGCGGATCCACCGCGCCTGGTCCGTCGCCGCCGTCACCTTCGTGACGATCATCGGGGCCGCGGCCTTCGCCTCCCTGCCCGGTCTGCTGCTCGACCCGCTGCACAAGGAGTTCGACTGGTCGCGCGGGACGATCGGCTTCGCCGTCTCGGTCAACCTCGCCCTGTACGGGCTGACCGCGCCCTTCGCCGCGTCCCTGATGGACCGCTACGGCATCCGCCGGATCGTGGTCGTCGCGCTGCTGGTGATATCCGGCGGCACGGCGGCCACCGTGTGGATGACCGAGTCCTGGCAGCTGGTGCTCTTCTGGGGCGTGCTCGTGGGGTTGGGCAGCGGTTCGATGGCGCTCGCCTTCGCGGCGACGGTGACCAACCGCTGGTTCACCGCCCGGCGCGGCCTGGTCACCGGCATCCTGACCGCGGCCGGCGCCTCCGGCCAGCTGGTCTTCCTGCCGCTGCTGGCCTGGCTGGTGGAGCACCACGGCTGGCGCCCGGCGGCGGTCACCGTCGCACTCGCCGCGCTGGCCGTCGTACCGTTCGTCTGGCTGCTGCTGCGCGACCACCCGGCGGACGTGGGGCTCGCCCCGTACGGCGGGGAGTACGCCCCCAAGCCCGCTCCGGTCCCGGGCGCCGCCCGGCGCACGCTCACCGTCCTCTTCAAGGCGGCCCGCACCGGCCCCTTCTGGCTGCTCGCCGGGACCTTCGCGATCTGCGGCGCCTCCACCAACGGCCTGGTCAAGACGCACTTCGTGCCCGCCGCGCACGACCACGGGATGCCGGTGACGGCGGCGGCCGGACTGCTGGCGGTGATCGGCGTCTTCGACGTGATCGGCACGGTGGCCTCCGGCTGGTTCACCGACCGCTTCGAGCCGCGCCGACTGCTGGCGGTCTACTACGCGCTGCGCGGGGTCTCGCTGCTCTTCCTGCCGATGCTGCTGGCACCCTCGGTGCACCCGCCGATGGTGTTCTTCATCGTCTTCTACGGCCTGGACTGGGTCGCGACCGTCCCGCCGACGATCGCCCTGTGCCGGGAGCAGTACGGCGAGGACAGCGCGATCGTCTTCGGCTGGGTGCTGGCCTCGCACCAGGTGGGTGCGGCGCTGGTGGCCTTCCTGGGCGGCCTGGCGCGGGACGCCTTCGGCTCGTACGACCCGGTCTGGTACGCCTCGGGGGCGCTGTGCGCGGTGGCCGCGCTGATGGCGATGGTGATCCGGCGCCGCCGCGACCCGCTCGCGCCGGCTCCGACCCCGCTCGCGGCCGGCGCCTGAGTAGGCGCGTACCTCGTTCAGCCGGCCGTGATCGTGGACTTCAGGGTGCCGTCCGGGGCCGCCAGCAGGACGGGGGTGGCCGCGCCGCCGAGGTCGCGGACGGCGGCCCGGTCGGCCTCGGTCACGCCGTCGGCCGCGCTGACCACGGCCGCGGCCTCCAGGGACTGGGCGCCGCTGGCCACGGCCATCGCGACGGCCGTGCGCAGCGCACTGAGCTTGAGCGATTCCAGCTCCACGGTCCCGGCGACGTACGTACGGCCCGTCTCGTCCCGCACCGCCGCCCCCTCGGGCACCGCGTTGCGGGCCCGGGCGCTGCGCGCCAGCGTGATGATCTTGCTGTCCTCGGGGCCGAGCGCGGCGCCGCCGTTGTCGTGATCGCTGTCCGTCATGCCGGAAAGCATAGGAGCGCCTCGGCGCGGCCGTACAACGGCCCCGCCGAGGCGCTCTCCCCTCCATACCCCCCCTGGCCCCCCGGCTCAGGGTTGCGACCGGTGCCGCGTCAGGCAGTCGGCTTGGTGGCCTTCAGCGAGGTCTCCACCTTGTGGATGGCGCGGTCGAAGTCCTTCTCCCCGCGCTGCCCCTCGCCCCAGTTGTTGTGGACGGTGCTGATCACCGCGCCGACCCGGATCACCGCGATGTCCTGGTCCACGACGTGCTCCTCGTTCTTGAACTGCACGCGCAGGCCGGTGGACTGCTCGCCGAGGGCCGGGATGTCGAAGACCTCGGCCTTGGCGAGGGCGGCCTTACCCTCGTAGGTGGCCTCGAAGGACCCGCAGGCCTTGACCGTCGCGGCCAGTGCGGTCACGGCGCGCTCGGCGTCGGCCGCGTTCTCGTAGCCGCTGACGTCCTGGAGCATCAGGCTGCTGCCGGAGGCGTCGCTGAAGACGGCCTGGCGGCTCATCTTGTAGTCGGTCAGCAGCCGGCCGGTGTTGACCAGGTCGACGACGGCCTTGCAGCTCTCCGGCTTGGCGGCGCCGAACTCGCGGCTCTTGGCGTCGCCGTTGTCGATGACGGTGTTCTCGTCGAGCTTCCACCCGCTGGAGAGGTCCGCCACCGTCAGCAGCACGCTCTGGGCCTGGTCGGCCGTCAGCGCGCCCCCCTTGGCGGGCGCTCCGGACGCGGCCGAGCCGCCCTCCTCACCGGCCTTCTCGCCGCCCTGGCACGCGGCGACGAGGAGCAGGGAGGCGGCCGCGAGGGCGGTCGCGGCGAAACGGGTACGGCGCTGCACGAGGACTCCAGGAACGGATCTTGCTTGGCGGAAGCAAACCTAAGCGTAAAGTAAGCAATTCCGATGATCCGAAGGTCATGCAAAATTGTGACCTTGCTCCCAGCCCGTTCCGCCCAGCGGCCCGCGCCCGTCCCCCGCTGCCGCCTCAGGGCCGGTCGAGCCGCAGCCGCTCCGCCCGCGGCAGCCCCGCCACCACCAGGTCGTACGAGTCCTCGACCAGCTCCTTGACCATCGCGTCCGGGAGCCCGCCCACGGTCACCGTGTTCCAGTGCCGCTTGTTCATGTGCCAGCCCGGGGCGACCGCCTCGTGCTCGGCGCGCAACCGCACCGCGGCTTCCGGTTCGCACTTGAGATTGACCGTGAGCGGGGTCCCGTCGAGCGCCGAGAGCGCGAACATCTTCCCCAGCACCTTGAAGACCGAGGTCTCCGGATTGAACGGGAACTCCTCGACCACGGCGTTGAATCCGAGGCAGAAGGCGCGCAGCTCGGCGGGCGTCATGCGCTCTCCCCCTCGACGGCCGGCGCCGGTTCGACCGGCTCGACCAGCACGGTGACGATCTTGTTCCGGCGGCCCGCCGGCGATTCGGCGGTCAGCCTCAACGAGCGGCCGTCGGGCAGGTCCTGGAGCGCGGAAGCCCCCGCGATCGGCACCCGGCCGAGCGCCTTGGCGAGCAGTCCGCCGACCGTCTCCACGTCCTCGTCGTCGAAGTCCTCCACCCCGAACAGCTCGCCGAGGTCGGTGATGTCGAGACGGGCCGTCACCCGGTAGCGGTCGCCGCCGAGCTCCTCGACGGGCGGCAGTTCGCGGTCGTACTCGTCGGTGATCTCGCCGACGATCTCCTCCAGGATGTCCTCGATGGTGACGATCCCGGCCGTGCCGCCGTACTCGTCGATGACGACGGCGACGTGGTTGCGGACCTGCTGCATCTCGCGCAGCAGGTCGCCCGCGTTCTTCGTGTCGGGCACGAAGACTGCCGGGCGTATGGCGGTGGTGACGAGTTCGGACTCCGCCTCGCGGCTGACGTGCGTCTTGCGGACCAGGTCCTTGAGGTAGACGATCCCGACGATGTCGTCCTCGTTCTCCCCGGTGACCGGGATGCGCGAGAAGCCCGACCGCAGTGCGAGCGTGGTCGCCTGACGGATCGTCTTGTACCGCTCGATGCAGATCAGGTCGGTGCGCGGCACCATCACCTCGCGCACCAGCGTGTCGCCGAGCTCGAAGACCTGGTGCACCATGCGGCGCTCGTCGTCCTCGATCAGCGATTCCTTCTCCGCCAGGTCGACCATCGCGCGCAGCTCGGCCTCGGAGGCGAACGGCCCCTTGCGGAAGCCCTTCCCGGGGGTCAGCGCGTTGCCGATGAGGATCAGCAGCTGCGGGATCGGGCCCATCACCCTGGCCAGCGGGACCAGGACGTACGCCGCCGCGGTCGCCGTGTTCAGCGGGTGCTGGCGGCCGATCGTACGGGGGGAGACGCCCACCGCGACGAAGGAGACCAGCACCATCACGGCGATGGCCGTGAGCAGCGCCCGCCAGTTGTCTCCGAGGGCGTCGAGGCACACGTAGGTGACGAGGACGCCCGCCGCCATCTCGCAGGTCACCCGCACCAGCAGGGCCACGTTGAGGTAGCGGGTCGGGTCGGCGACGACCTGGGCGAGCTTGGCGCTGCCGCGCCGCCCCTCGCGCACGGCCTGCTCGGCGCGGAAGCTGGACATGCGGGCGATCCCGGATTCGGCGCAGGCCGCGAACCAGGCCACCACGACCAGCAGGACCGCCCCGGTGATCAGCTGGGGGGCGGTCACGAGACGGTGGGAGCGGGAGAGGCCCCGGTCATCCCGCGCTCGCCGCGCCAGCCGTCCACGATGGCCGCCTGCAGGCCGAACATCTCGACCTTCTCGTCGGGCTCCTCGTGGTCGTAGCCGAGCAGGTGCAGCACCCCGTGGACGGTGAGGAGCTGGAGCTCCTCGTCCATGGAGTGCTGCGTCGGGGCGTCCTCGCCCTGCCTCTTGGCGACCTCGGGGCAGAGCACGATGTCACCGAGGAGCCCCTGCGGGGGCTCCTCGTCGTCCTTCGACGGCGGACGCAGTTCGTCCATCGGGAAGGACATGACGTCGGTGGGTCCGGGCAGGTCCATCCACTGGATGTGCAGCTGCTCCATCGCGGCCTCGTCGACCACGATGACGGACAGCTCGGACAGCGGGTGGATCCTCATCCGGGTGAGCGCGTAGCGGGCGATGTCGAGGATCGCCTGCTCGTCGACATCGGTTCCGGACTCGTTGTTGACGTCGATCGACATGGTGCTTCTGGACTACTTCCCGTTGTGGCTGTCGTACTGCTCGTACGCGTCGACGATACGGCCGACGAGCTTGTGCCGGACGACATCCTCGGAGGTGAGCCGCGAGAAGTGGATGTCGGGGACCCCTTCGAGGATCTCCTGGACCTGACGCAGACCGCTCTTGGTCCCGCCCGGGAGGTCGACCTGGGTCACGTCACCGGTGACCACGATCTTCGAGTCGAACCCGAGCCGGGTGAGGAACATCTTCATCTGCTCGGGCGTGGTGTTCTGCGCCTCGTCGAGCACGACGAATGCCTCATTGAGGGTGTTGTGCGTCAGCAAGTAGTCCTGGGTGACGTACAGCGAGTCCTCGGCGGCCACCTGGATGCACACCGCCTCCTCACGGCCCGCCGGCTCGATGGAGTCGATGAAACGCATCGGGCGCCCACCGCCACCAGCCGCGCGGTAGGTGTCCCGCTTCCGGGCGAGGCGGAAGGGCTCGACGTCGTCGGGGAGACGGATCTCGACGACGTGCGAGTCGAAGCGGTGGATGCCCAGCGCGCTCCCCTGTGCCCTGCCCTCGGCCCTGCGGCGCCGGGTGTACGCCACACCGCCGAGGGACTGGACGAGGGCGATCACGTCGTCGCGCAGGATGATCGACGAGGTGGAGTACTGGATCCGGCAGGTCCGGTCCCGTTGGGTGACCGGTCCCCCGTCGGAGTCGAGCAGCCCTTGGAGCACCGCGAGACGGACCTCGGCCGTGTTGAAGAGGTAGTCGTCCGGCACGAACTTGGAGTGGGAACGACTGCCCAGGAGATCCAGTTCCCGCATCACCTGAGTGACGGGATTCGCCAGGGTGACCACGTCGCCGGGCGACTTCACCCTGTTCAGGACGTAGTCGGGGCCGCGCTTGTGCCGGGCCACGACACCTGGGAGCGCGTCCTCCAGCGCGCGGACGAGCTCTTCGTCCTCGGTGGAGAACGACGGGGTGGTGGAGCCAGTGACGCATCCGTCCCCGAGCAGGAGTCCCAGGGCGTACGGGTCCATGGGAACCGTCCGGGCGGGGAAGGCGACGGGAGCGGTCAGCGTCGGCAGCTCATAGCGGCGGGCGTGCGCCGCGCGGAGGTTGCCGATCATCTCCTTCGTCTCCAGGACCCGCCACGGCTTGTCGCGCCGCCTGTCCGACGCCGTACGGACCGTCCAGAGGTGCTCGCCGCAGCACAGGGTCCAGGAGCCGTCCTGTGCGGTCACGCGGTAGATGTCCTTCTCGCCCTGCGGGTAGACCCCGAGGACCGGCGTCGGCTCGCCGTTGGACCCGACGACGAGGTCACCCACCCGCAGGTCGCCCATGCGGCGCCAGCCGTCCGGCGTCAACACCTTGGTGAACACCGGCTGAGCCCTACCCCGCATATAGGCCAGGGGCGCCACCTCGATGGTGCCCGCCGCCATCAGGCGCGGGATCGAATCGGGGTCGATCATGTCGTGCAGCGCGTCGTAGAGCGGGCGCAGGTACGGGTCGATCTTGTCGAAGAGGCTGCCCGGCAGGAAGCCGAGGCGCTCGCCCGCCTCGACCGCGGGGCGGGTCAGGATGATCCGGTTGACCTGCTTGGACTGCAGGGCCTGGACCGCCTTGGCCATCGCCAGGTAGGTCTTGCCGGTACCGGCGGGGCCGATGCCGAAGACGATCGTGTTCTTGTCGATCGCGTCGACGTACCGCTTCTGGTTGAGGGTCTTGGGGCGGATGGTGCGGCCGCGGCTGGAGAGGATGTTCTGGGTGAGCACCTCGGCCGGGGTCTCCTCGCCGCCCCGGCTGCCGTCGCCCGTGCCATTGGCGCGGAGCATCGCGATCGACCGTTCCACTGCGTCCTCCGTCATCGGCTGTCCGGTGCGGAGCACCAGCATCATCTCGTCGAAGAGGCGCTGGACGAGGGCGACTTCCGCCGCTTCCCCGACCGCGCTTACCTGGTTGCCCCGCACATGGATGTCGGTGGCGGGGAACGCCCGCTCGATCACGCGCAAGAGGGCGTCTCCCGATCCGAGCACCGTCACCATCGGGTGCTTGGCCGGGACGGTGAAGTGGGCTCGCGCCTGCCCCGGCACTGCGGGGGTGCGGGCTGTCGGTGTCTGAGTCATGGGCCGGCTCTGAGGCCTGCACATACCTCCCGTCGAGGGGTCTCGCCGATCGACGACCCTCTGGATTACCAAGCGTACGACTCCGCACCCGGATGCCCGAAGGGATTTCCCGAGCTCCCGCGGCAGGTCACGAGCCGCGGCCTACGCGGAGTGGCGGAAGCCGATCGTGGGCACCGCACGGCGCCGGACGGCCCGGCGCGCCTCCTCGGCCGCCGCGGCGGCGTCCCCGGGCACCAGGTCCTCCAGGAACCCGTAGTGCCGCAGCCCCTCGGGGACCCCGCCGGGCCGGGCCCGCAGGGCGTGCCACCAGTGGGCCACCTCCGGCCAGCCGGGGGCGGACAGCGAGCCGCCGAACTCCTGCACGGACAGGGCCGCGGTCAGGCCGGCGAAGGCGAGCCGGTCCGCGAGCGGCCAGCCCGCGAGGGTGCCGGTGACGAAGCCCGCCACGTACACGTCGCCCGCGCCCGTGGGGTCCAGGGCCTCCACCTCGATCGCCGGGACCTCGGCGCTCTCCCCGGTCCGGCCGTCCACCGCGTACGAGCCCTGCGCGCCCATCGTGACCACCGCGATCGGCACCCGCTCGGCCAGGGCCCGGGCCGCCGCGCGCGGGCAGTCCGTCCCCGTGTACCGCACCGCCTCCGCGGCGTTCGGCAGGAAGGCCTCGCAGTGGTCCAGGTCGCCCAGCGCGTCCAGGTCCCAGCGCCCGCTCTCGTCCCAGCCGACGTCCGCGAAGACCCGGGCCCCGCGGCGCGCGGCCGCGGCGACCCACTCCTCGCGGCGCCCGGGGGCCAGTGAGGCGACCGCGGCCCTGGCCCGGGGCGGACAGTCCGGGATGGGGTCGGAAGCGGCTCCGGGGGGCGCCTCGTGGCCGTGGGAGACCATCGTGCGCTCGCCCTCGTAGGCCATCGAGACGGTGACGGGCGAATGCCAGCCGGAAATCCGGCGCGACATCGCCAAGTCGATGCCCTCGCCCTGCTCCAGGGCGTCCCAGCAGTACTCGCCGTAGTGGTCGTCGCCGAAGGCCGCGGCGAGCGAGGTGTGCAGCCCGAGCCGGGCCAGCGCGGTCGCCATGTTGGCGACTCCGCCGGGGCTGGAACCCATGCCGCGGGCCCAGGACTCGGTGCCGCGCACCGGGGCCGAGTCGAGGCCGGTGAAGATGATGTCGAGGAAGACCGTGCCGGTCAGGAAGACGTCGCAGTCCGGATCGCGGGGCGAGCGGATCGGACCGAGCGGGTCCACCTGCTCGCCGGTGGCTCTGTTCCCGTTCTGGCGGCTGTTGCGACTGGTCACGGCGTGTTCCCCGTTTCGTACGCGGCGTGGAGGGTCCGGAAGGCTGCCAGCCCTGCCCTCCCGGGACCGGCGCAAACCCCAGTGTGTCCCAGATCACCACCGGATCGCTCTTCTCCCCAACTCCGGTCGCTTGATAGATATTGGCCCCCGCTTCTCACGCGGTGCCTCGAACCACCCGCGCGCCACCTGGATCCACCGTGTCCGACCACGCTCCGGAGCACCCCGCCTCCTGGCCCCTCGTCGCCCTCTTCACCGCCGGCTACGTCGCCCCGTACCTGCTGCCCACGGTGGTCGGACGGCTCGACGCGCACCTCCCGCTCAGCTCCGCCCAGGCCGGGCTCATCGGCTCGGTGCTGCTGCTCGGCTCCGCCACCGCCGGTTTCGCCCTCGCCTCGCGCATCCCGCGCCACGGGCCGCGCCCGCTCGCCCGGCTCGGGCTGCTGCTCGCCGTCGCGGGCTACGCCGCGGCCGCCGCCACCTCCCTGGTGCCGCTGGTCGTGGTGGGGGCCGTGGTCGGCGGCTTCGGTTCCGGTACGGCCACCGCCGTCGCCGCCGCCGGGATCGCCGGCCAGCGGGATCCGCACCGCACGTCGGCCGTGGGGCTGCTGTCGGTGTCGGCGACCGCGGGGGCGCTGTACCTGACCCTGCCCCGGCTCGGCGGCGGCCACGGGCTGCCCTTCGCCGCGATCGCGCTGGTCGCGGCCCTGGCCTGGCCCGCCACCGGGCGCCTCGCCGGGCCGCCGGGCGGCGGTGGGCGGGGCGCCGGGGGGCGGGGCGTCGTAGGGGGCTCCGCCTCGCGGCTGCCGAACCCGCGGGCCGGGTCGGTGCTGGCCGGGGCGCTGATGCTGTGGTCGCTGGCCCAGAACGCGCTGTGGGGGGTCAGCGGCCGGATCGGATCCCAGCAGGCGGGCCTGTCCGAGGTGACGCTGGGCATGGTCTTCGCGGCCGCGCTCGGCGCCGGGCTGCTCGGGGTCACCGCCGCCTCCGCGCTGGGCGCGCGGCTCGGCCGGGCGGTGCCGATCGGGGCGGGCACGGCCCTGATCGCGCTCTGCGTGGCCGCGTCCTCCGCCGCGCGGGACCTGGGCTCCTTCGCCGCGGGCGAGATCCTGTGGAACGCGCTCTACCCGGTGGTCCTCTCGTACGCCATCGGTCTCGCCGCGGCGCTGGATCCGCGCGGCCGCTGGGCGGTGCTGGCGGGCTCCGCGTCCTCCCTCGGGGTGGCGTGCGGCCCGGTCACGGGCAGTCTGCTGGCCGAGCGGGCGGGGTTCCCGGGGATGGGGCTGGCGCTGGGCGGGCTGCTGCTGGCGGTGGCCGTGCCGTTGACCGCCGTCGCCCTGCACGCGGGGGGCCGCCCGCTGGTGCCGGGTTCGGTACGGCGCCGGGGCGGGGCCCCGGCCGCGGTCCTGGCGGCGGGGGCCGGGGCGGCGCTCTCCGGGCGGCTGCCGCGTGTGGGCGCGCCGGAGTTGACGGTCGTCGACGTGACCGTACGGCCGTTGCCGGGGCGCACGCCGCTGCGGGTGCTGCTGCGGTCCCCGGCGGCCCGCTACCCGCGCTTGGGCAGCGGGACCCGGGCGAGGTCGGCCGCGATGGTCAGCTCGCCCTCGAACCCGGCGGCGCGGGCCTCGCGTTCGAAGTCGGCCGGGTCCGTGTAGCGCTGCGAGAAGTGGGTCAGCACGAGGTGGCGGACCCCGGCCGCGCGGGCGACCCGGGCGGCCTGGGCGGCCGTCAGGTGTCCGTGGTCGGTGGCGAGGCGCTCGTCCGCGTCGAGGAACGTGGACTCGATGACCAGCATGTCGCAGCCCTCGGCGAGGGCGTCGACGCCGGGGCAGAGCCGGGTGTCCATGACGAACGCGAAGCGCTGGCCCGGCTTGTGCTCGCTGACGTCGTCGAGGGTGACGCCGTTCAGCTCGCCGTCGCGCCGGAGCCGACCGACGTCGGGGCCCTCGATCCCGTGGCGGGCGAGCAGTTCGGGCACCATGCGGCGCCCGTCGGGCTCGGTGATCCGGTACCCGAAGGACTCCACGGGGTGCGAGAGCAGCCGGGCCTCCAGGGTGTACGTCGCCCCGCTCGCCAGCACCCCGTCGGCGGTGACGGGGGCTTCGGCGAGCGCGACCGTCTCCCGGTAGGCGGTGGCGTAGCGCAGCCGGTCGAAGAACTTCTGGCCGGAGGCGGGGTAGTGCGCGGTGACGGGGTGCGGGACCTGGTCGAGGTTGATCCGCTGGATCACCCCGGCGAGGCCGAGGCTGTGGTCACCGTGGAAGTGGGTGACGCAGATCCGGTTGATGTCGTGCGCGGCGACTCCGGCCCGCAGCATCTGGCGCTGCGTGCCCTCGCCCGGGTCGAAGAGGATGCCCTCGCCGTCCCAGCGCAGGAGGTAGCCGTTGTGGTTGCGGTGGCGCGTGGGCACCTGGCTGGCGGTGCCCAGCACCACGAACTCGCGTACGGACACGGCTATCCCGGGGGCCATTCCAGGCCGCGGCCACCGAGCACGTGGGCGTGCGCGTGGAAGACGGTCTGGCCGGCGCCCGCGCCGGTGTTGAAGACGATCCGGTAGCCGGAGCCGTCGACCTTCTCCTGCGCCGCGATCTCTCCGGCGGCGCGCAGCACGTCGCCCGCGACGGCGGGTTCGGCGGCGGCGAGGGAGGCGGCGTCCGGGTAGTGGACCTTGGGGATGACGAGGACGTGCGTCGGCGCCTTGGGGCTTATGTCCCGGAAGGCGAGGGTCGTCTCGGTCTCGTGGACGACGGTCGAGGGGATCTCACCCTTGACGATCTTGCAGAACAGGCAGTCAGCCTGAGGTTCCCCGGCCATGTGCGGCGCCTCCGTAGCAGTGATCGACTCCCCGCATCGTAACGAACCCCGCCACCGGGTTCCGGTGCGCGATCCGAACCGCGGCGCCGGGACGACTCCCGCCGAACCGCCTCCGGCGGCGCCTCAAACGCCGGCGGGGCTGAACCTTGCCCACCGGCCCCGCCACATCAAGCCCGCCCGGCGATTGAGGGCCCGCCGGAGGCACGCACGCCGACGGCGGGCGGCACCTCGGCCTCCGGCGGCGCCCCGAAGGCCGGCAGGGCTGAACCCGCCCACCGGCCCGCCCGGCGCAGCCGCCCGGCTACGACCAGCGGCCCGTGCGGGCCAGGAGGACGGCCGCCGCGGCGGTACCGGCGGTGGAGGTCCGCAGGACGGACCGCCCCAACCGGTACGGCTTCGCCCCCGCCTCCTCGAACACGGCCAACTCCTCCGGCGAGACCCCGCCCTCGGGCCCGACGACGACCACGATCGCCCCCGCCACCGGAAGCTCCGCCGTGGCCAGCGCCAGCGACGCCGCGTCGCGGTCCTCGTGCAGGACCACCGCCAGGTCCGCCCCGGCCAGCAGCGCGGCGACCTGCTTCGTGGACATCGCCTCGGCGACCTCGGGGAACCGGACCCGGCGGGACTGCTTGCCGGCCTCCCGCGCGGTCGCCCGCCACTTCCCCAGCGCCTTCGCCCCCCGCTCCCCGCGCCACTGCGTGATGCACCGCGAGGCCTGCCACGGCACCACCGCGTCGACCCCGGTCTCGGTCATCGTCTCGACGGCCAGCTCGCCCCGGTCCCCCTTCGGCAGCGCCTGGACCACAGTGATCCGTACCGCCGGCTCCGGCTCCTCATGGACCGATTCGACCGACACCACCAGCCGGTCCTTGCCCTCCGCCGCCTTGACCACGGCTTCGGCCCACCGCCCGCGGCCGTCCGCGAGGACCACCGCCTCGCCGGGGTTCAGCCGCTTCACGGACACCGCGTGGCGGCCCTCGGAACCGTCCAGGACGAACTCCGGCCCCGCGGGGACCTCTTCGACCACGAATACCGGGGCGGTCATGACGCACTCCTCATCTTCAACATCTGCAACACGCGCTGCGCTTCCGCCAGTTCGGCCGCCAGCACCTCCACCAGCTGCCCGGCGGGCAACGGCCTGGCCAACCGGTGCCCCTGCCCCGCCCACAGCGCCATGCCCTGCGGGTCCCCGGCCGCCGCCGCGGCCTTGCGCAGGCCGGAGGTGATGTGGTGGACCTGGGGGTAGGCGGCCGGCGCGTACGGCCCGTGCTCCCGCATGAAGCGGTTGACCAGCCCGCGCGCCGGTCGGCCGGAGAAGGCCCGGGTGAGTTCCGTGTGCGTGAACAGCGGGTCGGTCAGGGCCTTCTTGTGCGCCGGGTCGGCGCCCGACTCGGGACAGGCCAGGAAGGCGGTGCCGAGCTGCGCGGCCTCCGCGCCCGCGGCCAGCACGGCGGCGATCTGCGAGCCCCGCATGATGCCGCCCGCGGCGACGATCGGGAGCGCGACGGCTTCCCGCACCAGCCCGACCAGCGCCAGCAGGCCGACGCCCGCCGTCCCGTCGAGGTGCGGGTCGTCGCGGTGCGTGCCCTGGTGGCCGCCCGCCTCGATGCCCTGGACGCAGACGCAGTCGGCGCCCGCGTCCTGCGCGGCCTTGGCCTCCTCGACGGAGGTCACGGTGACCACGGTGCGGGTGCCGGCCTGGCGCAGCGCCGAGAGCACCTCGGCCGGGGGGCAGCCGAAGGTGAAGGAGACCACCGGAACGGGGTCTTCGAGGAGGATGGCGAGTTTGGCGTCGTAGCCGTCGTCGCAGGTGCCGACGGTGTCCTCGGGCGCGAGGGAGATCTCGTACCAGCTGGCCTCACCGGCGAGCTGCCCGCGGTAGGCCTCGACGGCGGCGGGGTCGACCGAAGTGGTCTGCGGTACGAAGAGGTTGACGCCGAAAGGGCGGCGGGTCAGCCCGCGCAGCCGCTTGATCTCCTGGTACATGCCGTCGGCGGTCTTGTAGCCGCCTGCCAGGTAGCCCAGCCCGCCCGCCTCGCACACGGCGGCGGCCAGCGGCGGGCAGGAACCGCCGCCCGCCATCGGGGCCTGCACGATCGGGTACTGGTGAAGACCGTTCGGTGCGGAGGACATGCCGAGCATCGTGCCATGTCCCCCGCACCAGACCGAATCGTGCAATTCGCCTGGCATAGTCCGGTTCCCCGGTGTGCCGGACGCCCGCCCGGGGCGTCCTTCGCCAGTGCGGTCAGCGCCCGTTGAAGGCGTCCTTCAACCGACTGAAGAGGCCCTGCTGCCCGGGCTGGAACTGCCCGGTGGGCCGCTCCTCGCCGCGCAGCTTCGCCAGCTGGCGCAGCAACTCCTCCTGCTGCGCGTCCAGCTTGTTCGGGGTCATGACCTCGACGTGGACGATCAGGTCGCCACGGCCGCCGCCGCGCAGGTGCGTGACGCCGCGGCCGTGCAGCGGGATGGACTGGCCCGACTGGGTGCCGGGGCGGACGTCCACCTCTTCGAGGCCGTCCAGGGTCTCCAGCGGGCACTTCGTGCCGAGGGAGGCCGCCGTCATCGGGATCGTGACCGTGCAGTGCAGGTCGTCCCCGCGGCGCTGGAAGGTCGAGTGCGGCAGCTCGTGGATCTCGACGTAGAGGTCGCCGGCGGGGCCGCCGCCGGGGCCGACCTCGCCCTCGCCCGCGAGCTGGATGCGGGTGCCGTTCTCGACACCGGCCGGGATCTTGACCGTCAGGGTGCGGCGGGAACGGACCCGGCCGTCGCCCGCGCACTCGGGGCACGGGGTCGGGACCACGGTGCCGAAGCCCTGGCACTGCGGGCAGGGCCGCGAGGTCATGACCTGGCCCAGGAAGGACCGGGTGACCTGCGAGACCTCGCCGCGGCCGCGACACATGTCACACGTCTGCGCCGAGGTGCCGGGTGCGGCGCCCTCACCGGAGCAGGTGGTGCAGACGACGGCCGTGTCGACCTGGATGTCCTTGGTCGTCCCGAAGGCCGCCTCGTCGAGTTCCAGGTCGAGGCGGATCATGGCGTCCTGGCCCCGGCGGGTCCGCGAGCGCGGTCCGCGCTGCGAGGCCTGCCCGAAGAAGGCGTCCATGATGTCCGAGAAGTTGCCGAAGCCGCCGGCTCCGAACCCGCCCGCTCCGCCGCCGCCCGAGGAGGACAGCGGGTCGCCGCCGAGGTCGTAGACCTGCTTCTTCTGCGGGTCCGACAGCACCTCGTAGGCCGCGTTGATCTCCTTGAAGCGCTCTTGCGTCTTCGGGTCCGGATTCACATCCGGGTGGAGTTCACGCGCGAGGCGCCGGAAGGCCTTCTTGATCTCGTCCTGGGAAGCGTCGCGGCGCACGCCGAGTACGGCGTAGTAGTCCGTGGCCACTTACGACTCCGCCAGGATCTGTCCGACGTAACGTGCCACTGCGCGTACCGCTCCCATCGTTCCGGGGTAGTCCATGCGGGTCGGTCCGACCACGCCGAGTTTGGCGACTGCTTCGCCGCCCGAACCGTAACCGACCGAGACGACCGACGTGGAGTTCAGTCCCTCGTAGGCGTTCTCGTGCCCGATCCGTACGGCCATTCCCGACTCACTGGCCTCGCCCAGCAGCTTGAGGAGCACGACCTGCTCCTCCAGCGCTTCGAGCACCGGCCTGATCGTCAGGGGAAAATCGTGTCCGAAGCGGGTGAGATTGGCGGTGCCGCCGATCATCAGCCGTTCTTCGGCTTCCTCCACGAGGGTTTCGAGGAGGGTGGCGAGGACGGTGGAGACCGTCGCCCGGTCCTCGGTCTCGAAGGACTCCGGGAGGTCCTGCACCAGCGGCGGCACGTCGGTGAACCGGCGGCCGACGATCCGGCTGTTGAGCCGCGCCCGCAGGTCGGCCAGAGAGGTCTCCCCGAAGGGCGTCTGGCAGTCGATGAGCCGCTGCTCGACCCGGCCCGTGTCCGTGATCAGTACGAGCATCAGGCGGGCCGGGGCCAGCAGGAGCAGCTCGACGTGGCGGACGGTGGAGCGGGTCAGGCTGGGGTACTGGACGACGGCGACCTGCCGGGTGAGCTGCGCCAGCAGCCGCACCGTGCGACCGACGACGTCGTCGAGGTCCACGGCGCCGTCGAGGAAGTTCTGGATGGCCCTGCGCTCGGGCGTCGACAGCGGTTTGACGCCCGCCAGTCTGTCGACGAAGAGGCGGTAGCCCTTGTCCGTGGGGATGCGCCCCGCGCTGGTGTGGGGTTGGGCGATGTAGCCCTCTTCCTCCAGCACGGCCATGTCGTTGCGCACGGTGGCGGGCGAGACGCCGAGCCGGTGCCGCTCGGTGAGCGCCTTGGAGCCGACCGGCTCCTCCGTCCCGACGTAGTCCTGGACGATGGCGCGGAGCACTTCGAGTCTGCGTTCGCTGAGCATCGCGCACACCTCCGTCTGTGATGCCTGTTCGTGTGGAGCCTGTCCACCGGCCGTCATGGCGGGTGCCACTGGCACTCGCGGTCGGTGAGTGCCAGAGATCCCCCGGTCAGTGTACGGCGGGTACGTACGGCGTTAGCAAGGGCGGCCCGTCAAGGTACCGCGCGGGGAGCGACCGCTCGACTAGCGTCGCCGCATGGACGTGAGTTGGGAAGACGCGGGTTGGGAACGGCTGACCGAGCGGTCCGGCCGGCTGCGACTGCCGGTGTGGGACTGCACCGCGGGGCTGGTGGTGGGCGATGACGCGGTCCTGCTCATCGACCCCGGATCCTCCGTCGCGGAGGGGGCGGGGCTGCGGGTGGCGGCGGAGCGAATGACGGGCCGCCGGGTGACGCATATCGCATTCACGCACGGCCATTTCGATCACGTTCTGGGCGCGGCGGCCTTCCCGGAGGCCCAGGTGTACGGCGCGGTGGGCCTCGACGCGCTGCTGATCACCGGCCGGGACGGGCTGCGCGAGGACGCCGTGCGGCACGGGCTGGCGCGGGCGGAGGCGGCCGCGGCGACCGAGTCGCTGGTCGCCCCGGGGCATCTGGTGTCGGGCGAGTGGACCCTGGAGCTGGGCGCGGTGCAGGTGCTGCTGGCCAATGTGGGACCCGGGCACACCGGGCACGACCTCGCGGTGTTCGTGCCGGGCGGCCGGGAGGTGGTCTTCTGCGGGGATCTGGTCGAGGAGTCCGGGGAGCCGCAGGCGGGCCCGGACGCGGTGCCCGCGCAGTGGCCCGCCGCCGTGGACCGGCTGCTGTCACTGGGCGGCGACGACGCGCTGTACGTGCCCGGTCACGGAGCGGTGGTCGACGCGGCCTTCGTGCGTGCGCAACGCGACACACTGGCCCTGCGGTACGGCGTGTCGCGTGCGTGAGGCCGTGGGGCCTCCTAGCGTCGGCCGGATGCGTGAGTACTCGTCCGACCTGACCCCCGCGTGGAAGCGCCCCCGCCCCGTCCCCGAGGTCCCCGCGGACCTCGACGTGGTGGTCGAGGAGGCCGGTACGGGCTTCTGCGGGGCCGTCGTCGGCTGCGAGGCGGGCACGGTGACCCTGGAGGACCGCTTCGGCAAGCGGCGGGTGTTCCCGATGGAAGCGCGCGGCTTCCTGCTGGACGGGGCCGTGGTGACCCTGGTGCGCCCCTCCAGGGCCCCGGCGGCCCCCGCGCGCACGGCCTCGGGCTCGATCGCGGTCCCGGGCGCACGGGCGCGGGTGGCGCGGGCGGGCCGGATCTACGTGGAGGGCCGCCACGACGCCGAACTGGTCGAGCGGGTCTGGGGCGACGACCTGCGCATCGAGGGCGTGGTGGTGGAGTACCTGGAGGGCATCGACGACCTCGCGGCGATCGTGGCGGACTTCGCCCCGGGGCCGGACGCGCGCCTCGGCGTGCTGGTCGACCACCTGGTCGCCGGCTCGAAGGAGTCCCGCATCGCGGCCGCGGTGACCTCGCCGGACGTCCTGGTCGCGGGCCACCCGTACATCGACGTCTGGCAGGCGGTGAAGCCGTCCGCCCTCGGCATCCCGGCCTGGCCGGTGGTCCCCCGGGGCCAGGACTGGAAGACGGGCGTCTGCCGCGCCCTGGGGTGGCCGGAGAACACGGGCGCCGCCTGGCAGCACATCCTGTCCCGCGTCCACTCCTACCAGGACCTGGAGCCGGAACTCCTGGGCCGCGTAGAAGAACTCATCGACTTCGTCACAGCCCCCTGACCACCCCACCCCCGATCACCCCCGCCGGGCCACATCCAGCCCCGCCGGGGGGGGGGGGGGGGGCCCCCGCGGGGCCCCCGCCCCCCCGCCCCCCCCCCCCCCCCCCCCCCCCCCCCCCCCCCCCGCCCCCCCGCGGGGGGGGGCC
>NZ_JBITDP010000023.1:0-108565 GCF_044454405.1 Streptomyces sp. NPDC051555 | reverse complement strand
GCGGGGCCGACCCCGGGGTGCCCCCCCCCCACGCCCCGCCCGGCCCCGCCCCCGCCCGGGGGGGGGGCGGGGCCCCCGCGCGCGGGGGGCGCCTCAAACGCCGGCGAGGCTGAATTGGCGGCGCCCAGAGCCGGCGGGGCCGAGATGGCAGCGCCCCAAGCCGGCGAGGCTGAAATGGCGGCACCCGGAGCCGGCGAGGCTGAGATGGCAGCACCCAGAGCCGGCGGGGCCGACAGGCCGGCCGGGTCAGTCGACCAGGTCGCGGACCACCGCGTCGGCCAGCAGCCGCCCCCGCAGGGTCAGCACCGCGCGCCCCGCCTCGTACGGCCCGGCCTCCAACAGCCCGTCGGACAGCGCCCGCCCGGCCGCCGCGAGCCCGGCCGGAGCCAGCAGGGACAACGGGCACCCCTCCCGCAGCCGCAGCTCCAGCAGGATCCGTTCGACCCGCCGGTCCTCCGCGGACAGCAGCTCGCGCCCGGCCCCGGGCGACCGCCCCGCCGCCAGCGCGCCCGCATAGGCACCGGGGTGCTTCACGTTCCACCACCGCACCCCGCCGACGTGCGAGTGCGCACCCGGCCCCGCGCCCCACCAGTCCGCCCCGCGCCAGTACAGCTCGTTGTGCAGGCAGCGCCCGGCCTCGGTCGTGGCCCAGTTGGAGACCTCGTACCAGTGGAAGCCGGCCTCCGCCATGACGGAGTCCGCGATCAGGTAGCGGTCGGCGTGCACGTCGTCGTCGGTCATCGGGACCTCGCCCCGGCGGATCCGCCGCGCCAGCTGCGTGCCCTCCTCGACGATCAGCGCGTAGGCGCTGATGTGGTCCGGCCCGGCGCCCAGCGCGGCGTCCAGCGTGGCCCGCCAGTCGTCGTCCGATTCCCCGGGGGTGCCGTAGATCAGGTCGAGGTTGACGTGCTCGAAGCCGGCCGCCCGCGCCTCCGCCACGCACGCCTCGGGGCGACCGGGGGTGTGCGTGCGGTCCAGGACCTTCAGGACGTGCTGCTTGGCGCTCTGCATGCCGAAGGAGACGCGGTTGAAGCCGCCGGCCCGCAGCTCGGCGAGGTACGCCGGGTCGACCGAGTCCGGGTTCGCCTCGGTCGTGATCTCGGCGTCCTCGGCCAGGCCGAACTCGTCCCGGATCGCCGCGAGCATCCGGACCAGGTCCGCGGCGGGCAGGAGCGTGGGCGTACCGCCGCCGACGAAGACCGTGCGGACGGACCGCGGGTCGTCGCCGAGCACCCTGCGGGCGAGGCGGACCTCGTCGATGAGGGTGTCGGCGTAGTTCTCGCGGGAGGCCAGGACGCCTCCGGTGCCGCGCAGCTCGGTGGCGGTGTAGGTGTTGAAGTCGCAGTAGCCGCAGCGCGTGGCGCAGTACGGGACGTGCAGGTAGAACCCGAGCGGCCGGTCCGCCGCACCCGCCAGGGCGTGCGACGGCAGCGAGCCGTCTTCGGGCATGGGTTCCCCGTCGGGGAGGGCGGAAGGCATGCCCCCATTGTCCCGCACGCCGACCCCTGACGGGCCCGGCGTGCGGGCGCCCCGGTCCCGGGGCCGGTGGCGGTGGGTTCCCGGTCGGTGTCAGGCCTCGTTCGAGCCCGCGTACATCTCGTCGATGAGCGCCTTGAACTCGCGCTCGACGACCGGCCGCTTCAGCTTGAGGCTGGGCGTGAGGTCGCCGTGCTCGACGTCGAGGTCGCGCGGGAGCAGCCGGAAGGTCTTGACCGTCTGCCAGCGCTGGAGGCCCTCGTTCAGGGTCTGTACGTACGTCTCGACCAGGCGCTTGGTCTCGGCCGCGGCCACGACCTCGCCGTACGTCTTGCCCTCCAGCCCGTTCTCGGCGGCCCAGCCGAGGATGGCGGGGCCGTCGAGGGCGATGAGCGCGGAGCAGAAGTTCCGGTCGGCGCCGTGGACGACGATGTTGGAGACGTAGGGGCAGATCGCCTTGAAGCGGCCCTCGACCTCGGCGGGGGCGACGTACTTCCCGCCCGAGGTCTTGATCAGGTCCTTCTTGCGGTCGGTGATGCGCAGGTAGCCGTCGGGGGACAGCTCGCCGATGTCGCCGGTGTGCAGCCAGCCGTCCGCTTCGAGCACCTCGGCGGTCTTGTCGGGCTGGTTGTGGTAGCCCTCCATGATTCCGGGGCCGCGGAGCAGGATCTCGCCGTCGTCGGCGATGCGGACCTCGGTGCCGGGGAGCGGCTTGCCGACGGTGCCGGTGCGGTAGGCCTCGCCGGGGTTGACGAAGCTGGCCGCGCTGGACTCCGTCAGGCCGTAGCCCTCCAGGATGTTGATGCCGGCGCCGGAGAAGAAGTAGGCGATCTCGGGGGCGAGGGCGGCGGAGCCGGAGACGGCGGCGCGCAGGTGGCCGCCGAAGGCGTCGCGGAGCTTGGAGTAGACGAGCGCGTCGGCCACGCGGTGCTTGGCGGTGAGGGCGAGGGGGGCCTTGGCCTGACCGGTGCGGCGGAAGTTGTCCTGGGTGACCTTGGCGTATTCGCGGGCGACGGCGGCCGCCCACTTGAAGATCTTGTACTTGGCGCCGCCGGCGGCCCGCGCCTTGGCCGCGACCCCGTTGTAGACCTTCTCGAAGATGCGCGGGACGGCCGCCATGTAGGTCGGCTGGACGATCGGCAGGTTCTCGATGATCTTGTCGATCCGGCCGTCGACGGCCGTGACGTGTCCCACCTCGATCTGGCCGGAGGTGAGCACCTTGCCGAAGACGTGCGCCAGCGGCAGCCACAGGTACTGGACGTCGTCCGCGGAGATCATGCCGGTGGCCACGGTGGCCTTGGCCATGTACGACCAGTTGTCGTGCGGCAGCCGCACGCCCTTGGGGCGGCCCGTGGTGCCGGAGGTGTAGATGAGCGTGGCGAGCTGGTCGGCGGTGATCGCCTCGATCCGCTCCCGGACGGCTTCGGGGTGCTCGGCGAGGTGCGCGGCGCCGCGCGCTTCGAGGTCGGCGAGGGAGAGCACCCAGTCCTGCGGGTCCCCCTCGGCCGCGAGCGCGTCGGCCGCCTCCAGCACGATGACGTGGGCCAGGCCGGGGAGGTCGGCGCGGTGCGCGCGGGCCTTCGCGAGCTGGGCGGCGTCCTCGGCGATCAGCACCCGGCTGTCGGAGTCGGCGAGGATGAACGCCGACTCCTCGCCGTTGGTGCTCGGGTAGATGGTGGTGGTCGCGGCTCCCGCGCACATCACGCCGAGGTCGGCGAGGATCCACTCGACGCGGGTGCTGGAGGCGAGGGCGACGCGCTCCTCGGACCGTACGCCGAGGGTGACCAGGCCGGCGGCGATGGCGAAGACCCGTTCGGCCGCCTGCCCCCAGCTGAGCGACTTCCACTCGTCCGGTCCCCGGCCCGGGGCCGCGATGACCGGATAGCGGTAGGCCTCGCCGTTCGGAGTCGCGGCGACGCGCTCGAGGAAGAGGGCCGCCACGGTGGGGGGGCGGTTCTCGATCATGGTCTGTGTGTCGCTCACGACATCCTCCGTACCGGTCCACGCGGCAGGGCGTGAAGACGTGGGGACTGGCGGGTTTCTTGTGACTGGCGAGTAACCAACGAGCAGTGATCAGAGTAGATGGCCGCCCCACCGGTGCGTAAGGGCCGGCGGGCGGCCGGTTCATAACGAAACGGGCCCCCGCGCGCGTGCGCGGGAACCCGTTCCGTCGACCGGGGCGAGGCTGCTGCTCCTCCTCGCACCGCTTCTGCGTACTACTTCTTCTTGCCGCCGGAGTCGTCGCTGGACAGCACCGCGATGAAGGCCTCCTGGGGGACCTCCACGGAGCCGACCATCTTCATCCGCTTCTTGCCTTCCTTCTGCTTCTCCAGCAGCTTCCGCTTACGGGAGATGTCACCGCCGTAGCACTTGGCGAGGACGTCCTTGCGGATGGCGCGGATGGTCTCGCGGGCGATGACGCGCGAGCCGACGGCCGCCTGGATCGGGATCTCGAAGGCCTGCCGCGGGATGAGCTCGCGCAGCTTGGCGACGAGGCGCACGCCGTAGGCGTAGGCGGCGTCCTTGTGACAGACGGCGGAGAAGGCGTCGACCTTGTCGCCGTGCAGCAGGATGTCGACCTTGACCAGGCTGCCGGACTGCTCGCCGGTGGGCTCGTAGTCGAGGGAGGCGTAACCGCGCGTCTTGGACTTCAGCTGGTCGAAGAAGTCGAAGACGATCTCCGCGAGCGGGAGGGTGTAGCGGATCTCGACCCGGTCCTCGGAGAGGTAGTCCATCCCGAGGAGGGTGCCGCGGCGCTGCTGGCAGAGCTCCATGATGGCGCCGATGAACTCGGAGGGCGCGAGCAGGGTGGCCCGCACGACCGGCTCGAACACGTCCGAGATCTTGCCCTCGGGGAACTCGCTCGGGTTGGTGACGTCGACTTCCTTGCCGTCCTCCATGACGACCCGGTAGACCACGTTCGGCGCGGTGGCGATCAGATCGAGGCCGAACTCGCGCTCCAGGCGCTCGCGGACCACGTCCAGGTGCAGCAGGCCGAGGAAGCCGACGCGGAAGCCGAAGCCCAGCGCGGCCGAGGTCTCCGGCTCGTAGACGAGCGCGGCGTCGTTGAGCTGGAGCTTGTCCAGGGCCTCGCGCAGGTCCGGGTACTCGGAGCCGTCGAGCGGGTACAGGCCCGAGAAGACCATCGGCCTCGGGTCCTTGTAGCCGCCGAGGGCCTCGGTCGCACCGTTGTGCAGGCTGGTGATGGTGTCACCGACCTTGGACTGACGGACGTCCTTCACGCCGGTGATGATGTAGCCCACCTCGCCGACGCCGATGCCGTCGGACGGGGTCATCTCCGGGGACGAGACGCCGATCTCCAGCAGCTCGTGCGTGGCGCCCGTGGACATCATCCGGATGCGCTCGCGCTTGTTGAGCTGGCCGTCGACCACACGGACGTACGTCACGACGCCGCGGTAGGAGTCGTAGACCGAGTCGAAGATCATCGCGCGGGCGGGGGCTTCCTTGACGCCCACCGGAGCCGGAACGGTCGCGACGATCTTGTCGAGCAGGACGTCCACGCCGACACCGGTCTTCGCGGAGACGCGCAGCACGTCCTCGGGCTGGCAGCCGACCAGGTTCGCGAGCTCCTCGGCGAACTTCTCCGGCTGGGCGGCCGGCAGGTCGATCTTGTTCAGCACCGGGACGATCGCGAGGTCCTTCTCCATCGCCAGGTACAGGTTGGCGAGGGTCTGTGCCTCGATGCCCTGGGCGGCGTCCACGAGGAGGACCGTGCCCTCGCACGCGGCGAGGGAGCGGGAGACCTCGTAGGTGAAGTCGACGTGACCGGGGGTGTCGATCATGTTCAGGATGTGCGTGCTGCCCTGGTCGGGGCCGCCGCTGGGGGCCCAGGGCAGACGGACCGCCTGCGACTTGATCGTGATGCCGCGCTCACGCTCGATGTCCATGCGGTCGAGGTACTGGGCGCGCATCTGCCGAGAGTCGACGACGCCGGTGAGCTGGAGCATCCGGTCGGCGAGGGTCGACTTGCCATGGTCGATGTGCGCGATGATGCAGAAGTTGCGGATCAGCGCCGGGTCGGTACGGCTCGGCTCGGGCACGTGGCTAGGGATCGCGGGCACGCAGTGTCCTGATTCTCGGGTCGCAGTCGGAAGCGTTGTCAGCGCGGAAGTCTGATCTCGTCGCCCTCATCGGCGCGATGTCGGATCTATACGCAGACTCCCATGGTCCCATGGCCGACGCAGTGCGGCCGGTTTGGGCCGGTCGGAGCACGGCTGGTAGCCTGGGCAGCTGTGTGTCGTATGCCCTCTCAGCAGACGGCACACAATCCGAAGATCAAACTCTGAACCTGAAAAGGCTCTTTCGTGGCGAACATCAAGTCCCAGATCAAGCGGAACAAGACCAACGAGAAGGCGCGCCTGCGTAACAAGGCCGTCAAGTCGTCGCTCAAGACCGCGATCCGCAAGGCCCGCGAGGCCGCCGCCGCCGGTGACGTCGAGAAGGCCACCGTGGCTTCTCGCGACGCTTCGCGTGCGCTCGACAAGGCTGTCTCGAAGGGCGTCATCCACAAGAACGCCGCCGCCAACAAGAAGTCGGCGCTGGCCACCAAGGTTGCCGCCCTGCAGGGCTGAGCTTTCTGATGTGAACGCCGGAAAGGACCCAGCGGGCCCTCTCTCCCGCTCCTGACCGGCACCCCGCGCCGCACACGGCCTGCGTTCGCCACGCGGGTGCGGCGCACAACAGCACCAATCGAAGGCCCCGGCGGCCCCCCTTCCCCAGGGGAGCCACCGGGGCCTTCGCACGTCCCGGCCCGGGGGAACGGGAGCCGGGCCCTTCGCTTCGTTGCGCGCAACACCCCACGAACCCGCTCCGCTCGCAATCTGCGGCAATCGACCCCCGCCACGGTCCGGAGCCCACCATCCTGGAGCCCCAACCAGCCAGGACGGAGCACCACCATGACCCTGCGGTTCATCGGCACCACCAGCGCCGACGGCGACTGTCCCACCTTGTACGAGGTCGAGGGCACAGCGGAGATCCTCGTACAGGGCGACCGGGTCACCGACCCCGAGCTCCTTGCCCGGATCCGCGACGTGAAGCCGTCCGAAACGTTCGTGACCGTCCCCCGGGATCTGCTGACCCGGTTCGCACCGCGCGCCGAGCCCCGCGAGATGATCCCGTTCTCCGAGATCAGCCACATGTTCAGCGAGTTCGAGCACACCGCGTGGCGACTGGAGACCCGCCGGGGCTACGCCACCGACCGCCACAGCCCGAAGTGGAACCGGTGGAAGGCGGGCGCCGACGTCGCCGCGGAGCCGCTCGACCCCTGGCGGGAGAACGTGGCCGCGGCCGCGGCCGAGGGGCGCCGGTTCGAACGGGTCCGGCTTGTCGACGAGCCGCTGACCGAGGGACAGTCGTACCTCCTGGCCTCCGGCCTGGGAAACGTGGCCGCCGGTGAGGACATTCGGAACCTTCCCCGCTCCGAAGCTGAACGCCTTGGACTGCCGGATTGGGATTTCTGGCTGTTCGACTCCCGCGTCCTGGCCCGGTTCGTGTTCGGCGAGGACGACAGCACCCTGGGTGTGATCCTCAGCGAGGACCCGGTCGACATCGCCGCCGCCTGCCAAGCCCGGGACGCTGCCTGGCACCACGCGATCCCCACAACCGAATTCGCGCAGCGGGTACGTTCTCCTGCGTGACGACCGACTTCCAGCGCGGCCGCGAGGCCCTCGGCGCCCGGCTCCAGGAGCTGCGCGTCGAGGCCGGCCTCGACGGCAAGGGTCTCGCCGAGCGCCTCGGCTGGCACCGTAGCAAGGTGAGCCGGGTGCAGAGCGGCAAGCAGACCCCCACGCTCGCGGACCTTGAGGCGTGGGCCGAGGCCACGGGCCGACCGGGCGCCGCGGGCGAGCTGAAGGGGCGTCTCGCGGGAGTCGAGCTGCACTATCGGTCATGGCGTCGCCAGCTCGCCTCGGGCCACCGCGCTCGGCAGGAGCGGGCCATCGCCGAGACCGTGTCGACGACGGTGATCCGCGGCGTGGAAATGGTGCGGATCCCGGGGTTGTTCCAAACACCCGACTACGCCAGGCACACCTTCGCCGCCAGCGCGGAGTTCCGCCGGACACCGCGCGACGTCGAAGACGCCGTACGGGCGCGCATCCGGCGGCAGGAGGCTCTCTACGCCCCGGGCAAGAGCTTCAAGTTCCTGCTGTGGGAAGGCGCCCTGTACGCGCGCACGACCCCGCCCGCCGTGCACGCCGCACAGATGGACCGGCTCATCAGCCTCGTGGGCCTGGACACGGTGGAACTCGGCGTTGTCCCGTTCACCGCGGACCTGCGCCGGACGCCCTCGCACGGCTTCTGGATCTATGACCGGCGCTTGGTCATCGTGGAGACCATCAGCACGGAGATGTGGCTCGACGACGAGGAGTCGATCCAGCTCTACGAACGGGCCTGGTCCGGCTTCGCCGAGTCGGCCGTCTACGGCCCGTCGGCCCAGCGTCTCCTCAGCCGTGTACGGGGCGCCCTCGACATGGCGTGAACAATCCGGCTGTACCTACGGACTCGCCCCAGCAATCCGGCGCAACCGGCCGGACGCGGCACCGTGTCCGTTCCTAACGTGCGGCCATGGCAAGGGAAGAGCAGGCCGGCCCGGTGGAGTTCCCCGTCCTCACCGGTGGCTGGTGCGACTGGCACGACGGGCCGTCGGGCACCTCGTTGGTGGTCCAGTGGGGGGAATCGAACTCCGGACCCCCCAAGCCCCTGTACGCGTGCGCACCGTGCCGCGCACGGCGGGGACCGGCGCCCGAGGTGCCGCCCGCTTGCAGGGAGGCGCCCCTGCCTTCCGTGGGCGACCTCTCCACCGAGCGGCTCCAGGGCCGGGCGTGCGCGGCCTGCGGGGCACCGCTGACCACCGATCGCGCGTATCGCGGGGCGGTCCTCGTCCAGCAGGACGGGTACGGCCTCGACTTCGACTTGTGGTGCTGCCCTCCGGCGCTCCCGCATGCCCAGGCCCGGGCCCATGCCCAGGCCCGGGCCTCCGAGGAGATTTCATGATCACTATTGACTTCGAGGTCACTCGCACGGATGTGGTGACCTGCGAGGCCTGCTGGCGCGCGCCGGTCGTCGCCGCCCGCGTCAGGCAGGGCGTTCGTGATCTGCTCTGCGTGCCCTGCGCGGAAGCCGGCTGTCCCGCGCGGGTCGAGCTGTTCCCGCCACTGGGCGTGTACGGGCTCACCGCGGCGAAGGCGACCATGGGTAAACACGCGGGCGGACCGCCGCAGCTGCCGCCCGACCCCGGCCCGGCGCTCCCGTCGCCGCCGCCGACCCCCACCCCCGGTCGGCCTCCCGTGTAGACCTGCCCGGGCCCTGGGCCCGGGGTCAGTGGTTGGGCTGGCGGGGGCGGGCGGCGCGGGCCACCGCGACGACCGCCTTCTCCAGCGCGTACGCCGCGTCGTCACCGCCGCCCTTGACGCCCGCGTCGGCGTCCGCGACGGCCCGCAGGGCCTCCGAGACGCCGTCCGCCGACCAGCCGCGCATCTGCTGCCGGACCCGGTCGATCTTCCAGGGCGGCATGCCGAGGTCGCGCGCGAGGTCGCCGGGGCGGGCCCCGCGGGGGGCCGAGGCCAGCTTGCCGATCGCGCGGACCGCCTGGGCCAGTGCGCTGGTGATCAGGACCGGCGCCACCCCGGTGGACAAGGACCAGCGCAGGGCCTCCAGGGCCTCGGCCGCGCGGCCCTCGACCGCGCGGTCCGCGACGGTGAAGCTGGAGGCTTCCGCCCGGCCCGTGTAGTAGCGGCCGACCACGGCCTCGTCGATGACTCCGTCGACGTCCGCGCACAGCTGGGCCGCCGCGCTCGCCAGCTCCCGCAGATCGCTGCCGATGGCGTCGACCAGGGTCTGGCACGCCTCCGGGGTCGCCGACCGGCCCAGGGTCCGGAACTCGCCCCGTACGAACGAGAGCCGGTCCGCCGCCTTCGTCATCTTCGGGCAGGCGACCTCCCGGGCACCCGCCTTGCGGGCCGCGTCCAGCAGGCCCTTGCCCTTGACGCCTCCCGCGTGGAGGAGGACGAGGACGATCTCCTCGTAGGGCGCGCCGAGGTACGCCTTGACTTCCTTGACCGTGTCCGCGGACAGGTCCTGCGCATTGCGCACGATCAGGACCTTGCTCTCGGAGAAGAGCGAAGGGCTCGTCAGCTCGGCCAGCGTGCCGGGCTGGAGCTGCTCGGACGCGAGGTCGCGCACGTCGGTGTCGGAGTCGGCGGCCCGGGCGGCCGCCACCACCTCCCGCACCACGCGGTCGAGGAGCAGGTCCTCCTGGCCCACCGCGAGGGTGAGCGGGGCGAGCGGATCGTCGGTTGAGTTCTTCCTGGTGGCCATCGCCTCCAGCATCCCACGCCGCACTGACAGCGCCCCGCCCCGCATGCCGGAGAATGTTCCGGTGAACCTGCGACATGTACTGGTCCTGCCCGACCGCGACGCCGCCGACGAAGTGGCCCGGGAGCTGGTCGACCGCTTCGGCCTGCCCGAGGAGCCACAGCTGGTCCGTGAGGCACTGGCCGGCGAGGACGACGCCGAGGACGCCCAGTGGCTCGTGGTCGTCGAGGACCCGAAGGAACTCCTCGACACCACGGCCCTGGACGACCTCGCCGCCGACCACGACGGCTGGCTCGAAGCCCCGTAACCCTGCGCCGCACGACCCGCAGCCCCGGGCACGGCGGCCGTCCGGACCTATGCCTTGTGGACGATCTGGACGTCGAGTTTGACCTCGACGCTCATGCCGATCGCCGCGATGCCGTGTGCCAGCATCGACTGCCAGTTCAGGGTGAAGTCCTCGCGGTGCAGCTCGACCGTGGCCCGACACGCGGCCCGGGTCTCCCCTTCCAGGCCGGTGCCCACCCCCAGGTACTGGGCGTCCAGGGTGACGGAGCGGCTGACGCCGTGCAGGGTGAGGGCTCCGGCCACGGCCCACCGGGTGCCGCTGCGGTGGATGAAGCGCTCGCTGTAGAACTCCACCGTCGGGTGGCGCTGCGCGTCCAGGAAGTCCGCCGAGCGCAGGTGGTCGTCGCGCAGCCGGACCCCGGTGTCGATGCTCGCCGTGTCCATGATCACGTGCATGGAGGAGTCCTCCATGCGGTCGGCTATCCGCACCGCACCGGCGAAGGTGTTGAACCGGCCGTGGATACGGGCCAGGCCGATGTGGCGGGCCGTGAAGCCGATGGAGGAGTGCGCGGGGTCCAACTCCCAGTGCCCGGGCTGCGGCAGCAACGGCGGCTCGATGGAGTCGAGCACGATCTCCGCCGGGCCCTGCTGCGGAGCCCCTTCCCCGACGATCGTCGCCCCGTGGTACGGCGCGTACCCCTCGGCCGTGACGGCCAGCCGGTACTCCCCCTCCGGGACCGCTGCGATGAACCCGCCGTAGGGGTCGGTCTCCCCGCTGACGATCCGTCGGCCGATCGGATCGGTGACCTCGAACCGGGCCTGACGGACCGGCTGGTGAACGGTGTCGAGGACCCGGCAGCTGAGCAGACCCGCCATCGGCGGCAGCGTCAGCGTCGCGGATCCGGGTGGGCCGGAACCCGCGCCCGTCTCCATACCCCGTCGGCGACTGAACATGGTCTATGCACCCCCGTGCGCTGTGTGGACTTGAGTGGTCTTGAATCGTTCTGGCGAAAACGCATTCGATCATGCTGCTGGGTTGGGGGCAAACAGAACGGTCACACCCGGTATGCCCGCGCCGCCCGCGCCGTCGACCGGCCGGAAATGCCCGTAGCCCCGGGCCCGCTCCGGTGATCGCCACCGAACCGTCGGTATCGGTGCGCAGTACGACCGCCCCCGCCGCCCGCAGGCGTGCGAGCGTGTCCGCCGCCGGGTGACCGTAGCGGTTCCGGGCTCCGACCGGAACGATCGCGATGCGTGCGGCGATCCTCGCCTGTAGCGCGGGGTCCTGGTGCGCGGAGCCGTGGTGGGCGACCTTGAGCACGTCCACGGGCCCCAGCAGCGGACGCTCCCTCAGCAATTGCCGTTGGGCGGCCGGTTCGAGGTCTCCGAGCAGGAGCAGCCGCAGCCCGGCGCTGTCGACCAGGAGGGTCACGCTGGCGTCGTTGGGGCCGTCGGGCGGTGGCCCCGCCCCCGGCCCGGCGGGCGGCGGCCAGAGCACCTCCCAGGACAAGGGACCGATCCGGCGCCGCTCCCCCGCCCGGGCCGCCTCCACCGCGATGCCCGCGGCCGCCGCGGTCCGCCGGACGAACTCGACCTGGCCCGGCGGTTCGGCCAGCGTGGTGGTCTGGATCACTCCGACCGCCCGTCCGCGCAGCACTCCGGCCAGCCCGCCCACGTGGTCCGCGTGGAAGTGCGTCAGGAGCAACAGCGGCACGCGCCGCACCCCCAGAGCCCGCAGGCACGCGTCCACCGGGCCGGGCTCCGGACCGGTGTCCACGACCACGGCCGTCCCCGGTCCCGCGGACAGCACGCCCGCGTCCCCCTGGCCCACCGCGCACTGCACGTAGCGCCACCCGGGCGGGGGCCAGCCGGTCAGGGTCCGGGTCAGCTGTGGGGGCCGCAGCAGGGCCAGGAGCAGGAGCAGGGCCGTCGCCGCACAGGCCCAGCGGTAGCGGCCCAGCCGCGCCACCAGCGCCACGACAACCAGGGTGACCACCGCCAGCAGCACGCCTCCGCCGATCCCGCCGGGCCAGGACAGCTCCGCCCCCGGCAGCCCCGCCCCCGTCCTGGCCACGGAGGCGATCCACCCGGCGGGCACCCCGGCGCACCAGGCGATCACCCGCGCGCCGTCCATCCACACCGGTGCGGCGGCGAGCGCGGCGAAGCCCAGGACCGTGGCGGGGCCGGCCGCGAGCTCGGCGAGCAGGTTGCACGGCACCGCCACCAGGCTCACCCGGGCCGCGAGCACCGCCACCACCGGCGAGCACACCGCCTGCGCGGCCGCGGCGGCGCCCAGCGCCTCGGCGAGCCGGAACGGCACCCCCCGGCGCCGCAGGGCTTCGCTCCAACGGGGAGCCAGGGTCAGCAGGGCTCCGGTGGCCAGGACCGAGAGCAGGAAGCCGTAGCTCCGCGCGAGCCACGGGTCGTAGAGCACGAGCAGCACGACGGCCGCGGCCAGGGCGGGGATCAGGGACCGGCGCCGCCCGGTGGCGAGGGCCAGCAGGGTGACCGCCCCGCAGGCGGCGGCCCGCAGCACGCTCGGCTCCGGCCGGCAGACCACCACGAAGGCCAGGGTCAGGGCCGTCCCGCCGAGGGCCGCCCCCCGCAGCGAGACCCCGAGCCGGGGCGCCAGACCGCGCCGCTCGGCGGACTGCGCGCTGCCCGCCGGGCCGATCAGCAGGAACAGGACCACGGTGAGGTTGGACCCGGACACCGCGAGCAGGTGCAGCAGGTCGGTCGCGCGGAAGGCGTCGTGCAGATCGGCCGGCACCCGGGCGGTGTCTCCGACCACCAGCCCCGGCAGCAGGGCCCGGGCGTCGGGCGCGAGGCCGTCGGTGGCCGTGCGCAGACCGGCCCGCAGCCGCCCCGCGAAGCGCTGCGCGAGGTCCGGGCCGGCGGTGATCGCGGGCGGGGCGTTCCCGGCCGGCCGCAGCAGGGCCACCGCCCGCTCCCCGGCGCGGGCCGGAGCCAGCCGGGCCGTGGTCCGCACCCGGGTCGAGGGCAGCAGCCGGGCCCACTCGGGGTGCGCCGCCATCACCAGCACGGGTGTGGTCACCCGCACCCGCCTCCCGTCCGGTCCCGTCACCCGGGTCACCTCGGCGTCCATGAGCAGCACCGGCGGACCGGCGCCGGTCCGGGCCCGCCGCGGGTCCGATCCGATCGTCAGCTCCGCGGTGACCACGGCCTGCTGCCGGGCGAGCCCGGCCACCGGACCGGAGCGGGCCCCGGCCCGCTCCAGACCGGCCACCGCGGCTCCGACCGCGGCGCAGAGCAGGACGGCCGCCACCGTGGTCCCGAGCGCCCACCGGCGCTCGTGACGGCGCCGCGCCACCCGCACGAGCACGCCCGCGCCCGCCGCCGCGAGCCCCACCCCGACGGCCGTCCGCACGGGCGGCGCGTCGAGGGCGAGCGCGGCCGCCGCCCAGGCGGCGAGGGCGGGCACCGCGAGCCGCAGGTCCACCGGGCCCGGGGGGCCGGTCGGCCGGTTCACGGCCGGACCAGGACGCGCAGGTCGGCGAAGCGCCGGTCGCCGATGCCGTTGACCTGGCGCAGTTCCTCCACGGAGCGGAAGCCCCCGCGCGCGGTGCGGTAGTCGACGATGTGCCGGGCCAGCACGGGGCCGACGCCGGGGAGTCCGTCCAGCTGCTCGACCGTCGCGGTGGCCAGACTCACCGGGCCGGGACCCTGACCGGGACCGCCCGGCGCGGGACCGCCCGGCGCGGGCTGCGCCGGAACGCCGACGAGCACCTGCTCGCCGTCCAGCAGGATCCGGGCCCGGTTCAATCCGGAGGTGTCCGTGCCCGGCTGCACGCCCCCGGCGGCGGCCAGTGCGTCCTCGACCCGCGATCCGGCGGGCAGCCGCCGGACCCCCGGCTCCCGGACCTTGCCGCTGACGTCGACGACGATCCGGGCACCGGCGGAGGGCCCCGTAGCGGACGTGAACGGCGGAACCACGAACGGGACCGCCGGAGCCGGAGCCCGGGCCGGGCCGGTGGAGGCGGCGAACGGAACGGAGACGGCCCCGGCCGGGGCCAGCGGTGGAGCCGAGACGGCGGGTGCGGTCACCGGCTGCGGCCGCGCCGACCAGTACTGCTGCCCGGCGAACCCCACCGCGACGACCAGCACCACCGCGACGGCGCCCAGCGTCTTCGGTTCCCACCCGCAGCGCGTCTGCACCCACACCGGCATCCGCTCCCGCACCGCGAGCGCCCACCCGCTCCCGACGGGAGCGGGAACTGCCCCGGATACAGCCGTGGTGCCCGGCGGGCCGTCCCTCGGACCGCCCCTCGGGACACCCTGCGGGACGTCCGGCGGGGCCTCGCGGGCCGCGCCGGAGTCCAGTAGGGCCTCCGCACGGCGCCGCAGGGCGGGGGACGGCGGGACGGGTGTGCGGCGGCCGACACGGCGGCGGGTGCGGCCGTCGGAGGCGTAGGAGCGGCCCGGGCCACTGGTGGCTCCGGAGGACGGTGAGGTACGCGTGCGAAGAGTCATGCCGACGACGGTAGGGACGAATCCGCCGTCCCGTTCGGAGGCCCTGATTCCGGTGGACAGAACCTCCGTTGTGGATAACTCCGCCACTCCTGCGAGGGACGTCAGCGCGGCGAGACGACCGCCGCCAGCAGCCCCGGCCCGGTGTGCGCCCCGATCACCGCACCGACCTCGCTGACGTGCAGTTCCACCAGGCCCGGAATGCGCTCGCGGAGACGTTCCGCCAGTTTCTGGGCGCGCTCCGGGGCCGCGAGATGGTGCACGGCCACGTCCACGGCACCCGATCCGGCGCGTTCCACCGCCAGTTCTTCCAGGCGGGCGATGGCCTTGGACGCCGTGCGCACCTTCTCCAGCATCTCGATGCGCCCGCCCTCCAGCGTGAGCAGCGGTTTGACGGCGAGCGCCGAGCCCAGCAGGGCCTGGGCCGCGCCGATGCGGCCGCCGCGACGCAGGTAGTCGAGGGTGTCGACGTAGAAGTACGCGGACATGCCCGCCGCCCGCTTCTCGGCGGCGGCCACCGTCTCGTCGAGGGAGCCGGAGGCGTCGGCGACCTCGGCGGCGGCAAGGGCGCAGAAGCCGAGGGCCATGGCGACCATGCCGGTGTCGACCACGCGGACGGGCACGGGAGCGGTCCGCGCCGCCACCACGGCCGCGTCGTAGGTTCCGGAGAACTCGGCGGAGAGGTGCAGGCTGACGATGCCGCTCGCACCGGCGTCGGCCGCCGCCTGGTACGCCCTGACGAACTCCTCCGGGCTGGGCCGGGAGGTGGTGACCGGGCGGCGCTTCTGGAGGGCCGCGGCGAGGCTGCGGGCGGAGATTTCCGTGCCCTCTTCGAAGGCCTCGTCACCGAGGACCACGGTCAGTGGCACGGCGGTGATTCCGTGCCGCGCCATCGCCTGTTGGGGCAGGTAGGCCGTGGAATCGGTGATGATCGCGACATGGCGGGACATGAGCCGGAGGGTACCGGCAGCGGGCGGAGTCCGGCAGCCCGGTCCGGCGGGTGACCTGGCCGGTCGGGGTTGCGGGGCCGTGCGGTGGGGCCGTGCGGTGGGCGCCCAGCGGGACCTGCCCGCGCCGCGCCGCGCCGAAACACCGGCCGCAGCCGAGCGACCGGGCCCCGGGCCCGTACCCGACGTGTGGAGTCGAGTTGCTGCCTGCGGTGGCTTGGGGCCTCCGGCGGGCCCTCAATCGCCGGGCAGGCTCACTTCGGCCGAGGCACCGCCCGACCGTCGCACGAGCACCTCCGACACGCCCTCACACACCGGACAGGCTCACTTTGGCCAAGGCACCGCCCGACCGTCGCACGAGCACCTCCGACACGCCCTCAAGCGCCGGGCAGGCTTGCTTTGGCCGAGGTACACCGCCGGACCGGAGGGCCACCAGCACGCCCCCGAGCACCGGCCAGGCCGATCCTGACCGAGGCAGCGCCCGCCATGGCGCGGATGCCTCCGGCGGGCCCTCAAACGCCGGGCGGGCTACTTTTGGCCGGGACGCCACCCACAGCGGCAAGAACACTCCCAGCCCGCCCCGAACACCCGGCGGGCTGACTTTGACCAAGGCACCTCCCACAACGGCAAGGGCACTCCCAGCCGGCCCCGCACACCCGGCAGGCTGACTTTGACCACGCCACCTCCCACAACGGCAAGGGCACTCCCAGCCGGCCCCGCACACCCGGCAGGCTGACTTTGACCACGCCACCTCCCACAACGGCAAGGGCACTCCCAGCCGGCCCCGAACACCCGGCGGGCGGACTTTGGCCGAGGCGCCGCCCGCCCCGAGCACCGGGCAGGCCGGTTTGACCCGCGCTCAGGTGGTTGTTTCGGGTCGGACGGGGTGGGCGGTCTTCTCCCACGGGTAGCCGGTCCGCTCCGGAGGCTTCGGCAGGGCGGCCGCCGGGGCCTGCCCCCGCTCCGGGCCGGGAGGCGCGGGCGCGGGCGCGGCGGTCGGCTCGGCCGGCCATCCCGCCAGGTCGTCCACCGACTCTCGGGACCAGTCCCGCAGCGCCCCCGACTCGACCTCGATCTGCGCCGACAGCACGCTCAGGTCGTCCTCGGCGAACTTGCGGGCCCGGTCGCGCGCGGCCCAGCGCAGCGAGTCCGAGGCCTGGACGACGCGGTCGGCGCGCTCCCGCAGCTCCGGCAGGCGGTCGGCGATCCGCTTCTTGTCCGGCTCCTGCTCCAGCCGCTTCAGCTCGTCGTCCAGCTCGTGCCCGTGGGCGCTCAGCCGCTCGAAGAGGCCGATCGATTCCCTCAGCGAGGCATCCGTTTGCACGCCCTGGTACAGCGCCTGCTGCGTGGACCTCATCGACATCCGCAGGTCCAGCCGTATCTGGGCGAGCGCCCCGACCACGCCGACCTGGCCGAAGCTCCGCGCCTTCAAGCTGGTGTCCTCGACGGTCCGGCGCGCCTGCGTGATCGTGCGGTCGACGCCGCGCTTCGCCGCCCCGACGACCTTCACGGTGACCCACACGCCCAGTCCCAAGAAGGTGAACAGCACCATCAGGGCCATGATGATCAACGCGGCCTCCATGAGGCTCCCTTTCCCTGGACCGAATGGCTTTCCTCGCCCTCCCACCGTAAACGCCGCGGGCAGGCCAGGGGTTCCAATCGAACCCCCAACCTGCCCGTACGGGATGCCCCCTAGACCGCGTGCACCCAGAGCGATCAGAGCGATCAGAGCGATCAGATGACGATGTTCACCAGCTTCGGCGCGCGCACGATGACCTTGCGGATCTCGGCCCCGCCCAGCGCCTCGACCACGCCCGGGTCGGTCACCGCCAGCTGCTCCAGGTCCGCGTCCGAGATCGTCGGCGGCACCTCCAGCCGGGCCTTGACCTTGCCCTTGACCTGGACCACGCAGGTCACGCTCTCGTCGACGACGTACGCCGGGTCCGCGACGGGGAAGTCCTGGTGGACCACCGAGTCGGCGTGGCCCAGCCGGTGCCACAGCTCCTCCGCGATGTGCGGGGCCAGCGGCGCGACCAGCAGCACCAGCCGCTCGGCCACCGAGCGCTCCAGCGGCCGGCCGGCCTTGGTCAGGGCGTTGTTCAGCTCGGTGATCTTCGCGATCGCCGTGTTGAACCGCAGCGCGGCCAGGTCGGCGCCCGCGCCGTCGATCGCCTTGTGCAGCACGCGCAGCGTGTCCTCGGCCGGCTCGGCGTCGACCACGGTCACCGCGCCCGACTCCTCGTCCACGATGTTGCGCCACAGGCGCTGCAGCAGCCGGTACTGGCCGACGACGGCGCGCGTGTCCCACGGACGCGAGACGTCCAGCGGGCCCATCGCCATCTCGTACAGGCGCAGCGTGTCCGCGCCGTACTCCTCGCAGATCTCGTCCGGAGTGACGGCGTTCTTCAGGGACTTGCCCATCTTGCCCAGCTCGCGCTTGACCGGCTCGCCCTCGAAGAAGAACTTGCCGTCGCGCTCCTCGACCTCGGTGGCCGAGACCGGGAAACCGCGCGCGTCACGGTAGACGAACGCCTGGATCATGCCCTGGTTGTACAGCTTGTGGAACGGCTCGACCGAGGACACGTGGCCCAGGTCGAACAGCACCTTCGACCAGAAGCGCGCGTACAGCAGGTGCAGCACCGCGTGCTCGGCGCCGCCCACGTACAGGTCGACGCCGCCGTGCGGCTGGCCCTCGCGCGGACCCATCCAGTACTGCTCGACGGTCGGGTCGACCAGCGCCTCGGAGTTGTTCGGATCCAGGTAGCGCAGCTCGTACCAGCAGGAACCGGCCCAGTTCGGCATGGTGTTGGTCTCGCGGCGGTAGCGCCGGACGCCCTCGCCCCGGCCCAGGTCCAGCTCGACATGGACCCAGTCCGCCTTGCGCGACAGCGGGGTCTCCGGCTTGCTGGTGGCGTCGTCCGCCTCGAAGGTGCGCGGGGAGTAGTCCTCGACCTCGGGCAGTTCCAGCGGCAGCATCGACTCGGGCAGCGAGTGCGCGACGCCGTCCTCGTCGTAGACGATCGGGAAGGGCTCGCCCCAGTAGCGCTGGCGGCTGAACAGCCAGTCGCGCAGCCGGAAGTTGATCGTGCCCTCGCCGATGCCGCGCTCGGACAGCCAGTCGGTGATCTTCGCCTTGGCGTCGACGACGCCCAGACCGTCCAGGGACAGGCCCTCGCCCGTCGAGTTCACCAGGGCGGCGTCGTAGGAGGCGAACGCGTCGTCCCACTCGGCCGGGTCGGTGCCACGGCCGTCCGAGGGCTGCACCACACAGCGCATCGGCAGCTCGAAGGCGCGCGCGAAGGCGAAGTCACGGGTGTCGTGCGCCGGGACGGCCATGATCGCGCCGGTGCCGTAGCCCATCAGGACGTAGTCGGCGATGAAGACCGGGACCTGCTCGCCGCTGACCGGGTTGACCGCGTACGCGCCGGTGAAGACGCCGGTCTTCACCTTGGCGTCGGCCTGGCGCTCGACGTCCGACTTGGAGGCGGCCTGCTTGCGGTAGGCGGCGACGGCGTCGGCCGGAGTGGCGTGCCCGCCGGTCCAGACATCGTGCGTGCCCTCGGGCCAGGCGGCCGGGGTGATCTTCTCGACCAGCTCGTGCTCGGGCGCCAGCACCATGTACGTGGCGCCGAACAGGGTGTCGGGGCGGGTGGTGAAGACGGTGATCGCATCGTCGCCGACGGCGAAGTCGACCCGCGCGCCTTCGCTGCGCCCGATCCAGTTGCGCTGCTGCAGCTTGATGGCCTCGGGCCAGTCCAGCGCGTCCAGGTCGTCCAGCAGGCGGTCCGCGTAGGCGGTGATCCGCATGTTCCACTGGCTCAGCCGGGCCTTGAAGACGGGGAAGTTGCCGCGCTCGGAGCGGCCGTCGGCGGTGACCTCCTCGTTGGCCAGCACGGTGCCCAGGCCCGGGCACCAGTTCACGGGCGCGTCCGAGGCGTACGCCAGCCGGTACTCGTTCAGTACGTCGGCGCGCTCGCCGGCGGTCAGCGCGGCCCAGGTGCGGCCTCCCGGGACCTCACGGGAGCCGTCCTCGAAGGCGGCGATCAGCTCGGCGACCGGGCGGGCCTTGTTCGCCTCGGTGTCGTACCAGGAGTTGTAGATCTGCAGGAAGATCCACTGGGTCCACTTGTAGTAGTCCGGGTCGATCGTCGCGAAGGACCGGCGCTTGTCGTGGCCCAGGCCCAGGCGGCGCAGCTGGACCTTCATGTTCTCGATGTTCGCCTCGGTGGACACGCGCGGGTGCGTACCGGTCTGCACGGCGTACTGCTCGGCCGGCAGGCCGAAGGCGTCGAAGCCCAGGGTGTGCAGGACGTTGTGGCCGGTCATCCGCTGGTGGCGGGCGAAGACGTCGGTCGCGATGTACCCCAGCGGGTGGCCGACGTGCAGGCCCGCGCCGGAGGGGTACGGGAACATGTCCATGATGAACTTCTTGGGGCGTGCGACCACGGCCGCGTCCCCGGCCAGGTCACCCGTCGGGTTGGGGGCCTCGTAGGTCCCCTCCGCGTCCCATACGTCCTGCCAGCGTGCCTCGATGTCGGCGGCCATGGCAGCCGTGTAGCGGTGCGTCTCGACCGCCTCGGGGGCCGTGGTGTTCGTCTCGCTCATGATTCCTGAAGCTCCATCGATCGTCTCTGCCGTCTCTGCCTGACCAAACGAAAAAACCCCTCGCACAGGAGGGGGCGCCGCGCCGATGCCGACCGTCTCGCGGTCGGCGCTGTTCAGCGCGGCTCGGTAAGCAGGAGGCGTACGGCACGCATGGCGCCAGGGTACCGCAGGGGCCCCGACGCCCGCTCGGCCGTACCGCGGCGCGGACACGACGAAGAGCGGGCCACCCGATCCGGGTGGCCCGCTCTTCTTCACTGTGGAGCTATGGAGAATTGAACTCCAGACCTCCTGCATGCCATGCAGGCGCTCTACCAACTGAGCTATAGCCCCTTGCGTACTGCCCGCCGCCTCGGTGTTCCTCGCGGTTTCCCTTGGCGACGTCCCAAACATTACACGGTGATGGCCCTGGTCCAAAAATCGGTTTCCACCTGGCCTCGGAGCCGCCCGGTCCGCCCGGCCGGGGCCGGGTCCGGGGCACCTTCCGGGACCGTTTCCGGGGCCGTTTCCGGGGACCGCGATCGGGGCCCCGGGTCACGCCCTGGCGAACTGGTAGAACCGCTTGAGCGTGCAGTGCTCGTCGAGCAGTCGGCCGTAGATCGGCTCCCCCTCGAGTTCCCGGTACGTCTCGATCGGGTCGCCTTTTATGATCAGCGCCCGCGCGCATTCCTCGCACCAGTACTGGTAGTCGGGATTGACCGGGTCCATGTCCCGCACGATCGGCGTGCCGTTGTTGCACCAGTCGCACCGGCGCCGGTGTGCACCCATCCGTCAGCGACTCCCTCCCGCCAGGGGCCGCCATCTCCCCTCCGGCCGTCCGATTCTGTCATGCCGGTGACGGGCGGGGCAGCCTGGACAAAAGCAAGGATCCCGCCCCCTGTTGGGGACGGGATCCTGATTGTGGAGCTATGGAGAATTGAACTCCAGACCTCCTGCATGCCATGCAGGCGCTCTACCAACTGAGCTATAGCCCCGCTCTCCGCTGCGCTCCCCCCGTCTCCGGTGTTCTGCGCTGCGAACAAGAAGAACTCTAGCCTGCGACCCGCCGGAAAGTGAAATCCGGGCCGGAGGGCCGTCGGGACACCGTCGGACGTCGTCAGACGTCGTCGCCGAGCACCGGTTCCGGCAGCGTGCCGGCGTTGTGCTCCAGCAGCCGCCAGCCCCGCGCGCCCTCACCGAGCACGGACCAGCAGCAGTTGGAGAGCCCACCGAGGCCCTCCCAGTAGTGCGACTCCAGGCCGAGGAGGCGGCCGATGGTGGTGCGGATGGTTCCGCCGTGGCTGACCACGACCAGCGTGCCGCCCTCGGAGAGCCGGTCCACGTGCCCCAGCACCACCGGAGCCGAACGGTCGGCGACCTCGGTCTCCAGCTCGCCACCGCCCCGTCGGACGGGCTCGCCGCGCTTCCACGCCGCGTACTGCTCGCCGTACTTCCCGAGGATCTCCTCGTGGGTCAGGCCCTGCCATTCGCCCGCGTACGTCTCGCGCAGCGCTTCGTCGTGCTCGACGGACAGGCCCGTGATCGCGGCCAGCTCGGCTGCGGTCGCGGCGGCCCGCTTGAGGTCGGAGGCGACGATGGCCTCCGGCTTCAGCGAGGCGAGCAGCCGGGCGGCGCGGCGCGCCTGCGCCACCCCGGCCTCGGTCAGCTCGATGTCCGTGGACCCCTGGAAGCGGCGCTCCAGGTTCCAGGCGGTCTGGCCGTGACGCCACAGGACGATCTTGCGGCCCGCGCTCTTCTCGCTGCCGCCGCCACTGCCACTGCCGGTGCCGGTGCCGGTGCTGGCGCCCGCGCCAGTGTCGATCGCGCTCAGAACAGATCACCGTCCAGTTCGTCGTCGCCCTGCGCCGCACGGAGCGCGGCGTGCTCCTCGGCCTTGCCCTTGGTGAGCTTGGCGTCCTCGGGCAGGTCGATCTCGGGGCAGTCCTTCCACAGGCGCTCCAGCGCGTAGAAGACGCGCTCCTCGCTGTGCTGCACGTGGACGACGATGTCGATGTAGTCGAGCAGGATCCAGCGGGCGTCGCGGTCGCCCTCGCGGCGCACCGGCTTGGCGCCCAGCTCCTTCTGGAGCTTCTCCTCGATCTCGTCGACGATCGACTTGACCTGGCGGTCGTTGGGCGCCGAAGCGAGGAGGAAGGCGTCGGTGATCGACAGCACATCGCTGACGTCGTACGCGATGATGTCGTGCGCGAGCCGGTCGGCCGCGGCCTGGGCGGCGGCGGTGATGAGCTCGATGGAGCGGTCCGTGGCGGTCACTGGCCATGCTTTCGGGTCGGCGGGCAGATCCTTACAAGGGTCTCATGTACCGCCGACACCGCCCGCGCCAAAGCCGTGGCGCGGGCGGAAATGCTGGTCAGAAGGGGTGCCCCCGGGGTGATCAAGGACGCTCAGGGCGCCTTGTAGTCCTTGCCCAGGGTGACGACGACGTCCGCGTTCACCGCGTTCTCGGCCTTCTTGACCACCGTTTCCGGCAGTCCCAGCGTCTTGGCCACGTCGACCGCCTTCGCCCGCTGCGCGTCGTCCTGGTAGGTGATCTGCGAGGTGCTCTGGGTCGCCGCGGCCTTCCCGCCGTCCACGAAGCCGTAGCCGCCGTTGAGCAGCGCCGCCTTGGCCGCGAGCTGGGTCTTCTCGGTGCCGGTGGCGTCCCGCAGGCCCACCCGCAGGGCCGCGCCGGGCTTCGGGGCCGTCAGGGTGCCGCCGAGGACCTCCTTGATGACCTTCTTGTTGGCGTCCTCGGTCAGGGCCCCGTCGGCCTTCACCGGGAGCACGTCGGTGCGGTAGGCGCCGACCTTGGCGTGCTCGGCGAGCTTGGCCAGCGAGCTGCCGAGGGCCTTCTCGTTCAGCGAGGGGTCAAGGATCTGGGCGAGCGTCTCCACCGTGACCGTGGCCGCCGCGGGGTCGCTGGGCACCTTGCGCAGCACTCCGTAGAGGACCTTGCCGAAGCGCTCCAGCTGCTTGGCCTCCGGTTCGCCCTGCGCCTGGTAGGTGGCGTAGGCGACGGCCATGGGGCCGCTCAGGCTCTGCTTCTGGCCCTGGGCGACGGCGGGGGTCTTGGCCTTGTCGTCGGCGGGGACGGCGACGTCGGTGTCCACCTCGATGCCGCTGACCAGCTCGACGAGCCGTTCCAGGAACGGGGTGTCGAGGCGCCAGGTGCCGCCGATGCGGGTGCCGAGCATGGTGTCGAGGGCCTCGCGGGTGCCGCCGAGGCCGTCCTCCTCCACGGACTTGGACAGGGCCGTGGAGCTGCCGTCCTCCTTGGGCACGGTGAGGGTGTTGGGGAGCAGGACGGTGGCGCCCTGCTTGGTGGTGACGTTGTCGACGAGCAGGGCCGTGGAGGTGCCGCCCCGCTTGGTGTTGTGCAGGTGGACGACGATCATGTCGCGCTTCTGCGGCCCGGTGGCGTCGGCAGCGGCGCCCTTCGCCTTCTGCGGCCCGTCGAGGAAGGGCAGTTTGTCCGCGTACCAGAGGTAGCCGAGGCCGCCGACGACGAACAGGGCGAGTACGACGATCAGCGCGACCACCCGGTTCTTGCCCCGGCGGCGGGCCTCCTCGCGGCGCTCGGTCCGGCTCTCGGTGAACTTGAGCCAGTCGATGACGTCCTCGGACTCCTCGTCCGGCTGGTCGATGAAGGCGAACTGCGCCGTCTGGTAGCCGTCGGCGTCGACCCCGGCCCGCCGCGGCTCGGGGACCTGCGCGGACACGGGGGCGGGCGCGGACACGGGGGCGGGCGCGGCCGCCGGCTCGGGGGCCTGGGGCTGCTCCGGGGAACCCTGCTGCGGGATCCATTGCTGGGTCTGCTGCGCCTGCTGCTGCGACCGGGGCTGCTGCTGTTGCTGCTGCGCCTGCTGCTGCTGCGGGTAGTAGTACTGCTGTTGCTGTTGCTGCTGGTCGTAGCCCTGGTAGTCGTACTGCTGGACCGGCTGCTGGTACTGCTGCTGGTCGTACGCGGGCTGCTGAGCGGGCACCGGGCCGTACACCGGCTGCCCGTACGCGTCATAGCCGAGGAGTTGCTGCTCCTGGGCTGCGTACGAATCGGCCCGGTCGTACGGCTCCTGTCGGTCGTTCACCGCGGGGCCCCTCTCTGCGGAAGCGGAAGCTCAGGCTCCCCGGTACAGCTCACGCTTGTCGATATAGCGCACGACACCGTCCGGTACCAAGTACCAGACGGGATCGCCCTGGACCACCCTCGCACGGCAGTCCGTGGACGAGATCGCCAGCGCGGGGACCTCGACCAGCGAGACCCCGCCCTTGGGCAGGCCGTCGTCGGTGAGCACGTGCCCCGGACGGGTCACGCCGATGAAGTGGGCGAGGGCGAACAGCTCCTCGGCGTCGCGCCAGGTGAGGATCTGCGCGAGGGCGTCGGCGCCCGTGATGAAGAACAGGTCCGCGTCGTCATTGCGCGAGCGCAGGTCCCGCAGGGTGTCGATGGTGTAGGTCGGGCCGCCGCGGTCGATGTCGATGCGGCTCACCGAGAACTGCGGGTTCGACGCCGTGGCGATGACCGTCATCAGATAACGGTCCTCCGCCGCCGAGACCGCCCCGTGCGACTTCTGCCACGGTTCACCCGTCGGTACGAAGATCACCTCATCGAGGTGGAAAAGGGCGGCCACCTCGCTGGCGGCCACCAGGTGTCCGTGGTGGATCGGGTCGAATGTCCCGCCCATCACCCCGAGCCGGCGCTTGACCGGGCCGGTAGGCATTTCCTGCTCTCCCATGAGCGCAGAGCCTACTGGCCCGGTGCCGCGACCATGACCCGCATTCGAGCACCTGAGCGACGGGTCCGCGCGGGACCCCGCGTCCCGCGTGCGCGGCCCCGCGTGTACGGCCCGGCGTCCGCGGCCGACGGCCTAGCGGTCGCGGTTCAGGCGGGTGGTGACCCAGAGCATGAGCAGCAGCAGGACGAAGGCGCCGCCACCGGTCAGGTAGGGGTTGAGGCTTTCGTGGTTGCCCGCGTGCTCACCGGCGCCCTCGGAGGCGAGGAGGACCAGGTCGTGGGCGGTGGACTGGAGGCTCATCAGGCTGGTTACCTATCGAGTCGGGGAGCGGGCGGAGACTTCCCTCACATCGTATGCGGGGGCCCGGGGCACGCTCACGCCGACTCAGGCGTTGGAGAGGATGGACGCACGGTGCGGCAGGTGGATCGAGGGGGAGCGCGATGACGGACGGCACGGCATTCGAGAAGGCACCGGCCCGGGACCGCAGGAGGTTCCCCGGCATTTCGTCACGGACGTACGAGCACCCGGCGGACCGCTCGGCCCTCGTGGCCCTGCGCAAGCTGAGCGGCTTCGACACCGTCTTCAAGGCCCTCAGCGGGCTGCTTCCGGAGCGGAGCCTGCGGCTGCTGTTCCTGTCCGACTCGGTACGGGTGGGCGAGACCCAGTTCCCGCACCTGCACGCGATGTTGCTGGACGCCTGTTACATCCTGGACCTGGAGAAGGTCCCGCAGATGTACGTCCAGCAGGACCCGAAGCCCAATGCCATGTGCATCGGGCTGGACGAGCCGATCATCGTGGTCACCACGGCCCTGGTGGAGCTGCTGGACGAGGAGGAGATGCGGGCGGTCGTGGGCCACGAGGTGGGCCACGCGCTGTCGGGGCACTCCGTGTACCGCACGATCCTGCTGTTCCTGACGAACCTGGCGCTGAAGGTGGCGTGGATCCCACTGGGCAATGTCGCGATCATGGCGATCGTCACGGCGCTGCGGGAGTGGTTCCGCAAGTCCGAGCTGTCGGCGGACCGGGCCGGCCTGCTGGTCGGACAGGACGTCCAGGCCTCGATGCGCGGTCTCATGAAGATCGCGGGCGGCAATCACCTGCACGAGATGAACGTGGACGCCTTCCTCGCCCAGGCCGAGGAGTACGACGCCGGCGGCGACCTGCGCGACTCGGTCCTGAAGATCCTCAACGTGCTGCCGCGGACGCACCCCTTCACCACCGTGCGGGCCGCGGAGCTGAAGAAGTGGGCCGAGAGCCGCGACTTCCAGCGGATCATGGCCGGTCACTACCCGCGCCGCGAGGAGGACAAGGACACCTCGGTGACCGACTCCTTCCGCCAGTCCGCCGCGCACTACGCCGATGCGGTGCGCACCAGCAAGGACCCGCTGATGAAGCTCGTCGGCGACATCGCGGGCGGGGCGGGCGACCTCGGCGGCAAGCTGCGCGACAAGTTCACCGGCAGCGCGGCCCCGAGCGCCCCGGATGCCCCTGGTGCCCCGGGCGCCCCCGGCTCTTCGGACGAACCGACCGCGGACGGCAAGGACGGCAGGGACGGCAGGGACGGCAAGGGCGGCGCTACGGAAGCGGGCTGACCGGAGCCACCGGGTCGACCGTGGCGGGCTCCGGCGCGGGTCCCGGGTCGGCCGGGGCCGGCGTGGGGGCGTCCGTCGGCGGCGGGGCCAGCACCCCGCACAGGCCGGAGGTCCGGCGCGGGCGGCCACTGGCGTAGGGGTCGGTCGCGGCCGGGCCCACCGTGGTCGCGGCGGCCCCGGCGAGCAGCGGCCGGAAGCCCGTGGCCGGGTCGATCGCGCAGTCCTGCGGCCCGGCGCTCACGTAGGCCGACAGCAGCTCCACCCGGTGGGCCACCAGGTCCTCGCGGTCGAAGCGCATGCGCAGCTCGCGGCGGACGGTGAAGAGCGAGGCGTTGTCGAGCCCGGGTCCGGCGACGGCCCCGCGGACGGTGTAGACGAAGGTGTGGTCGGAGGTGACCTCCAGGACGTCCGGAGCGATCTCCTCAAAGCCCAGCGTGCCGCTCACGCGCACCCGGGAGTCGGCCAGTACGGCGGTGCCCGCGTCGAAGCGGACGAGCCAGCCGGTGGCCGCGTGCTGCCCGTCCCCGGTGGGATTGGTCATGCTGCGGTCGAACTGGGCCAACAGGTCCGGGTCCAACAGCACCCGCACCGGCCGGGAGGCGGTGCCGCCGAGCACGTCCGGGTCGAGCGAGGACTGGACGAGGTAGTCCTTGGCCGTGGCCACCGCGGTCAGCACCTGGGCCTCGCTGAAGTGCTGGGTGCGGCGCACCGCGGGCAGGGTGATGCCGGCGGCTCCCACCCGGTATTCGGCGGCCGGGCTCTTCGCGTACAGGTCGGCCGGTTTGCCTCCGGGCACGGTGGTGATGGGGACCAGCGGGACGACCGTGGCGGTGAGCGGCTGGGCCCGTCCCGGGGGCGGGGGCACGTAGGGATTGCTCAGGCCCAGGTAGACGGCGACGCCGAAGGCCATGGCGATCAGCAGCACCAGCAGCAGCCCCTGGCGGGCGGCGCGACCCGGGGCGCCGTTGACCGGCCGGGGCGCGCCGGAGGACCACATGGAGCGGCTGCGCACGGCCCTGGCGTGCTCGCCCATGCGCTCTTCCGCGGAGAACTCCTGGAGCCGGGCAGCCCGGACGAAGTCCTCGTCGAACACCACCGACCGGTACTCGTCCGGCCGGAATTCGTCCTCGCCCCCGCCGATGCCTTCGGGGGTGCCGTCGGGTGGATCTCCTGGCACGGCCATTGCTTCTCCCCGCTGTCCCCGCTTCAGAGAAGCCCCCTACCCACAAGCGCGCCGGATTCCGGACGCGAGTGAGAGGGGTCTACCTTCAGGGTTGGCGAACGACGGGGCGCGTAAACTCGCCGGACCCGGTGACTTCCGCCAATGGGGTGCTGGCGGGCGCCGGAGCGGGGCGCGGGGCCGGGTCGGGGTCGCCCGCCGCGCCGCGGTAGACGGCGCTGAAGGCGAGCGTGACCATGCCGACGCCCATCACGACGGCGAGCACCCAGGCGACGGGCCGCAGCCACCGGGAACGGCCGCGGTAGGGGCGCAGGGAGCCTCCGTAGGCTCCGTACGGGCCGTAGCCGTACCCGTAGCCGTAGTCGCGCCCGGACTCGTCGAGGCCGTAGCCCTCGGGTCCGTAGCCGTACGGATGGCCCTCGTGGCCCTCGAAGGAGTCGTCGTCGGTGGCCCAGCCGCCCGCGACGGCGGCGGCGCGGGCCTCCGCGTCGGCGCGGGCGCGATCGGCCGCCCGCTGGCGCTCCAGGGCGCTCGGTTCATGGATCTCGGCGTTCCGGACGAAGTCCTCGTCGAACACCACGGAGGCGAAGTCGTACTCCGCGCCTCCGCGGTCGTCGTCGGGCTCCCCGTCGTCCGGGAACGGTTGGCCCCCCACGTCGTCCGGCACATCGCCAGCCTAGACCTGGGGGGCGGCTTTGGGCAGGGCATCTACCGAATTCCGGCCACGCGGGGTGCGGCGGTCGACTACCGAACGTGACCGTCGCCGGTGACGATGTACTTGGTCGACGTCAGCTCCGGGAGCCCCATCGGGCCCCGGGCGTGCAGCTTCTGGGTGGAGATCCCGATCTCCGCACCGAAGCCGAACTGACCACCGTCGGTGAACCTGGTGGAAGCATTCACGGCGACCGTGGTCGAGTCGACCAGCTGGGTGAAACGGCGTGCGGCGGCCTGCGAGGTGGTGACGATGGCCTCGGTGTGGCCGGAGGTCCAGCGCCGGATGTGGGCGACGGCGTCGTCCAGGGAGTCCACGACGCCGGCGGCGATGTCGTAGGACAGGTACTCGGCGGCCCAGTCCTCGTCGGTGGCGGCCAGCGCGGTCACCTTGGACTCCTCGGCGTACGAGAGCACCTCGGCGTCGCCGTGCACGGTCACCCCGGCGTCCGCGAGGGCGTCCAGCGCCAGCGGGAGGAAGGCGTGGGCGATGTCGCGGTGGACCAGCAGGGTCTCGGCGGAGTTGCAGACGGAGGGCCGCTGCGCCTTGGAGTTGACGAGGATGTTCACCGCCATGGCCAGGTCGGCCTGTGCGTCGACGTAGACGTGGCAGTTGCCGGTGCCGGTCTCGATGACGGGAACGATGGACTCCTCGACGACCGTCTTGATGAGGGAGGCGCCGCCGCGCGGGATGAGGACGTCGACGAGCCCGCGGGCGCGCATCAGCTCGCGGACGGAGTCGCGGCTCTCGCCGGGCACCAGCTGGACCGCGTCGGCGGGCAGCCCCGCGCTCTCGACCGCGTCCCGGAGGATGCCCACGAGGGCGGTGTTGGAGGCGTAGGCGGAGGAGCTGCCGCGCAGGAGCACCGCGTTGCCGGACTTCAGGCAGAGGGCGGCGGCGTCGACGGTGACGTTGGGGCGGGCCTCGTAGATGATGCCGACGACGCCGAGCGGGACGCGGACCTGGCGCAGGTCGATGCCGTTGGGGAGGGTCGAGCCGCGGACGACCTCGCCGACCGGGTCGGGCAGTGCCGCGACGTCACGGACGTCGGCGGCGATGGCGTGGATCCGCTCCGCCGTGAGGGTGAGGCGGTCGATGACGGTCTCGCTGGTGCCGGCGGCGGCGGCCTTGGCGGTGTCGACGGCATTGGCCTCGATGATCTCGGCCGTACGGGCCTCCAGCGCGTCCGCGATCGCCAGCAGCGCGGTGTCCTTGGCGGACCGCGGGAGGGGGGCGAGGGTGGCGGCGGCCGTCTTCGCGCGGGTGGCGGTGGCGGTGACGGATTCGGCTGCGCCGGGGCGGGGGGCGTCGTTCTGCGAGGTCATGCGTGCAGGGTAGTACTCGGGGGGTGGGGGTCGGCCTGGGTTCCATCCCGCGAGACGGCTCCGCTGCCGGTCCGCTGCCGGTCCGCTGCGCGGGGCGTGGTCGGGGCGCGGTCGGGGCGTGGTCGGGGGCCGCTGCGCGGAGCCGTTCCCCTACCCGCCCCTTCCCGAAACCGGGCTCCGCCCGGACCTGCGCCTCAAACGCCGGCGGGGCTGGATCAGTACCCGGGCCAGGGCAGGACCCACGCCTCGAACGCCGGTGGGGCTGGAGGCTCGCCCGGCGAGCGAGGGCACGGCGGCCGGGGTCAGTACGGGTGGACGCCGACCGGGTGGGCCGGTGGGGGGCCGTAGCCTTCGGCCACGCGTTGGTGGTAGGTCGCGCGGTCGATGACCTCCAGGCCGACGATCTCCCAGGCCGGGAGCCTGGCGGAGGAGCGGTGCTCGCCCCACAGCCGCAGGGCGACGGCGGCCGCGTCGTGCAGGTCGCGGGCCTCTTCCCAGTACCGGATCTCCGCGTGGTCGTCGGCGTACCGGCTGGTCAGCAGGAAGGGGTGGTCGTGGGCCAGCTGTTCCAGCCCGCGCCGGACCTCGGACAGCGGGACCGGTTTGCCGGAGACGCTGAGGGTGATGTGCCACAGCCGGGAGTCGTCCCGCTCGTCACCGTGACCGGAACCCGCTCCGTCGTAGTCTCCCGAGCCGACGCTGGTCAGCGCTCGTCTCACCAGCCGCCTCCTGTCTGCGCGCTCCTCGTGTCCGCCCCTCACAGTTGACCAGTCCCCGACCGACCGCGCGGCGGTTTTGCCCAACATCGGCCCTGCGGGCTCAGTCCTGGAGCAGTACCAGGTCGTCCCTGTGTACGACCTCGCGCTCGTACTCCGGGCCCAGCTCGCGCGCCAGTTCCTTCGTGGAGCGGCCCAACAGCAGCGGCAGTTCCTTCGCGTCGAAGTTCACCAGCCCGCGGGCGAAGGCGCGCCCCCGCGCGTCCCGCAGCTCGACCGGGTCCCCCGCGATGAAGTCGCCGCCCACCGACGCGATGCCCGCGGGCAGCAGCGAGCTGCCGCGTTCGGTCACCGCGCGGACCGCTCCGTCGTCCAGGAGCAGGTGGCCCTGGGGGGCGGAGGCGTGCTGGAGCCACAGGAGCCGGTCGGTGGAGCGGCGGCCCGTGGCGTGGAAGTGGGTGCCGGTCGCGCCGCCCGCGAGGGCGTCGGCGGCCTGGCTGGCGGAGGTCAGGACCACCGGGATGCCGGCGGCGGCGGCGATCCGCGCGGCCTCGACCTTGGTGACCATGCCGCCCGTGCCCACGCCCGCCTTGCCGGCGCTGCCGATGGTGACGTGGGCGATGTCCTCGGGGCCGCGCACCTGGTCGATGCGGGTGGTGCCGGGGAGGGCGGGGTCGCCGTCGTAGAGCCCGTCGACGTCGGAGAGGAGGATCAGGAGGTCGGCGCGGACCAGGTGCGCGACGAGGGCGGCCAGCCGGTCGTTGTCGCCGAAGCGGATCTCGTCGGTGGCGACGGTGTCGTTCTCGTTGACGACGGGCAGGGCGCCCATCGCGAGCAGCTGGTCCAGGGTGCGGTAGGCGTTGCGGTAGTGCGCGCGGCGGCTGGTGTCGTCGGTGGTCAGCAGCACCTGGCCGACGCGCACGCCGTAGCGCGCGAAGGAGGCGGTGTAGCGGGCGACGAGCAGGCCCTGGCCGACGCTGGCGGCGGCCTGCTGGCGGGCCAGGTCCTTGGGGCGGCGGCGCAGTCCGAGCGGCGAGAGGCCGGCGGCGATGGCGCCGCTGGAGACCAGCACGATCTCCTTCTCGCCGCCGCTGCGGGCCTTGGCCAGTACGTCGACCAGGGCGTCCACCCGGTCGGCGTCCAGCCCGCCCGCCGCGGTGGTGAGCGAGGAGGAGCCGACCTTGACGACGATCCTGCGGGCGTCGGCCACGCCCTGCCTTGCCGCTGACACGCTTGTCCCCTTGCCCCTCGCCCGATGTACGGGCCTCAATCTACGGGGTGGGCTCCCGGCCGTGCCCGCGGGTTTCAGACCGTGGACGCGGAGGAGGTCGAGGACCGCTGGGGCTCGGGGCCGGCGGGGTCGGCGGCCGGGGCCGCGTCCGTTCCGGGGATCAGGATGCGCCGCGAGATCACGTAGGTGAAGGGGATCGCGATGACGGCGGCGACCAGCGGCGCGATCTTCTCGTTCATGCCCGCCCAGTCCACCAGGAGGAGCAGGCCGACCGACTGGATCACGTAGTTGGTGATGTTCGTCAGCGGGAAGAGCAGGAACTTCTTCCAGGTGGGCTTGGTCCGGTAGGTGAAGTAGGTGTTCATGAAGAACGAGCCGACCATCGCCAGCACGAAGGCCAGCGTGTAGGCGGCGAAGTACGGCATGTGCGGGTGCAGCAGCAGGTACAGCACGAAGAAGGTGCCGGTGTTCACCCCGCCGACGAGGCCGAAGCGGAGTATCTGGCCGAGCTGGCTCTTCATCGGGCGTCCTGCTCCGTGGCGATCGCGGCCGGGGTCGCGGCAGCGGTGGCCGTAGCGGTGGGGCCCGCCGCCTGCGGCGTGGGCGTGGGCGTGAGGGACGAGCGGGGCGGTTCGATGGTGACGCCGTGCGATTCCTTGACCAGGAAGTGCGGGCGGCGCTTGGTCTCGTAGTAGATGCGCCCGATGTACTCGCCGATCAGGCCCAGCATGATCATCTGGACGCCGCCGATGCCGACGATGAGGGCGACGATCGTGACGTAACCGGGCGAATCGATACCGTCCGTCAACGCCATGGCGATGATCCACAGGGCGTACACGACGGTGAGCGCGACCAGTGACACGCCCGCCCAGATCCCGATCCGCAGCGGCCGGTTGTTGAAGGAGATCAGGCCGTCCATGCCGTAGTTCAGCAGGGACCCGAGCTTCCACTTCGTCTCCCCCGCCTCGCGCTGCGCGTTGCGGTAGTCGAAGTGGACGGTGTCGAAGCCGATCCAGGAGAAGAGGCCCTTGGAGAAGCGGTTGTACTCGGGCAGCGAGAGCAGCGCGTCCACGGCCGGGCGGGACAGCAGCCGGAAGTCGCCGACCCCGTCGGCGAGCTCCACGTCGACCCAGCGGTTGATCCCGCGGTAGTAGAGCCGGCTCAGGGCGCTGCGCAGCTTCTTGTCGCCCTCGCGGGTGCGCCGGGCGATGATCTGGTCGTGGCCCTGCCGGTAGTAGTCGAGCATGGTCGCGATCAGGTCCGGCGGGTGCTGGAGGTCCGCGTCCATGATCACGACGGCGTCGCCGGTGGTCTCGCGCAGGCCGGCGAGCATGCCGGCCTCCTTGCCGAAGTTGCGGCTGAAGGAGACGTACCGGGTCTGGTCACCGTACTCGGCGGCGATCTTGCGGAGCTTCTCCAGCGTGCCGTCGCGGCTGCCGTCGTCGACGTAGCAGACCTCGTAGTCGACGGGGAGGGCGTCGAGGACCCTGCGGATCTCGGTGTCGAAGCTGTCGATGACCGCTTCTTCGTTGTAGCAGGGGACTACTACGGACAGCTTCGTCATGAACACTTCCTGCTGGGTCCGAACGGGTGATTGTCAGCGGCCGGACCCGACGCTCACCTCTTCCTTAGAAGTATGCACGCCGCCGGGCGGCCTGCCTGAGGTGAGTGCGGTACACGGTAGCTTTGAACTGGTGGGGGTCCCTCCGGACGGAGTCCGGGGGCGGAAGGAACAACAAGATCGAGGTGCACGTGCCTGACGTCTCCGTGGTCGTCATCGTCTACAACGACGCAGAGCGTCTGCCGACAGCGGTGCGGTCGGTTCTGGACCAGACTCTGGCCGGAGTCGAAGTCGTGATCGTCGACGACTGCAGCAAGGACCGGTCCTTCGCGATCGCCCAGGAGCTGGAAGCGGCCCATCCGGGCCGGGTCCGCGCCTTCCGGCTGCCCGAGAACAGCGGCGGCTGCGGCGCACCGCGCAACCACGGCATCCAGCGGGCGACCGGCACCTACGTCATGTTCCTGGACAGCGACGACGTGCTGGAGCGCAACGCCTGCCGCAACATGCTCGACGCCGCCGAGCGGACCGGTTCCGACCTGGTCGCCGGCATGTGCGTCCGGGTCCACCTGGACAACCGGTTCGGCAAGACGACCGAGTGGTACCCCTGGATCTACTCCCGCACGCGGACGCTGGAGTCGATCACCGAGTACCCGGACCTGCTGGTCTACGACACCCTCTCGACGAACAAGTGCTACCGCCGCGCGTTCCTGCTGGAGCAGGGGCTGGAGTTCCCGGTCGGGATCCACTACGAGGACCTGCTCTTCTCGGCCCAGGCCTACGTCGCGGCCAGCCGGATCACGCTGATCCCCAACCAGGTCTACTTCTGGAACGTGGTCGAGAAGGCCGCCGACAAGTCGATCAGCAACCGGCGCCACGAGATCGCGAACTTCGTCCACCGGATGGAGATCCACCGCCGGGTCGACGAGCTGCTCGCCAGCAAGGGCCACGACCAGATCAAGTCCGCGAAGGACGCCAAGTTCCTCAAGCACGACCTCGTGCTGCACCTGCGTGACCTGCGGCTGCTGGACGACGACTACCGCCAGGAGTTCGCCCGCCTGGCCAACGGCTACCTGGCGGGCATCGACCCGGTCGCCTACGAGCACGTCACCGCGCTCCAGGCGATCTGCGCGTACCTGCTCGGCCAGGAGGACTGGGACAACCTGCTCTCGGCCGCCGACTCCATGACCAACAAGGGACGGCTCTCCTCCCCGCTCGCGGAGCGCGACGGGCGGATCTACTGGTGCGCCGAGCACCTCGACGACGCCGAGGCCCGCCGGATACTGGACGTCACCGACCAGGGCTTCCACACCACCGCGCTGACCTCGCTGGCCCTGGGCAACCGGCTCACCTCCTACGAGGACGACGGCCGCGGCACGGTCACCGTGTCGGGCGCCGTCGTGAACCCGCTCGGCCGGATCCTGCCCGACGCGGAGCTGAGCGCCGAGCTGGAGTTCCGGGCCCGGCGGCAGATCGGGGTGCGGTCCTTCCGCTTCCCGGTGGCAACCGTGCGCCACGCCGGTGACACGATCGAGTGGACCGCGACGGCCGACATCGGCTCGACCGTGCGCCCGCTCGGCATCATCGACGCCGTCTGGGACGTCCGGCTCAAGCTGAAGGCCGGCGGCGACCGCCTCTCCACCCGGGTCTCGGTCGGCGACGTCGACCTGGAATCGGCGACCAAGCTGCGCGTGCGCCCCCGGCTGACCCGGCTGGTCTCCGACCGCTTCGAGCCGGAGATCACCAAGAAGGGCAACCTCTCCTACGTCCTGACCGCGGAGGGCGCCGCCGCCGTCCGCACCCAGAACCTGATCAACAACGCCATGCACGGCAAGGCGGCCGGAGTGGTCAAGCGCGGACTGCGCAAGGCCCTGCGGGCCCGCCGGAACATCGGTTCCGGCGAGCAGAAGGTGAAGCTCTACCACGAGGTCTTCTCGAAGCTGCCGATCAAGAAGGGCACGGTCGTCTTCGAGAGCCACATGGGCAAGCAGTACAGCGACAGCCCCAAGGCCATCTACGAGGAGATGGTTCGCCAGGGCGTCGCCTTCGACGCGGTGTGGTCCTACGCGGGCGCCCGCCCCACGGGCTTCCCCAAGGAGGCCACCCTGGTCAAGCGCTGGAGCTGGCCCTACCTGCGGGCGCTGGCCCAGGCCGAGTACTGGATCGACAACCAGGGCTTCCCGCTCGCGCTCGCCAAGCGCCCCGGGACGACGTACATCCAGACCTGGCACGGCTCCGCCCTCAAGCGCATGGGCTTCCACGAGCCGCGCACCAAGGCGCAGGGACGCGCGGGGCAGGCCAAGTTCCAGCAGGCCGTGGACCGTTTCGACCACTTCCTGATCCGCTCCGAGCACGACGCCCGCACCCTCGCCAAGGGCTTCCGGCTGCGCGACGAGGTCCTGATGCGCACCGGCTACCCGCGCAACGACGCCCTGGTCGCCGCGCACCGCGCCGAGGCGGACAGCGGCGAGCGGGTGCGCGGTCCGCTCGCGGCGGAGCTGGGCATCGCCCCGGGCACGAAGGTGCTGCTGTACGCGCCGACCTTCCGGGCCAACGCGGACGGCGCGGTGGAGGGCTTCGCCTTCCCCTTCGACGTCGAGGAGTTCGCGGAGCGGCTCGGTGACCGCTTCACGCTGCTGGTGCGCACGCACTACCTCAACAGCGTCTCCCTGCCGCCGTCGGTGGCGGGCCGGGTGATCGACGTGTCCCGCAGGCACGACATCACCCCGCTGCTGGAGCTCGCCGACGGGCTGATCACGGACTACTCGTCCGTGATGTTCGACTACGCCGTCCTCGACCGGCCGATGGTGTTCTTCGCCTACGACTACGAGAAGTACACGACGGACATCCGCGGCACGTACTTCGACCTGAAGGAGAAGGCCCCGGGCCCGGTCGTGGCCACGGCGGACGAACTCCTGCAGGCGCTGGGCGCCTTCGAGGAGGCGGACGCCAAGTACGCGGAGTCCCGCGCCCGTTTCCTCGCCGAGTTCGGCGAGTACGACCGCGGGGACGCGGCCCGCCAGATCGTCGAGAAGTTCTTCACCAGGGGTGGCAAGTGAGCGAGCAGAGCGTCGAGTCACTGCCGACCGACGGACGGGACGTCTTCATCGTCTCCAACAGCGTGGACGAGCTGGGCGGGGTGACCACCTGGTCGCACCAGATGGCCCGGCTCCTCACCGACCGCGGCCACCGGGTGCACGTCGTCGGCATCGCCCCCGTCGCCGAGGAGATCCGCCAGGAGTTCCCGGCGGACCTGCCGTACGCCACGACCACCCTGTACGACGCCCACCCGCCCGCGGCCCGTCGGCTGCACGGCATCAAGGGGCGCCTCAACGCCCCCGAGCGGCGCCGCCAGGCGGTCCGCCGGGCGGGGATGCGGGCCAAGGCCGAGCAGCTGAGCGGGCTGTTCCGGGCGGCCCGCCCCGGCGCGGTCGTGATCGTCACCCAGGTCTGGGCGATGGAGTGGGTGGCGCTCAGCGACACCAAGGGGCTCAGCCTCATCGGGATGAGCCACGAGTCCTACGACGCCAGCCACAAGTCCACCCGCGCGGCCCGGGTCCGGCGCCACTACCGGGACGTGGACCGGCTGCTGGTGCTGACCCCGGAGGACGCGGACCTCTGGATCCGCTCCGGCATGCAGAACGTCTCCAGCATGCCGAACCCGCTGCCCTTCATGCCGGACTCCCCCGCCCCGCGCACCGAGAAGGTCGTCGCCTGCGTGGGGCGCCTCGCCGACGAGAAGGGCGTCGATCTGCTGCTGGACGCCTGGGCGGACGCCGTGCCGCAGCATCCCGACTGGACCCTGCGGATCTACGGCGCGGGCGTCGACGCGGACATGCTGCGCGAGCGCTGCACCTCGCTCGGCCTGGACGATTCGGTCGAGTGGATGGGCAGCACGAACGACGTGCTGGGCGCCCTGCGCGGGGCTTCGGTCTTCGCCCAGGCCTCCCGGGCCGAGGGGTTCCCGATCACCCTGCTGGAGGCGATGGCGGCGGGCGTGCCCTGCGCGGCCTTCGACTGCGCGCCGGGCGTCCGGGCGATCGTCACCCACGGGGAGGACGGGCTGCTCGCGCGGCTCGGCAACACCATGGAACTGGCCGGCCACCTGCGGCTGTTGATGGCGGACAAGGAGCTGCGCGACCGGATGGGCGACGCCGCCTTCCACAGCGTGCGCCGCTACTCCAGCGCCGAGATCACCGACCGGTGGGAGAAGCTGTTCGCGTTCCTGGAACGCTGACCGGGCCGCCGTACGAAGGAGCCGCCCGTCCCGGTGCACCGGGACGGGCGGCTCCTTCGCGTGCGGGGCCCGCTCAGCCCTTGCGGTTGGCTTCCCAGCCCGCCCACGCCGAGGTGATCATCTCGCGCACGTCGTGCCGGGCCTTCCAGCCCAGCTCCGCCGCGATCCGCTCGGCCGAGGCCACGACCTTCGCCGGGTCGCCGGGCCGGCGCGGGGTGACGACGGGCGCGATGTCGTGCCCGGTGTTCTCGTTCAGCAGCTCGACCATCTCCCGTACGGAGACGCCCTCGCCGCGCCCGATGTTGACGGTGAGGTCCTGGTACTCGCCCCGCGCGGCCCACTCGGCGAGCTTGCGCGCGGCCGCGAGGTGGGCCTCGGCGAGGTCCTCGACGTGGATGTAGTCGCGGATGCAGGTGCCGTCCGGGGTCGCGTAGTCGTCGCCGAAGATCCGGGCGCCCTCACCGGCGTCGTAGCGCTCGAAGACCATCGGGACCAGGTTGAAGACGCCGGTGTCGGCGAGTTCGGGGGTGGCCGCGCCCGCCACGTTGAAGTAGCGCAGGCAGGCGGTGGAGATGCCGTGGGCCTTGCCGGCCGCGCGGACCAGCCACTCTCCGGCCAGCTTGGTCTCGCCGTACGGGCTCAGCGGCGCGCACGGGGTCTCCTCGGTGACCAGGTCCACGTCCGGCATGCCGTACACGGAGGCGGAGGAGGAGAAGAGGACGTTGCGAACCCCGGCGGCGGCGACGGCCTCCAGCAGGACCGTGAGGCCCTGGACGTTCTCGTGGTAGTAGTACAGCGGCTTCTGGACGGACTCGCCGACCTGCTTCTTGCCCGCCAGGTGCACCACGCCGGTGATGTCGTACTGCTGGAAGGTCTCGTCGAGGACGAGCCGGTCCAGGACGGAGCCGATCACCAGTGGAACGCCCTCCGGGACGCGGTCGGCGTTGCCCGTGGACAGGTCGTCGAGGACGACGACCCGCTCACCGGCGAGCAGCATCGCGCGGACGACGTGTGCGCCGATGTAGCCGGCGCCTCCGGTGATCAGAAACGTCATGCGTATCTCCCGAGCTCTAGCGTGACCGGCGGCCCGGACGGGCGCGGTCGAGGCGGTTGCGTACGAAGGTGGCGGCGCCCTCCGCGCCGGGTGCGAGCCGCAGCGCGAGCGATCCGGCGGCCGTGCGGTAGGGCTGCGTCAGCAGAACACCGTACCGGCCGCTGAGCAGCGCGCGGCGCCGCAGCAGGTCGCCCAGGGGGCGCAGGGAGGTGAGCAGGGAGCTGCCGTCCGCGCACTCCACGCTCACCCGGACGTCCCACGCCTGGATCCCGCGCAGGCCGCGGCGGCGACCGGTCGCGGCCAGGGCTGCGAGCCGGAAGGGCAGCTCCGCGCTCCAGCCGTCCGCGCCGTCGGGGCGCAGTTCGACGGCCGGGACCACGACCGGTTCGCCGCCCGCGCGCGGGACGAACCGCAGCTGCGCGGTGCGGGGCGAGGCCTCGGCGAGGCGCCCGTACAGGTCGTGGACACGGAGGGAAAGACGTGCGCCGCCGGCGGCCGGTTCCGCGTCGACGGTCACGGGGAGCTCGGCGACGGGCAGCTCGGCCAGCCCGTCGAGGACCGCGGGGGTCTCCTCGCTCCACACCGGGGCGCCGTCGCCGTCGCGGGCGTACGGCGGCAGCAGCCGGGGCGGCTCGGCGGCGAAGCGGGTCAGGCGCCGCACGTCGGCGGGCGGCGTCGGGGCGGCCCGCAGGACGCGCACGATCCAGCGGGCCCGGGCCGCGGCCGCCTCGATCGCGGCCCCGTCGAAGCCGGCGACGTAGTCCCGGGTCAGGGTCCACCAGGCGGCCTGGTAGTCGGGGTCGCTGCCCAGCTCCCGCAGGTACATCCGCAGGTCGTACTCCAGGAACTTGACCTGGCAGGCGAGGCCGAGGGCGGGGTCCGCGGCGGTCAGGACCGCGGCCGCGGCGCGGTGGGCCTCGACGCGGGACGCCCAGTTCCCCACGTCCTTGCGGTCCAGCGAGATGGACACCCGCGCGGCGGCCCGGCGCACGTGCCAGACGTAGACGAGCTCGGGGACGACCGCGATGCGGGGGGCGGCGGCCAGCACGCGGGCGGTGAAGACGAAGTCCTCGTAGACGAAGCGGCCGTCGGGGAAGCGGATCCCGTGCTCGTCCAGGAAGGACCGCTCGTAGAGCTTGTTGACGCACAGGGTGTCGCGGACCAGGTCGGGCCGGTCCGCGGGGCGCTCGATGACCTCGCCGGGGGTGTGCAGCCCGGGCATCCAGGGCACGTCGTGGCCCTGCGGCAGCTCGCGCCGCACGCACGCGCCGACGGTGACGGGCGCGCGGTGCTCCTCGGCGCCCCGCACCAGGGCCTCGGCGGCCCCCGGGGGCAGTACGTCGTCGCTGTCGAGGAAGAGGACGTACGGCTGGGACGCGAGCGCGATCCCGTCGTTGCGGGGCGTCCCGCAGCCCCCGCTGTTCCGCGTGCGGTGCACGACCTTCAGCCGCGGGTGTACGGCGGCCAGCTCGTCCAGCACCTGGGCGGTGCCGTCGCCGGACGCGTCGTCGACCGCGATGACCTCGCCCACGACGGGGCCTTGGGCCAGGGCCGAGGCGATGGCCTCGCCCACGAGCGCGGCGTCGTTGTAGGCGATCACCACGACGCTGACGCGGGGAGTGTTGCTGCTGCTCACCCCAGGATCCTATGGGACGTGCGGGGAGGGGTGACCGGTACCGGTCCACTCCGTGCGAAAGCCCCCGCAAAGGTCCCGGAGGGGATCTTCGCGGGGGCTGCCGTCAGAGGCGAGCCGGCTGTCAGGCGCCGGTCTGGTTCTGGCGGAACTCGTCGTACTCCTGCTGCGCCACGTCGCCGCGCTCGGCCTCGCGGTCGCGGCGGCGGGTCGTCGCCGGGCGCGGGGCCTCCAGGCGGTGGTCCTCGCCACGACGGCCCAGCATCTCGGCGCCGGCCATCATGGTCGGCTCCCAGTCGAAGACGACCGAGTTCGCGTCGGAACCGATCGCGACGCCGTCACCGGCGCGGGCGCCGGCCTTGCGCAGCGCGACCTCGACGCCGAGGCGGTTGAGGCGGTCGGCGAGGTAGCCGACGGCCTCGTCGTTGTTGAAGTCGGTCTGGCGGACCCAGCGCTCGGGCTTCTCGCCGCGGACGTTGTAGACGTCCTCGACCTCGTCGTAGGTGATCGTGAAGCCGGAGTCGTCCACGGCCTTCGGGCGGATGACGACGCGGGTCGCCTCTTCCTTCGGCTTGCGGGCGCGGGCCTTGGCGATGACCTCGGCCAGGAAGTACGACAGCTCCTTGAGGCCCGTACGGGCGACCGCGGAGACCTCGAAGACCTTGTAGCCGCGGGCCTCCAGGTCCGGGCGGACCATGTCGGCGAGGTCCTGGCCGTCCGGGATGTCGACCTTGTTCAGGACGACGAGGCGCGGGCGCTTCTCCAGGCCGCCGCCGTAGAGCTTGAGCTCGTTCTCGATGGCGTCGAGGTCGGCGAGCGGGTCGCGGTCGGACTCCAGCGTGGCGGTGTCCAGGACGTGCACGAGGATCGAGCAGCGCTCGACGTGGCGCAGGAACTCCAGGCCGAGGCCGCGGCCCTGGCTGGCGCCCGGGATCAGGCCCGGGACGTCGGCGATCGTGTAGACCGTCGAGCCCGCGGTGACCACGCCGAGGTTGGGGACCAGGGTGGTGAAGGGGTAGTCGGCGATCTTCGGCTTGGCCGCGGAGAGCACCGAGATGAGCGAGGACTTGCCCGCGCTCGGGAAGCCGACGAGCGCCACGTCGGCGACGGTCTTCAGCTCCAGGACGACGTCGCCACCGGTGCCGGGCACGCCGAGCAGGGCGAAGCCGGGGGCCTTGCGCCGGGCGGAGGACAGCGCGGCGTTGCCGAGGCCGCCGCGACCGCCTTCGGCCGCGACGTAGGTGGTGCCCTGGCCGACGAGGTCGGCGAGGACGTTGCCCTCCTTGTCGAGGACGACGGTGCCGTCCGGGACCGGCAGGATCATGTCCTGGCCGTCCTTGCCGGAGCGGTTGTCGCCGGCGCCGGGCTGTCCGTTGGTGGCCTTGCGGTGGGGGCTGTGGTGGTAGTCCAGCAGGGTGGTGATCGCCTGCTCCACCACCAGGATCACGTCACCGCCACGGCCGCCGTTGCCGCCATCGGGGCCGCCGAGCGGCTTGAACTTCTCCCGGTGAACGGAGGCGCAGCCGTGGCCCCCGTTACCCGCGGCGACGTGCAGCTCGACGCGGTCCACGAAGGTGGTCATGGGTGTTCCTCCAGATACATACGGGAATGTCCCGGGCAGGCCTTGCTGCCCATTAAACGTGTCTATGTGACAACGCGCCGAGGGCGGACCTCTCTTCCCGGCTTTCGCCGGAAAGAGCTGAGATCCGCCCTCGGGGTGTTACGAACGCTTCAGATCAGCAGAGCTGGATCAGGCGGCCGGAACGATGTTGACGACCTTGCGGCCGCGGTGGGTGCCGAACTCGACGGCACCGGCCAGCAGCGCGAACAGCGTGTCGTCGCCGCCACGGCCCACGCCCGAACCCGGGTGGAAGTGGGTGCCGCGCTGGCGGACGAGGATCTCACCAGCGGAAACGACCTGACCGCCGAAGCGCTTCACGCCGAGCCGCTGAGCATTGGAGTCGCGCCCGTTCCGGGTGGAAGATGCGCCCTTCTTGTGTGCCATGTCTCAGTCCCTCTTACTTCGCAGCCGCGGGGATACCGGTGACCTTGATCGCCGTGTACTGCTGGCGGTGACCCTGGCGACGGCGGTAGCCGGTCTTGTTCTTGTACCGCAGGATGTCGATCTTGGCGCCCTTGTGGTGATCCACAATCTCGGCCGTGACCTTGATGCCGGCCAGGACCCACGGGTCGCTGGTAACGGCTTCGCCGTCGACGACGAGCAGGGTCGAGAGCTCGACCGTGTCGCCAACCTTGGCAGTGGGAATCTTGTCAACTTCAACGATGTCGCCGACAGCAACCTTGTGCTGGCGACCACCGCTGCGCACGATGGCGTACACGCGGATCTCTCTCTCACTCGGGGCGGATGCTCCTGAAGCCAGCCGTTCAGGCGGGCCGAGGCCCGCACGGATCCGGATTGGACGAGCGGCCTCTCCCGGTGCGGCGCATGCGCGCACGCGGTGGGAGGGAGGTGCTCAGGAGCGCGGCGTGTCCTGAGACACGCCGACGGTCTAGGTTACGGGGCCCCCGTTCAGGGGTCAAACCGGGCCCCGCACGGCCGTGGGCCCCGCCGGACGGCGGGGCCCACGGACCGGTGTGGATCAGGCTTCGGTCGCCGGAGCCGAGACGGACGGGAGCGCCTGCTGCTCCGCCGCCGCGGTCTTCTTCGTCGCCGCCTTCTTCACGGTCTTCTTCGCGGTCGCCTTCTTCGCGACCGTCTTCTTGGCAGCCGTCGCCGTGGTCTTCTTGGCGGCGGTCGCCTTCTTGGCCGGGGCCTTCTTGGCGGCCGTCTTGCGGACCGCCTTCTTGGCCGGAGCGGGCGCCTCGGCGTCGGTCTCGACCTCGGCCTCGACCTCGGCCTCCACGACGGGCTCGGCGACCGGGGCTTCGGCGGCCGGGGCCTCCTCCGCCGCGGTGGCGACCACGACGATCGCGGCGTCCGCCGAACCGGCCGGAGAACCCGCGGGCGCGGTGGCCTTGCGGGTCGCCCGACGGCGCGGGCGCGTCGGGGACGTCTCCGCCACGGGCTCGGCGACCGGCTCCACGACCGGCTCCGGCTCCACGACGGGCTCCGGGGCGACCTGCTCGACGACCGGCTCCGGCGCGGGGGCCTCCTGGACGGCCTCGGCCGTCTTGGGGGCGCCCACCGGGGCGGTGGCCTTGCGGGTGGCGCGGCGGCGCGTACGGCCCTGCGGAGCGGCCTCCTCGACCGGCTCGGCGGCGACCTCGGCGACCGCAGCGGCCTCGACCACCGGCTCCGCCTCGACGACGACCGGCTCGATCACGACCGGCTCGACGACCGCCGGGGCGACCGGCTCGGCGACGACCTCGGCCACGGGGGCCGCTGCCGGGGCCGGAGCGGCCTGGACCGGAGCCCGGTCGGACCGGTCCGCGCCGCGCGGGGCGCCCGCCGGAGCGGTCGCCTTGCGGGTGGCGCGGCGGCGGTTGCGGCGGCCGCTGATGCCCGCCGCGGCCTCGGCCTCGCCCGGGCTGCTGTACAGCTCCTCGTCCGGGACGAAGGCGGGCTCCGGCAGGGCGCGCGGGGCGGCGACCTCGGCCGCCAGCTCCGCCTCGGTCTCCACCTGCTCCGCATCGGCGTCGGTGTCGACGTCGGCGTGCGCGTCGCCGTACTGCTCGTGGTCGTGCTCGTGCTCGCTGGTGCGGCCCGCACGCTTCTTGGCGCGCTTGCCGTTGCCGCCGCCGCCGATGGCCGTCGGCTGCTCCATGTGCACGATCACGCCGCGACCGTTGCAGTGGACACAGGTCTCGGAGAAGGACTCCAGCAGGCCCTGGCCGACCCGCTTGCGCGTCATCTGCACGAGGCCGAGCGAGGTGACCTCGGCGACCTGGTGCTTGGTGCGGTCACGGCCCAGGCACTCCAGCATGCGCCGCAGGACCAGGTCGCGGTTGGACTCCAGGACCATGTCGATGAAGTCGATGACGACGATGCCGCCGAGGTCGCGCAGCCGCAGCTGGCGCACGATCTCCTCGGCCGCCTCCAGGTTGTTCCTGGTGACGGTCTCTTCGAGGTTGCCGCCCTGACCGGTGAACTTGCCGGTGTTGACGTCGATGACGATCATCGCTTCGGTCTTGTCGATCACCAGGGAGCCGCCGGAGGGCAGCCACACCTTGCGGTCGAGCGCCTTGGCGAGCTGCTCGTCGATCCGGTACGTCGCGAAGACGTCGACCTCGGAGGTCCAGCGCGAGAGCCGGCCCGCCAGGTCGGGGGCCACGTGGTTCACGTAGCCGTGGATGGTCTCCCAGGCGCTGTCACCGCTGACGATGACCTTCGAGAAGTCCTCGTTGAAGATGTCGCGCACGACGCGGACGGTCATGTCCGGCTCGCCGTACAGGAGGCTCGGCGAAGAGGTCGAGATCTGCTTCGACTTCTTCTGGATGTCCTCCCACTGGGCCTGCAGGCGCTCGACGTCGCGACGCAGCTCGTCCTCGCTCGCGCCCTCGGCCGCCGTGCGCACGATGACGCCCGCGTCCTCGGGGACGATCTTCTTGAGGATGGTCTTCAGGCGCGCGCGCTCGGTGTCGGGCAGCTTGCGGCTGATCCCGGTCATCGAGCCCTCGGGCACGTAGACGAGGTAACGGCCCGGCAGCGAGACCTGGCTGGTCAGGCGGGCGCCCTTGTGGCCGATCGGGTCCTTGGTGACCTGCACCAGGACCGACTGGCCGGACTTGAGGGCGGCCTCGATGCGGCGCGGGCCGTTGGCCATGCCCAGCGCTTCGAAGTTGACCTCGCCGGCGTACAGGACCGCGTTGCGGCCCTTGCCGATGTCGATGAACGCGGCCTCCATCGACGGCAGCACGTTCTGGACCTTGCCCAGGTAGACGTTGCCGACGTACGAGGTGGCTTCTTCCTTGTTGACGTAGTGCTCGACGAGCACGTCGTCCTCAAGGACGCCGATCTGGGTGCGCTCGCCGCTCTGGCGGACGACCATCACGCGCTCGACGGCCTCGCGGCGGGCCAGGAACTCGGCCTCGGTGATGATCGGGACGCGACGGCGGCCCTGCTCGCGGCCTTCGCGGCGGCGCTGCTTCTTGGCCTCCAGGCGGGTCGAGCCCTTGATGGACTGGACCTCGTCGGAGGAGGTGGACTCGCTGCGCTCGCGAGCCGGACGGGGCTCGCGGACCTTGACGACCGTACGGACGCCCTCTTCTTCGGCGGCTTCGCCCTCGGCACCGGAGTCACCGCTGCGACGGCGACGGCGCCGGCGGCGACGGCTGGAGCTGGAGCCGGCCGGCCCGTTCTCGTCGTCGTCCTCGGAGCCCGCGTCCTCGGCCCCGGCGTCCTCGTCGGCCTCCTGCTCGGCCGCGGCCTCCTCGCCCTCCTCGGACTCCTCCTCGGCGGACTCGTCGAGGTCGGCGGACTCGCCGCGGCGGCGGCGACGGCCACCCCGGCGGCGGCGGCGCGACGGGCGGTCGCCCGACTCGTCGTCCTCGTCGACCTCCAGCTCCGCGGCCTCGGGCTCCTCGTCCAGCACGGACTCGACGGAGAGCGGGGCGTCGGCCTGCGTCACGGGGACGTAGGCGGGCTCGGCGGCCTGCTCGGGGGCCACGGCGCCACCACGGCGGCGACGGCGACGGCCCGCGGCGGGCGCGGCGGCGGGGGCCGGCGCGGGGGCGACGACCTCGGCCTCGAACTCGAACTCTTCTTCTTCGTCCTCGACCTCGTCGACGACGCGCGCGGCGGCGGCGGCCATCGCGGCGGTCTCGGGGGTCTGGAACATCGGCTCGGCGAAGACCGGCGCCTGGAAGACGGCGACGGCCGGACGCGCGGCGCGGCGGCCGCGCGGCTCGGCGGCCGGTGCGGCAGCGGGCTGCGGGGCGGCGGCCGGTGCGGCGGCGCGGGTGGCGCGGCGGCGCGGCGCGCGGCCCTTCGGGGAGTCCACGGCATCGGCGACCGTCACGGCGGCCTTGGCCGCGACGGGCTCCTTGGGCTCATCGACCGGCTCGGCGGCCTGCGGGGCCTCGACCGGGGCGGCCGGGGCGGCCACGGCGCGGGTGGCACGACGACGAGCACGCGGCGCGGGAGCGGCGTCCTCGACCGGCGCGGCGACCGGCTCGGCGACCGGGGTCTCCACGGCCACCGCGGCGGCGGGCTCGACGACCGGAGCGGCCTCGGCGGCCGGGGCGGCCACGGCGCGGGTGGCACGACGACGAGCACGCGGCGCGGGAGCGGCGTCCTCGACGGGCGCGGCGGCGACCGGCTCGGCGACCGGGGTCTGCGCGACCACCGCGGCAGCGGGCTCGGCCACCGGGGCCGTGGCCGCGCGGGTGGCGCGACGACGGGCGCGGGGGGCGGGAGCGGTGTCCTCGACGGGCGCGGCGGCCGGCTCGGCGGCGGGCGCCGCAGCAGCGGCTTCGGCGGCAGGAGCCGCCTCGGCGACCGGAGCGGCGACGGCGCGGGTGGCACGACGACGAGCACGCGGCGCGGGAGCGGCGTCCTCGACCGGCGCGGCGACCGGCTCGGCGGCGGGAGCCGGGGCGACCTCGGAGGTCTCGGCGGTCACGACGGCGCCGGGCGGACCGGCCGGCCGCGATGCGGCGCGGCGCCGCCTGCGCGGCGGCAGGTTGTCGCTGGGGCTGTTGCCCTCGGCGGTGTTGTCGTTGGCGGTGTTCTCGTTGTTGAGCATGTGCGGGGTTCTCCCGTCGCGCTCCCGGGCGCCGCGGCTGACATCCGGTCCGGCACGGCTCCGCACGATGAGCGCGGAACCGGCCTCCGGGGCGCGTGCGCCACACGGGAGCTGTAGTCCATGGCCGCCGGTTCCGTACGTGGTTGTCCGTACGGCCTGGCGGAAGTCTTCAGGTCTTTGCGCTGCCCGACCCAGGGAAATCCCGGATGCCAGGGTGGCGCGGCAACGACGGTCCCTACGCGGCGGGACCTTCCGGCGCCTTCGCGTCGGCCGCTACGGCAGCCGTGGGTGGGGCGGCCGTGATGGCCTCGCGGTCGGGCGCGAGCGGGTCGGTCACCGTGCCGGACTCCTCGTCGAAGAGCCCCTGCGCCAGCCTGGTCACCGCTGCGGGGACCGGCGGCGCCAGGTCGGCCACAGCTCGGAGACCGGACAGGACGTCGTCGGGTCGAACGGCAGGTGTCAGATGCCGAACAACCAGCCGCAGTATCGCACAAGCACTGTCCAGCGGCCTATCAGCCGGAACGACCGAGGTCGCGGCCAGGTCGAGGCTGACGACGGCGCCGCGCGTGTCGAAGGTCCGCATGCCGTTCTTCGTACGGCGCTGGACCTCGACGGTCTCGGCGGCGAGGAAGAGGGCCACGGCCCGCTCGGCCTCGGCGGGGTCCGTCCCGTCCAGGCGCAGTTCCCAGATCGAGGCGGTGAGCCGGTCCGCGAGGCCCGACGTGCGGGCTTCGACGGCGTCGACGATGTCGAGGCCGGCCGGCATCGACTCGTCGAGCAGGGCGCGCAGCGTCTGCGGGTCGCGGGGGGCGGCCAGGGCGATCTCCAGGTACTCGGCCTCGCTGCCGGTCCCGGTGGGGGCCGCGTTCGCGTACGAGACCCTGGGGTGCGGGGTGAAGCCCGCCGAGTAGGCCATCGGGACCTCGGCGCGGCGCAGGGCCCGCTCGAAGGCTCGCTGGAAGTCGCGGTGGCTGGTGAACCGGAGGCGGCCGCGCTTGGTGTAGCGCAGTCGGATGCGCTGTACCACCGGTGCGGGAGGGGGGCCTTCGGGCTGTCGCTTGCCCAGTGGTTCTTCTCCTTGTGCGGGGCGGGCGCTCTCGCGCACCGCCCGAGTCTGTGGAGCCGTCCGGCCGTGCCCGCTACTCCGGCTCACCCCCGCTGGTGCGGGGAGATCTCGGGTGCGTGCGCGTCGCCGTCAGCTGTCGTACTACCCACAGTACGCGCCCGTGACCTCGCCGGTTGCACAGGAGGAGGAGCCTCAGTCGATGGAACCGGGCTCGGCGAGCCAGCGGGTGCGCAGCTCGGTGACTCCGGCGACGGTCTCGAAGTCCCGGTCGTAGTGGAGGACCGTGAGGCCGTGTGCCCGCGCGGTGACCGCGACCAGCAGGTCGATGCCGCTCGCCGAGCGGTGGCTCCCCCGGTGGACCAGGACTTCCTGGAGTGCGAGCACCTGCTGCCAGCTGTCGGCGGGCGCCGGGTGCCAGGTGAACAGCTGGCGCAGCTGCGCCTTGGTCCGCTTGTAGTCCTGCACGGAGCGTGCCGAGTAGAGCATCTCGAACTCGGTCGGCTCGCAGAGCGAGACCCTCCCGGCCGACAGCGTCTCGATCCACGTCTCCCGGATCCCGGGCCGCAGGATCCGGCCCGCGGCGGACTTGTCGATCAGGAACTGGGGCTTCTCGGCCATCAACCCCACGCCTTCTCTTCGAAGCCGGGCTCGGTGAGCGCGTCGAACGCCCCCTCGTCGGCGAGTGCGATCAGCTGCGCCAGCGCCCGTTCGCGCCGCAGCCTCGCTCCTATCTCCGTGAGCGCCGCGTTGACCGTGTCCTTCTTGGTCTTGGTGCCCAGCGCCTCGGCGGCCAGCGCGAGGGCTTCCTCGTCGATGTCGATCAGGGTCTTGGCCATGACTATCGCCTCCGGGCTCTCGCGCGATATATACGGGACCTCTCCTCAAAAGATATCCCAGGGCGCGAAGTGCAGAAACCTTAAGGCGTCATTCGAATGAATATGCCCCCCGCCGGATCCCGGCGGGGGGCATATCGGAGACAGCGTGAAGGGCCGGCTCGGCGGCTACTTCACGACCGACAGCGGCAGCAGCTTCTGCCCCGTGGGGCCGATCTGGATCTGGGTGTCCATCTGCGGGCAGACGCCGCAGTCGAAGCACGGGGTCCAGCGGCAGTCCTCGACCTCGGTCTCGTCGAGGGCGTCCTGCCAGTCCTCCCAGAGCCAGTCCTTGTCGAGACCGGAGTCCAGGTGGTCCCAGGGCAGGACCTCCTCGTAGGTGCGCTCGCGGGTCGTGTACCAGGCCACGTCCACGCCGTACGCGGGCAGCGTCTTCTCGGCCGCCTGCATCCAGCGGTCGTAGGAGAAGTGCTCGCGCCAGCCGTCGAAGCGGCCGCCCGATTCGTAGACGGCGCGGATGACGTCGCCGATGCGGCGGTCACCGCGGGACAGCAGGCCCTCGACCACGCCCGGCTTGCCGTCGTGGTAGCGGAAGCCGATGGAGCGGCCGTACTTCTTGTCGCCGCGGAGCTTGTCGCGCAGCTTGGCCAGGCGCGCGTCCGTCTCCTCGGCCGACAGCTGCGGGGCCCACTGGAAGGGGGTGTGCGGCTTCGGCACGAACCCGCCGATGGAGACCGTGCAGCGGATGTCGTTCTGCCCGGAGACCTCGCGGCCCTTGGCGATGACGTTGACCGCCATGTCGCCGATCTGCAGGACGTCCTCGTCGGTCTCGGTCGGCAGGCCGACCATGAAGTACAGCTTCACCTGGCGCCAGCCGTTGCCGTAGGCGGTGGCGACCGTGCGGATCAGGTCCTCTTCCGAGACCATCTTGTTGATGACCTTGCGCATGCGCTCGGAGCCGCCCTCGGGGGCGAAGGTGAGGCCCGAGCGGCGACCGTTGCGGGTCAGCTCGTTGGCCAGGTCGACGTTGAACGCGTCCACGCGGGTGGACGGGAGGGACAGGCCCACCTTGTCCTCCGCGTAGCGGTCCGCCAGGCCCTTGGCGATGTCCGCGATCTCGGTGTGGTCCGCGGACGACAGCGAGAGCAGGCCGACCTCTTCGAAGCCGGTCGCCTTCAGGCCCCGCTCCACCATTTCGCCGATGCCGGTGATGCTTCGCTCCCGTACGGGACGCGTGATCATGCCGGCCTGGCAGAAACGGCAGCCGCGGGTGCAGCCGCGGAAGATCTCCACGGACATGCGCTCGTGGACGGTCTCGGCGAGCGGGACCAGGGGCTGCTTCGGGTAGGGCCACTCGTCGAGGTCCATGACCGTGTGCTTGGACACCCGGTACGGAACGCCGGAGCGGTTCGGAAGGACACGCGCGATGCGGCCGTCCGGGAGGTATTCGACGTCGTAGAAGCCCGGCACGTACACCCCGCCGGTCTTCGCCAGGCGCAGCAGGACCTCTTCGCGCCCGCCCGGACGGCCCTCGGCCTTCCAGGCGCGGATGATGTCGGTCATGTCGAGGACGGCCTGCTCGCCGTCGCCGATGACCGCGCAGTCGATGAAGTCCGCGATGGGCTCGGGGTTGAAGGCCGCGTGGCCGCCCGCGAGGACGATCGGGTCGTCGATCGTACGGTTCTTGGCCTCCAGCGGGATGCCCGCCAGCTCCAGCGCCGTGAGCATGTTGGTGTAGCCCAGCTCCGTGGAGAAGGACAGGCCGAACACGTCGAAGGCACCCACGGGACGGTGGGAGTCGACGGTGAACTGCGGCACCTTGTGCTCGCGCATCAGCTCTTCGAGGTCGGGCCACACGCTGTAGGTGCGCTCGGCGAGGACGCCCTCGCGCTCGTTGAGCACCTCGTAGAGGATCATGACGCCCTGGTTGGGCAGTCCGACCTCGTAGGCGTCCGGGTACATGAGCGCCCAGCGGACGTCACATTCGTCCCAGTTCTTGACGGTGGAGTTCAGCTCCCCGCCGACGTACTGGATCGGCTTCTGGACGTGCGGAAGCAGGGCCTCGAGCTGAGGGAAGACCGACTCGGTCATCACGCGACTTTCGTGAAGCGGGCAGGGGGCGACTCTCAAGCGTACCCCGGGGCACAGGCGCCCCCCGCCGCCCCGATCACCGACTAACCGCCCAGCGGGGCCCGGAGCCGCGGGTCCGAGGCTTCGGCCCAGACTTCGGGGAGTTCGCGTTCGCGGCGCTCGGCCAGGGCCTCCTCGCGGCCGTGCAGCAGACCCCAGGTGAAGGAGGACTCCCCCGCGCCGTTCGCCTGGACGGCCAGGGCGCGCAGGGCGTCGCGGGCGACCACGCTGTCCTGGTGGTCGCCGAGCAGGGTCTGGACCGACTTCATGGCCTTGGCCAGCCGTTTCGCCGGGTCGCCGAGGGCCGGTACGAGGATTTCCGCCGCGTAGCGGGCGCGCTTGGCGGCCTTGCGCGCGTCGTGCAGGGCCAGGTCCCGGTCCTCGCCCGGGGTGAGGGCGAGCGCCGCGCCGATCCGGCCGGAGAGGCGTTCGTAGTCGGCGAGCACCGCCTTGGGCAGGACCCGTGGGGCCGGCTTCGCGGCGGCCGGGAGCAGCGGCGGGTCCTGGAGCAGCGCGTCCAGGGCGTCGAGCAGGGCGAGGTAGCGCTTGCCGTCGAGGGTGGCGAGGGCGCGGCGCCGGGAGCCGGAGCGGCGGGAGGTGTTCCAGATCCGCAGGCGGGCGCGGACGGGGCCGAGCACCAGGGTCTGCGGGAGTTCGCCGAGGCGGGTGCGCAGGCGTTCCAGGAGGACCTCCTGGTCGCGGTCGACGCCGAGCTCGCCGGCGAGCCAGCGCAGCTCCTGGCCGAGCGGGTCGGTGCGCTCGCGGTCCAGGACGCGGCGGGAGGTGCGCAGCGCGCTGCGCAGGCGGCGGGTGGCGACGCGCATCTGGTGCACGGAGTCGGGCAGGCCGCGCCGGACGGCCGGGTCCTGGGCGACGAGGGCGTCGCGCTGGGCGCGCAGGTACGCGAGGACGTGGGCGCCCGCGGTGTCGTCGACCGGGTCGGTGCCGGGCCGGGGGGCGGGCGCGGATCCGGTCTCGGCGAGGGCGCGGGCGAGTTTGGAGGGGGCGGCGCTGACGGTGAGTCCGGCCTTGCGGAAGCGCTTCTCGACGGCGTCGAGCAGGGCGGGGTCGACGTCGTCGGCGAGTTCGACCTCCACCTCGGTCCAGGCGGCGGTGGTGTCGTGGCCCTCGGCGCGCACGGCATCGGTGCTCAGCTCCGCGAGCAGCGCTCCCCCGGCGTCCAGGAGGTGGAGCACCTTGCGCGAGGACAGCAGCCGCATCTGCGGAACGAGCGCCGCGTCGCGGACCCGGGAGCGCAGCAGGGCGGTGAGGGCGCGCGGCACGCCGTCGGTGAGTCCCGCGCGCACCTCGTCGCGGACCCCGGGCGAGACGGGGAGCTTGAGGTGCCAGCCGGCGTCCTCGCCGCCGGTCCTACGCCGCAGGGTCAGGCCGTCGGCGGCGAGCCGCTGGTCGGGGGTGTCGTAGTAGACCGCGTCGAGGTCGACGGTGCCGCGGTCCAGGGCCGTGGCGATGCCGGCCGTGCCCGTCAGGTCGGGCACTCCGCGCCGTCCCGCCTTGACGCTCGTGAACTCGAATTTCCGCTCGACCTCGCGCTTGGTCTCCGCCATGCAACGAACGTAGACCTGAACGGAGGGCGAAGTGAAGGCGAACGCCGGGGACGGCCGGGCATCGGCCACACATCCGGCCGAGACCGGCCCCTCAGGCCGACATCGGCCGTTGCACCCTGATCGACTGCAACAGTCCGATGGCCACCCACACGGCGAACATCGACGATCCTCCGTAGGAGACGAACGGCAGCGGCAGCCCGGCCACCGGCATGATGCCGAGCGTCATGCCGATGTTCTCGAAGGCCTGGAAGGCGAACCAGGCGATGATCCCGGCGGCCACGATCGTCCCGTACAGCTCGGTGGTCTCCCGGGCGATCATGCAGGCGCGCCAGAGCACCACCCCGAGCAGGACCAGGATCAGCCCGGCCCCGACGAAGCCCAGCTCCTCCCCCGCCACGGTGAAGACGAAGTCGGTCTGCTGCTCCGGCACGAACTGGCCGGTGGTCTGGGAGCCCTGGAAGAGCCCCTCGCCCAACAGCTTGCCGGAGCCGATCGCGATCCGCGCCTGGTTGGTGTTGTAGCCGACGCCCGCCGGGTCCAGGGCCGGGTTCGCGAAGGCCGCGAAGCGGTTGATCTGGTACTCGTCGAGGATGCCGAGCTGCCAGATGAGTACGGCGCCCAGCGCGCCGGATCCGAGCAGCCCGAGCACCCACCGGTTGGAGGCCCCGGAGGCCAGCAGCACCCCGAGCACGATGACCAGCATGACCATGACCGAGCCGAGGTCGGGCATCAGCATGACGATGCCCATGGGCGCGGCGGCCAGGCAGAGCGCCTTGATCACGGTGCGGTGGTCGGGGTGGTCGAGGTCCCCCGCGTCCACCCGGGCCGAGAGCAGCATCGCCATGATCAGGATGATGGTGATCTTGCAGAACTCGGAGGGCTGGAGCGAGAAGCCGCCGCCGATGACGATCCAGGCGTGCGCGCCGTTGATGGTCGCGCCGAGCGGGGTCAGCACGGCCAGGACCAGGACCAGCGAGAGCCCGTAGAGGATCGGCACCGCGCCGCGCAGGGTGCGGTGGCCGAGCCAGACCGTGCCGATCATCAGCACCAGGCCGATGCCGGTGTTCATGGCGTGCCGGAAGAGGAAGTAGTACGGGTCCCCGTTGTTCAGCGTGGTGCGGTTGCGGGTGGCCGACCACACCAGCAGCGAGCCGATGAAGGACAGCGCCAGCGCGCTGAGCAGTATCGGCCAGTCCAGGCGCCGCAGCACCGAGTCCCGGGCGGTGAGCTTGCCGAGCGCGCCCCGGTCGGGGGCGTAGCGGGAGACGGAGAAGGTGTTCGGTCCGGGCATCAGTCCTGCCTCCCGGTTCCCGGGCTGCGCGGCGGGCCGGCGGCGGGCGCCGGGGCGTCCGTCGGGCTCGGCGGCACGTAGGGCTTGACCTCGGGCGCGTCGATCGAGCCGTCGGGCTGGATCGTGGGGAGCGCCGTCTCGGGGTGCGGCAGCAGGGCCTTGGAGAGGTCCTGCTTGCCGGCCATGTCGAGACCGTAGATCGCGTTGTAGATGTTGCGCACGGCGGGACCGGAGGCGCCGGAACCGGTACCACCCTGGGAGATCGTCATCACGATCGTGTAGTCCTCGGTGTACGTGGCGAACCAGGACGTCGTCTGCTTGCCGTAGACCTCGGCGGTGCCGGTCTTGGCGTGCATCGGGATCTGCTTCTGCGGCCAGCCGCCGAAGCGCCAGGCGGCGGTGCCGCGCGTGGCGACGCCCTCCAGCGCATCGTTTATCTGCGACCGGGTCTTCTCGTCCATCGGCAGCTTGCCGTGGGCCTGGGGCTTGATCTCCTGGACGTTCTTGCCGTCGGCGCTGACGACCGCCTTGCCGATCGTGGGGTTCCACATGGTGCCGCCGTTGGCGATGGCGGCGTAGATGGTCGCCATCTGGATCGGGGTGACGAGGGTGTCGCCCTGGCCGATCGAGTAGTTGACGGAGTCACCGGCGCGCATCATGTTGCCTTCGAGGCAGTTCTCGTAGGAGAGCAGCTCGATGTAGGTGCCGCCCTTCTTGCCGACCTTGCACCACTGGTCCTTGTTGGCCTCCCAGAACCGCTGCTTCCACTGGCGGTCGGGGACCCGGCCCTTCTCCTCGCCCGGCAGGTCGACGTGGGTCTCGGCACCGAGACCGAACTCGTGGGCCGTCTTGTAGAAGATGTCCGCCGGGTTCTTCACCGGCTTGAGCGCGCCGTCCTTCTGCCACTGCTGGTGGGCGAGGGCGTAGAAGACGGTGTCGCAGGAGACCTCCAGGGCCTGGCCGAGGGTGATCGAACCGTGGCCCTGGGACTCGAAGTTCTTGAAGACCTGGCCGCCGATGGAGTACGAGCTGGGGCAGGGGTAGTTGCCGTCGAAGGCGTACCCGGCGTTCACGGCGGCGGCGGTCGGGATGACCTTGAAGATGGAGCCGGGGGCGGCCTGGCCCTGGATCGCCCGGTTCATCAGCGGGACGTTGGACTCCTTGGCGGTGAGCTTGGCGTAGTCCTTGCCGGAGATCCCGCCGACCCAGACGTTGGGGTCGTAGGTCGGGTTGGAGGCCATGGCCACGACGCGGCCGGTCTTGGACTCCAGGACGACGACGGCGCCCGCGTCGGCCTTGTAGTTGACGCCGGTGTTGCGGTCGTTCTGCTTGCGGGCCTCGACCATGGCCGCGTTCAGCTCGTACTCGGTGACGGCCTGGACCCGGGAGTCGATGCTGGTGACCACGTTGGCGCCGGGGACCGCGGGGTCGTTCTTGGCCTCACCGATGACGCGGCCGAGGTTGTCCACCTCGTAGCGGGTGACGCCCGACTTGCCGCGCAGCGCCTTGTCGTAGGTGCGTTCCAGGCCGAAGCGGCCGACCTGGTCGGAGCGCAGGAACGGGGAGTTGGTGGTCTTGGCGCTCTGGATCTCGCTGTCGGTGACGGGCGAGAGGTAGCCGAGGACCTGGCCGGTGTTGGCGCCGCCGGGGGCCGGGTAGCGGCGTACGGCGGTGGGCTCGGCGGTGATGCCGGGGAAGTCCTCGGGCCGCTCGCGGATCTGCAGGGCCTGCTGCGTGGTCGCTTCGAGGGTGACCGGGATCGGCTGGTACGGGGAGCCGTTCCAGCACGGCTGGGGGGTCTTGGAGTCGCAGAGGCGGACCTTGTCCATGACCTCCTGCGGCTTCATGTCCAGGACCCCGGCCAGCCGGGTCAGGACGTCCTTGCCCTTGTCCTTTATCTTCATCAGCTCGGTGCGGCTGGCGGAGACGACCAGACGGGTCTCGTTGTCGGCGAGCGCGACCCCGCGGGCGTCGAGGAGCGAGCCGCGCACGGCGGGCTGGACGACCTGCTGGACGTGGTTGTTCTTGGCCTCGTCCGCGTACTCCGCGCCGTTGCGGATCTGGAGGTACCACAGCCGCCCGCCGAGGGTGAGCAGCAGCGAGAAGACGAGCACCTGGAGGATGACGAGCCGGATCTGCACCCGGGGGGTGCGGCCGGTCTCGGGAATGTTGGTCACGCGCGGTCCCCCGTCACAGCTTCTTGACGCCCTTGACGCTCTTCACGCCCTTGACCCCCTTGACGCCCTTTATGCGCACGGCCTTGTTCGCCCGGCCGCGCGCGGTCTTCATCCGTAGACCGCCGCGCTGGCTGCCGATGCGCAGGCCCGTGCCGCCCGAGAGCCAGCCGGAGGCCACGTCGGCGCCCTGCGCCGGGCCGCCGTTGGCCTCGACGGCCATCGGGTCGTTCTCCGCGCGCCGGGCCAGCGCCATCAGGAACGGCACCGTGAAGGGTGCGAGCAGCAGGTCGTAGAGGACCGCGGTGAACAGCAGTCCGGTCAGCCCGACGTGGCGGGCGGCGGTGTCGCCGACCAGGGCGCCCACGCCCGCGTAGAGCAGCGTGGAGCCGACGGCGGCGGCCACCACGGTGAGCATCGGCCCCCAGGCCGAGCGGAAGCGCCCGGTGTCGGGCCGCACCAGCCCGCAGACGTACCCGGTGAGGCAGAGCACCAGGGCGTAGCGGCCGGCGGCGTGGTCGGCCGGCGGGGCCAGGTCGGTCAGCAGTCCGGCGCTGAAGCCGATCAGGGCGCCGCTGACCGGTCCGTAGACCAGGGCGAGGGCGACGACGGTGAGCAGGACCAGGTCGGGGACGGCGCCGGGCAGCTGGAGCCGCCCCAGCACGCTGACCTGGACGACGAGGGCGACCACGACCAGGGTCGTGGAGAGCAGGATGCGGTTGAAGCGCATGGCGGTCGGCTCCTACTCGTCGGCCGGCTTGGCGGACCCGCTGGGGGACGGCGCGACGGTGACGGTGACGGTCGGCGTCGGCTTGGGTCCCTCGGGCTTGGGCGGCAGGACGGCGTCGCGCGGGTCCTGCCGGGGCGGCATGACCACGACGCCGACGATGTCGAGGCGGGAGAAGCCGACGTAGGGGCGGACCCAGATCGTGCGGGTGAGGTCGCCGCGGGAGGGGTCGACCTTGACCACCTCGCCGATCGGGACGCCGGGCACGAAGGGCTTGTTGCCGCGCGAGCCGAAGGTGACGAGGCGGTCGCCGGGGCTGACCTTGGCCTTGCCGTTGAGCATCTGGACGGACAGGGCGCGGTCGCCCTGGCCGGTGGCGAAGCCGAGCTCGCCGGTCTTCTCCAGGCGGGTGCCCACCGTGAAGTCCGGGTCGTTGGCCAGGACGACGGTGGCGGTGTCGGGGCCGACGGTGGTGACCCGGCCGACGAGTCCGTCGCCGTTGAGGACGGTCATGTCGCGTTCGATGCCGTCCTTGCTGCCGGCGTCGATGGTCACGGTCCAGGAGAAGCCCTGGGCCGCTCCTATGGCGATGACCTCGGCGCCCTTGATGCCGTACTGGCCGGAACCGGCGCGCTTGAGCATCTCGTCCAGCTCGTGGATCCGGCTCTTGTTGCGGTCGTCGCTGCCCAGCTTGGCCTTGAGCGCGGCGTTCTCGCCTTCGAGCACGGTGATGCGGTTGTGGCGCTCTCCGGAGTCGCGCACCGCCCCTATGGCGTTGGCGACCGGGTCCACCGCGGTCGCCACGCCCTTCTCGACCGGGCCGAAGACCGCTGCGGCGGCCTGCCGGGCACCGTCGACCGGTGACTCCTCGCCCGCTCTGATGTCCACCGTGATCAATGCGAACGCGATGGCGATCAGCAGCACCAGGAGCAGCCGGCTCTCTCGTGTGTCCCTCACGTGCGGCGGCCGTGCCTTCCTCGTCGGAATATTTCCCTGCCTGTATATCAACGATCCGCCGTACGGGAGCGACAGCACCCGTACGGCGGATCCTTGTGTTCCGCAAGGCCGTCCGCCCCGTGGGCCCCCTGGCAGAGGGGCGCGCGGCGGGGCGGGTCAGCGGCGGGGCTGCGCGTCCAGGACCTGCTGGAGCGCCTCGAACTCCTCCACGCACTTGCCGGATCCGAGGGCCACCGAGTCGAGGGGGTCCTCGGCGATGTGGATCGGCATGCCGGTCTCGCGGCGCAGCCGCTCGTCGAGGCCGCGCAGCAGGGCGCCGCCGCCGGTGAGGACGATGCCGCGGTCCATGATGTCGCCGGACAGCTCCGGCGGGCACTTGTCCAGGGTCGTCTTGACCGCGTCGACGATGGCGTTGACGGGCTCCTCGATGGCCTTGCGCACCTCGGCCGCGGAGATGACCACGGTCTTGGGCAGGCCCGAGACGAGGTCGCGGCCGCGGATCTCGGTGTGCTCGTCCTTGTCGAGGTCGTACGCCGACCCGATGGTGATCTTGATCTGCTCGGCGGTGCGCTCGCCGAGGAGGAGCGAGTACTCCTTCTTGATGTGCTGGATGATCGCGTTGTCCAGCTCGTCACCGGCCACCCGGATGGACTGCGCCGTGACGATTCCGCCGAGCGAGATGACGGCGACCTCGGTGGTGCCGCCGCCGATGTCCACGACCATGTTGCCGGTGGCCTCGTGGACGGGCAGGCCCGAGCCGATGGCGGCGGCCATGGGCTCTTCGATGATGTGCACCTGGCGGGCGCCGGCCTGCGTGGACGCCTCGATGACGGCGCGCCGCTCCACTCCCGTGATGCCGGAGGGTACGCAGACCACGACGCGCGGACGGGCCAGGTAGCGGCGCTTGTGGATCTTGAGGATGAAGTACCGGAGCATGCGCTCGGTGATCTCGAAGTCGGCGATCACGCCGTCCTTGAGCGGGCGTACGGCGACGATGTTGCCGGGCGTGCGCCCGATCATCTTCTTCGCTTCGGAACCGACCGCCAGAATGCCACCGGTGTTCGTGTTGATGGCGACCACGGACGGCTCGTTCAGGACGATACCCCGGCCCCTCACGTACACCAGCGTGTTGGCGGTCCCGAGGTCGATCGCCATGTCACGGCCGATGAACGACATAGTGTTCCCCTTGTTCCCCATGAGGAGCGTCTGGCCTTCCAGTTGATAGCGGCTGCTGTCAGGTCGGCGAGGTGGGTGTGTGGGTGGAGGCCCCATCGTAATGCCGCAAGTACGGGCACCGCGCGACGGGACTCCGGCAATCCCGCCGGAACGGAAACCCGCCCCCTAGTGGTGACGTCGCGTCCTGCGCATACGTTCCCGTGATCACCCGTTAATACCGAAGGGCGACCGAAATTAATTCGGTCGCCCCAGGTCATGAGCGCTATTCGGCTGATGTTCCGTCAGGAAAGAGTCATCAGAGAGCCGGGAAGAACAGCTTCAGCTCCCGCTCGGCGGACTCCTCGGAATCCGACGCGTGGATCAGGTTCTCCCGGGTGATGGTGCCGAAGTCACCCCGGATGGACCCCGGCGCCGCGGCGATCGGGTCAGTGGGTCCGGCCAGCTGGCGGACACCCTCGATCACGCGTTCCCCTTCGACCACCAGGGCGACGATCGGGCCGGAGGACATGAAGCCCATGAGGGGCTCGTAGAACGGCTTGCCCTTGTGCTCCCCGTAGTGCGCCTCCAGCGTCTCCTGGTCCAGCGTCCGCAGCTCCAGCGCGGGGATGGTCCAGCCGGCCTTGCGCTCGATCCGGCCGATGACCTCGCCGATCAGACCACGACGGACGGCGTCGGGCTTGAGCAGGACGAGAGTGCGCTGGGTCATGTTCTAACTCCTTGCGGCATACGGGTGCGGTGCGTCGAGGCTACAGGGGCCGTACGGGCCCCCGTCACGCAGCGTCAGGAGCGGCCGCCTCCGCCTGCGCGGCCCAGCGGGCCTTGATGACGTCGATCTTCCGCCCGTAGTGCACGGAACACCACCACAGGCCCGCGAACACCGCACCGAGGATGAACATCGTCGGAACGACGAACCCGCTCAGGACCAGCCCGATCTGCAGCGCCCACCCGATCTGGACGGCGCCGGGGCGCGAGAGCATCCCGCACAGCAGCACCGACAGCAGCATGGTGACCCCGCAGACCGTCCAGACCGCGGCCTGCGTCAGGTCCGGGTTCTTCATCGCGACCAGACCGGCGAAGCCGATCACGAAGAACTCGCCGATCAGCGTGCTGGCACAGAGCGTGCGCATGTCCTCAGCCCCTCTTGAACAGCAGGCGTGCCTCGCCCACCGTGATGACGGAGCCGGTCACCAGGACCCCGGCCCCTCCGAATTCGGCCTCTTCCTCCGCCAGGGTGATGGCCGCCTCCAGCGCATCGTCCAAACGGGGCTCCACCTGCACCCGCTCGGCGCCGAAGACCTCCACGGCGACGGCGGCCAGCTCGTCCGCGCCCATCGCCCGGTGGCTGGTGTTCTCGGTGATCACGACCTCGGCGAAGATCGGCTCGAAGGCCTCCAGGACCCCCCTGACGTCCTTGCCCTCGCTCGCGGCGACCACGCCGATGAGCCGGCTGAAGCCGAAGGACTCGGTGACCGCCGCGGCCGTGGCCAGGGCGCCCGCCGGGTTGTGCGCGGCGTCCAGCACCACCGTGGGGCTGCGCCGGACGACCTCCATCCGGCCCGGGGAGGACACGGAGGCGAAGGCCTTGCGCACGGTGTCCACGTCCAGCGGACGCGCGTGCTCGGCGCCGATCCCGAAGAACGCCTCGACGGCCGCCAGGGCCACCGCCGCGTTGTGGGCCATGTGGGCGCCGTACAGCGGCAGGAAGATGCCCTCGTACTCGCCGCCCAGCCCGCGCAGGGTCAGGTGCTGACCGCCGACCGCGACCTCGCGGGCGACCACGCCGAACTCCATGCCCTCGCGGGCCACGGTCGCGTCCACCTCCACGGCCTTCTTCAGCAGCACCTGCGCGGCGTCCACCGGCTGCTGCGCGAGGATCACGGCGGCGCCCTGCTTGATGATCCCGCCCTTCTCCTGCGCGATCTCGCCGGGAGTGGAGCCGAGCCGGTCCGTGTGGTCCAGGCTGATCGGGGTGATCACCGCGACCGAGCCGTCGATCACGTTGGTGGCGTCCCAGCTGCCGCCCATGCCGACCTCGATCACGGCCGCGTCGACGGGGGAGTCCGCGAAGGCCGCGTAGGCCATCCCGGTGAGCACCTCGAAGAAGGACAGCCGGTACTCCTCGGCCGCGTCGACCATCTCCACGTACGGCTTGACGTCGTGGTAGGTCTCCACGAACCGCTCGTGGCTGATCGGCAGCCCGTCGAGGCTGATCCGCTCGGTGATCGACTGCACGTGCGGGCTGGTGTAGCGCCCGGTGCGCAGCTCGAAGGCGACCAGCAGCGCCTCGATCATGCGGGCCGTGCTGGTCTTGCCGTTGGTGCCGGTGACATGGATGGAGGGGTACGCGCGCTGCGGCGACCCCAGGACGTCCATCAGCGCCTCGATGCGCGTGACGGACGGCTCCAGCTTGGTCTCCCCCCAGCGGCCGGCGAGCTCCTGCTCCACCTCGCGCAGGGCCCGCTCCACCTCCGGGTCCTCGGGGCGGGAGGGGGCCTGGTCGCCCTGCGGCGCACCGCCATGGGCGCGCAGGGTGCGGCTGCCGGCCTCGATCACCGCCAGGTCGGGGTCGCGGTCGGTCTCTTCGGCCACGATCTGGTCGAACTCGTCGGGCCGGTCGTCGCTCTCAGGCTGCTGCTCACTCACGGGCCCCAGTCTACGGACGGGGAGCGGAAGGACTTTCGGCCCGGGCGTTTCGGGACCTTGGGCGCAAAGGGCGACCAGATCGTTATGCGAGTCTTGCGGCAGGAGATTGGGGAACAAATGCCGCAGGCCAGCAGCAATAAGACAGGATCCAGCCGCGACATAGGAATAGACCTGGGGACCGCGAACACCCTCGTCTACGCACGGGGGCACGGCATCGTGCTCAATGAGCCGTCCGTGGTGGCGGTCCGGGCGGGGACCACGGCGGCTGTGGCCGTGGGTACGGAAGCCAAGGAGACCATCGGCCGCACCCCCGGCTCCATCACCGCGATCCGCCCGCTCCAGGGCGGCGTGATCTGCGATTACGAGGCCGCGGAGGAGATGATCCGGCACTTCGTGCGCAAGGCCGTGCCGGGCCGCAGGCCGCGCACGCGCATGGTGGTCTGCGTGCCGTCCGGGGTCACCCCGGTCGAGCGGCGGGCCATCGTCCACGCCTCGACCCGGGCGGGTGCCAAGGCCGTCCACCTGATCGAGGAACCGATGGCGGCGGCGATCGGCGCCGGACTGCCGGTCTCGGAGCCGCGCGGCTCGATGGTGGTGGACATCGGCGGGGGCACCACCGAGGTCGCCGTGATCTCCCTGGGCGGGATCGTCACCTCGCAGTCGCTGCGGGTCGGCGGGGACCGGCTCGACGCGGCGATCATCGACTACGTGCGCAAGGAGCACTCGCTGCTCATCGGCGAGCGGACCGCCGAGGACGTCAAGTGCGCCATCGGCTCCGCCTGGCCCGTCCCGGGCCGCCCGGAGCTGGAGGAGCGCACCTTCACCGTGCGCGGCCGCGAGAAGGTCGCGGGGATGCCCAAGACCCTGGAACTGACGGCCTACGACGTCCGCTCGGCCCTCGACGAGCCGGTCGAGGCGATCATCGCGGCCGTGCGCACCACCCTGGAGGAGTGCCCGCCGGAACTGTCCGGTGACGTGATGGAGTACGGGATCGTGCTCACCGGCGGCGGCGCACTGCTGCCGGGGCTGGAGCTGCGCCTCGCCTCGGCGACCGGCATCCCGGTCTTCGTCGCGGAGAACCCGCTGGACTGCGTGGCCCTGGGCTCCGGCAAGTGCGTGGAGAACATGGACACGCTCAACTCGCTGCTGTCCCCGGCGAAGTAGCGGCGCCGGGTCGACCGCCCCCGCGCGGGTGCGGTCAGCCGCGCGGCAGGGTGGCCACGACGAGGTAGGTGTCGTCCGTGCGCGTCGTGGTCAGGGTGCCGCCCAGGCTGCGGACGCGCTCGGCCATGCTCGCCGTGCCCGAGCCGGCCGAGACGGGGGCGCGCACCGGGCCGCGCACCGGCAGGCCGTTGCCGACCGCGATCCGCAGCTGCGGGCCGTCGACCCCGATGGACACCTCGATCGTCTCGCCGCGCGCGTGCTTGGCGGCGTTCGTCAGGCACTCCTGGACCACCCGGTACACGGCGGCCTGGCGCAGCGGCGAGAGGGAGCGCGCCTGCGGGTCCATGACGAGCCGGACGGGTGATCCGGCCCGGCCGCTCTCGTCGGCGAGCCCGGGCAGCCCGTCCACGCCCGGGGTGGAGGCCCGCTCGCCGCGCTGCACGATGATCTCGTTGAGCACGAGGTGGGCCCGGCGCGCGGTGTCGGCCAGCTCCTCGAAGTCCTTGGCGTACGCGGACTCGCGCGTGCGCATCGAGAGCACCTCGGAGCGCACCGTCAGCAGGGTCAGCTCGCGCCCGACGAAGTCGTGCACGTCCCGCGCGACCGAGCGGCGCTCCTGCTCCACGGCCTGGTAGACGGCCGCCTCGCCGCGCCGGACGGCCAGCTCGCTCACCAGGTCGTGCCGGTAGGCGGCGATGCCGACGGCGGCGGCCAGCACGCCGATGGGGATGACCAGGCTGAGGAAGCCGCTCAGGGTGTCCGCCCGCTCCTCGGGCCACCCGGGCAGGTTGAAGAGGGCGAAGGCGAAGAGGACGTACCCGGCGGTGGCGAGGATCCCGGCCCGCCGGCCGCGGTAGCGACCGACCGAGTAGAGCGCGAACTGGATCAGGGTCAGTTCGTGCAGCCAGCCGATGAAGAGCAGCGCGGTGAGGTAGGCGAGCCACGGCGCCCGGCGCCGCACCAACAAGGTGGCGGCCCCCAGGGTGAGCACCACGGCGGCCTGCGGGGCGTTGAGCGAGTTGTCCTCGGAGGCCAGTCCCGGCAGGTCGAGCGCCATCAGGGCGAGGCAGCCGAGGGAGGTGAGGACGTCGAGCGCCCGGGGCGACCCGGCCCAGCTCTCGGGGAGTCGCCGGCCCGTGGCCAGGACCCATTGGAGCGCCGAGGCGACGGGCTTGACGTGCATGCCCTCCATCATCCGTGCTCGGCGAGGACGATCGAATCTTCCGGGCGCCCGGAAAAGGTGATATGCCACACTCCGTCTGGATGCGGATCAGGGCCGGACGGCCCTGCCCCGGCCCGGCCCGGCTTCGTAACCTCGAAAAGATGACCCCCGAGTACTCGGTCGGCGCCCGGCGGCGCGGCCTCCCCCTCCTGATGCTGCTCGGCGGCGTGATCGGCACGCTCTCCTCCTGCGTGCTGACCTACGACCGCATCCGCACCCTGGAAGACCCGCTCTTCAGCCCCGGCTGCAACATGAACGCGGTCCTGAGCTGCGGCGATGTGATGACCACCTGGCAGGGCAACCTGCTGGGCTTCCCCAACATGATCCTGGGCATCGCGGGCTTCGCGGCGCTGGCCGCGCTGGGCCTGGCGCTGTTCGCCGGGGCGGTCTTCCCGCGCTGGCTGTGGCGGGGGGTGTGGGTCGGGGTCGCGGCGGGCTTCGTCTTCACGGTGTGGCTGATCGGCCAGTGCCTGTTCGTGATCGGCGCGCTGTGCCCCTGGTGCATGGTCGTGTGGGCGGTCATGATCCCGCTCTTCTGGTACGTCAGCCGGCACCTCGCCCGGCCCGGGTCCCCGCTGCGGATCCTGCCGCACTGGCTCGTCCCGACGTTCCTCTACCTCCTGGTGCTGGCGCTCATCCTGTCCGTATTCGGTGTTCGAATCTTCTGACTCTTTACCTAGGATCGTTTCCCTGCGGCCCTCCGGCCCGGCAGCACGCCCGACCCGACCCGAGGCCCGCATTCCGATGAGTCACGTCCCGACCAGCCCTGCCCCCGTCCTGCCCCGCGCCACGGGCGGCCGGTACAGACCCGACGCACCCGGCGCGCGCGGCGGACCCGGCACGCCCGCGCGCCGGCGCCGCCCCGGCGCCCTCGCCGCCCTGGTCTCCGCCCTCATGTCCATGACGGCGTACTGCGCGGGCCTCGCCGCCCACGGCACCTACCCCTTCGGCCCGTCCCCGCGCGCCGACAACGACCTGCGCCACCAGTACGTGCCCTTCCACACCCACCTGTGGGACCTCCAGCACGGCGCGGCGTCCGGCGACCTCCTCTACAACTGGCAGAGCGGCTACGGCGTCGGCTTCCTCGGCGACTTCTTCACCTACCTGGCCAACCCCTTCTCCTGGCTCGTCGGGCTCTTCCCCCGCGACCAGAGCGAATTCCCCGTCTTCCTGGTCAGCCTGTTCAGCATGGGCCTGGCCGCCGCCGCCATGACCGTCTTCCTCGGCCGACTGCGCCCCGGCTCGCCCTGGCTGCGCGCCCTGATATCCGTCGGCTACGCCCTCTGCGGCTGGAACCTGGCCGAGGGAGCCATCGTCCCCATGTGGATGTGGGGCCTGGTCGCGCTCCCGCTGCTCGGGATAGCCGCCGACTGGTGCCTGACCGGCCGCCGCCGGGTCCTCGGCAGCCTCCTCGTCGCCCTGTGCTGGTACGCGAACTTCTACACCGCCGCCATGGCCACCCTGGCCGCCGCGCTCGTGCTGCTGCTGCGCCTGGCGACCGCCGACACGGCCCGCCACGGGAGCGGCACCCGGCTCCGGGTCCTGTGGCGGGCCGCCACCATGACCGCCACCGGCATGCTGCTCGCCGCCCCCGCCATCGTGGTGTGCGCCCTGGCCAACGCCCAGGCCCAGCCCACCGACAAGTACGTCGTCAGCGTGGCCACCCCCGCCCTCGGCTACCTGGCGATGTTCCTGCCCGGCAGCATCGCGAGCCCCTCGGCGCCCAACGTGTTCACCGGCTCCCTCGTCCTCCTGCTGGTCCTCGCGCTGCCCTTCCAGTCCCGGGTCCCGGTGCGCGAGCGGATCGCCTGGACGGCGCTGATCGTCCTCACCGCGCTCTCCTTCGTGTACACGCCCACCGCGAAGCTCTGGCAGGGCCTCGCCCTCCCGCACGGCGCCCCCTTCCGCGAGTCCTTCGTCCTCAGCGGCTTCCTGGCCATGGCCGCCTGGGTCTGCCTGGCCCGGATGCCCCGGCCGCGGGCCCTGCTCGGCGGGGCAGCGCTGCTCTCCCTCCTGCTCGCCCTGACCTACGACGCCCAGCCCGTCGGGGGCCACGCGCTGACCGGCAGCCTCGTGGGCGGGGCCGCCGTCACCGGCCTGCTGCTGCTCTACGCGCGCGGGCGCCGGCGCCGGGCCCGCGGCGCCGTCGTCGCCCTGCTCGCCGTCACCGTCCTCGCGGGGGGCGCGTACTCCGTCTACGGGCTCACCGACCTCCTCGACCCCACCAAGCGCGGCCCCGCCCGCGCCCAGACCATGACGGAGCTCGGGCTGGGCGTCCGTCGGGCGCTCGCCCCGCACGAGGACTGGCCCGCCACGCGCACGGACCCCGGGCCCGGGGTCTTCGTCACCAACAACGACGCGATGCTGCTCGGCACCGGGGGCGGCTCGTACTACAGCAGCTACATCACCGAGGAGACCGCCGACGCGCTGGCCGGGCTCGGCCTCGGCGAGGCCATGGGCGGCCGCCACCTGTGGCCCGTCCGGGACCCCGTCCTCCAGGCCCTCCTCGGCATCGGCACCACCGTCGACGTCATCGACACCGACGGGGCCCGGGCCCGCGGCACGACCGCGCTGCCACTGGTCGCCGTACGGCCGCCGGGCAGCGACCGGGCGTACGGCGCCCCCGCGGACTCGGTGTGGGCCCGGCGCCAGGCCGCGCTGGGCGCGCGGGTGTACGAGGTGCCCGCGCTCAGCGCCCAGGACCCGCGGCGCGGCCTGCGGCTGAGCCCGGACGCGGACCCGAACGCGACGGCCGCGGACGCCCAGGCCGTTCCCGCCGGGAACACCTTCACCGCGCGGTGCACGCCCGGAGCGCGCGCCTTCCTCTACGCGCCCGCGCTGCGCGCCGACGTCGCGGCGGCCGGCGGTGCCTCCGAAGGCTTCTACGGCGACCCGCCGCAGCGGCTGGCGCCGCTGAAGGAGCTGGGCACCGTCCCGGCCGACGGCCGCTTCGCCTTCACCGTCCGCACCGGCGAGGACGGCCAGTCGCTCCCGGCCGACGCGCTCGGCTGTCTGGACGTCCCGGCCTTCGAACAGGCCGTGCGGACCCTGCGGGAGACCGGCGGCGCAGCCGTCGAGACCGGCGGGCACTCCCTGACCGCCCGCCTCCCCAAGGGCTCCACGGGCACCGCCGTGGTCGCCACCACCGCTCCCCCGGGCTGGAGCTGCTCGGTCGACGGCGGCCCGGACCGGCCGCCGGTGTCCTACCAGGGGCTGCTCGGCGTACCGCTCGGGAAGGGCGGCGCGGACCGGATCGACTGTGCCTACACGCCCCCGGGCCTGTCGGCCGGCCTCGCCGGGACCGGCGCCGGCGCGCTGGCGCTCCTCGGCATGGCCGTCGCCGCGCGGCTGCGCGGACGCCGGAGCAGGTAGCCACCGGCATGGGTAGGAGGCACGTCGAAGGCCCCGCACCGTGAACCATCCACGGTGCGGGGCCTTCGTCGTATCGAGTGACTAGCCCTGCGGGAGCGAGTCCAGCTGCGCCTGGATCCGGGCGATGTCCGCCCCGGCCTTGGCGAGGCGGCCCTTGATCTTGTCCACGACGTTGTCGGGGGCCTTGGCGATGAACGCCTCGTTCCCGAGCTTCGCCTCCGCCTGCTGCTTCTCCTTCTCGGCGGCGCCGAGGTCCTTGGTCAGGCGCTTGCGCTCGGCGGCCACGTCGATGGTGCCCGACAGGTCGAGCGAGACGCTGGCGCCCGCGACCGGGAGGGTCGCGGTGGCGCTGAAGGCGTCGCCCTCCGGCTGGAGGCGCAGCAGCTGCCGGATGGCGGCCTCGTGCGCGGCCAGCGGCGTACCGGCCAGGTCCAGGCGGGCCGGGACCTTCTGACCGTCCTGCAGCCCCTGCTCCTTGCGGAAGCGGCGGACCTCGGTGACCACGGCCTGGACGCTGCCGATCTCGGCCTCGGCGGCCTCGTCGCGGAAGCCGCTGTCGTTCGGCCACTCCGCGATGACCAGGGACTCGCGCCCGGTCAGCGTGGTCCACAGCGTCTCGGTGACGAAGGGGACCACCGGGTGCAGCAGCCGCAGCATGACGTCGATGACCTCGCCCAGCACCCGGCTGGAGACCTTGGCCTGCTCGCCGCCCGCGAAGAACGTGGTCTTCGACAGCTCGACGTACCAGTCGAAGACCTCGTCCCACGCGAAGTGGTAGAGGGCCTCGCTGAGCTTCGCGAACTGGAAGTCGTCGTAGTACGCGTCGACCTGCGCGACCGTCTTGTTCAGGCGGGACAGGATCCAGCGGTCGGTCGCCGACATCTGCTCGACCGGCGGCAGCTCGCCCTCGATCGTCGCGCCGTTCATCAGCGCGAAGCGCGTGGCGTTCCAGATCTTGTTGGCGAACTTGCTGGACGCCTGGACCCAGTCCTCGCCGATCGGGACGTCCGTGCCGGGGTTGGCGCCCTTGGCCAGGGTGAAGCGGACGGCGTCGGAGCCGTACTTGTCCATCCAGTCCAGCGGGTCGACGACGTTGCCGAAGGACTTCGACATCTTCTTGCCCCGCTCGTCACGGACCAGCCCGGTCAGCGCGATCGTCTTGAAGGGGGCCACGCCGTCCATGGCGTACAGGCCGAACATCATCATCCGGGCGACCCAGAAGAAGATGATGTCGTGGCCCGTGAGCAGCACGTCGGTCGAGTAGAACTTCTTCAGGTCCGGGGTCTGCTCCGGCCAGCCGAGCGTGGAGAACGGCCACAGGCCGGACGAGAACCAGGTGTCGAGGACGTCGGTGTCCTGCGTCCAACCCTCGCCGGTGGGCGCCTCGTCGTCCGGTCCGACGCAGACGACCTCGCCCTCGGGGCCGTACCAGACCGGGATGCGGTGGCCCCACCACAGCTGGCGCGAGATGCACCAGTCGTTGAGGTTGTCGACCCAGTCGAAGTAGCGCTTCGACATCTCCTCCGGGTGGATCGCGACCCGGCCGTCACGGACCGCGTCACCGGCCGCCTTGGCGAGCGTCTCGACCTTGACCCACCACTGGAGCGACAGGCGCGGCTCGATCGTGGTGCGGCAGCGCGAGCAGTGGCCCACGGAGTGCTGGTACGGACGCTTCTCGGCGACGATCCGACCCTGCTCGCGCAGGGCGCCGACGACCGCGGAACGGGCCTCGAAGCGGTCCAGGCCCAGGAAGGGGCCGTGGACCGTGATGACACCGCGCTCGTCCATGATCGTCATGGACTCCAGGCCGTGCCGCTGGCCGATGGCGAAGTCGTTCGGGTCGTGCGCGGGGGTCACCTTGACGCAGCCGGTGCCGAACTCGGGGTCGACGTGGGTGTCGGCGACGATCGGGATGGTCCGGTCCGTCAGCGGCAGCTTGATCCGGGTGCCGATGAGGTGCTGGTAGCGCTCGTCGTCGGGGTGGACGGCGACGGCGGTGTCACCGAGCATCGTCTCGGCGCGCGTGGTCGCGACGACGAGGGTGTTCTCGCCCTCGCCGTACATGATCGAGACGAGCTCGCCCGCGTCGTCCTGGTACTCCACCTCGATGTCGGAGATGGCCGTCAGGCAGCGGGGGCACCAGTTGATGATGCGCTCGGCGCGGTAGATCAGCTCATCGTCGTAGAGCTTCTTGAAGATCGTCTGGACGGCCTTGGAGAGGCCCTCGTCCATGGTGAAGCGCTCACGGCTCCAGTCGACGCCGTCGCCGAGCCGGCGCATCTGGCCGAGGATCTTGCCGCCGTACTCTTCCTTCCACTGCCAGACGCGCTCGACGAAGTCCTCGCGGCCCAGGTCGTGGCGGGACTTGCCCTCCTCGGCGAGCTGCTGCTCGACCTTGTTCTGGGTCGCGATGCCGGCGTGGTCCATGCCGGGCAGCCACAGCGACTCGTAGCCCTGCATGCGCTTGCGGCGGGTGAGGGCGTCCATCAGCGTGTGCTGGAAGGCGTGGCCCAGGTGCAGGGAGCCGGTGACGTTGGGCGGCGGGATGACGATGGTGTAGCCGGGCTTGTCGCTCGCGGCGTCGGCCGTGAAGTACCCACGCTCTACCCAGCGCTCATAGAGCTTCCCCTCCACCTCGGCCGGTGCGTACGCGGTCGGCAGTTCGGAGTTGGGGCTGCTGGGTGTCTGCGCGTTCTCGGTCACGGGCACAGGATACGGGCGGTCCCCACCCCGTTACGAATCGATACCGCATCCCGACATCGGTTGACCTGCCCATGGCAGGTCGGCATCACTGAGCGGATGAACGAGAACGATCAGCAGCCGACGCAGCCCCCCGTACCGGCTCCGCCCGCCCCGTTCGCGCCGCCCACTCCGTACTCCGCTCCCGCCCCGTACGCGCCGTCACCGCCGCTGCCGCCGTCGAAGGCGAAGCGCACCCTGTGGATCGTCGCGGCAGTACTCGTGACGGCCGCGAGCGTGCTGGGCGGGCGAGCGGCCATGAACGCGCTACTGGACCCGGACGAGCCGAAGGCGGCGAGCACGCCCGGGCCGCGGCAATCGCAGCCTGCCGCGGCGGCCCCCGCACCGGCCGACGCCGGCCGCTACCGCCTGGCGCCGCCCGCTTCCTTCCAGGGCCTGACGCTCCAGGACTCCGGCCCGCGGGTCGACGCCATCAAGCAGGGGCAGGGCCCGGCGAAGCCCGGCACGAAGCCCGTGGCCGTCGTGTACGCGGACGGTGAGGGCACGGCGCAGCTCGTCGTCAGCGGGACCGAGGGCCGGTTCGCCGACGAGGACCCGGGCGCGGCGGTGGACACGGGCCTGCGGGCCATGGGCATCCCGGACGGGCAGGTCACGACGCACGAGGCCGGCACGCCGGCGGGCGGCGCCATGCGCTGCGGCACCCTCCCGATCCAGGGCAGCTCTCTCTCGCTGTGCATGTGGGCCGACCACAGCACGCTCGTGACGGTCACCGTGCCCATCGAGAACAAGCCGGTGACGCTCGACGCGCTCGCGGCTCGGGCGAAGGCGCTGCGGGAGGCGATGGAGGTCCCCGCGTCGTAGTTCGGTAACTGCCGGGCCCCCGGGGCACGGTTACGCACGTCCTTCCGACAGGATGTGAGCAACATAAGTAGTTCCTAAGGGGGACGCGGGTATGAGTTACAACCAGCCAGGTCCGTACGGCGGCCAGCAGCCGCAGCAGCCGGGACCGTACGGGGGCCAGCCGGGCCCGTACGGCCAGCAGCCGCCGCAGCAGCCCGGGTACGGCTACCCGCAGCAGCAGCCCGGTTACCAGCAGCCGGGCTACCCCCAGCAGCCCCCGCCCCCGCCGGCGGCGCCCGCCCCCGGCTACGGCTACCCCCAGCAGCCGGGCGTCCCCCCGCAGGGCTACCAGCAGCCGCAGCAGCCCGGTGGCTACCAGCAGCCGGGCTACCCGCAGCCCGGGTACCAGCAGCAGCCCCCGAAGAAGTCCAAGACGGGCGTGATCGTCCTCTCGGTGATCCTCGCGATCGCGGTCATCGGCGGCGCGGGCTGGTACTTCACGAAGGGCGGCGGCGGCTCCAGCAGTACCGTGGCCGCGGACACCAAGGGCTACAAGCTGGTGGCACCGGACACGGTCGGCGAGTTCAAGAAGGATCCGAACTACTCGCAGAAGGAGTTCACCGCCAAGGACAAGCAGGAGGCGGAGGCCGCCGGCGTCAAGAACCCCACTCAGGTGGGCATGACGTACCAGGCGGGCGACCCGAAGAACCCCCTGCTGGCCAAGGGCCTCAACTTCCAGGGCGTCTACGGCGAGATCGCCGACCCCGAGAAGGCGGTGGACGGCTACTTCGCCATGGCCAAGCTGAACTCCGCCAAGGACGCGAAGACCACCGAGGTCGAACTCGTGGGCAGCCCCAAGACGATGACCCCGGCCGGCTCCAAGGGCGCCGTGATGAAGTGCCAGGAAGCCAAGTTCACGTCGAAGACCGCGGTCGCCAAGGGGCCCCAGGCGGCCACGATCCCGATCTGCATCTGGGGCGACTACAGCACCCTGAGCATGGTCAGCGCGACGGACCTGGCGTCCATGCTCGCCAGCAAGCCGGGCTACACCCTGGAGCAGGCCGCCGACCTCGCCGCGAAGCTGTACAGCACGGCCCGCGTCAAGTCCTGAACGCACGCGAAGGGGCGCCCCGGATGATCCGGGGCGCCCCTTCGCGCGTTGCGTGCGGCGGGTGTTACGCCGACTTCTCCTGCGGGCCCTGGTCCTTCGGGATGATCCGCGGGACCAGCGTGGGGTTCACGTTGGAGCGGACGACCTCGGAGGTGACGACGACGCGGGCCACGTCCTTGCGGGACGGGACCTCGTACATCACCGACATCAGGACCTCTTCCATGATGGCGCGCAGGCCGCGCGCGCCGGTCTGGCGGAGGATCGCCTGGTCCGCGATGGCTTCGAGCGCCTCGCGCTCGAAGTCCAGCTCGACACCATCGAGTTCGAACAGCCGTTGGTACTGCTTCACCAGGGCGTTACGCGGCTCGATCAGGATCTGCAGCAGGGCCTCGCGGTCCAGGTTGTGCACCGAGGTGATGACGGGGAGGCGGCCGATGAACTCGGGGATCATCCCGAACTTCACCAGGTCCTCCGGCATGACCTCGTGGAACTGGTCGCTGGCCTCGATCTCGCGCTTCGAGCGGATCGTCGCCCCGAAGCCGATGCCCTTGGCACCGGCGCGCGACTCGATGATCTTCTCCAGGCCGGAGAAGGCTCCGCCCACGATGAAGAGCACGTTCGTCGTGTCGATCTGGATGAACTCCTGGTGCGGGTGCTTCCGGCCGCCCTGCGGCGGGACGGAGGCGGTCGTGCCTTCCAGGATCTTCAGCAGGGCCTGCTGGACGCCCTCGCCCGACACGTCGCGCGTGATCGACGGGTTCTCGCTCTTGCGAGCCACCTTGTCGATCTCGTCGATGTAGATGATCCCGGTCTCGGCCTTCTTGACGTCGTAGTCAGCGGCCTGGATCAGCTTGAGCAGGATGTTCTCGACGTCCTCGCCGACGTACCCGGCCTCCGTCAGTGCCGTCGCGTCGGCGATGGCGAACGGAACGTTGAGCATGCGCGCGAGCGTCTGGGCCAGCAGCGTCTTGCCGGAACCCGTGGGTCCCAGCAGGAGGATGTTGGACTTCGCGAGTTCGATCGCGTCGTCCCGGCCCTGCGCGCCGCCGTTCTCGCCGGCCTGGACGCGCTTGTAGTGGTTGTACACCGCGACGGAGAGCGCCTTCTTCGCCGGCTCCTGGCCGACGACGTAGCCCTCCAGGAACTCGTAGATCTCGCGAGGCTTGGGGAGTTCCTCCCACCTGACCTCGGAGGTCTCGGCCAGTTCCTCTTCGATGATCTCGTTGCAGAGGTCGATGCACTCGTCGCAGATGTACACACCGGGACCTGCGATGAGCTTCTTCACCTGCTTCTGGCTCTTTCCGCAGAACGAGCACTTGAGCAGGTCGCCACCATCACCGATGCGTGCCACGAGGTGCTTCCCCTTCGCCTGGGAGACGCTTGGTTCAGCGCTCCTGGTGCCTCTATCCGACGGTACCTTGCCAAGTGCCCCCTGCGGGGCCCCCTTGACGTGGTTCACATCGCCTTCTGCGACGATCGCCCACGCCAAGGGGCGGCAAGGATCAGACCGCGTTGCTCTTGCGGGTGGAGACGATCTGGTCGATCAGGCCGTACGCCAGGGCGTCCTCGGCCGTCAGGATCTTGTCGCGCTCGATGTCCTCGCGGATCTTCTCAAGCGGCGTGGTGGAGTGCTTGGCCAGCATGGTCTCCAGCTGGTCGCGCATCCGCAGGATCTCGCGGGCCGCGATCTCCAGGTCGGAGAGCTGCTCGCGGCCGGTGCCGCCGGACGGCTGGTGGATCAGCACGCGGGCGTTCGGCAGCGCCATGCGCTTGCCGGGGGTACCGGCGGCCAGCAGGACGGCGGCGGCGGAGGCCGCCTGGCCCATGCAGACCGTCTGGATGTCCGGCTTCACGAACTGCATCGTGTCGTAGATCGCCGTCAGCGCGGTGAAGGAGCCACCGGGGCTGTTGATGTAGATGGAGATGTCGCGGTCCGGGTCCATCGACTCCAGGCACAGCAGCTGCGCCATGACGTCGTTGGCGGAGGCGTCGTCGATCTGCACGCCGAGGAAGATCACGCGCTCCTCGAAGAGCTTCGCGTACGGGTCGTACTCGCGCACGCCCTGCGAGGTGCGCTCGACGAAGCGCGGGATGACGTAGCGGTTGTCCACCTGCGGACCGGTGTGGAGGCCGCTCGCGGGAGAGAGGTTGTTCATGTACATCGGGGGTTTCACCATCCTGGTGGCGTTCTACGGCTGTCGGCTGGGTGCGTGCGGTCGCCGCCGGGGTCCGGGACCCCGGCGCTGCCCGGGATCAGGCCCCGGTGCCACCGCCACCCGGAACGTTGGACGCGGCCGAGATGATCTCGTCGATCAGGCCGTACTCCTTGGCCTCCTCGGACGTGAACCAACGGTCGCGGTCGCCGTCGCGAATGATCGCTTCGACCGTCTGGCCCGAGTGGAACGCGGTGATCTCGGCCATGCGCTGCTTGGTGCGCAGCAGGTACTGGGCCTGGATCTTGATGTCCGAGGCGGTGCCACCGATGCCCGCGGAACCCTGGTGCATCAGGATGTCGGTGTTCGGCAGGGCGAAACGCTTGCCCTTGGCGCCGCCGGTGAGCAGGAACTGGCCCATCGAGGCCGCCATGCCCATGCCGATGGTGACGACGTCGTTCGGGATGTACTGCATGGTGTCGTAGACGGCCATGCCGGCCGTCACCGAGCCACCGGGGCTGTTGATGTACAGGTAGATGTCCTTCTCCGGCTCGGCGGCCAGGAGCAGGAGCTGCGCCGTGATCTTGTTGGCGATGTCGTCGTCGACCTGCTGGCCGAGGAAGATGATGCGCTCGCCGAGCAGCCGGTTGTAGACATGGTCGCCGAGGCCGCCACCGATGGACGGCTCACCCGCGGCGTAAGGCTTCAGATTCGTCACGTATCCACCTGCTCGTCTCCGACGGCTCACGTGCCGTCTCAGCGTCTCTTTCAGGGGCCACGGCTCGGCCGATGCGGACCTGTCCGCCGGCGTCCGGGTACTCCCGCAACCCTCGTATTCATGGACCCTAACGCGCAGGTCGGACAACGCCATCCCGCTTCCCGAACTGTTCGCTCGGAGCGCAAGCTACGGAGCCCCGCGCGGGGCGAAGCCGAAGGGCCCGGGCGCAGCTGCGTCCGGGCCCTTCGGGCACTGCTCACAAGCCTCGCGGGAGGACCGTGACCGGCCCCCCGCCTGGGCTTACTTGGCCTCTTCGGCCTCGTCGGCGTCAGCGGCGTCGGCGTTGACCGCAGCCTCGACCGTCTCGGCGGCCTGCTCCTCGTCCTCGTCGGACAGGTCGACCTCGACACCGTTGGTGTCGGTCACCTTGGCGGCCTCGACGACGACCGCGAGGGCCTTGCCGCGGGCGACCTCGCCGACCAGCATCGGGACCTGGCCGCCTTCGACGACGGCCTGGGCGAACTGGTCCGGGGACATGCCGGAGGACTGCGCGCGGCGCATGAGGTGCTCGGTGAGCTCCTCCTGGTTCACGTTCAGCTTCTCCTTGTTGACCAGCTCGTCGAGGAGGAACTGGGTCTTGATGCCCTTGACGGCCTGCTCGCGCGTCTCGGCGTCGAACTCCTCGACCGTCTTGCCCTGGATCTCCAGGTACTTCTCGATGGTCAGACCCATCTGGCCCAGCTGGTGGTGCTCCAGGCTGTGCTTGCGGGTGTTGACCTCGTCCTCGAGGAGCTTCTCGGGGATCGGGACCTCGGCGAGCTCCAGGAACTTCTCCAGCACGCGCTCCTGGGCCTGGGTGGCCTGGTCGTACTGCTTCATGTTCTCGAGGCGCTTGCGGCTGTCGGCCTTCATGTCCTCGAGCGTGTCGAACTCGCTCGCGGTCTGGGCGAACTCGTCGTCCAGCTCCGGCAGCTCGCGGGCGGAGACCTTGGTGACCTTCACGGTGACCTCGGCGTCCTTGCCCTCGGCGGAACCGCCCTTGAGCTGCGAGGTGAAGGTGGCTTCGCCACCGGCCTCCAGGCCGGTCACGGCCTCGTCGATGCCTTCGAGCAGCTCGCCCGAGCCGATGGTGTACGAGACGTCGGAAGCGACGCCGTCCTCGAGGACCTCACCGTCGACCTTGGCTTCGAGGTCGATCGTCACGACGTCGCCCTCGGCGGCGGCGCGCTCGACGACGTTGGTGGTCGCGAAGCGGCCGCGAAGCTGCTCGATCGACTTCTCGACGTCCTCGTCGGTGACCTCGATCGCGTCGACCTCGACCTCGATGCCGGAGTAGTCCGGGATCTCGACGGTCGGGCGGATGTCGACCTCGGCGGTGAAGGCCAGCAGTTCGCCGTCCTTCAGCTCCGTGATGTCGACCTCGGGCTGACCCAGCGGGTTGACCTCGGCTTCGTTGACCGCCTCGGTGTAGAACTTCGGGAGGGCGTCGTTGACGGCCTCCTCCAGCACAGCACCGCGGCCGAAGCGCTGGTCGATGACTCGGGCCGGGATCTTGCCCTTACGGAAGCCCTTCACCGTGACCTGCTGGTTGATCTTCTTGTACGCCGCGTCGAGGCTGTCCTTGAGCTCCTCGAAGGGCACCTCAACAGTGAACCGAACCCGAGTAGGGTTCAGGGTCTCCACGGCGCTCTTCACGGTTAGGTCTCCTTGTGGCTGACTGCTGGGGTTCTACTGACGCTGCGATTCAGCGGTTCAGCGGATCGGGCCCGGTACATCAGACACACGGGCACGCAGCTTGCATAGTAACCGCAAGCGGTCAGCAGCCCACAACGCGATCTTCATATCGACGCTGCCGAAGGCGGCCCCGCCGGGCACCCCGGGGCCCGTCTACGACGGTGCTGGTGGTGCGCGTGCGGTGGTGCCACAGGTGCATCGCGGCAGTGCCGCGTGATGTTGGTCGGGGTGGCCGGATTCGAACCGACGACCTTCCGCTCCCAAAGCGGACGCGCTACCAAGCTGCGCCACACCCCGTCGGTGCGACACGTAGGGTACATGCCCGGAGACGTTCCGGAGCGCGTGCGTGAGGGAACGTGTGGAAGAGCGGCGGAGACGTGGCCGGGAATGCGGTGTGCGATCGCCCGCCGGAACCGGCTAGGATGCTGCGTGTGCCACGGTCGGTGACCTGCGGTACGCACCGTGCGGGCGTAGCTCAATGGTAGAGCCCTAGTCTTCCAAACTAGCTACGCGGGTTCGATTCCCGTCGCCCGCTCTTGATGGCTCAGGGCCAGGTCAGAGGATGTCTCCTCGACCTGGCCCTGAGTCGTTCCCGGGGTCCGCGATCAGGTCGCCGTGCCCCCTGCGTGCCCCTTGCCCTCTCCCGTGTCCCTGTTGGTGCTTCTCTCGACGAGCTTGCTCAGGCCGTCGGCGATCAGCCGGTCCCGGTCGGCACTCGCGTGCTGGTAGATCAGCGCCGCGCGGGCGGTGCTGTGGCCCATCCGTGCCATCAGCTCACGGGTGCTCGCTCCTGTTGACGCGGCGAGGGTGTTCCCCGTGTGCCGAAGATCGTGGAAGTGCAGCCCCTTGATCCCCGCGTCCCGGCACGCCTTGTGCCACAGCCGGTTGAAGTGGTTCCGGCGCGGGGTCGCCTTCTTGGCCCCGATGAACACCCGCCCGTCGGCGCCGGGTTCGGCGTAGAGCGTCAGATGCACCCGGATCTCGGGGACGATCACGTCCGGGATGGACACGGTCCGCTTTCCGGCCGCGCTCTTGGGCGCCTTGATCTCCCGCTGGCCGTTCCCCAGCTCGGCGACGGCGCGCCGGACGCGGACGCTCCCGTGGTCGAGGTCGATGTCCCGCCGGTGCAGCCCGATCAGCTCACCCCAGCGGAGCCCGAGGAACCCGGCCATGAGGACGAGCGCCCGGTAGCGGGGCTGGACGGCACCGGCCAGGGCGTAGACCTCCGGGATGGTGGCAGTGGGCCGCTCGGGCGTGTGCACGATGCTGGCCCCTTTGATCTGGCACGGGTTCCGCTTGATCAGCTGATCCGACACGGCCGTGCCCAGGATGGCTCGCAGCAGCGCGTACGCCTTGGCCACGGTCGTGGGCCCGGTCCCGCCCGCGAGCTTGTCGGCACGCCAGCGACGGACGACAGGAGCCGAGATCCCGGCCAGGTCGACGCCACCGAAGGTCGGCTCAAGGTGGTGCTTGAGAAGCGACCCGTAGAGCTGCCGGGTGGTGCTGGTCAGCTCACGCTCCTTGATCCAGGCGACGGCGTACGGACCGAACGCGACCTTCCCCGCATCCGGGTCGAGCCAGTCCCCCCGCCGCATCTCGGTCTGCTTGTCGGCAAGCCAGTCGTCCGCGTCCCTCTTGGTCGGGAAGGTCACGGGCGCGGGCCGCAACTGCCCGTCGGGGCCGACGTACCGCGCCTGGTACCGCCCGGAGGGCAGCTTGCGCACCCGCCCGAACTGGCGACGCTTCCCGGCCATCAGGCAGCCACCCCCATCCGGCGGCGACGCGGCTCGACCGTGTGGGCGGCGAGATACGCACGCACGGCGCCTTCCGGGATCCGCACGTGTCGCCCGACCTTCACGTAGGTGATCCGCCGCTCCTCGATCAGGCGGCGCGGGAACCGGGCGGTCGTGCCGAGTAGTTCGGCGACCTGATCAACGCTGAGAAGGCGCTCATTCACGTGACTCTCCTTGCTCTCCTTGCGTTCCTTGCAGGGCTTCGCGAGCGGTCCGGCGGTTCAGCTGGATGCCGTGGGCGATGGTGGCGGCGAGGACCGACTCCCCCGGGCTGTGCCCGTGCCCGGCGTACTGCCAGGAGGCGAGGACGAGGACAGAGTCCGGCTCGGCGTCGGCGAGCCCTCGGGCTTCGCGCTCCTGGGTGGCGCGGTAGTCGGCGCGGGTCTGGCGGAGGGCCCCGAGGGTGGTGGAGTACTGGCGGGACTTGGTGGAGAAGTGGCCGCGGAAGCCGAGCATGTGGGCCCAGGCGGCGAGGCGGCGGTCCGGGTAGAGCGGGTCCAGGTCGAGGCAGGCTTCGATCAGTCGGGCGGTGTGGTCGGGGACGTCAAGAAGGACGAGGGCTTCGCGGTTGCCGATCCGACGGTCGAGGGAGCCGGTGGTCTCGGCCGCCTTGGTCGCGTACTTGGCCACGTACGAGGCGACGGCCTGCTCCGTGATGTCGGAGCCGTCCCCGAAGGCCTTGATGGGGCGGACGTCGAGCTGCGTGCCCCAGCGGAGCAAGCGGGCGGGCTGGTCGGCGGCGGCCGGGACGGACACCGCGGTGTACGCGTGGGCAGCGGCGGCACGGATGGAGCGGTCGAGCAGGTCGGTGCCGGCCCAGTGGGGCGGCGAGGTGCCGGGCCCGCCCGGTCCGTCGATGCGGATGACGGCGTGGAAGTGGATGGCGCCGCGCTTCTGGAACTCGGCGACCTTGCCGTAGGAGATCCGTGCGACCTCTTTCAGCTCGCGCTGGGTCAGCCCGGCGAAGGCGGCGATCTCGCGGCGCAGCCGGGTCGTGAAGCGCTGCCAGAGCTGTCCGGCGTGGTTGTTGAAGAGGACCGCGCCCACGTAGTCGTAGGAGGCCGGGTCGAGAGCGGTGCCCAGTTCGGAGGCGTCTTCCTGGTGGCGCTTGCCGCAGCGGCAGGCGCGGCCGGCGGGGCGGTTGTGGACCGGACCGAAGGACGGAGCCGTGAGGGTGACGAAGACACGGGGGTGTTCGCGGACGGTGGCGGGGATGTCGCGGCTGTCGTCCCCCGCCAGCCCCGCGCGGATGAGGTGGTACGTGTCGCCGGAGTAGGTCCAGGCGCAGGCGGGGCAGCGGGAGGCGCGGCGGTTGCCGCAGGCGATCCGGAGACGGGCGCCGGGTTCGTCGCCGGTGGAGTACCGGTGCAGGACCTCCCCGGAAGCCCTGTCCTTGGCCACGGTCCAGCCGGTGATGTGGATCGGGTCGGAGCAGCCGCCCGTGCGGCGGATCTGGTCCTCCCAGCGGGCGTAGTCGGGGGCCGCGGCCACCCTCAGCATTTCGCCGAGGAGGCCCGGGGTGGGGTGGTGCCGGGACATGATGGTGGTTCCTTCCGGATCTGCTGGTTCGGGCAGGAGCACGGCGCCGGGACGGCGGAAACTTGGCGGTTGAGGCCGTCCCGGGGCCGGTCAGCGGTGGTGCTGGCCGTTGAGGAGCGAGCGCAGGACGACGGCGCAGACGGCGACCGCGGCGCTGGTGATGGCGACGGCCAGGAGCATCGAGACCAGGACGGCGCCGACGACGAGGACCAAGCCCGCACCACCGGCGATGGCGGCGACGAGACCGGTCGAGGTGAGGCGCACGGCGGGCAGCTGCACGCGGGACGTCGGCTGAGCCGGGGCGTGGTGGCAGTCGCAGACGGGAGCCGCGCCCGCGTGGGGTTCAACGGCGGCGGTCGGTTCGGCGAGCGGGATGACGAGACCGGTCGGGAGCGGGTTGACCGGGATCTTGGGCCGGATCATGTGGTCCTCCTTCTGGGGCCGGTTACTTGTTGATCGCGGTGTCGATGGCCGGGGCGAGGAAGCTGTCCGCGAGGAGGAAGCCGCCGAGGAGGATCACGGCGACGAGCCACCAGGGCGGGCGGATGAGCCTCACGCCGAGGACGCCGACGACGAGGAGGGCGAACCAGAGCGGCACGTCCATGGCGTTGGCCTTTCGGATCAGCTGACGCGGCAGCGGTGGGAGCGGGCGGCGAGCTGGGCGGCGGTCGAGGAGCTGTAGTCGGAGGACCAGCCGCAGCAGTCGGTGGTGCAGACGGCGGCGTCCTTCATGCGGCCGCGGCGGTCGCGGTAGGTGCCGATCTGGACGGGGCCGATCTTCATGAGCGAGCGGAAATTGATGCGGGCGGGCACGGCTGTCTCCTGTCGTCAGGCGAGCTGGGCGGCGATGGCTGCGGCGAGCGCGTACGGGACACCAAGCCGGGCGCGCAGGGTCTCGGTGTCGATGGCCGAGCCGGTACGGGCGCGGTGGTCGGCGGCGATCTTCTGGGCGTGGGCGACGAGGGCGGGCGGCGCGGTCACCGCGGGTGCGGGGGCCGGGGCGGCGGGGATGGCTGTGGCGACCTGGACGCCGGGATCTGGCGCCCGCTCGACCACCGGCACGGGCACGGCCGCCAGAGCAGGGTCCGGACCCGGCTCGCGGGGCGACGTAGGCCGGTGGACCAGCAGCGTGCCGCCGAGGAAGGCGAGCGCCGGCCATCCCGCGACGAGGATCCGGAGCCAGTCCGGAACGTCGCCGAGGTCGAGAAGGCCGGCGGTGGCGACGTTCGCACCGAGCGAGGCCGCCAGGGCGACGGCGAACCAGGCCCAGGCCGAACGCGAGGGCTCCCCCGCATCCCGCAGGGTGCGCAGCCGGTGCCAGGCGGCGACGAGGAGCAGATCCACGCTGACCGGGTAGGCCCAGGCCTTCCAGCCCCGTTGTCCGGCGGCTTCGGCCAGGTCGTGAAGGTGGGCGAAGGAAAGCGCTCCGGCAATGACGGCCTGGACGAGGACAGCGTCCGGGCGGACCAGGCGGGTCATGGTCATCACCTCCTTTCGGGCATGGGTGGGGTAGGGACTTGGCGCGATGTGGCCGCGCCGACCGGGTGGGGAGAGTGATCAGAAGGCAGGTGCCGAGGAGTTCCTCGGCTGGACCTTGCCGATGTGAACGCGTACCGGGAGCGCGGGCCGGAAGGGCTCCAGCTCCGGGATGGTCGGGGTGCGGTGCGCGTGGGCGTTGCAGGTGTCCACGGCTTGGCGGAGCGTGGTGTGCGGGGCCCGGATGCGGGACCAGCCGCCGGAGGAATCACCGGCCACGGCCGTGCCGGGGCGGCTCCTGTCGATCTGGACGGCGGCGAGGACGGCGTCCGGGGAGATGTCTCCGAAGGCCATGTTCGCCGAGGTCTCATCATTCACACGGTGAGCGGTACGGCCTGTGAGCTGGGCGCGGAGCATGGTGATGCCCTTGCCGAGTTCGGAGCCGAAGCGCTGGCCGCAGACCTCCATGTAGATGCCTGCGGCGCGGCCCAGCTGCGAGAGGCGGACCAGGTGCGTGACGATCTGGTCCCGCCGGGCCTCATCCGCCCTGCTCGCGGCGAGGGCCAGCTCCGCGACCTCATCGACCAGGAGCACGACGGGTACGGGGCGCAGGTGCGCGGGCAGATCCCAGATGTCGGCGGTGATCTCAGAGTCCGGGAGACCGACGCTGATGCGCTGCTCGCTGCGGATGAGTTGGTAGACACGGCCCATGTACTCGACGAGCGCTGCGAGCAGTTCGGCCGCGGCGTCAGGGTTGTCCGCCAGGGCGGTGAACCGGGCGGCAAGTGGGGCGAGTTCCACCCCGTTCTTGCAGTCGATGCCGACGAGGGCGACGTTCTGCGGCGCGAGCCCGGCCACGAGGGTGCGCTGGTAGACGGACTTCCCCGATTGCGTCGCGCCGACGTTCAGGGCGTGTGGAACCTGCCGGTAGTCCCGATAGTGCACCGCCCCGTCTTCCCGCAGGGCGACCGGCACGCGGAGTTCCCCGTCAGGTAGGGGGACCGACGGCATCCGCACGCGCTTGAGCACGTCGTATCCGGTCATCCGCAGCTCGACCACACCGGATCGGATCTCCCTCGAGACGACGTTGTGGAGGGCGAAGGAGTGTCGTAGCCGGTCGGAGGAGGCGGTGAAGTCGAACGCGTCCTGCCCGGGCCGGAGTTTCAGCCGCAGAACCAGGCCGGTCGAGGTGGGGCGAAGCCGCAGGATGCGGGGCGCGCGGGCCTCGGGCGGCGGGCGGTTGCTCACCCGTGCGAGGACCAGTCGCCAGCGGGCGGGCGGGACGGTGAGCCCGCAGGCGTCCATCACCGAGCGGTAGCGGACGAGGACGCGGATGGTCGCGAAGGTGACCCCGAAGGTCACCCAGTACCAGGTGGGTCGCAGCCAGCGCAGGACGAGCGCGAGGGCCAGGACCACGAGCAGCGTGACCCATAAGGCGTCCATGCTCAGCCCGCCTCGGCCAGCGAGGTGACGGCGACAGCGCGGAAGCTGATCCCGTGGCGCTTCTGGCCGTTGAACTCGTTCTCCCACGGCCGGGCGACCAGGCCGGTCAACGCGACCGGGGTGCCGAGGGCCAGCGTTCCGGAGACGTCGGGCTGCGCCACGGTGATGGACACGACCTCGGCGCTGCCGTTCATCACGAACAGCACGTCCACGGTCATGAGGTTGTTGCCGGTCTCGTTGTCGACGGCGACCTGACCGGTCTTCTTGTCGCGCATCTTGAGCTGCGGGGGCTGGGCGACCATCACGGTCGCGCCGGTGGTGTCGACGGGAATCTGACGCACGAAAGATCACTCCTATGCAGTGGTGGAACTCCTGCACTCATGTACATGAGCTACATGAAGAAGAGTGCCCGACTCCTATACATGAGTCAACCCGCCGCGATGAGAAACTCGCAGCGGGCTGTGGGGAGTTGAGCAAGTGTCAGTCGCGCGCGGGGATCCGGTACTCGAAGACGAACTGGTCAGCGGCCATGAGGGTGTCGCACACCTCCACCACGCGCCCCTCCTCGGTGACGGCGTTGCGCAGCAGGTGCACCACCGGAGCGCCGGGGCTCAACGACAGCTCGGTCGCCTCCGCCTTGGCGGCAGGCCGGGCCAGGAGCGTCTCCACGAACTCGGCGAAGACGTGGCCGTGATCCTCAAGCCGGGCGTAGATGCCGCCGGGGCCGGGGTTGTCCGCGAACAGCTCCGGGATGTCCTTCGCGACGTCCCACGGCAAGTACGAGGTAGCCGTCTCGACCGGCGTCCCGTCCCGGAAGTACAGCCGCCGACGCGCGAGCACCTGAGTCCCCACGGCGACGCCGAGCCGCTCCGCGATCTCTTCCGGAGCCTCCATGGGCCCGCGGAACAGCATGCTGACGGACGCCTCAGCCCCGGACTGCGCGGATTCGGCCAGGTAGGCCGCCTTGCCCTCTTGCCGGTGCGCACGCCGGAAACGGTCCGAAGACCGGTGCCGTACGGGCGGCCGGGCCTTCACCAGCGACCCCTTGCCGTGCCGGGTCTCCACGAGCCCACTGGCCCGGACCTCCACCATGGCCTTGCGGATCGTCCCGCCGGCGACGCCGTAGCGCTCCACGAGCTCGGACTCGCTCGGCACCATGTCACCGGCCTTCAGCACACCGGCCCGGATCTGCTGGACGAGGTCGTCGGCGATCTGCACGTAGCGCGGCACGGCCCCTCGGCCACCTCCCACTGCGGTTCCCATAGTCCTTCTCTTCCTCCTATGCTCCTGTACATGAGTACGGGTTCCCCGCAGCACAAGTCAACGCCACTGCACTCCGTGTCCGTAGCCGGGGCCGTACTGCGCGAGGACGGCCGACTCCTGGCGATCCGCCGAGCGGACAACGGCACTTGGGAACTCCCGGGCGGAGTCCTCGAACTCACCGAGTCCCCGGAGGCCGGCGTCCGCCGCGAGGTGCTGGAGGAGACGGGCATCGAGGTCCAGGTCGACGACCTGACCGGGGTCTACAAAAACACCACCCGAGGCATCGTCGCCCTGGTCTTCCGCTGCAAGCCCTCCGGCGGCACGGAGCGCACCTCGGCGGAATCGACCGCGGTCGCCTGGCTCACCCCGGAGGAGGTGGCCGCCCAAATGTCCGAGGTCTACGCGATCCGCCTCCTGGACGCCCTGGACGACGCAGGCCCCCACGTCCGCAGCCACGACGGCCGCCAGCTCACCGAGGCGTCAGCGTGACCGAGGAGGAGTGGCGCAACAAGACGCCCCGGCACCCCCGCCAACTCCAGAACATCTACGAGTTCTTGGACGAGATCCGCATCCGACCGGGCGCCTGGGTCCGGGACAGGTCCCTCCAGCACTTGGACTCGATGCTCCTGGGCTACCGCGTGGGAGGAACGATCCACGGGGGCAAGGACGAGGACGACTTCGCCCAGACCGGCGACTTCAGCATGTGGCTCTGGCGCCGCTTCGACGTGGCCATGAACCCGCAGGGTTGGGCAGTCGAGATCGAACGCGCAGCAGCGCAAGCGGGCAAGCCCCAAATGGACATGTTCTTCACCCTGCTCGACGCCTTCCGAGCCGAGCGCCACGGCTCCACCGAGCCAGCGCGGTAAGAGTTTCCCTACTTCATCAAGGCACCCGCCGCGCACGCGCGGCGCGCGCGGCCCGCCACCCGGGCCTGCGCTCCTGTCTCCGCCCCGCTCTGGCCCGGCCGCCGGCCGCGCGCCTACGGCTCAGGTTGATGAGGGCGAACTGCGACAGTTCAGGACTGCTGCTCAGCTCGCGTTAGGACGATGCCTCCGGCGGGGGCACTCCGACTCCGGGATGCAGGGGGCGCCGTTCGCGGGTGCCGGCCGTTTGTGGCTGGGGCGGGGAACTCCCATCCCGTCCGCCGACGACCCAGGACAAGCCGAGCAGACACGGCACCGGGCGTCCAGGTCGTTCGTCCAGTTGGGCGCTCCACCTGGACGCCCAGCACCGCATCCGCTCCACGTGCGTGTGGGTCGACGGCGGACGGGATGGGAGTTGGGGCGAGTGGTGGATGGATCGCTGGGCGCCATGTTGACGAGCAACGTACTCCTGGGGATTTGGCCGGCAATCTGACTACCAAGGGGTCCTTGCCGAGTACCAACCTCTATTCACCCTTGATCAGTTGGCGCTGTGCGCCCCATAGCGATAAGAGCGGAGCCAGCGGGGCCGGACAAGAAGACCAATGGGGCCAACGCTTCTCCGATCTGCACCGGACAGACTGCCGCTACGGGCGCACCCGTAACTATCTCTTCAAGTTCCCGACCAGACCAAAGATCAATAAGGCGCAAGACGTGATCCCATCCGACAACAATGAGAAACTCCCGACCATAGCCCGACGCCACCGTGCACATTGATCTCACAGGGCCAATCTTAATTGACTGAACCTGGACACCCGACTCGATGTCCCAAATTTTGATACCGCTCTTCCCGTATGGACTTGACTCCGTTGCGAGCAAAGATCGGCCATCACCATTCTTAACTGGCATCATTGCCCCAACAGGCCCAACGCAAAAAGAGCTTTCAACCAAACGTGACCGAGTGTTCCAAATATGCACTTTGGCATCCTTTGACGGCACATCCGCGATCGCAATCAGCATGTCATCGCGATCACCATCCTGCCTCAGGATGCAATACGAACCAGCCTTAATATCGTTAGCCCGGAATAGCACCTTCCCAGTCTCAACGTCCCAGGCCACAACCTCTTCTCCGCAATCCGCACTGATTCCTGTCACCGCGGGCGGATTACCCAACACTCCATTCAGCTGGCGGATTGCACCGCTCCAAATCCACCCAACCTCCTGCTTGTTGGAGAAATCCCAGACCCTGATAGCCTTATACAGCTTACCTGGATAACTCGCTGAATAGGTGGCAATTAGAGGAGCCCCCGCCGATCCGGTTACACACATTTCCGCGGCTTGCCCGGTCGGTACGTAACCCGCTACGGAACCTGTACCCAAGTCGCACACTTCAACCCTGCCCCCCTCTGAAATAAATGCAAATTCTCCAATCGAAGACGCCTGCTGCCCTCCAATACCGTCAACAGTGGATTTTTCACTCTCGACCATCCAATTGGACCACTTCGGATGCAGCCACCCGGCCAATGGGGGCAGAGCCCCCCCTAGCGCAGCCAAATGGAACGCGTGACTGGCCCTCTGTGAAGCTACTTCCACACCTGCCAAATTGCGCTCAATCCGAGCCCAAGCGCGCAGATTAATGTTTCCATCCGGAGAATCAAAGGCCGAGATTAGACTCCCGACGCTTCGACTCGTCTCCCATTCGAGAAACGGAAAAGGAATGTGATTGTCATCGAGTACTCCACCTAGAGCGGCATGCTGTACAAGGTAACGTCTAATATACGGATGAGGGGGATATGGAAGAGCAGATTGAGCGATTCTAGAGAGTGCAGCAGCAATCTTCGAATGAATCAGTTGCTCATGGCTTCGCAAATCAGATTCATCGACCACCGCATGTTCGCCAATTGTAAGACTCGTTAGGTTCTCTGCGATTCGCTCATGGCCAGGCCGATAGACAATCCTATTGTCTGACACGTCGGTAGCGAGATATCCGGCGAGGCGACTTGCCTGAATTGTCTTGATTACCTTCCCTGCATCCTGTATCGCACTTTCATGGATCGCCCGCAAGGCTGTCTCCCAGACATCTGCCCACGGCAAACCAGGTCCGCAGGAAAATGCCGTAGCTTGCAGTGCCCCTAGCAATTCACCGAGGGCAACTCCAGAGTTTTCTGCCACCTCCTCAAGGTCCGAGTGGAGAAGCGCAACAGTGCCATCCTGCAATGACTTGATCCATCCGGGATCATTCACATTTTGTCTAGCCGGTCGATTACGTGCCCTGTCAGCAGCGAGACGGGCATTAAGGAATGAGGGAGCTACATAACCAGCTATAACTTCGGCAACCTTGAGGGCTGAGTCGGGTTCGTTCAAGTATGGAGATTCGGGGTGATTTTTATCGACGAGCAAGGAAAAGGCGTAGCGTGTAATTTCCGCATGATTCCCATCTCCATCTGTGCGCAGAATCGTTAGAGGGATTTTTTCGATTTCAGCCGGAGTTTCGATCTCTCCTGATGGCGGTGCATCAGTTTCCATATCGAGAGACGGGGCATTTATCACCCTCGCAATATCGTCGATCAGGCGATCACCCTTGGCTAGCCCTTGTCCGACCTCATTGTTTCTGGGGCTACGCACGCCGAGAAGTAGGCGGATTTCATTCCTTGGACGGTTACCGTCACGGACCAGCGGCCGCAGGAGGTCGGAAATCAAAGCAGCGGGATCTGCAGCCTCATCGACACCGTCGATAGCGATAGCAACAGGCCGGCCAAGGAAAGAACTGGCGAGCTCCATCGCCTCACTCAGCAGGGGTTGGCGCCCTACCTCTGGACGTCCGATGTTTAGCAATACAGTTCGGATCTCTTCAGCTATAGAAGCCGCAGACTTATTTCTCGCCAGCACCGCAATGTCTACCTGTGGGGAATGCTCTACTTCCAGCCGATTTAGAACACCCTGGGAAACGTTGCTCCGGACCTGCGCATTACCATGTACCACCAAGTGTCCGATAATCGCCGACTTACCTGACCCGGCTTCTCCGGTTACAAGGCATACGCCTTCTCCCGAGCTTAGAAAATTCTGAATATCTGAGACTACTTCATGCCGACCTGTGAAATGCCAAGCCGAATCACTCTCTGATGAATTCCCTGAAGCTCGCGCTATCCAATAACTAGAGAGGGTAATGGTGTCAGTAAGGCTGGCTGATTTAACCTCGGGCGCACCCAAGGTCGTTTGTTTCCTGATCCAGTAGCCTGGATTAGGCAAACATGGAGTGGGAGCGTCACTACGGCTGCGGGGCCACACCCAGCGTACCGAGATTAGGTCGCGCCTAGCTGTGGATACCTCTCGCAGCACCATTTCCCAATCTTGATAGGAAATAGTTGGCCCTGCAAAACCATTGGTCTCGTCACAAATCTTCCGTAGAGCGAGGTCGAGTACCTCAGTAAACTCGCCTACCCGTGGTTCCTCGCTGAAGTCCCCACTGGTGACGACAACTAGTGTGTCCATTCCGAAGCGATCTGACGAGAGGTCCTGCAGGCGGCTCGCCAATTCAGTGTCCAATGACCCTGAATAACATGAATCGACAAGCACAAGTACATGCTGAGCCTCAGAGTCCAGGATAGCTGCTACCAAATCAGCTGTAGGAAGGGCAGTAGACATGAGCTTGGAATCATCGGAGTGAGGCAACAAGAGGAAATGCCGCCTTGCCTTCGATAGTACACCGTGTCCAGTTATATAGATTACTAGAACATCCTCTTGTTCACACTCGAACAGTTTCTCCTGATGTGTGAATTCTGCAATGTCGCGAACGGTTCCGAGTGCCTTGGGAGCAGTTGGAATGAATCTTTCTTCATCGGCAATCGCCTCGTTCGCAAACCAGCGCTGCACCGAAGCTACCTGCTTGTGAATACCGGCTGTAAATTTCTCGCTCTCGTAATCGTACTCAGTCACTGCAATTGTGACGAGCCTCCGGCGATTTGAGGTCACAGATTCCCCTGGTGTCAGGTCGTGCAGCGAAGCAGGTTTCCAATGGCCGGATGACGCAAATAGTTCACAGCAGCATGAGGGTCCCCTAGACCATTCTTCACACTGACGTTAATCGTGCGCGGTCCGATCAATTCCGCTCCCCCAGTAACGGCGTCCAAGGGGTCGAAAAGATTATGCCATTCGCATCCAACATCCTGAATGTCTAAACCGTGTCCGAGCATTCGCCTAACAGTTGGCCATGTCAGTGGCGATCCGAACGTCACAATAGATGTCCCTTGATAGCCGCTCCCGTTCCCCCGTGACAGGTCTCCACGAAGTATCATGTCGTAAAGCACTACGCTCCCCAGAGAGTGGCCGAGAATTAGACGTGTGGAGGTGGAGATCGACTCTGTAACTTTCTGCCGAATAGCGCTCGCGAGATCTTCATCTGTCAAATACCGGTAGACCTGACGAAGAATGTAGAGGAGATATTTTCCCGCATTACGGCCAAACTTTCGGTCAACTGTCACCAGGAACCGAGAAATGTGGCTAGGGATCGCTGTCAGCCCCAACACTTGTGTCTGAACGTCTCCAGTTCCCGTGTCGATAATGAGTCCATCCTCAAGAATCTCCTCTAGGAATATTCGCTCACCTGCCGACAATGGAATACCATCAAAAATCTCACCCGCACCCCCTAGGCGGCCAGTGGCCTTCCGGAATAGCGGCGCATAGAAGGCCACGTCCATACTACGAAGCTTCGCATTCTCATGTGACGCGCTAATTCCTTCTTGGGCTGCATTTTTCCAACTTTCTCGTAGAGATTCTTGGCTCTTCCTTTCTTGACCGATGCCATGAATCCCCAAAATTTCCGCGCTCATGCCTTTCCTCTCTGTCGCTGACACGAAAATGATGCCGTGGCCGCGGGTACTCCGTCCTGCGGATCCAAGTTTTGGTGGGTTCTACTCTCTGCCCTGGCCGCGGAGATCAGCTGCTGGTGCCCGGGCGACGGGCCCGGCCAAAGGGTGGTCTCGCGGTCAAGCGATGCCCACCGAGAAGCCGCACCAATCAGGACGCGAGGCCACCCCACCTGGGCGAGTGCCGCCCATCTACTCAAGCCTGACCAAGACGGTGCTCCGGAAAGGAGTTGCCTGGCCTCGGAGAGCAGCAGCAACGCTGAGAGCGAAGCACAGCGAGGCCCCCAGAAGTCAGCTGGGGGCCTCGCTGTCGTTGGGGGGTACGCGTTCCTAGCCAGAGATCGTGGACGAGAGCGGGGCGTCTCGTGGTTCGGGTACGGACGCGGATGATGTCTCCGGGCGGTGGCCACGGCTGGTTGCTATGCGGACTGCGTCTCGGAGGGCTGCGGTTAGGTCCGTTACCAGGAGGCGGAGTTGATCCTGATTTGCCTCCGGATCCGCAAGTACTTCGAGCGCGTGGCGCAGAACGTCGGATCCCGACTCAAGCTGCATCTCTTCGGCATTGTCGGCCAGCTGGGATAGGAAGCCGCCGGTGTTGTCGGTGCTCAGGAAGCAGGGCTTGTCGTCGGGGCCCGACCAGGGGAGGAGGCGTAGTTCGTTGGTTGAGGTCATCACTTCTCGCTCCTCTCTTCGGTCATGGCTCGGGTGGTGAAGAGTGCGTTCGCCCTGTCGCCCGGGAGTAGCAGGAGGGCTACCTCGACTACGCGGCCGGTGGTGTCGGTGGCCACGCGGGTGAGGGAGAGGACTGCCAGGGATGTACTGATGCGTAGGGCAGTTGCTTCCTCCTGGGTTGGGAGGCGGGCGCTCACCTTCTCTTGGACTTCGGCCAGCGGCGGGCGGAGTTTGGCCAGGGACACGGCCACCCTCTTGGGCGAGGTCACCCCTCTGGTCAGGTTGGGGGGTACCAGGTCGCTGGGGACGTAGACGCGGGCCAGGCTGTGCGGGACCTTGCCTTCGTGGGCGACGAGGAGGATTTCCGTCAGGGGGCTACGGGGCGGCACGTTTAGCAGGGCGGTGAGGTGGTCGTCCGACCAAAGGTTCGTGGCGCGCGCGGTTACTCGTAAGGGGTCCGAGAGGGCGGTGCAGGCGGTCACCGTGTCCGCGCCTCCGAGGTAGGTGATGGGGTGGCGGTGGTGGCGGACGAAGTTTCCGAGGCCGTGGATCTTCTCCACCAGGCCCTCGCCCTGGAGGCGTGCGAGGGCGGTTCGTAGCGTCGGGGTGCTGACCGTGTAGCGGACGGCGAGTTGGGCTTCGGACGGGAGGCGTTCGCCGGCCTTGAACGCGCCGGTCGTGATCTGGTGCCGGAGGTCATCGGCGATGGAGTCGCGGAGGGAGGCCACGGGTCGGGTCACCACTTCCTCGTCCACCGGAGGGCGGTGAGCCGGCTTCGGGCGTGCATCGTGAGGGCTTCGCCCGACTCGAACTGGAGGCGCTTCGCACCGGCGCGGAGCTGGACGAGGTCGGCCACGCGGCACGGTCGGCCGCCGACCTGGATGACGTCGCCGCGCCGCACGTCGGCCGATGTGATCTCGATCTGGGCGGCGAGCGAGCCGCTAGGGGTCCGCCCCTTCACTGGTTCACCTGCTGCGGTTCGGGCTGGGTGCCCGGCTCGTGGCACGTGCAGTCGCAGGCCTCGTAGGTCACGGGGATGCCGATCGGTGCCGTGGTGGGGGACGCGTAGGCGCACTCGTGGTGCGTACCGATCGCGCACACGCTGGACCGGTAGGTGGTTCGGGCGTGCGTGGCATAGGAGAGTGCGGGGAGTTGCAGCCCACTGGTGGGGGCGGCGGCAGTGCCCTTACGGTTGAACACGCTGATCAGCTCCTATTGCTGATGGCCAGGTCCCCGGACATCGCCCGTCGCGGGGACCACCTTGCCTACGGCCGCCCACAGGGTGCGGCCGGTCAAGCTACTGGCGAGGAGACCGAATCGGTCGGCCTCCGCCACCACTTCCAAGACCGCGCGCCACGTCTCGGCGGGCAGCGCCTCCGGTACCTCCGCTTCGATCGACGTGTGGGTGGCGTGCCGCTCCACTCGTGTGGTCAGGCCCAGGGCCGACAGCCGGGCGGCGAGGTCCTCGGCCCTTGCTTCCGAAGCGGGCACAGAGGACCTCCGTCGCCGATCAATCACGTTGAGTGAAGCTAGTTAACTAGATTAGAGCTAGTGGACTAGATTTTCCATATGCCTGAGCAGCCGCCTTATCTCCGCGTCGCCGACGTCCTGCGGCAGCGGATCGCGGAGCACGTCTGGACGGTCGGAGACCGACTCCCCTCCCGGGCCCAACTCGCCGAGGAGTGTGGCGTCGGCGAGAACGTGGTCCGCCGGGCGCAGGAGCTGTTGATCTCCCAAGGGGTGCTGGAGGGGCGAGCTGGTTCGGGGACGTACGTCGCCGAACCGCGCAGGCGGGTGCGGGTGGTCCGGTCCTCGGCGCGCGAGCAGCCGGGCGGCTCCCCGTTCCGGGCGGACATGCACGCCCTGGGCAAGCAGGGCGACTGGGAGAGCCGGACCGAAGCGAAGGTTCCGGCCCCGGCCGAGATCGCGGCGCGGCTCGGGATCGCCGAGGGCGACCTGTGCGTCCGTACCGTCTACGAGTTCCTCGCCGACGGTCGGCCGGTGCAGCTGTCGACGAGTTGGGAGCCGTACGAGCTGACGGCCGGAACGCTCGTCGTCCTGCCCGAGGGCGGGCCGCACGCCGGGGTCGGCGTCGTGAATCGGATGGCCGCAATCGGCATCACCGTCAGCCATGCCGTTGAGCAGCCGGAGCCGCGGCAGGCGAGTGCCGAGGAGGCGTCGCTCCTCGGTATCCAGAAGGCCGCTCTGGTCACGCACATCCGGCGGACGTACTACAGCGACCAGGGACGGCCCGTTGAGACGGCCGACATCGTCATCCCTGCCGCGCTGTGCGAGATCGTCTACGAGATCCCTGTCGGTCGCTAGAGCAGTGAGCGGCTCAATGATCGGTACAGGTCACCCTCGGGGCAGGATGGACGTGTGATACCTCCACGGCTGCTGTGGTGCGACCCCCGGCCCATCCCCAGGTTCAACCGGCAGGAACCGGTGACCACGATCCTTCGCGATCCCAGCTTCTACGAGCCGACTGACGAAGACAGCTGCTGGCGCTTCGGATACTTCTGCCAGACTCATGACCGCCCCTACTCGCACGAGTCCTGCGGGGATGGGCCGCATCTCATCGCCCTGCACTGCGACGAGCACGGGCCGGAGAACATGTGGCCGCAGCCGAAGATGCTGATGTTCCCAGCAGGATTTGACCCCGCGCTGAGCGACGTGCAGCTGACCTGGGTGCAGGCACAGTGGGACGCCGACGACTAGGCATGACCCAACAGCGGCGGCCTAGCTACAGCGGTGCGGCCCATTGGGGCGGGGCCTCAGAGCGACGCCTGGCCTTGCTGATCGGACTCCCGCGGTGGGCGCTTATCGGGCCGACGCAGGCCAACGCAGGCCACAAGTGCGCCACCGTCTTCGGTGAGGAAGAACCTAAAGAGCCACGAGGCATCGGAGTCTCTTACAACTCCGCAGAGAATCGGCTGGGCACTCTCGCCGAGGAGCTGCACCGCCCGCTCCACCCCCAGGGTTTCTACGCCCCTCCACCTCCAGCTCGGAAGTCGCTTCGTCAGGACGCGGGCATGGACCTCCGAAGATTCAATCCAGTCCTCCGTCACGACGTACTCGCCGCCGTCGACGAGGGCCGCCAGGGCACCCCTGGATGCCGCGTCGTCGCCTGCCAGCAACCGCATCAGCTCATGTCGTTCCATCGCCCCTCCCCGGCTGGCATCCTGCGATGCGGCAGCGGTGCGCCACAACCGCGTTTAGCGCTCGCTGTCGCTGTCCCAGGGTGCAGCGGGCCGTGTCCCCCGCGTGCCCGAACGGGAGGGCTTCTGTGGGGAGCCTCGGGGAATATCGGGGAAGCGGGCGGTGAGGTGCAGGTCAAAGGCTTGGCAGGTCACAAGGTGAGCGCGTACGCGATCTTCCAAACTAGCTACGCGGGTTCGATTCCCGTCGCCCGCTCTTGATGGCCAAGGGCCAGGTCAGAGGATGTTTCCTCCGCCTGGCCCTTTGTCGTACCCGGGGCGCGCGGGCCGCGCCTCAGTAGACGGACAGCGGCGGTATCCGCACCCGCAAGCCGGCATCGCGCAATTTCTGCTGCCAGCGCGCCTCCGTCTCCGCCCGGCCGAGCCGGATCTCTCCCCACCCCTCGATGGAATCCGGCAACGCCTCCCCCCGGGCCCAGGCCCCCAGCAGCATCCGGGTCTCGCTCCTGGCGAGGAAACCCACCTCTGCCGGTGAGTACCCACCCACGTCGCCCACCGATGCGAGATCCAGGAAATGGCATATCTCGGCGACGCGTTGGCGCAGCTCGCCGTCGAGGATGAAGGACTGCTCGAACCCCAGGACCTTGTAGATCTCGGTGAGGCTCAGCACGGTCTCTTCCACGGGCTGGTTCACGAGCCCGATGGGGTTCTCCAGGTAGGCGGAGAGGATCGTTTCCACGGCACGCATCTCCCTGCCCCCCTTCACCCTCCTACCCTCGTCCTCGACGGCCTGGCGTCGAGCCGTCTCGGCGTCCTCCAGGTGTTCCCGGCGGGACGTCCTCGCCTGGCGGCGAGCGCCCAGCCGCCCCATGGCGTCACCGCCCAGGCCGATCAGTCCGCCGATGAGGACGGCGACGACTGTTCCCCACTCCACGTTCCCTCCCCGTTCCAGAACGTTCCCGAAAGCCCTTCCGGCCGCCTCCGCGCACCAGTCGTGGCGCCGAGGATATGCGCGGATCGCTCCGGCGACTGAGCGATTCCCTTGGATATTTCCGAGGGCGTGCGGGTGCTGCGCCGTAGGATCAGCGCTCGTCGTCCAGGGGGGACATCGCATGAGCTCGGGTATGGCACTCGCCGTCAGCCGCGACAGGGAATGGATCATCCGCAACGCCAAGGGGCGGAAGTTCGTCTTCGAGTCCGCGGAGGAGGCTTTCGAGGAACTGCACGAGTACGGCGAGGGGGCCGTCGTGCTGACCCGGGAGGTCTACCGGGGCATGTTCCGCACCAAGCCCGTCACCGACTGGCAGGAGGTCCCGCCGCCGGTCGCCGATCCCGACGTACCCGGGGTGGGCGAAGGGCGACCCGCCGATGGTGGAACTGATCTGTGACGATGCGGTGGCCGACGAGGTGACCGCGCGGATGCCGGGCGGGCAGGTGACGGCCCCTCCGGCCCCACAGCGAGGCCGGGTACCGCGCTGCCGCCGCGCCCGAACCGCGTCTGCGACCCGGCGCTAGAGCTTGATGCCGGCGATCGTGTCCGCGAGGGAGTTGAGGAAGCGGTTCACGTCGGGCGCGATGGAGCTGGACGCCAGGAAGAACCCGAAGAGGGCGGCCACGATCGCGGGGCCCGCCTTGATGTGGTTGCCGCGGATCAGCACCACCAGGATGACCGCCAACAGAACCACCACTGACAGCGAAATGGCCACTACTGATCACACCTTCGGTCGTCCCCTGGTCGGCCCGGGGCCGCGCGGCCACGCGCGTCCCCAGGAACATCGTGCCACCAACGGGCCCCGCCTATCCGCCCGGTGACGACCCTTTCTGCCAACCGGGCCGGTTTCAGAGCCCGAGCAGGGACCGGACGCGGGCATATTTGGCGGTCAAACGCAGCCTGGTCGCCCCGTCCAGTACGGACAGTCGGTCGGGGTCCGCGTTGTGGGCGAGGTCCGCCTCCTTGACGAGCCGCGCTCCCGGGGTCGCCAGGATGCGCGCGGTGTACTCCTCGACCGGCTCCCCCGATCGCTTGGTGACCGCCAGGACCATGTCCTTCACGGACTGCGGGAGGGCGGCGCGGTCCAACCACTCACGGCTCAGGGCGTCGTCCTCGACCGCGTCGTGCAGCCAGGCCGCCGCCTGCTGCTCCGCGCTGCCGCCGCGGGCCCGGACGCCCTCCGCGACGGCGGCCAGGTGCTCGGCGTAGGGGCGACCGGCCTTGTCGATCTGACCCTCGTGCGCCGCGCGGGCCAGGGCCTCGACCTCGGCCAGGGTGAGGGGCGCGGACGGGGGCGTGGACGGTGCGGGGTGGTCGTCGGTCATGCGGTTCCTTCGGCGGCGCGGCGCAGGGCCCGGACGGCCCGGTGCACGTCGGCGGACGTGGTGCGCCAGTTGGAGAACGCGGCGCGCAGGGCGGGGGTTCCCGCGTAGACGGTGGGGGTGACGAAGACTTCGCCGTTCGCGGCCTCCCGCAGGGCGGTCAGGCGGGCCGGGGTGGGGTCCGCGGCCAGGGTGAAGCAGACGACGTTCAGGCGGACCGGGGCGAGCAGGGTGAAGGCCGGGTCTCCGTCGAGTTCCGCGCCCAGCTCCCGGGCGCAGGAGATGTCCCGTTCGACGATCTCCCGATGGCCCTGGCGACCGTACGCGCGCAGCGTGAACCAGGCCGCCAGCGCCCGCAGTCGGTGGGAGTTCTCGGGGGTGAGGTGGACGAGGTCGGGCTGGTCGCCGAGCGGGCCGAGGTAGGCGGCGGCGTTCTGGAAGACGCGGGCCTGGAGGTCGCGGCGGCGGGTGAACAGGACGGCGCTGTCGTAGGGGACGTTGAGCCACTTGTGGAGGTCGACGGTGACGGAGTCCGCGGCGTCGAGCCCGTCCGTGAGGTGGGCGTGCTCCGGTGAGAGGGCGGCGAAGGCGCCGAACGCGGCGTCGGTGTGGAGCCAGAAGTCGTGGCGTTCGCGCAGCGCGGCGACGGCACGGAGGTCGTCGAAGTCGACGGTGTTGACGGTGCCGGCGTTGGCGACGACCACGCAGGGGCCGGGGGCGTCGGCGAGGGCGCGCTCCAGGGCGGCCGGGTCCACGGCTTCGCGGCCGGGCAGGGTCGGCACGGTCACCAGGGCCGCGCGGCCGAGGCCGAGGACGGCGAGGGCCTTGGCGATGGAGGAGTGCGGGGCGCCGGAGAGGACCCGGACGGGGCCGAGGGCGGCGGCGCCGTCCTCGGCCGGGGAGACTCCGGCGCGTTCGCCGAGCCATTCGCGGGCGATGGCGAGGCCGGTGGTGTTGGACATGGTGGCGCCGCTGACGAAGGTGCCGGTGTGGGCGTCGGTGAGGCCGAAGAGGTCGCGCAGCCAGGCGGTGGTCTCGCGCTCCAGGTCCTGGCCGGCGGGGTCCAGGGCGGAGTTGGAGTTCTGGTCGTGGGCGGCGGTCAGCCAGTCCCCGGCCAGGGCGGCGGGGGTGGCGCCGCCGGTGACGAAGCCGAGGTAGCGGGGGCCGGCGGAGGCGGAGAAGCGGGGGGCCCAGTGTTCCTGGAAGGCGGTGAGGGTGTCGGCCAGGCCGGTGCCGAGGTCGGGGAGGAGGGGTGCGGGTGCCTCCGGCGGCGCGGGGGGCGGTACGACGGGGCGCTCGGCCAGGGTGGCCAGGGTGGCGGCGGCGGCGCGGTGGGTGGCGTCGAGCAGGGCGGGGAGGTCGGCCAGGTCGGCGGCGAGCGTGGGGTCCATGGGGGCACGCTAGGTCGGTCGGCGGTGGGGGCACCGGGCCAATCGCCGTCAAGTGGCCGGTCGCCTCCCGCGGGGTGAGGGGTGGGGGCGGGGGCGGGGGGCGGGGCGGGGCGGGCTCGGCCCGTGTGCCCTCCGGGGGCGCTCGTCGGGTGTGACACCCCGCCGCCTCCGGCGGCTGCGCCCGGGGCGACCGGGCGACCGCCGCAGGCGGGGGCGGGGGCTGCCGATGAGGTGTGTCCCGAGGGCGGTGTCCGGATCGTCGAGGGGCAGGGCGACGCGGCGATGGGGTTGCGGGTCGGGCGGCTGCGGCTGGTCAACTGCGCTGCCGAGCCGTACCGCTTGGAGGGCTACCCGGAGGTTCGGGTGCTCGACGCGGACGCCCGGCGGGCGGAGGTGTCGGTGGTGCACGGTTCCGGCGGGATCACCACCGGCGTGTCCGGCATGGACCAGCCCCCGCAGCCGGTGGTCCTGATGCCCGGGGAGGCCGCGAGCTTCCCGCTGCTCTGGCGGAACACGGTCACGGACGGGACCACGGTCGACGGCCGCTACGTCGAGGTGGTGCCGCGTCCGGGCGCCCCCGCGGTCCGGCTGAAGCTGGTCGAGCCCCTCGACCTCGGGACCACCGGGAAGCTCGGCATCGGCCCGTGGCAGGACACCCGGACCGCGCCGTGATCGTCTGGCTGAACGGCCCCTTCGGCGGCGGGAAGACGCAGACGGCGCACGAACTGCTGCGCCGGCTGCCCGGCAGCGTGCTGTGCGATCCCGAGCACATCGGCTTCGGGCTGCACCGCACGCTGCCGCCCGCGCTCCGCGGGGACTTCCAGGACCTGCCCGCCTGGCGCCGGGGCGTCTTCGAGGTGCTGGACCTCGCCGCGAGCCGGCATCCGGGGACGGTGCTGGTCCCGATGACCGTCACCGAGCCGCGCTACTTCGCCGAGACGGTCGGGCTGCTGCGCGAACGCGGGCACGACGTACGGCACTTCGCCCTCCTGGCCGACCGCGCGATGGTCCTGCGGCGGCTGCGCGAACGCGGTCTCGGTCGCGGGTTGAAGCACGAGAGCTTCGCCGTCGCACGCCTCGACGGCGCCCTGGAGGCCCTGCGCGCACCGGAGTTCGCGGAGCACCTGTGGACGGACCGGCTGCCGGTGTCCGGGGTCGCGGACCGGATCGCCGCGCGCGCGGGCCTGGCGCTGACCCCGAACACCGACGGCCCGCTGCGCGCACGGCTGCGGCGCACGCTGGTCGGCGTGCGCCACATCCGCTTCGACTAGGCCGTCCTTCCTGGGCCGTCTTCCCAGGCCGTCCTCCCGGGCCGTCCTTCCTAGCCCGCCGCCCGTCGCAGGGCGTGGCGGGCCGGGAGGGCGGTGGCCAGGAGGGTGAGGAGGAGGGCTCCGGCGGCGAAGGAGCCGTAGACCAGCGGCGGGACGTAGGGCGCCTCGCCGGTGAGGGCCTTCGCCATCGGGATCAGGGTGGCGGCGGCGATGGCGGAGCCGAGGGTCAGGCCCGCGCCGGCGACCAGGAGGGCCTCCCAGCGGATCATGCGGAGCACCTGGCGGCGGGTGGAGCCGACGAGGCGCAGCAGGGTCAGCTCGCGGCGCCGGTCCAGGACGGTCATGGCGAGGGTGTTGGCGGCGGCGAGGGCCGCGAAGCCGCCGAGTACGGCCGCCATGACGGTGTTGGCCCAGGCGTTCAGCCGCCGGTCCGTGTCCTGGGCGGTGGCCCAGCCGCTCTTGTCGGTGAGCGCGCCGCCGAGGTCCGCGAGGCCGGGCGAGGTGCCGCGGACGAGGAGTTCGGTGGCGGCGGGCACGGTGCGGTGCGCGGCGAGGTCGGCGGCGGGGAGGGTGACCTCGCCGAAGCCGAGGCCCCGTTCGTAGACCGCGACGACCTCGGGGGCGGCCCGGACGCCGTCGGGCAGTCGCAGCTCCATCCGGCCGCCCAGGCGCACCCCGACGGCTTCGGCGAGGCCCCGGTCGACGGCGACGGTGCCGGCGCGGAGCGCACCGAGGGAGCCCGTGCGCACGCCGAGGTCCTGTACGGGGGTGAGGTCGCCGCCGGTGACCTGGGCGGAGGCGCTGCGCAACTGGGCGCCGCTGCCGGAGCCGACGGGCACGAGGACGGAGGTGCGGCTGACGGGGACGGCCGCGCTGACGCCGGGGAGGGCGGCCGCGCGGGCCGCGGCGTCGGAGGGGAGCCCGGATCCGGGCGGTGCGCTGACGATGTGGTCGGCCAGCAGGCCCGCGGCCTGTTGGTGGCCGGTGGCCCGGTCCGTCGTGGTCTGGAGGAAGACCAGGGTGGAGGAGAAGGCGACGGCCAGCACGATGGGCGTGAGGGCGGAGGCCAGCCTGCGGGCGTTGGTGCGGGAGTTGGCGGCGGCGAGGGCGCCGGCCGGGCCGGTGGCGCGCAGCGGGAGGCCGAGGACCGTGGCGCAGCCGCGGGCGATCAGCGGTCCGAGCAGGGCCACGGCGAGCATGAAGAGCATGACGACGCCGGGTCCGGCGGCGGCCGCGGCGCTCACGGAGCCGCCGGAGGCCAGGCCCGCGCAGGTGAATCCGCCCGCCACGGCGGCGATGCCGAGCCCGGTGCGGATCCAGCCGGGGCGCAGGCGTTCCACCGCCGCTTCGGCGAGGGCCGCGCCGGGCCGGATGCGGGCGGGGCGGCGGGCGGCGGCCCAGCCCGCGAGGAGGGCGGCGACGAGGCCGGTGCCGATGGCGCCGACCAGCGGGATCCAGGAGACGGCGAGTTCGACGGGGGCCGGGATCGCGCCCTTGTCCTTGAGCTGTCCGAACCACCAGTGCGCCAGCGCGATGCCGGGCAGGCAGCCCAGGACGCCGGCGAGCGGGGCGACGAGGAGCGCCTCGGTGGCGACGGAGCGGCGGATCTGGCGCGGGGTGGCTCCGACGGCGCGCAGCAGGGCGTACTCGCGGGAGCGTTGGCCGACGCAGAGCGCGATGGCCGCGGCGGCGGTGAAGACGGCGACCATGGTCGCGGTGCCGCCGAAGGAGGCGCCGAGGGCGATCAGCAGTTCCTTGGCGCCGGCGAGCCGGGCGTCCAGGACGCGGTCGGCGCCCGTCAGGACGTGGGCCCGGTCTCCGACGGCGGCGCGGGCCCGCTCGGCCACGGCCGCGGGGTCGGCGCCGGGCGCGGGGAGGAGCGCGATGGCGTCCAGGGCCCCGGGGTGGCCGGAGAGGGCGCGGGCCTGGTCGTCGGCGAACCAGGCGCCGGCGGTGTCCGTACGTCCGGACACCCGGAATTCCCGCTTCCCCGCCGGGGTGTCGAGGGTGACCCGCTCGGCGCCGCCGGCGGCCGGGCCGCCGAGGACGACCTCGCCGGGGCCGGGGGCGCGGCCGGTGCCGAGCCGGGTGCCGGTGAAGGCCGCGGAGCCCCAGCCGGACGCGGTCACCGGGCCGGTGTCGGACCGTACGAGGAAAGACACGTCGGGCACGGCCCGCCCCAGCGGCGCGAGCTCGGCCAGCAGCGCGGCGTCCACCCGGGCCAGTTCCGGGACCGGGACCGCGAGCTGCTCGGCGTCCTCGCCGCGCCCGGCGGTCATGCGGACCTGCTGGTCGGCGGCGATGACGACGGGGGCGCCGGCGTACCGGGTGGGCGGGAGCGCGGCGCGCAGGCCGGTCTCCAGCAGGATGCCGCAGGCGGAGACGATGGCGACGGTCATCAGGAGGGCGAGGAAGGTGCCCACGAAGGCGGCGGGGCGGGCGCGCACCGCGGCCCGCGCGAGGCCGTTGGGCCGGGACGGTCGGAACATCAGGCAGCTGCTCCCGCGTACGCGTCGGCGGCGGCGGGGGCGGCCCCGCGGCCGGTGAGCGCGGCCATCCGGGCGGCGATGACCGGGGCGGGGCTGCGCGGCAGCCGGTCCGCCAGCAGGCCGTCGGCGAGGAAGAGCACCTGGTCGGCGTGGGCGGCGGCGGCCGGGTCGTGGGTGACCATGACCACGGTCGCGCCGAGGCTGTCCACCGCGCCCCGGAGCAGGGCGAGCACCTCGGCCGCGGTGGTGGTGTCCAGGGCGCCGGTGGGCTCGTCGGCGAAGATCACGTCGGGGCGGGTGACCAGGGCCCGGGCGATGGCCACGCGCTGCTGCTGGCCGCCGGAGAGTTCACCGGGGCGGCGGTGGCCCTTGCCCTCCAGGCCGACCTGGGCGAGGAGGGCGGCGGCGCGGGCGGCGCCGCCGGCCGCGGCCCGGCCGCCCGCGAGGCGCAGCGGGAGCAGGACGTTCTGCTCGACGGTGAGCGAGGGCAGCAGGTTGAAGGCCTGGAAGATGAAGCCGAGGCGGCTGCGACGCAGCTCGGTGAGCTGGTTCTCGTTCATGCCGGTGATCTCGGTGCCGCCGAGGCGGACGGAGCCGGAGCTGGGGTGGTCCAGTCCGGCGGCGCACTGCAGGAAGGTGGACTTGCCGGAGCCGGAGGGGCCCATCACGGCGGTGAAGCTGCCGCGCGGGAGCGTGAGGTCGATGCCGCGCAGGGCCTGGACGGCGGCCGCGCCGCGCCCGTAGGACCGGCGTACGTCGCTCAGCTGGACGGCGGCGGCGGTTCGGGTGGGGGCGTGCGGACCGGGCCCGGGGCCGGGGCCCGCGTCGGACAGGTCCCACCCGTCGTTTCCGCCGCGCCCGGCGTGCCCACTGCTGCGCAGCTGCCGTTCTCGTTGCCGCTTGCCGCGCCCGAACCCCATGATGTGCCGCCTTCCGCGTCTGCCGTCGTGCTCGTGATCTCGACGCTACGGATCGGGCGGGGGCCCCGGCCATGGTGGGAACGGGCCGGTCGGGGGTGGGGCAAACCCCACCACTGGGGCCCCGCCACCGGGACCCCACTACCGGGGACCCTGCCGGCGGGGTCAGATGGAGCGTCGGATCAGCAGCAGGGCGCGGTCGTCGTTGACGTCCTTGGCGACCTTTTCGATCAGGTGCCAGGTCGCGCCCTCCCAGCCGGAGGCGACGTAGCGGTCGGCTTCGCCGGTGAGCCGGTCGATGCCCTCGCTGATGTCCCGGTCGGCGGTCTCGACGAGCCCGTCGGTGAAGAGCATCAGGACGTCGCCGCGCTGGAGGTTGCCGTGGGCGGCGACGAAGTCGGCACCGTCGTAGACGCCGAGGAGCGGGCCCTCGCCGGTCTTCTCCTGCCAGCGGCCGGTGCCCGCGGACAGTTGGAGGGCGGGCAGGTGACCGGCCGAGAACAGGTCGTAGTCCCCGGTCTCCAGGTCGAGGACGAGGTGGATGGAGGTGGCGAAGCCCTCGTCCCAGTCCTGGCGCAGCAGGTAGCCGTTGGCGGCGGGCAGGAAGTCGGGCGGGGGCAGCGAGCCGAGCAGTCCGCCGAAGGCGCCGGAGAGGAGCAGGGCGCGGGAACCCGCGTCCATGCCCTTGCCGGAGACGTCGGTGAGGACGACTTCGAGGGTGCGGCCGCCGTTGGTCCGGGCCGCCACGACGAAGTCGCCGGAGAAGGACTGGCCGCCCGCCGGGCGCAGGGCCATCTCGCGGTGCCAGCCGCGCGGCAGGTCGGGCAGCTTGCTCTGGACCCGGATGCGTTCGCGCAGGTCGAAGAGCATGGTGCCGCCGCGTCTCCAGGGCACGCCGACGCGGCTGCGGAACTGGGCGATGACCAGGCCGAAGAACCCGCAGGCGGCGACGACGAGGATGGTGCCGGGGGTGACCCGGGCGGGCCCTTCGGTGTAGGGGCCGAGCACCAGGGCCTCGACGATCAGCGCGGTCGCGGAGGCCGCGTAGAGGGCGAGCAGGCTGGCGGGGCGCAGCAGCAGGCCGCCCGCGACGATGGGCAGGACGAGCGCCGACGGGGAGAACCAGACGGGCAGGAGCAGGGTGCCCCAGGTGATGGCGGGGACGGTCAGGATCAGGCCGCCGAAGGCGAGCCAGTCCGAGGCGTCGCCCCGGAAGTAGTCGACGGCCGATTTGCGCAGGGCCGTGCGGACCCGGTGCGAACTCTTCCGCAGCCGTGCCGTCAGGGTCTCCATCCGTGCTCCGCCCATTGCTTCGGGACCCTATCCATCCTGACTGTGAGCGCGCAGGGGTACCCCCCGACCGCACGCTGATTTCAGGACCAAATCGGGTCGACCGGGATGGATCGCCCTGGTAGGCATGGCCCTATGGCTCATGAGACACGGGTATTGCGACCCGAAGAATGGGACGGCTGGTACGACCACCTGGAGCTGGCGTTCGGCGGTGTGCCGGAAGCGGAGGAAGAGCGTGAACTGTACAGGTCACTGACGGAGATCGAGCGCTCGTTGGGGGTGTGGGACGGCGGGACCTGCGTGGCCTCGGCCGGTGCCTTCACCTTCCGGGTCGCGGTGCCGGGCGGGGCGCTGGTGCCCGCGGCGGGCGTGACCATGGTCGGCGTGACGCCGACGCACCGGCGCCGGGGGCTGCTGACCGCCCTCATGCGCCGTCAACTCGACGACATCCGTGCGGGTGGCGAACCGGTCGCCGTGCTGACGGCGTCGGATCCGGCGATCTACGGGCGGTACGGCTACGGCACCGCGGCGTACTCGCTGTCCGTGGACGTCGACACGAGCCGGGTCCGGCTCCGGCTGCCGCCGGGTGCGGACGGCGTGCGGATGCGGCTGGTGGATCCGCAGGAGGCGCTGGCCGTGTGCGAGGCGGTGTACGCGGAGCTGGTGCCGCGGCGGCCCGGGATGACGGCCCGGCAGCCGGGCTGGGAACGCCAGGCGCTGCTGGACCCGGCGTCGGGGCGCTCGGGGCGCTCCCCACTGAAGTGCGTACTGGCGGAGCGGGAGGCGGACGGCGAGGTGCTGGGCTACGCCCGCTACCGGGTGCGGCCGGAGTGGGAGCTGAGCGGTTCGGCCGGCGTGGTGGAGGTCCAGGACCTCGACGCGCTGGACCCGGCGGCGTACGGGGCGCTGTGGGCGTACGTCTTCGGGATCGACCTGACCTGGTCGGTACGGGCGACCAAGCGGCCGGTGGACGATCCGCTGCTGCACCTGGTCACCGACGTGCGCCGGACTCGGGCGCTCACCCGCGACTCGCTGCACCTGCGCCTGGTGGACCTCGGGGCCGCACTGGAGGCCCGGACGTACGGAACCCCCCTGGACGTGGTCCTGGAGGTGGAGGACGCCTTCTGCCCCTGGAACGCGGGGCGATGGCGGCTGACCGGCGATGCCAAGGGGGCCACCTGCGCGCGGACCGGGGACCCGGCGGAGCTCGCGCTGTCGGTGGCCGAGCTGGGCTCGGCCTACCTGGGCGGGGTCACGCTGTCGTCCCTGGCGGGCGCGGGCCGGGTGACCGAGCTGCGGCCGGGCGCCCTGGCGGAGGCTTCCCGTGCCTTCGCCTCGGACCTGGCCCCCTGGCTGCCGCACGGCTTCTAGCCGCGCGGCGCCGCGCTAGCGGGGCTGGCAGCCCGGGCACCAGAAGAGGTTGCGGGCGGCGAGGTCGGCGGTGCGGACCTCGCCCCCGCACAACAGGCAGGGCTGGTGGGCGCGCCGGTAGACGTAGACCTCGCCGCCGTGGTCGTCCACGCGCGGTGGGCGGCCCATGGCCTCGGGGGTGTGCTCCGGGCGGACGGTGTCGATGCGGTTGAGTCGGACGCCCTCGCGCATCAGGGCGGCCAGGTCGAGCCAGATCGCGTCCCATGCGGTGCGCGTCAGGTCCCGGCCGAGCCGGTAGGGGTCGATGCCGTGCCGGAAGAGGACCTCGGCGCGGTAGACGTTGCCGACGCCGGCCACGACCTTCTGGTCCATGAGGAGCGCGGCGATCGTGGTGCGGGAGCGGGAGATCCGCGCCCAGGCCCGGTCGGGGTCGTCTGCGGGGCGCAGCGGGTCGGGGCCGAGCCGCTCGTGTATCGCCTGCTTCTCGGCGCCGGTGATCAGCGCGCAGGTGGTGGGGCCGCGCAGGTCGGCGTACTGCTGGTGGCCGACCAGGCGCAGGCGCACGGTGTCGGTGGCGGGCGGGGCGGGGACGGGGCCGAAGCCGTACTTGCCGAAGAGACCGAGGTGGATGTGGACCCAGTCCCCGGCGGGGCCGTCGAAGCCGAGGAAGAGGTGCTTGCCGTGGGCCTCGGCGGTGTCGAGTTCCCGGCCGTCCAGCAGGGCCGCGCTCTCGGCGAAGCGGCCCTGGGGGCTGCTGACGCGCAGGGCCCGGCCGGCGAAGCGCTCGGCGTGGTCCTGGGCGAGGCGGTGGATCGTATGCCCCTCGGGCACGGCGGCACTCCTCGGAAACGAAGGACGGGCAACGAAGGACGGGCGACGAAGGACGGGCGCGGAAGGGAGAACCGGCTCGGAAATGAAAAACCGGCCGCGCCGCCCGTGGGCGTCGCGGCCGGGAGCGGGATCAGCCCTGCGGGTGGTGCGCCGGGATCGGAGGCAGCTCGCCGGTGGTCTCGTAGGCGGAGAGCATCTCGATGCGGCGGGTGTGCCGCTCCTCGTTCGAGTACGGGGTCGCCAGGAAGGCCTCGATGAAGGAGACGGCCTCGTCCTGGGTGTGCATCCGACCGCCGACGGAGATGACGTTGGCGTTGTTGTGCTCACGGCCGAGCTTCGCGGTCTCGACGCTCCAGGCCAGGATGGCGCGGACGCCCTTGACCTTGTTGGCGGCGATCTGCTCGCCGTTGCCGGAGCCGCCGATCACGACGCCGAGGCCGTCCGCGTCCTCGGCGGTCCGCTGCGCGGCGCGCAGGCAGAACGGCGGGTAGTCGTCCACCGCGTCGTAGATGTGGGGCCCGCAGTCGACGGGCTCGTGGCCGTTGTTCTTGAGCCAGTCCACCAGGTGGTTCTTGAGCTCAAAGCCGGCATGGTCGGATCCGAGGTACACGCGCATGGGACGAGTGTGGCACGGGCGGGCCCGGCGACCTGCTCCGGGGTGTCGCGTAAGTCACTTCTAAAGCTCAAGTAAACCCAAAGAACGCAGATGGGACACCGAAGGACCGAAGTCCCGGACCTTCGTCCATAAGCAACGATCCGGATTGGGGTCTTCCGTCCTGCGTTCATCTCAGGTTTGAATGCCGGGGCTCGCAACCCGAGAACCTAAGGATTCGTCCATGAGCTCCACGACGACCCTCCAGAAGTCAGGCGGCTCCATCGGTGAACCCGATGGCTCCCAGCCCTCCGACGGTCTGAAGGCCGGTCTCAAGAACCGCCACCTGTCCATGATCGCCATTGGCGGCGTCATCGGCGCCGGCCTCTTCGTCGGCTCCGGCGGCGGCATCGCCAAGGCCGGTCCCGCCATCCTGATCTCCTACGCGCTGGTCGGCGCGATGGTCGTCTTCGTGATGCGGATGCTCGGCGAGATGGCCGCGGCCAGCCCGAACTCCGGCTCCTTCTCCGCCTACGCCGACCGGGCGCTCGGCCGCTGGGCCGGCTTCTCCATCGGCTGGCTGTACTGGTTCTTCTGGGTCGTCGTGCTGGCCGTGGAGGCCACGGCGGGCGCCAGCATCCTCGAAAGCTGGGTCCCGGCCGTCCCGCAGTGGGCCTGGGCGCTGATCGTGATGGTCGTCCTGACCGTCACCAACCTCGGCTCGGTCGCCTCGTACGGCGAGTTCGAGTTCTGGTTCGCCGGCATCAAGGTCGTCGCCATCGGCGGCTTCGTGATCGTGGGCCTGCTGGCCGTCTTCGGCGTGCTGCCGGGCTCGGACAACCCGGGCGCGGGCTTCGCGCACCTGACGGACGCCGGCGGCTTCATGCCCAACGGCGTCGGGTCGGTGCTGACCGGTGTCCTGATGGTCGTCTTCTCCTTCATGGGCAGCGAGATCGTCACCCTGGCCGCCGGCGAGTCCGAGGACCCGCGCCGCGCGGTCACCAAGGCCACCAACTCGGTGATCTGGCGGATCGGCGTCTTCTACCTCGGCTCGATCTTCATCGTGCTGACCCTGCTGCCGTGGAACGACAAGTCGATCACCGAGAAGGGCTCGTACGTCGCCGCCCTGGACTCGATCGGCATCCCGCACGCGGGCCAGATCATGAACGTGATCGTCCTGACGGCCGTGCTGTCCTGCCTGAACTCGGGCCTCTACACCGCTTCCCGCATGGCGTTCTCGCTGGGCGAGCGCGGTGACGCCCCCAAGGTCTTCGCGAAGGTCTCCAAGAACGGCGTCCCGATCATCGCGATCCTGGGCTCGGTCGTCTTCGGCTTCATCGCCGTCTACTTCAACTACGCCTTCAAGGACACGGTCTTCAACTTCCTCCTCAACTCCTCCGGCGCCATCGCGCTCTTCGTCTGGCTGGCGATCTGCTTCACCCAGCTGCGGATGCGCGGGATCCTGCTCCGCGAGGCCCCGGAGAAGCTGACGGTGAAGATGTGGTTCTTCCCGTACCTGACCTGGCTGACCGCCGCGATGATCACCTTCGTCCTGGGCTACATGCTCTACGACGACGGCAACCGCGAGGTGGTCCTGCTGTCGCTGCTGGTCGCCGCCGTGGTGCTGATCATCGGCACGGTGCGCGACTACGTCCGCCGCAAGGACGCCGCGCGCGCCTGACCGTACGGACGACCCGACCCCGCATACGCGCGCGGCGGCCCCGGACCACCCAGTGGTCCGGGGCCGCCGCGTTTCCGGGGGCCGGTGCGGGGATCAGCCGCGGCCGACCAGCTTCCAGGAGGCCGGGAGCAGCCCCATGGCGAGGACGGCCTTGAGCGCGTCGCCGATCAGGAACGGGGTCAGGCCCGCGGCGACGGCCGCGCCGAAGGACATCCCGGTGGACAGGGCGAGGTACGGGACGCCCACGGCGTAGATCACCGCGGAGCCCGCGGCCATCGTCAGGGCGGTGCGCACCACCGACCGGTCGGCGCCGCGGCGGGCGAGGGCCCCGACGACGGTCGCGGCGAGCAGCATGCCCAGCACGTAGCCGAAGGAGGCGCCGCCCGCACCCGAGGTGCCGTTCGCGAACCAGGGCATCCCGGCCGCGCCGACCAGGGCGTAGAGCGCGAGGGAGAGGAAGCCGCGGCGGGCGCCGAAGGCGGTGCCGACGAGCAGGGCCGCGAAGGTCTGCCCGGTGACCGGGACCGGCGAGCCGGGGACCGGTACGGCGATCTGCGCGGCGAGGCCGGTCAGCGCGGCCCCACCGACGACGAGCGCGATGTCGCGGACCCGGCTCGCGGGGAGCAGGTCGGCGAGGACGGCACCGGGCCGGAAGGCGGCGGTCGTCGGAACGGAAGCGGTGCTCATCGGGACTCCGGGGGTTCGGGTGCTGCGGGGCGGGGCGGTGGGGACAAGGTGACGTTAGTCCCGTGACCCCCGGCCCTTCAGCGTCGCGCAGAGACAAAGCAGTGATCCCCTCCTTGGTGGGGAATCCACAAAGACGGGCGGGCACCGGCACCCACGCAGTGGACGAAGTGACCTGGGTCACCGCTATTTTTAGCCATAACTAAACCGTTTTGCGTGGCCCAGGCCCGCTCGGGGACACTGTGGAGATGTCACAAGCACCCCTGCCCGACCTCGCCCCGGAGCCCCTCGGCCACGGGCTCAAGCAGCGCCATCTGACCATGCTGGGCCTGGGCGGCGTGATCGGCGCCGGGCTCTTCGTCGG
>NZ_JBITDP010000022.1:0-140884 GCF_044454405.1 Streptomyces sp. NPDC051555 | reverse complement strand
TTCTTTCGCTGTATTACTGGCTCCTTACCCCCCCCGCCCCCCCGCCGGCCGGCCCCCCCCCCCCGGCCCCCGCCCCGCCCCCCCCCGCCCGCGCCGCCCCCCCCCCGCCGGAGGCTGTACGGGCCTGCGGCGGGCCCTCAAACGCCGGGCGGGCTGGTTGTGCCCGGGCGGCCCCCGGGTCAGGGGGACAGGAGGGCGGCCAGGACCGCGGCGTGGCTGGACGCCGGGTCCTTGACCGCGGTCAGCAGGGTCAGGGGCCCGGCCCCCGCCAAGGCCCGCAACCGCTCCAGCGCGGCCACCGCCCCGGCCCCGGCCAGCTCCGCCTCGTACCGCTCGCGGAACTCCTCGAAGTCCCCGCCCCCGCCGTGGAACCACGTGCGCAGCTCCGCCGACGGGGTGAGCTCCTTGGGCCACTCGTCCACCGCGGCCACCGCCTTCGCCAGCCCGCGCGGCCACAGCCGGTCCACCAGCACGCGGACGCCGTCCGACGCCGGGTCCGGGGGATCGTAGACGCGCCGCAGCCGCACCCCCGGGGTCCCCGTCGACCCCGATCGCGACCGAGTCACCGGTCCTCACCTCCGAGTCCGAGCCCCTTCACCTGGTCCCACACCGCGGGATCCACGGAACCGACCCGCCGGCGCAGCTCCCACACCGAGACCTCCCGCGCCCGGTCCGCCTCCACGAACGCGGCTCGGCCGTGCGCCGCCCCGAGCACCCCCGGCGGCAGCGCGATCACTCCCGGCCGGGCGTCCCGGTACTTCCCGGTCACCGGTGCGACCCGCGCACGCGCCCCCCGTACCGCCAGGACCAGGTAGGAGCGGCCGTCCGCCAGGCACCACAACTCGCGCGCCACCGGCTGCGGCGCCGGCCCCGGGCCGTGCCCGGCCGCCGCGGCCCGCCCCGGCCGCACCGCCGCCTTCCGCCGTCCCGCCACCAGCAGCACGAGGGCCACGGCGACCACCGCCGCCACCCCGGGCCACCAGGACGTGTCCATGCATCGACCGTAACCGCGCCCCCACCCGCCCGCACGTGCCGCGCACGGCCCGTGCGCGGCAACCCGTGTACGGACCGTCGCTCCACCGGGTGACACCGCAGGTGAGTTGCCCCACAACGGCCCGCCGCGGAGGAGCGACGGGACGATTCGCGCTTTACGCTCGACTCCACGCACGCCCCCGTCGCCCTCCCCGTATCCGTGTAACGTCCACGGACCGTCCACGGAGGTTCCCGTCTCCATGAAGCTCACCGTCGTCGGCTGCTCCGGCTCTTTCCCCTCAGCGGAATCGGCCTGCTCGAGCTACCTCGTCGAGGCCGACGGCTTCCGGCTGCTCCTCGACATGGGCAACGGCGCCCTCGGTGAGCTGCAGCGACACTGCGGTCTGTACGACCTCGACGCCGTCTTCCTCAGCCACCTGCACGCGGACCACTGCATCGACATGTGCGGCTACTTCGTCGCGCGCTACTACCGCCACGAGGGCGGCCGCTGCGGGACCATCCCCGTCTACGGCCCCGAAGGCACCGAGAAGCGCCTGACCACGGCCTACGAGGACGTCCCGGACGAACGCTCCATGAGCGAGGTCTTCGACTTCCGCACCCTCAAGCCCGGCACCTTCGAGATCGGCCCCTTCCAGGTCCGCACCGAGCGCGTGTCCCACCCCATCGAGTCCTACGGCATCCGGCTCGAACACGGCGGGCGCTCGCTGACGTACTCCGGCGACACCGGGGTCTGCGCCGAGCTGGGCCTGCTCGCCGAGGACGTGGACCTGCTGCTCTGCGAGGCCTCGTTCACGCACGGCAAGGAGGACATCCCCGACCTCCACCTCAACGGCCGCGAGGCCGGGGAGTTCGCCCGCGACGGCCGGGTCGGGCGGCTCGTCCTGACCCACATCCCGCCGTGGACCGACGCCGAGCGCAACCTCGCCGACGCCCGCGCCGTGTACGGGGGCCGCGTGGACCTCGCCCGGGCGGGCGAGGTCTACGAGGTCTGACGCCGCCCCGCCTACCGGGAGCGGCGGCCCGACAGCGCCATCCGGTTCCAGGTGTGGCGCCGGCCGCGGATGGCCACCGAGTACGCGTACATGACCTCGGGGTCGCACATCCCCGGGAGGTAGGAGTCGCCGAAGTGGTGGGCGTCGAAGCCCGCCTCCTTCGCGTTCAGGGCGAGCTGCGGGACCACGTTCGCGTGGCTGCCCTCCTGGCTCGTCCCGATGGCGCCCATCACGATCGCGCCCGCGTCCTGCACCGCCGCCACCGCCTCGGCCGCCAGCTCCCGCGTCACCCCGGGCAGCGTGCCGGGCAGCGGCATGACGACCCCGTCGGCGCCCGCGTCCACCAGCGCGGTCAGCCGGGCCGTGGTCACCCGCTCCGGGTGCCCGGCGTGGTGCATCTTGCCCGACCACAGGGCCGCGTCGTCGCCCAACCCGAGGCGCAGCTCCTCGGTCACCCGGGCCATCGCGTCGTACGAGCCGCCCGTACCCGGGTTCGCGGTGATGCACAGCATCGCCGCCCCCATGTCGATCAGCCGCTTTGCGTACTCCGGCTTCGCCCGGCGGATCTCCGGTACGTCACCGGGCTCCAGGTTCACGCCGATCGGCCGGCCGATCACCTGGGCCAGTTCCGTGAACGACGCGAACTCGCCCAGCCCCGGCAGCCGCAGCCGCTCCCCGTCCCAGGCGCGCTCGATGAGGTTCAGCACGACGACGTCCGCGCCGAAGGCGGCGACCAACTCGGCGTTGTGCACCCCGCGGCCGTCCGGGTGCGGGGACAGCGCCGCGCGTTCGCCGAAGACCTCGGCGACCATGGTCCGCCCCTCGGCGGCGGCCACGGCCCGGGTCAGTGCCCGCCCGCGCAGGGCGGCGAGCTGTTCGCGGTCAAGGTCGAGAATGCGCTGTTCTGTCATGGTTACCAGGCTAGGCAACGCACAACGGCCGAAGCCCCTGTCTTCCGGAGGGAAAGACAGGGGCTTCGGACCTTGATGTGCGCGCCGGACGCCCCGGGGGGCGGGGTGCGGCCGAGGCTTACTTCGCCTCGGCCTTCTCCATCTCGGCGATCTCCTCGTCGGACTCGCGGCCCGGCGTCGGAAGGTTGAACTTCGTGATGGCGAAGCGGAAGACGACGTAGTAGACGGCGCCGAAGCACAGGCCGATCGGGATGATCATCCACGGGTTCGTGGCGAGCTTCCAGTTCAGCAGGTAGTCGATCAGGCCGGCCGAGAAGCCGAATCCGTCGTGGACGCCCAGGCCCCAGGTGACGGCCATGGAGAGACCGGTCAGCACCGCGTGGACGGCGTACAGGAGCGGGGCGAGGAAGAGGAAGGTGAACTCGATCGGCTCGGTGACGCCCGTGATGAAGGAGGTCAGCGCGAGGGAGACCATCATGCCCATGACGACCTTGCGGCGGCTGGGCTTGGCGCAGTGGGCGATGGCGAGCGCGGCGGCCGGGAGGCCGAACATCATGATCGGGAAGAAGCCCGACATGAACTGACCGGCGGTCGGGTCACCGGCGAAGAAGCGCGGGATCTCACCGGTGACGATGGAGCCGTCGGGCTTGGTGAAGGAGCCGACCTGCTGCTGGAAGAACGTGTTCAGGAACTGGTGCATGCCGACCGGGATCAGACCGCGGTTGAACACGCCGTAGATGCCGGCGCCGACCGAACCGAGGCCGATCAGCCAGTCACCGAAGCTGGCCAGCGCGTCGCCGACCGGGCCCCAGGCGAGACCGAAGAAGACGCCGAAGGCGGTGCCGATGAAGGCCATGAGGATCGGGACGAGACGGCGGCCGTTGAAGAAGCCGAGCCAGTCCACCAGCTTGGTGCGGTGGTACTTCTCCCAGATGATCGCGGTCACGAGACCGACGATGATGCCGCCGAGCACGCCCGGGTCCTGCGGCTTGCCGGCCGGCAGCGCCGCGGTGATCGAACCGTCGATCGGGAACGCGGTCAGTACGTTCTTGTAGACGAGGAAGCCGACGAGCGCGGCGAGGGCGGTCGAACCGTCTGCCTTCTTCGCGTAACCGATGGCGACACCGACACAGAACAGCAGGGCCAGGTTCGCGAAGACACCGTCACCGGCCTTCGCGAAGACCGTGGCGACCTTGCCCCACTGGAGGCCGTCCTTGCCGAAGACGTCGTCCTGGCCGAGGCGCAGCAGGATCGCGGCGGCCGGCAGAACGGCGACGGGCAGCTGGAGGCTGCGACCCACCTTCTGCATGCCCTGCATCAGGCCGGAGCCCCACTTCTTCGTGGGAGCGGCGGTTGCCGTACTCATCAACTTCCTCCATTGGGCAAGGCGCCGCCCGGGGATGTGGAAGGGGGAGGCGACGTCTCAGAAAGGGGGGACCGGGGCCCGTTGGGCCCGCGTGGTCTACACCACTAAGTGGTGTAGACCAGTTGTAGCACGGTGAGGTCTGCATAAGGAACCCTCTCTTCCGTGGTGGTGGACACAAATGGACATGAACGACAAAGGCCCCCGGACCCGAAGGGTCCGAAGGCCTTGATGCCCGGGACGGAAGGCCGCTCGTCCCGTTTGTGCGCCGCGCCGTGCCCCGACCAGCGGCTACTTGACGTTCTCCCGCTCCATCTCGGCGATCTCCTCGTCGGACTCGCGCCCCGGTGTCGGGAGGTTGAACTTGGTGATCGCGAAGCGGAAGAGGGCGTAGTAGACCACCGCGAAGCACAGCCCGATCGGGATGATCATCCACGGCTTCGTGGCGAGGTTCCAGTTGAGGAGGTAGTCGATCAGACCCGCCGAGAAGGTGAAGCCGTCGTGCACCCCCAGCGCCCAGGTGACCGCCATCGACACGCCCGTCAGCACCGCGTGGATCGCGTACAGCAGCGGCGCGATGAACAGGAACGAGTACTCCAGCGGCTCCGTGATGCCGGTGATGAAGGACGTGAGTCCCACCGACAGCATCAGACCGCCCACCTGCTTGCGCCGGGCCGGCTTGGCGCAGTGCGTGATCGCCAGCGCCGCCGCGGGCAGCGCGAACATCATGATGGGGAAGAAGCCGGAGAGGAACAGCCCCGCGTCCTTGTCGCCCGCCAGGAACATGGCGATGTCACCGTGCACGACCTGACCGTCCGGCTTGGTGAAGCTGCCGAACTGGAACCACACCGGCACGTTCAGGAACTGGTGCAGGCCGATCACCAGCAGCGCGCGGTTCGCGATGCCGAAGATCCCGGCGCCCCACGAGCCCAGACCCACCAGCCAGTCCGAGAAGCTCTCCAGCGCGTCACCGATCGGCGGCCAGATCCACAGGCAGATCACGGCGAACACGATCGCGATGAAGGCCATGATGATCGGGACCAGTCGGCGGCCGTTGAAGAAGCCCAGCCAGTCGACCAGCTTCACCCGGTGGTAGCGCTGCCAGAACCAGGCCGCCAGCAGGCCCATGACGATGCCGCCGAAGACCCCCGGGTTCTGGAAGGTGTACTCCGCGAAGGAATCGCCCTGCCCCAGGCAGCCGCCCCCGATGTCCTTGGTGCCCTCCGGGCACGACTTGGGGAAGGCGTGCAGGACGCCCCGGTAGACGAGGAAGCCGACGACCGCGGCGAGGGCGGTCGATCCGTCGGCCTTCTTGGCCATGCCGATGGCCACGCCGATGCAGAAGAGGAGCGGCAGGCCGATGTCGGCGTTGAGCAGCGCGCCGCCCGCGCTCCCCATCACCTTCGCCACGTCCGTCCAGCCGAAACCGTCCTTGCCGAAGACGTCGTCCTGGCCGAGCCGGTTGAGGATGCCGGCCGCGGGGAGGACGGCGATCGGCAGCTGGAGGCTGCGGCCCATCTTCTGGAGCCCCTGGAAAATGCCGTTCCACCACTTCTGTTGTGGCACTGCTGCGGCGCTGCTCGCGCTCATCGGCGTCCTCCCTGGCCGGCCGTCGGAGCGGCCCGTTTTTGGCAGTTGCGACACTTGCGGCACACTGGTGTAGACCACTTCCGGCGCGGTCGCGTCCAGGCTGATGCTGATCGTTATGATTCGGCACATACCGGACATGTGCCCATGTAAATGGGCCAACCGTGCCAACCGTGGGCTACCGTGACAGAGCGGACGCTCACGCGGAGTATGCACCGCCGAGACTCGTTCTTCGTAGAACTCAGGGAGAAACAGATGGCCACCAAGGCTGAGAAGATCGTCGCCGGGCTCGGCGGTATCGAGAACATCGAAGAGGTCGAGGGCTGCATCACGCGCCTGCGCACCGAGGTCATCGACCCGAGCAAGGTCGACGAGGCCGCACTGAAGGCCGCCGGCGCCCACGGCGTCGTCAAGATGGGCACCGCGATCCAGGTCGTCATCGGCACCGACGCCGACCCGATCGCCGCCGACATCGAAGACATGATGTGAGCTGAGCCCACCCGGCTCGCACACCCCGACCGCCCCGGCGGCCGTACGCGAAAGACCCCGTCCGGGCGCACCGGGCGGGGTCTTTCGCACAGCGCCGTGGGGCGGGCGCGCACCGGCTAGGCTCGGAGCCATGTCTCGCATCGACGGCCGTACGCCCGAACAGCTCCGCCCGGTCACCATCGAACGCGGATGGAGCAAGCACGCCGAGGGCTCCGTCCTCATCTCCTACGGCGACACCAAGGTCTTCTGCACCGCCTCCTTCAGCGAAGGCGTCCCGCGCTGGCGCAAGGGCAGCGGCGAAGGCTGGGTCACCTCCGAGTATTCGATGCTGCCCCGCTCCACCAACACCCGCGGCGACCGCGAGTCCGTACGCGGCAAGATCGGCGGCCGCACCCACGAGATCTCCCGCCTCATCGGCCGCTCGCTGCGCGCCGTCATCGACTACAAGGCCCTCGGCGAGAACACCATCGTCCTGGACTGCGACGTCCTCCAGGCCGACGGCGGCACCCGCACCGCGGCCATCACCGGCGCCTACGTCGCCCTCGCCGACGCCATCGCCTGGGGCCAGCAGAAGAAGCTGATCAAGGCCGGCCGCAAGCCGCTCACCGGCACCGTCGCCGCCGTCAGCGTCGGCATCGTCGACGGCGAGCCGCTGCTCGACCTCTGCTACGAGGAAGACGTCCGCGCCGAGACCGACATGAACGTCGTCTGCACCGGCGACGGCCGCTTCGTCGAGGTCCAGGGCACCGCCGAGGGCCAGCCCTTCGACCGCAAGGAACTCAACGCCCTGCTCGACCTCGCCGCGGGCGGCTGCGCCGACCTGGAGGCCATCCAGCGCGGCGCCCTGGAGCTGTAACGGCCGGGCTGTGGCAACCGAGCCGCAGCAACCGCGGGGCGCGGTCCCGCGTCATGACGGGTACGGGCGCACGGTGTCAAAGCCGTGCGCCCGTCCACGTATCCGGCCACCCGGGGGAGCCCGCATGTCCCAGTACCGTCGCCTGTCCGCCGTCCTGCTGGCGGCCGCGCTCGCCGTGCCCGCCCTGACCTCCTGCGACGCGATCTCCACGGCGATGGACTGCGCGAACACGGCGGTGGCCATCACGGACGGCGCGAACGACCTCCAGCAGGCCGTCTCCCAGGCGGGCAACAGCCCCCAGGACGCCCAGAACGCGCTCAACCAGATCGAGCAGAACCTGAAGAAGGTCGGCGACCAGACCGGCAACGCCGACCTCGGCAAGGCGGTCGACTCCATGACCAAGGCCGTCCAGAACGTCCGCACCTCCATCGAGAGCGGCAACAAGGCCCCGGACATCACCCCGGTCGCCGACGCCGCCAAGGAGATCTCGAAGGTCTGCACCCCCGGCTAGGGCGCCTCCTGACCGGAACCGGGCCGACGGGATAATGAGGACATGACCTCCACGCCCACCACGCCCCCGGCCCGCCCCCGCCTGATCCTGGCCACCCGCAACGCGGGCAAGGTCACCGAACTGCGGGCCATCCTGTCCGACGCCGGCCTGCCGCACGAGCTGGTCGGCGCGGACGCGTACCCGCAGATCCCCGACGTCAAGGAAACCGGCGTCACCTTCGCCGAGAACGCGCTGCTCAAGGCCCACGCCCTGGCCCAGGCCACCGGGCTCCCGGCCGTCGCCGACGACTCCGGGCTCTGCGTGGACGTACTGAACGGCGCCCCCGGCATCTTCTCGGCCCGCTGGGCCGGCACCCACGGCGACGACCAGGCCAACCTGGACCTCCTGCTGGCCCAGCTCGGCGACATCGGCGACGAACACCGCGCGGCCCACTTCGCCTGCGCCGCCGCCCTCGCCCTCCCGGACGGAACCGAACGCGTCGTCGAGGGCCGCCTCCTGGGCACCCTGCGCCACACCCCCGCCGGCACCGGCGGCTTCGGCTACGACCCGATCCTCCAGCCGCTGGGCGAGTCCCGCACCTGCGCCGAACTGACGGCGGCGGAGAAGAACGCCATCTCCCACCGCGGCCAGGCCTTCCGCGCCCTGGCCCCGGTCGTCCGCGAACTCCTGGGCTGAGGGCCAACGAGAGCGGTCGGTGGCATCGAGGATGTCACCGACCGTAGCTGTGGGCCCGGTGGGACTCGAACCCACGACATACCGGATCTAAACCGGCATCCTCTCGCCAGCTGGGATACGGGCCCGTTGTGCACACCTTACTGGGCGTCGTGATGTTGATGTGAGGGGATCTTCAGCGCAACGACTGTTGGGCACCTCCCCGGCACCAGGTGCTGGTGATCGCATGACAGTTGGGGCAGAGCAGCCGCAGGTTGTCTCGGCGGTCGTCGCCCCAGTTCCCGTTGATGTGGTCGACCTCCAGCGTCATGGGCAGCCCTCCCCACTCGGGAGGTGTCCCACAGCGGGCGCATTCGTTGGGCACACCAACCTCACGCAGCGCGCGGCGCAGAAGTCTAGTTGTGGTGCGCCGCTCCCCATCGTGGCGGACGAGTATCTCTGAAGCGGGCCGGGCGGCAACCGTTCCTGGCTTCCCTCGCTGATGAGCCTTGCCAAGGAAATGGGAAGTGTCCAGTCCGGCTTCTCGGGCCCACGTTTGGAGGGTCGCCAACCGTCGAGTGTGGAAAGGGAGCCCGAGATGCCGGAGTGTCCCGGACCACGACTCGGTCGAGGCGACCGCGTCCCGCAACGAAGCCTCATCGGGTTTCCCGCGCCGGTGGTACGGGCGCCGCTTGAAGTGGGCGATGTCGATCCCGTACGTGGCGAAACGGCGGATGAGGTACTGCTTCAGCCGCTTGGGGTGTGGCTCGATTCCATAGCGGGCTATCACCTCGTCGATGTCCCGACACTGTGTCGCGGCTTCTGTCAGGAGTGCCCGGGTGTAGCCGCTGCCAGAACTCATCGGCGCCCCTTGCCGCGGCCCCGGTAAGTGTCCGTGGTGGAGTGGCAGTTGGGGCAGAGGAAGCGCAGGTTGTCCGCGCGGTTGTTGCGCCAGTCGCCGTCGATGTGGTCGACCTCCAGGCTCAGGGGCTCACCCAGCCAACGTGCCTCGATGCCGCACATGGTGCAGCGCTCCTGACGCCCGATCTCCAGCAGGGCGCGTCGTAGTCGGGTGTTCGCGGTTCTGGTGGCGGACACCGACCGGTCCTCGCGGAGGATCTCCTCGGCCGACCGCCGTCGACCGTTGTGCCGCATGTTCGCGGTTCGTGGCGGCGGCGTGAAGTGCGAGGTGTCTATTCCGAACGCCTTCACCCTGCGACTGATGTGCGTGTGGTGGCCGCCCACCACGTCGAGGCCGAGTCGCCGCAAGACCTCGCACATGGTGGTCGAGGCCGCGACGGCCTCCGTGAGGATCTCCCGGGTCCATTTCGTGCCCTCGGGCCGGAAGTGCGACGTGTCCACGCCCAGCTTGCGCATACGGTCGTGCAGGTATCGCCTGCGCGACGGGTTCTTGGGTTCCAGCCCCAGGGCCAAGAGCGCCTCGGACAGCGTCCGCGCCCCCTTCGCGGCCTCCGTCAGGCGTTCCCTCGTGTACGGACTGATCGGCATGTCCACGTCCCTCCGGTTCCGGCCGCGCGTGCGGCCCTCGTACGGAGTAACGGGCCGATAGTCGGACGGTTACGGGGGATTTCGTCCGATGAGCAGAGCGGCCCGCACCCCGGCAAAGGGTGCGGGCCGCTCTGTGGAGGACGGGCGGGTCAGATGCCCAGGTCCTTGATGATCTTGGCTACGTGGCCGGTGGCCTTGACGTTGTAGAAGGCGTGCTCGACCTTGCCCTCCTCGTCCACGACCACGGTGGAGCGGATGACGCCGGTGACGGTCTTGCCGTACAGCTTCTTCTCGCCGTAGGCGCCGTACGCCGTCAGGACCTCCTTCTCGGGGTCGCCGACCAGGGTGACCTTCAGGTGCTCCTTCTCGCGGAACTTCGCCAGCTTCTCCGACTTGTCGGGGGAGACGCCGATGACGTCGTAGCCCGCCGTGGCCAGCAGGGCGAGGTTGTCGGTGAAGTCGCAGGCCTGCTTCGTGCAGCCCGGGGTGAGGGCCGCCGGGTAGAAGTAGACGATGACCTTGCGGCCCTTGTGGTCGGCGAGCGAGACCTCGTTGCCGTCCGCGTCGGGCAGGGTGAAGGCGGGTGCGGTGTCGCCGGGCTGCAGTCGCTCGCTCATGTCTCAGCAGTCTCCTCGGGAGGGGATCGGTACGGGACGAGACTAAGCTGACAGACTGTTCACGGCGGACTACGCCCCTTACGACCAGGACCACGACGACGGAGGCAGCGCGGTGCCGGAAGCCAGGACCCCCGAGCAGATCGAGGCGGACATCGTCCGCAGGCGCGAGCAGCTCGCCGAGACGCTCGACGAGATCGGCGTGCGCATGCACCCGAAGACGATTGTCGGGGACGCCAAGGCCAAGGTCGCCGGAGCCGTGGACCACACCGCGGGCCGCGCCTTCGTCGCCGTCAACCGGCTCGTCACCGATGTGAAGGGCGGGCTGCGCGACGAGGGCGGGGCTCCGCGCATCGAGCGGATCGTGCCCGTCGCGCTGGTCGCCGTGGCCCTCGTCGGGTTGCTGGCGCTGGGCGCCCGCCGCAAGCGCGCCTGACGCGGACGGGTAGGTTCGGGGCGTGAGCGAGAACAGCACCCACGACGACAAGCTGCCCATCCGCATGCTGCACGACCGCGTGCTCGTACGGTCCGACACGCCCGAGGGCGAGCGTCGCTCGGGTGGCGGGATCCTGATCCCGGCGACGGCCGCGGTGGGCAAGCGGCTCGCCTGGGCCGCCGTGGTGGCGGTCGGGCAGAACGTGCGCAGCGTGGAGCCGGGTGACCGGGTGCTGTACGACCCGGAGGACCGGGCCGAGGTCGAGGTGCGCGGGGCGACCTACATCCTGATGCGCGAGCGGGACCTGCACGCCGTGGCCGCTGAGCGGCTGGAAGGCGCCGAGGATTCGACCGGTCTCTATCTCTGAGTCCGTCAAGAGCATGTGGAAGGGCCGGTGACCGAGGTCACCGGCCCTTCGGCTGCTCCTCCCGGGGCCTTTGCTACGGTGGAGGGGATTCCCGACGAGACGCGCCGTACCGGGTCCGACAAGACGACGCACCTGATGTCCGTTCTCGTCCGGAGGTGCCCGTCATGGCATGGATCCTGCTTCTGCTCGCCGGTCTGCTCGAAGTCGGCTGGTCGATCGGCATGAAGTTCACCGAGGGTTTCACCCGGTTGTGGCCCAGTGTGTTCACCGGTGCCGGGATCGTCGCGAGCATGGTGTTGCTGTCCTATGCCGCGAAGACGCTGCCGATCGGTACGGCGTACGGCGTGTGGGTCGGCATCGGCGCGGCCGGGGCGGCGGTGCTGGGAATGGCGGTCCTCGGTGAGCCCGTGACCGCCGCCCGGATCTTCTTCATCTGTCTGCTGCTGGTCGCCGTCGTGGGGCTCAAGGCGACCTCCGGTCACTGACCGAACAGGTCCGGGCCCACTGTTGTGCCGCCGCGGTCGCCCTGGGTCGTCGTACCGCCCTGGGTGGCCGCCGTGGTGCCGCCCTGGTCGCCCGCGGTGGTGCCGCCCTGGTCTCCCTGGGTGGTGCCGCCGCGGTTCCCGGAGGTGGTGCCGCCGTTGCTCGGGGTGCCGGTGGTGGTGGTGCCTCCATTGCTCGGGGTGCCCGTGGTGCCGCCGTTACTGGGGGTTCCGGTGGTGCCTCCCGTGCCGGGGGTTCCGGTGGTGCCGCCGTTGTCGGTGGCCGGGGGGCGGGTGAACGGGTTGTCCGGCGTGACCGGCGGCGGCGGGGGCGGCAGGCCGCCACCGGGCTGGAGGTCCAGGTCGAAGTCCTGCGGGTCGCTGCCGGCGAGCGCCGCCTTCGTGTACGCCGCCCAGATCCGGGCCGGGTAGCCGCCGCCGCTGATGCGCGGCTCGCCCAGGGCGCCGTAGAGGGGCTCGGTGGTGCCCTTGTCCGGGTCCTGGCCCATGATCGAGACGACCGTGACCAGGTCCGGGGTGTACGCGGCGAACCAGGCGGCCCGGTCCTGCTCGGCGGTGCCGGTCTTGCCCGCCGCGGGGTGTCCGGCGGCGAGGGCGGCCGTGCCCGTTCCGTTGTCGACCACGCTGACCAGCATCGACGTGGTGGTGTCGGCGGCTTCGCGGGTGACGGCCTGGCGCCCGGAGCGGTCCGGGAGGGGGACCGTGTCGTCGCCCTTGGAGATCTTCTCGACGAAGGTGTACGGGGTGTGGCGGCCGTGGTCGGCGAGGGTCGCGTACGCCTGGGTCATGTCGAGGACGCTGGCCTGCACGGTGCCGAGCGCGATGGCCGGGCCCGTCTCGAAGTTGGGGGTGCTCTCGGGGATGCCGAGGTCGACGGCCGTTTTCTTGACCTTGTCGGTGCCGACGTCGACGGCCATCTGCGCGTACACGGTGTTGACGGAGAGGTCGGTGGCGGTGCGGACGGTGATGTTCCCGAAGGTGGCGTCGTCCTCGTTGGTGGGGGCGAAGGGGATCCGACTGCCGACCACCGGGCGCTTGTTGGCCCCGCTGTAGACGGTGTTCGGGGTGATGGTGCGGCCGTCCTGGGTGCGCGAGTCGTTCTCGACGGCGGAGGTGAAGACGAACGGCTTGAAGGTGGAGGCCACTTGGAAGTCGTGCCGGGTGGCGTTGTTGACGTACTGCTTGGTGTAGTCGATGCCGCCGTAGAGCGCGACGACCTTGCCGCTGGCCGGGTCGATGGAGGCGCCGCCCGCGCGGACGACCCGGTCCGCTTTGCGGGCTTCCGGGTCGAGCTTGCTCAGCATTTGCTTCTGCACGGCGTCGACGAAGGCGTTCTGGCGGCGCTTGTCGATGGTGGTGGTGATGCGGTAGCCGCCTTCGGAGAAGGTCTTGTCGTCGAGGATCTTGCGGTCGACGATGTACTCCTTGATCGCCTCGACCAGGTAGCCGCGCTGGCCCGAGAGGCCGGCGGCCGGACGGACCTTGCCGGGCTCGGGGAAGGTGGTGGCGGCCCGTTCGGCCTCGGGCATCCAGCCCTTCTTCACCATGCCGTCGAGCACGTAGTTCCAGCGGGCGAGCGCGCGGGGGCGGCCCTGGGGGTGGGCGACGACGTCGAAGGCGCTGGGGGAGTTGAGCAGGGTGGCCAGGTAGGCGCCCTCGGCGGTGGTCAGCTTGCTGACGTCCTTGCCGTAGTAGGCCTGGGCGGCGGCCTGGATGCCGTAGGCGTTGCGGCCGAAGTAGCTGGTGTTCAGGTAGCCCTCCAGGATGTAGTCCTTGGACTTCTCCCGGCCGAGCTTGATCGCGATGAAGAACTCCTTGGCCTTGCGCTCCACCGTCTGTTCCTGGCCCAGGTAGTAGTTCTTGACGTACTGCTGGGTGATGGTGGAGCCGGACTGGGTGCCCTTGCCGGTCGCCGTGTTCCAGGCGGCGCGCAGCATCGCCTTGGGGTCGACCGCCCGTTCGGAGTAGAAGTCCCGGTCCTCGGCGGCGAGTACGGCCTCCTGGACGCTCCGGGGGATCTCGGAGAGCGAGACGTTGACGCGGTTGACCTCGCCGTCGCGGGCGAGCGGGGAGCCGTCGGAGTACAGGTACACGTTGGACTGGGCGGTGGCCGCGGCGTTGGCGGGCGGGATCTTCACCAGGAGGTATCCCGCGATCAGGACGCCGCTGATCAGGAGGAGCAGCAGCAGGAACGCGCCGAGCAGCATCCGCCAGGTGGGGAGGGCGCGGCGCCAGCCGGTCCGCTTGCGTTTGGGCGGCCGGGGGCCTTTGGGCGGCCGCGAGCCCTTGGGCGGGGTGGGGGCCGCGGATGCCGCTGCCGCTGCCGCTGTGGCTTCCGCGGCGGGGGCGGGCTTCGGCGCGGGATCGGGTGCAGGCTCGGCGGTGGCCTCGGGTGCGGGTACGGGTGCCGGCTCGGGGTTGGCCTCGGGCGCGGGCGCGGGGTCGACGGCAGCGGGCTCGGCGGCAGCGGGCGTGGGCGCGGCCTCGGCCTCGGGCTCGGTGGCGGCCGGTTCGGCGGCGGTCTCGGGCTCCGGCTCGGGCTCCGGCTCGGGCGTGGGGCTGGGTACGGCGTCCGGCTCGGCCGGTGGTTCGGCGGGGGTGTCCGGGTCCCGAGGGGTCCAGCCCGGCGGTGGTGACTGGTCGCTCATGTCTCCAGGGCTCCTCGGCGCCATACGAAATATCCGTGTCTGTACCTAATGGTGTCTACCCGATGGCCAATGATTCCGCGCCGGACGGGGGTAAATCCCTCGCGTGGATCGCCCCACCGCACTAAGCTCGCGCGCTTTGGCCGTCGTAGGAACAACGTGCAAACGGAGGAATCGGTGCACCGGACCGCGCACCTCTATGCGGCGATCGCGGCGGGCGGCTTCCGCCGCTACGCCACCTACGGAACGGCGACCGCCGCGGGCGTGTTCACCAACACCGTCTTCGGCTTCATCGTGGCGTACACCTACATCGCGCTGTGGGACGAACGACCGGGCCTCGGCGGCTACGACCAGGCGCAGGCCCTGACCTTCGTCTGGGTCAGTCAGTCGCTGCTCGCCGCGGGCGCGCTCATCGGCGGCGGCTTCCAGGAGGAGATGCAGGAGCGCATCCGAACGGGTGACATCGCCGTCGACCTCTACCGCCCCGCGGACCTCCAGATGTGGTGGTTGGCCGCCGACATGGGGCGGGCCGCCTTCCAGTTGCTGGGGCGCGGGGTGGTCCCGCTGCTCGCGGGGGCGCTCGCCTTCCGGCTCGCGCTGCCCACGGCGCCGGGGCGCTGGCTGCTCTTCCTGGTGTCCGTACTGCTCGGGCTGGTGGTGAGCTTCGCGCTGCGCTACCTGCTGGGGCTGTGTGCCTTCTGGCTGTTGGACGGGTCGGGGATCAACATGATGGCGACCCTCGTCTCGATCTTCTTCTCCGGGATGTTGCTGCCGCTGACCGTCTTCCCCGGCGGGTTCGGAGAGGTGGTCCGGATGCTGCCCTGGAGCGCGATGCTCCAGGTGCCGCTGGACGTGCTGATGGGCAAGCACGCGGGGGTCGCGGGCACGGCGCGGGCACTCGGCTTCCAGGCCGTGTGGGCGTGCGCGCTGCTGGGAACGGGCCGGCTGGTGCAGTCGGCGGCGACGCGCAAGGTGGTGGTCCAGGGTGGCTGAGTCGGTGCACGTGCTGGGGGAGCGGCTCGGGTTCTGGCGACAGGCGGGCGCCGGGGTCCGCGGTTACGGCCTGATCGTGGCGATGTGGATCCGCGCGACCATGACCTACCGGAGCTCCTTCCTCATCGCCCTCTTCGGCAACGCGGCCGGGAGCCTGCTGGACTTCGTCGCGATCTACATCATGTTCCGACACGTCCACGTCCTCGGCGGGTTCACGCTGCCGGAGATCGCCCTGTTGTACGGGTCCAGCTCGGCGTCCCTGGGCCTCGCCGACCTGCTGCTCGGCAATACGGACCGGATCGGGGTCCGGATCCGCGACGGCTCGCTCGACACGATGCTGGTGCGCCCGGTGCCGGTGTTGGCGCAGGTCGCGGCGGACCGGTTCGCGCTGCGGCGGCTCGGCCGGGTGGTGCAGGGGCTGGGGGTGCTGGGCTGGGCGGTGTCGGCGCTGGACGTGGACTGGACGCCGGGCCGGGTGCTGCTGCTGCCGGTGATGGTGCTGGCGGGGGCCGCGATCTTCGGGGCGGTGATGGTGGCGGGGGCGGCGTTCCAGTTCGTCGCCGGTGACGCGGCCGAGGTGCAGAACTCCTTCACCTACGGCGGCAACACGATGCTCCAGTACCCGCCGACGGTCTTCGGCAAGGAGCTGCTGCGCGGGGTGACCTTCGTGGTGCCGCTGGCCTTCGTGAACTGGCTGCCGGCCCTGTACGTGTTGGGGCGGCCCGATCCGCTGGGGCTGCCGGGGTGGCTGGCGTTCGTGAGCCCGCTGGTGGCGGGGCTGGTTCTCGTACCGGCGTCGCTGGCGTGGCGGGCGGGGCTGCGGTCCTACCGGAGCACCGGGAGCTGAGGGGCGTGGACGTGGGTGTCGGTGCGGACGAGAGAGCGAGGAGTGCAGTGGTGGAACCGCTGATCGAGCTGGTGGACGTACGCAAGGTCTTCGACGTGCGGCGCCGGACCGGCCTGCTGCGTCGGGAGAAGCGGCAGGTCAAGGCCGTGGACGGGATCAGCTTCGGGGTCGCGCGGGGCGAGATGGTCGGCTACATCGGGCCCAACGGGGCCGGGAAGTCCACCACGATCAAGATGCTGACCGGCATCCTGACGCCCACCGGTGGCCGGTTGCGGGTCGCGGGCATCGATCCGGCGCGCGAGCGCACGCGGTTGGCGCACCGGATCGGGGTGGTGTTCGGGCAGCGCACCACGCTGTGGTGGGACCTGCCGCTGAAGGACTCCTACGGGCTGGTGCGCAGAATGTACCGGATCCCGCCCGACCGCTTCCGCCGCAATCTGGAGCGCTGCGTGGAGCAGTTGGACCTCGGTGAGCTGCTCGACGTACCGGTGCGCCAGTTGTCGCTGGGGCAGCGGATGCGCGGGGACATCGCGGCGGCGCTGCTGCACGATCCGGACGTGCTGTACCTGGACGAGCCGACGATCGGGCTCGATGTGGTGAGCAAGGCCAAGGTGCGTGGGTTCCTGCGGGAGCTGAACGGGGAGTCGGGCACCACAGTGCTGCTGACCACCCACGACCTCCAGGACATCGAGCAGTTGTGCGAGCGGGTGATGGTGATCGACCACGGGCGGTTGATGTACGACGGCCCGCTCGACGGACTGCACGCGGCGGGGCCCGCGGGGCGCGGTGAACGGACGCTGGTGGTCGACCTGGAGCGGGACCTGCCGCCGATCGCGGTGGCGGGTGCGCGCGTGGTGAAGGTGGAGGGGCCGCGGCAGTGGCTGGCCTTCCCGGCGGAGGCCTCGGCGGCCCCGCTGGTGGCGGCGGTGGCGGCGGAGTATCCGCTGGTGGACCTGTCGGTGCGGGAGCCGGACATCGAGGACGTGATCGCGCGGATGTACGCGGGGCGGGAGTAGGGGATCGAGGGGGAGCGGGGGAGCGGGGGCCCGTGACCACTACGGTTCGGGCGGGCGTCTGCATAGGCTGTGCCGTATGAGTGACGAGCGGCCGGAGAAGCCGTTGCCGGAACTGCGGGCGTCCGATGCCGACCGGGAGCGGGTGGTGGAGCTCCTGCGCGACGCCGTCGCCGAGGGTCGGCTCGGCATGGACGAGTTCGAGGAGCGGCTGGAAGCGACCTACGCATCGCGCACGTACGGCGAGCTGGAGCCCCTGACCAGCGACCTTCCGGCGCCGGGGCAGGTTTCCGATGGGCCGGTGTCCTTCAGCAAGGCGCCCGCGCCGCGGTCGGGCGCCTCCTCGGGGGAGTCCTGGCCCGCGCGGATCGGCGGCCGGGGCACGTCGTCCTGGGGCGTGGCGATCATGTCCGCCTTCCAGCGCAAGGGCGCGTGGACGGTGCCCCGGCACTTCTCGGCGGTGGCGTTCTGGGGCGGGGGCGAGATCGATCTGCGCGAGGCCCGGTTCGAGGAGCGCGAGGTGATGATCACCTGTGTCGCGATCATGGGCGGGATCGAGATCGTCGTACCGCCGGGCGTGCAGGTCGAGGTGAACGGCATCGGGGTGATGGGCGCCTTCGACCACCGGGAGATGGACGTCGCGCCGGAGCCCGGTGCGCCGCGGGTGATCGTGAACGGGCTGGCGTTCTGGGGCGGGGTGGACGTGAAGCAGAAGGCCCGCAAGGTCCCGGGGCTGCGTCGCTCGAAGCGCAAGGAGCTGTAGCGGGGGGCGTGCGGGGGCGTGCGCGGGCGCGGGTCCGGACAGGGCCGCGGCCCGTGAGCGCGGGGACACACCGGGTCGTGGCGGGAACTCCGCGGCCGCCCCGGGAGTCGGATGCTATGCAGACAAACCGGCGCCCCCGGGGGAAGGCAGGAACCCGTGAACGACACAGGGACGAGCACCGGAGCGCCGCCGACGGCGCCCCGGCCGCCCGTAGCGGCATCCGGTCAGTTCGTCTTCAACGCGGCGGACGAGGAGCGGCAGCGCGGCGTCCGCCGGATGAAGACGACGGCGACCGGTCTGTTGATCCTGGTCGCGCTGGTCTACGTACTGGCCAAGTGGGCCCAGCACGCGGGTGGCGCGGGCGGCTGGGCGGGCTACGTCGCGGCCGCGGCCGAGGCGGGCATGGTGGGCGCGCTCGCGGACTGGTTCGCGGTCACCGCGCTCTTCCGGCGCCCGCTCGGCCTGCCCATTCCGCACACCGCGATCATCCCCACGAAGAAGGACCAGCTCGGCGTCTCCCTCGGGGAGTTCGTCGGCGAGAACTTCCTCTCCTCCGACGTCGTCCGTACGCGGCTGCACGCGCTCGGCATCGGCGGCCGGCTCGGTGCCTGGCTGGCCGAGCCCGCGCACGCCGACCGGGTCACCGACGAGCTGGCGACCGCGCTGCGCGGTGCGCTGACGGTGCTGCGCGACTCCGATGTGCAGGCGGTCGTCGGGGAGGCCATCACGCGGCGGGCGGAGAACGCCGAGATCGCGCCGGGCCTCGGCAAGACCCTGGAGCGGATCGTCGCGGACGGCGGGCACCGGCGGGCGGTGGACCTGGTGTGCGTCAAGGCGCACGACTGGCTGGTCACGCACGGCGAGTCGGTGATGGACGCGGTCCAGGGCGGGGCGCCGGGCTGGACCCCGCGGTTCGTGGACCGGAAGATCGGCGACCGGGTCTACAAGGAACTGCTGCGGTTCGTCACGGAGATGCGCGACATGCCGGAGCACCCGGCGCGGGGTGCGGTGGACCGGTTCCTGAGCGACTTCGCGGTCGACCTCCAGTCGGACACGGACACCCGCGCCCGGGTGGAGCGGCTCAAGTCCGAGGTCCTGGCGCGTGGGGAGGTCCAGGACATCATCGCGTCGGCCTGGTCCGCAGTGCGCACGATGATCCTGTCGGCGGCGCAGGACGAGCAGAGCGAACTGCGCCTGCGCGTGCGGGCGTCCTTGATCTCGCTCGGCTCGCGGCTGGCCACGGACGGCCGCTTGCAGGCGAAGGTGGAGGGGTGGATCGAGGGCGCGGTGGTGTACGTCGTGACGACCTACCGGACGGAGATCACCTCGCTGATCACGGACACGGTGGCGGGCTGGGACGCGGAGCACACCTCGCGCAAGATCGAGGCCCACATCGGCCGCGACCTGCAGTTCATCCGGATCAACGGCACGGTGGTGGGAGCCCTGGCGGGCCTGCTGATCTACACGGTCAGCCGAGCGCTGGGGGCATAGCGGAACCGGGGGCCTGCCGGCCGTGGGCTGCCCCGGGGCTGCCGCCCCGGGGTGCTCGGGCCGGCGGCTGGTGTGCCGGGGGGACCGTCGGGGTTCAGTCGCGGTCGGCCACGGTCCAGGACGCGGCGGCCACGACGGCGGCCACGGTGAGGACCGCGGGCCAGGCGCCGATCTTCTTGGCCAGCGGGTGCGATCCGGCGAAGCCGGCGACGTACAGCGCGCCGAGTCCGGCCGCGGCCGGGGCGCCCGCGCGCCGGTGCCATTCACGCCCGGCCGCGAGTCCGGCCGCGCCGAGCACGACGCCGCCCAGGGGCCGCTTGCGCGTCCACCGCGCGACGGCGTAGCCGCCGACCAGCCCTGCCGCGGCCACCACCGAGGTCGGTACCTGTGCCATGTCCATTCCCTCCGCCGTACGGACGTCCTACGCTTCGAACGATCCTTCCGACGAGGCTAACGCGACCGCCGCGCGAAGCGGCGGGCACCCACGGCGCCGAGCAACAGCACGGCCCCGCCCACGACGCCGTGCGGGACGCCGGGCGGCAGCATGGCGACCACGCCCAGCACCAGGAAGAACGCCAGCGCACACGCGCCGAGTCCACGCAGGAATCCGTCCACCCACACCCCTATAGCCACCGTCGGTCACGGTCTCCGGACGGGCCGCGCCACCGTGACAACGCCCAACACCGGCCCGTGTCACGGCGACACGGTGGATCTGCCGGGAACCTCCCGATCGAGGCATGCGCCACACCAGGCAACCGCGGGGGCGTAGATTCGCTCTCCGCAGGAGAGAAACCCCCCAACCCACCCCAGGAGCGGACAACCGTGATCTGCTACGGACCGGCCGTCCTCGACCTGACGGACGAACTGGTCGACACCTACGCCGACGTCTTCTCGGGACCGCCGTGGAACGAAGGTGAAGAAACCATTCGCCAGTTCGCGTCCCGCCTCCAGTCCGACACCCGCCGCCGCGGCTTCCGCACCGCCTTCGCCCAGACCGCGGACGGCATCGACGGCTTCGCCACCGCCTGGCTGACCCGCGCCCCCTTCCCCGCCGACCGCGGCTACGCGCAGGTCAGCGCCCAGCTCGGCCGCGCCCGCGTCCGCCGGCTGCTGGTCGACGCCCTCGAAGTGGACGAACTCGCCGTACGCCGCCACGCCCGCGGCCAGGGCACGGGCCGGGCCCTGCTCGCGGAGATCACCGCCGACGCCCCGGAGGGGCGCGCCTGGCTGCTCACCGCCCGCGCCGCCACCGACACCGTCGCGACCTACCGCCGCCTCGGCTGGCACGAGGTCACCCCGCTGCCCGGCACGGAGAACGCGGTGATCGTCTTCCTCTCGCCCGACCACCCGGAAGCGGCGACGGCCTCAGCGGCGGCCTGAGGCCGGGGGGCGGGCCCGCCTCCGATCCCCACCCCGATCCCCGAGCCGCGCCCCAGGCGTGCCCGCGCGACCGGCGGGCATATCGCGGGCATGATCACGCACTCCACCGCCCGCGCCACCGCTCCCGCCCCCTCCCGGGCCATTGCCCCGCTGGCGCGCCGTCAGCTGAACCTCGTGACCGCCCACCAGCTCAGGGCCGCCCGGGTGCCGTCCGCCACGGTCGCCGGCCGGACCCGACCCGGCGGCCCCTGGCAGCGGCTGCTGCCCCGCGTCTACCTCCTGCAGACCGGGCCGCCGGACGAGCGCCAACGCGCCCTCTCCGCCGTCCTGTACGCCGCCGGGCCCGCCGGCGGCGATCCCCTCGGCGGCGGTGCGGCGGCGCTCACCGGCGGAGCCGCCCTGGCGCTGATCGGCGTACGCGATGCCCCGCCGACCCCGCTGGACGTCATGGTCCGGGCCCCGCGCACGGTCGCTCCCGTCCCCGGGGTCCGGCCGCTGACCACCGCGCGCTGGCCGGCCACGATCACGGTGTCCGGGATCCCGAGCGCCCGCCCGCTGCGCGCCGCCGCCGACTTCGCGGCCCGGGCCGAGGACCCCGACCTGGTCCGCTCGGTCCTGGCGAACGTGGTCCAGGCCGGCTGGTGCCACCCGCAGGACCTGCACGGCGAACTCCGCGCCGCGCGCGCCCTGGCCCGACCCGCGGTGCGGGGCGCCGCCGCCGAGCTGGTGGCCGGGGTCCGCTCCATCGCCGAGGCCCGGGCCCGCGACGCCCTGACGGCCACGGACCTACCGGCCCCGCTGTGGAACGCCCGGCTGTACACCCCGGACGGGACCTTCCTGGCGAGCCCGGACGCGTACTGGCCGGACGAGGTCGTGGCCCTGGAGATCGACTCGGCGGAGTACCACTACGCCCGGGACTCCTGGCACGCGACGCTGCGGCGCCGGCTCCGTCTGGAGGCGCACGGCGTCCTCGTGGTCAGCGCCACCCCGTCGATGGTCCGCGACGCCCCCGCCGAGGTGGTCGCGGCCCTGCGCGCCCTCCTCGGGCTCGCCGCCCACCGCCCCGCCCCGCCCGCGGCCACGGCACGCGGCCACGAGCAGCTGCGGCTGCCCTTCGGCTGAACCGGACGGGCACGGGCGTCAGAGCAGCGGGCCGCCGTGGCAGGTGGCGTACGGCTTGGTCGAGGCGCACCAGCAGGGGGTGGTGGGGGACGGGGGCCAGGGGGTGGCCTTGCCGCGGGCGGCGAGGGTGGTGGCGTACTCGGCCAGGAGGCTGGGGGAGGCCGGGGAGGTCCTCTCGGAGGCGGCGAACGCCTCGAAGGAGGGGACGCTCGCCGTGACGATGCCGAGGTTCGTGGTGCCCGAAGCGGCCAGGGCGCGCAGGGAGGTCTCGATGTCCGTCAGGTGAGCGGCGTGCGAGGGGTACTCGCTGGCCAGGGTCGGGTAGGACGCGAGGAGCTCGGTCAGCTCCTGGAGCGGCCAGTGCAGCAGGGCCACCGGGAAGGGCCGGGAGAGCGCGGCGCGGCGGTCGCCGAGCTCGGCGCGCAGGCGGGCGATCTCGGCGCGCAGCTCGGCCGGGTCGTCGGAGCCCAGGGCCCAGATGCGCTTGGGGTCGTGGAGCTCGTCGAGCGGGATCGGGCCGGTGTGGCGGGTGTCGGCGACCATGTCCCAGTCGTCGTGGGCCAGCCCCAGGAGCCGGCGGACGCGGTGGCGGCCGGTGAGGAGGGCCGTGGTGGAGGTGGTGAGGGGTTCTTCGTCCGTGATGAGCAGCTGGGCGGCCTGGGTGAAGCAGTCGTGGGAGGCGTCCAGTTCGTCGTGGGCCTCCAGGGTCTCGGCGATGACCTCCCACGGCGCGGGGTCGTCGGGGGCGGCCGTGCGGATGCCGGAGATCAGGGCGCGGGCCTCGGCCTCGTGCCCGTACTCCCACAGGTTCGCGGCCTGGAGGGCCTTGATCAGGTGGGTGTTGACCGGTGTGCCGGACAGCAGTTGGTCGTAGAGCGCGCTCGCCCGTTCGCGTACGTCGGCCAGTTCGAGGTGGGCCGCGGCTTGCAGGAGCAGCGGCTCCTGGTCCTCGGGGTAGCGGTTCGCCGTGCGGATGAGGCGCTCGGCTTCGGCGATGTGCTCGGCAGGCGTGTCGGGGCGCATGGTTCACACCGTACTGCCGCTGGTCAGTTGGCGGGGCAGGTCTTAAGGTGCGGCCCGTGCGGGATCACATACCTGTGGTGGTGCAGGGCAGCGGTCGGCGGGCACGGCGCGTGGGGATCGCGCGGGTGCTGTGGACCTGTGCCGAACTGACCACCACGGTGGGCCTGGTGGTGTTGTTGCTGGTGGTGCACCAGGTGTGGTGGACGAACCGGGAGGTCGTGGCGGCGGCGCGGGACCAGGTGCGGGCCCTGGAGCGGTCCTGGGAGGGGTCCGGTCCGATCGGTTCCGGTTCTGCTGGAGGCGACGCCGGGGACGATCTCGCCGGGGCGGACGTGGATCCGGGGGCGGGGGCGGGGGCGGACGCGGGGTCCGCCGCGCCGACCGCCGGCCCCGACACCCCGACCGCCCGCCCCGTGCGCCCGCCCGCCGCGGGGCAGGCGGGGCGGACGGGTTCCGCGGCGGCTCCGGCCGCGTCGCAGGCGTACGCCGTGCTGCGGATCCCGCGGCTGGGGCTGGTCGTGCCCGTCGCGCAGGGGGTGTCCAAGGCCGCGGTGCTCGACAAGGGGTACGTCGGGCACTACCCGGAGACCGCGCAGCCGGGGGCGCGGGGGAACTTCGCGCTCGCGGGGCACCGCAACACGCACGGGGAGCCCTTCCGGTACGTCGACCGCCTGCGGGCCGGGGACGAGATCCAGGTCGAGACGCAGGGCAGGCGGTACACGTACGTCGTGGACAAGGTGCTCCCGGAGACGACCGAGCGGGACTCAGGGGTGATCGCGCCGGTGCCGCGGAGCGTGGTGAAGCCCGACTACGGGTACGGCGAGCCGGGCGCGTACATCACCCTGACGACCTGCACGCCCGAGTACACCTCGAAGTACCGGCTCGTGGTGTGGGGGAAGTTGAAGGGCTGACCGCGGCGGCGGGGCCCGCCGCCGCGGGACGGTGCGCCTACCGTGGGGCGGTGCGTCCGAAACGAGTGAAACGTCCTCAGCTGGTGTGGCTCGCCACGCCCTTCGTGCTCTTCCTCGGGGCGCTCCCCCTGGTCAACCGGGTGGAGCCGCTCCTCTTCGGGCGGGTGCCCTTCCTGCTCGTGTGGTGCGTGGGGGCGACGCTGGTCACCCCGCTCGCCGTCTGGCTGGCCTGGCGGGGTGACCACCGGTGAGCGCGGCGGCGGTGGCCACCTCCGTCTTCGCCGTGTTCATGGTGGGGACCGTCGCGCTCGGCCTGTACGCGGTGCGCGGCCGCGGGGGAGCCGGGGGCGGGGGCGGGGGCGGCGGGCTCGCCGAGTGGTCGGTGGGCGGCCGGTCGCTGGGCACCGTCTTCATCTGGGTGCTGATGGCGGGCGAGGGCTACACCAGCTTCAGCTACCTGGGCGCGGCGGGCTGGGGCTACAACTACGGCGCGCCCGTGATGTACGTCGTCGCCTACATGTCGTGCGGGTACGCGGTCGGGTACGTCGTCGGGCCCCTGCTGTGGGACTACGCGCGCCGGCACGCCCTGGTCGGGATCTCGGACATGGTCGCGCACCGGTACGGCCGCCCGTGGCTCGGCGCGGCGGTCGCGGTGCTGGCGACGGTGTTCCTGCTGCCGTACATCCAGCTCCAGATCACCGGGATGGGGGTGGTGGTCTCCACGGTGACCTACGGGGCGGTCCCGCTGGAGTGGGCCTACTTCGTGGCGTTCGCCGTCACCACCGGCTTCGTGGTGGTCAGCGGGCTGCGCGGGAGCGCGTGGGTGTCGGTGCTCAAGGACGTGCTGGTGATCGCGACGCTGGGCTTCCTCGCGGTGTACGTGCCGGTGCACTACTTCGGCGGGTACGGGGAGCTGTTCGACCGGCTGGTCGCGGAGCGGCCCGATTGGCTGACCCTCCCCGGGCACGGGGGCAGTGGGGGCGGGAGCGGGCTCGGGACGGGGTGGTTCGTGTCCACCTCCGTGCTCAACGCGCTGACCGTGGTGATCTTCCCGACGACCGTGGCCGGCTACCTGGGGGCGCGTGACGCCGACGCGCTCCGGCGCAACGCGATCCTGTTGCCCGCCTACAACGTGCTGCTCTTCGTCCCGATGCTGCTGGGGATGGCCGCGCTGTTCGTGGTGCCGGGGCTGACCGGTGCGGGCTCCAACCTCGCGCTGTTCGAGCTGGTCGTCGACTCGTTGCCCGCGTGGGCGGTGGGGGTGATCGGTGTCGCGGCGGCGCTGTCGTCGATCGTGCCGATGGCGGTGTTCATGCTGGTGATCGGGACGATGTGGGGGCGCAGCGTGTTGTCGCTGGTGCCGCGCTGGAGTGCGGCGGAGCGGCAGAAGCCGGCCTCGCAGGTGGTCGTGGTGGTCGCCGGGGCGCTGGCCCTGGTGATGACGTACACCGCGCCGAACACCCTGGTGCGGCTCTCGCTCATCTCCTACGAGGGGATGGCGCAGTTGGTGCCGATGCTGCTGCTGGGGCTGGTGTGGCGGCGGCTGACCTTGGCCGCGGCGGTGAGCGGGCTGGTGGTGGGGGTAGTGGCCGTCTGCGTGCTCGTCTTCACGGGCCACGACCCGGTGTGGGGGGTGAACGCGGGGATGGTCGCGCTCGCGCTGAACCTGGCGGTCGCCCTGGCGGTGGCGTGGCTCGGGCCGCGGGAGCGGGAGCGGGACGGGCGGCCGGACGCGGAGGTGTTGGCCGCCGACCCGCTTGTCGGCGGGGGAGGTTAGGCTGGTCGGGTAGTGGGTCAAGACGTCGGGGCGAGGCGAAGGGGGTGGGTCGTATGGCGCGTGTCCGTGGGTTGTTGAGCGTCGTCCTGCTCACCGGTCTCCTCACGCTGCTCCTGGGTTACTCCCTCGGGGAGGGCGGGCTGGGCGCCGCCGTCGCCTTCGCGGCCACGGCCGCCGTCGGCGCCGCGGTGACGGGTTGCGCGGCGCTGCTCGCCCGGTGCACCCCACCCGTACCCCGCACCCGCATACGCACCGCGATCCGTGATCGCGAGCAGCGCACGGCCTTCCTGCCGCAGCGCGATCCCGACGCCTCCGGCCGCTCGCGGCCCAGGGCGCCCGGGCGGTCCGTCCTGACGGCCGCGTAGGGGCGTTCCCCGGGTCCATCGCGACCCCCGCGGCGCCCCCGCACGGCTCGTCACGCCGAAATGCACCTGAAGCATCTTTCGACGTCCGACGAGACCTTCCGGAGGGACCCCGTGTCCGTTCTCACCCCGCTCATCCATGCCCTCACCCAGGGCGTCGCGCAGCCCGTCGTCGCCCTCGCCCAGCTGCTGGAGCCGGTGGCGGCCCCGGCCGCGACCGCTGCCGCGATCGTCCTGTTCACCGTGCTGGTGCGGCTCGCCCTGCACCCGCTGAGCCGGGCGGCCTTCCGGGGCGCGACCCCGCGGGCCGGCTGCCTGCCCGTCCTCGTGCAGCTGCCGGTGTTCTTCTTCATGTACCGGGCGTTCACGTCCGTGGACAGCGGGCTGCTGGGCGAGCGGCTCTTCGCCGCCCCGCTCGGCGCCCGGTGGGCCGACGCGCTGGGGGAGGGCGGCCCCTTCGGGGGGCCGGGGCTGGTGTTCCTGGGCCTGTTCGCCGCCATCGCGGCCGTCGCCGCGTGGAGCGCCGTACGGGGGCGGCGGGCCGCGCGCTCGGGCAACGGCCCCGAGCTGCCCGACACGGTGCCCGCGGAGCAGCGGGAGATGCTGCGCAAGATGTCCGGCGTGCTGCCGCTGCTCTCCTTCGGCACGCTGATCACCGCGGCCGTGGTGCCGCTGGCCGCGGGCCTGTACCTGGTGGCCACGACCGCGTGGACGGTGGCGGAGCGGGTCTGGCTCCAGCACCGCAAGGACCGCGCGGGGCGGATCGCGCTCGGAGGTGCGCGTTCCAGTCTGTGAACAGGGTCTTGCGGATTGGGTGGACATCTTGGAGGATCGACCAATCCTCCGATGGCCGCAACCCATCGGCCGGCCCGGGGCGAGCCCACGGGCCGACCACCCACGACCACGGGAGAATGCCCATGAAGCTGCTGCGCGTCGGACCGGTGGGTGCTGAACGCCCCGCGCTGCTCGACCAGGACGGGACCCTGCGGGACCTGTCCGACCTGATCACGGACGTGGACGGGGCGCTGCTCGCCGACGATTCCGTACTGTCCCGCGTCCGGGAAGCGGCGGAGTCCGGCGACCTTCCGGTGCTGGGCGCCGAGGGCCTGCGCGTCGGCGCGCCCGTCGGCCGGGTCGGCAAGATCGTGGGCATCGGGCTGAACTACCACGGCCACGCGGCGGAGGTCGGCGCCGACACCCCCGCGGAGCCGATCCTCTTCCTCAAGGCCCCGGACACGGTCGTCGGCCCCGACGACACCGTGTTGATCCCGCGCGGCAGCGTGAAGACCGACTGGGAAGCGGAGCTGGGCGTCGTCATCGGGAGCACGGCCCGCTACCTCGGCTCGGCCGCGGAGGGCCTCGCGCACGTCGGCGGCTACCTGCTCGTGAACGACGTGTCGGAGCGCGAGTTCCAGATCGAGCGCGGCGGCACCTGGGACAAGGGCAAGAACTGCGAGACCTTCACCCCGCTCGGCCCCTGGTTGGTCACCGCCGACGAGATCCCGGACCCGCAGGTCCTGGACGTGAAGCTGTGGGTCAACGGCGAGCTCAAGCAGGACGGCAACACCTCCGACCAGATCTTCCCGGTCGGCGAGGTCGTGCGGTACCTGAGCCAGTTCATGACCCTCCACCCGGGCGACGTCATCGTCACCGGCACCCCGGCCGGCGTGGCCATGGGGCAGCCGGAGCCGAAGCCGTTCCTGCGGGCCGGTGACGTCGTGGAGCTGGAGATCGACAAGCTCGGCCGCCAGCGCCAGGAGTTCAAGAGCGCCTGAAGCGCCCGAGGTGCTTGAGGCGCCCGAGGTGCTTGAAGCGCCTCGGCTCCGGACGCGGGAGAGGGGGCGGGGCCGCCGTGGTCGGCGGGCCCGCCCCCTCTCGTACCGGGGACGCGTACCGGGACGCGTACCGGGACGCGAAGTGGAGCGTCAGCCGCGGGTCGACGCGCCGCGTCGACGTGCCGTCAGCACCAGGCCCGCGCCCGCCGCGAGGGCGAGGGCGCTGCCGCCGACGATCCACGGGGTCTCGGCGCCGCTGCCGGTGGACGCGAGCGGGCCCTTGCCACCGGCCGGGGCCGCGGTGTTGCCGCCGGACCCGTTGTTCGGGGTGACGACGACCTTGCCGGCCTCGTCATCGCCCTTGGGACGCGGCTTGTCCTTGCCGTCGGCCTGGTCCTCGCCCTTGCCGTTCCCGTCCTTCTCGCGGGCGGTGAACTGCCCGGTCTTCAGGAATTCGGCACGGTCCTTCGCGCTGCCCTTGAGGGCGGCCTGCGCGGCCTTCTTGAGCTCGGGACCCGGGTTCTTGCCGAGCATCGCCGAGATCAGGACGGTGTTGTCGTCGTCGCGCAGCTGGTGCTGCGTGGTCGTGACGAATGCGCGGATCTGGGCCGCGGTGCCGTTCGACAGGATCTTCTGGATGCCTTCGGTCAGGCCCGGACCGGCGCCCTGGAGCGCCGTCAGCAGCTCGACGCGGTCGTCCTCCAGCCGGGCCGCGTGCTGCCCGGACTCCAGGAACGCGGTCAGCGCCGCCTGGGTGTCGACCTTCAGGGCCTTCTTGCCCTCACGCTGCACGGCCTTGCCACCGGCGTGGATGAGCTGCGAGACCCGCATCCGGTCGTCGTCGAGCTGCTGCCTGGCCAGCTCGACCGTCAGGAAGTGCCGCAGGTCCGCGTCCGTGCCCTTGAGGGCCTTGGCCGCGGCCCCGCGCACGCCGGGCCCGCTCTTCGGGTCGGCCAGGATCTTCTCGATCGCGGCGCGGTCGGCCGCGGCCTGGTCCTTGCCGTCGACGGGCTTGGTGTCCGCGGGCTTGCCGTCGGTGGGCTTGCCGTCGACGGGCTTGGTGTCCGTGGGCGTCGACACGGTCGAGGCGGCCGACGCGGAGGTCGTCCCCGCCGCTCCGGCGTCGGCGGCGAAGGCCGGAGAGGCGAACAGGACGGCAGGAGCCATCGCGGCCACGGTGACGGCCGTGGCGATCCGGGACAACTTCACTGGTAGTACCCACTCTTCGCAACTGTGATGATCATAGGATTCTCACAGCTTAAGGGGCCCGGTCCGATCGCTTGATCGATTTTCAGGCGGAAGTCGCCCCGTGCGCTGAGACGTTCACCGCACGGCCCTCCTCGGACGAGCGGCGGGCCGCCTCCAGGACGTCCAGGCAGTCCGCGGCCTCGTGCGCGGTGACCGGAGCCGGGCCGCCGTCGCGCAGTGCGGCGGCCACCGCCGCGTAGTAGGCCGGGTAGTCGCCCGGCTCCGTCGGCACGGGCCGCCCGCCACCCGTCAGCGGGGACTCGCCGGAGCCGATCCGGCCCCGGCAGTGCTCGGGCTCCTCGCCCCACGGCAGGTCCACGCCCGGGCGCTTGCCCTCGCGCAGGGCGCCCTCCTGCGGGTCCAGGCCGTACTTGACGTAGCCCGCGGAGGAACCGAGCACCCGCATGCGCGGGCCGAGCTGGGCCGTGGTCGCGCTGACGTAGAGGTGGGAGCGGACGCCGTTCGCGTGGGTCAGCGCGATGAAGGTGTCGTCGTCCGCCCGGGCTCCGGGCCTGCGCACGTCCGTCTCCGCGTAGACGCGGACGGCCGGGCCGAACAGCACCAGGGCCTGGTCCACCACGTGGCTGCCCAGGTCGTACAGCAGGCCGCCGATCTCCTCCGGGGCGCCGGACTCGCGCCAGCCGCCCTTGAGCTGGGGGCGCCAGCGCTCGAAGCGGGACTCGAAGCGCTGGACCTCGCCGAGCTCGCCCTCCTCGATCAGGCGGCGCACGGTGAGGAAGTCGTTGTCCCAGCGGCGGTTCTGGAAGACGGACAGGAAGGTCCCGGTCCGGTCGGCCAGCGCGGCGAGTTCACGGGCCTCCGCGGCGGTGGCGGCGAGCGGCTTGTCGACCACCACGGCCAGGCCCGCCTCCAGGGCGGTGGTCGCGAGCGGGACGTGGGTCCTGTTGGGGGAGGCGATCACCACGAGGTCCAGCTCCGCGGCCCGCTCGAACAGCGCGTCCGGCGACGGTACGACATGTGCGTCCGGGAATTCCGCTTGCACCTGGGCCCGGCGGTCGGGGTCGGAGGTGACGACCGTGTCGAGGACGAGCCCCTCGGTCGCGGTCACGAGCGGGGCGTGGAAGACGGAGCCGGCGAGTCCGTAGCCGATCAGGCCGACGCGGAGCGGGGCGCCGGCGGGGGTGGCGGGGCCGGAGGGAGATGTGGGGGAGGTGGGGGAGGTGGTAGCCATGGAGTCCACTTTGGCAACACTGTTGCCTAAGTGCAAGGAGGGTGGACAATGGGCGGGTGATCAGAGGCAACGGTGGTGGTGGGGACGACGCGGTCGGCGGAGCGAATCTGGCCGGGCTGCGCGGGCACAATGCCGCGCTGGTCCTGGGCCTGTTGCGCGCGGCGGGGCTGCGCGGCGAGGCCGGGCCGGGCCGCGGCGAGCTGGCCGCCCGTACGGGACTGACCCCGCAGGCCGTCAGCAAGATCACGGCCCGGCTGGCGGCGGAGGGCCTGGTCGCGGAGGCGGGACGCGGCGCGTCCACCGGCGGCAAGCCGCGCACCCTGCTGCGCCTGGTCCCTGAGGCCCGGTACGCCGTGGGCGCCCACCTGGACCGCGACGAGCTGCGCGTGGTGCGCGTGGACCTGCTGGGGCGGGTGGTGGCCGAGTCGCGCCGGCCCCTGGACTTCGGGGCCGAGCCCGATGCGGTGGTGGCGGCGGTGGCGGAGGCGGTCGTACGGGCCTGCGCCGGCGGGTCGGCCACGGACGGGCCGTCGGGCGCGGGCGCGGACGGGCCGTCGGGCGCGGGCGGGCCGTCGGGCGCGGGCGGGCCGTCGGGTGCGGGCGCGCCGTTGGGTGTGGGCGTGGCCGCACCCGGGCCGTTGGACCACCGGACCGGGGTGCTGGGTCGGGTGACCGGCTTCCCGGGCTGGGAGGGCTATCCGCTGCGGGCGGCGCTGGCCGAGCGCCTGGGGGTGCCGGTGGTGCTGGACAAGGACACCAACGCGGGCGCGGCCGGAACCGGCACCGATCCGGGGTCCGGCAGCTCCGTGTACCTGCACGTGGGCACCGGACTGGGCGCGGGGCTGCGCCTCGGGGGCGAGGTGTACCGGGGGAGCCGCTCGGGCGCGGGGGAGTTCGGGCACCAGGTGCTGCTGCTGGACGGGCCGCCGTGCCGGTGCGGGGCGCGCGGCTGCGCCGAGGTGCTGTGCCTGGAGGCGGTGGCGCGGGGCGACCTCGACCGGGCCGCGCGGGTGCTGGGGGAGGCGGCGGCGAATCTGGTGGCGCTGCTGGACGTGGACCGGGTGCTGTTGGGCGGGCGCGTGGTGGCGGCCGCGCCGGAGGTGTTCGTCGAGGGGGTCCGTACGGTACTGGCGGCCCGCGCCCTCGGCGGCGGTCCCGTGCGGGTGGAGCGGGCCCCGGGCGGAGTGGCGGAGGGCGCGGCGGAACTGGTCCTGGCCCCCCTCTTCGGCGGCGCTTGACCCCCTGCGCCAATCGGGCGTAAACCGGTTCGACCGGGGCGCGGCGACAGCAGGGGGGTGGGAGGGGCGTGGCAGGGTGCGGCCAAGGCGGGGTGATTGTCGCTTCGTCAGATCATCGTCCGGCGAGCCAGCGAAGGCCCACCATGCGACTGCGCAAAGCCCTTGCCCTCTCCGCGGTCCTCGTCGTCGTATCGGGACCGGTCGCGCTTCCCGCGGTCGCCGCACCCGCGCCCCCCGGCGGCGGTGGCGCCCGCCCCGCACCCGCACTGCCCTCGCGCGCCAAGGCCAGCTGCGGGGACGGCAAGAACGCGGCCTTCCCCATCGGGGCCCGGATCCGCGGCGGACCGAGCGTCTACCGCATCGGCGCCGGACCGCAGACCTGGTACCTGGACCTGACCAACACCACCGCCACCGAGTGCACCGCCATCCATCCCGTGGTCGTCTTCACCGACAAGGCGCACACCCTGCGCCCCGCCCACCTGCGGATGGAGTTCGAGGCGCGGGGCGCCACCTTCCCCGTCAGCCTGGAGAGCACCGACCGGGACGAGGTCATCGCCGTGTTCGACGGCGGGGAGGCCTTCCCCGGCTTCACCGTCGGTCCCGGCGGCTCGGCCACCGTCAAGGTGCAGCTGGCCTTCGCCGCCACGGCACCCGCCGGCGAGGTGGTCGCCGACGCGGCCCTGGTCCAGCGCAAGGGCGACGACGGCGACTGGGTCGGCGACACCGGCGGCTACCGGTTCTCGGTCGAGGGCCCGCAGCAGCCGGTCGAGGCGGAGGCCGGGGCCGAGGCGGAACCCGGAACGTGGTCCGGGGTCGACGCCCTTGCCGAGACCGGCACCCCCGACACCACCGCCCGCGCCCAGGACCTGGCCGCACGGGGCGCCCTCGGCGCCCTCGCGGCGGGCGGGGGCCTCCTGCTGGCAGCCCGGCGCCTGCGCAGGGAGCCGACGACCGGGCCGTAGGCCCCGCGCCCCGCCCCCGTACCACCCCCGTACAGTCCCAGAGTGGAACCGACCCAGCACCGCCCCGGCTCGCCGGTCCGATCCGGCATTCCCGAGCACGGGCGCATTCCCAAGTACTACGCCGTCAAGGCCCGCCTCGCCGAGCTCGTCGAGGAGCTCGGCGAGGGCGGGACGTTGCCCACCGAACGGGACCTCGCCGAGCGCTACGAGGTGTCCCGCGAGACCGTCCGCCAGGCCCTGCGCGAGCTGCTCCTCGAAGGCAGGCTGCGCCGGTCCGGGCGCGGCACGGTCGTCGCCGGGCCGAAGCTGGAGCAGCCGCTGTCCCTGGCCAGTTACACCGAGGGGGTCCGCCGCCAAGGGCGCCGCCCGGGCCGCAACCTCATCGGCCTGGAGCAGTTCCCCTGCCCGCCCGACCTCGCGCCCGGCATCGGCGCGGAGGCCGGCGAGCCCGTCTGGCACCTGGAGCGGGTGCTGCTGGCCGACGACGAGCGGGTGGGGCTGGAGAGCACGTACGTCCGGGTGGCCCGTGCGCCCCGACTGGACGGCGAATTCAAGCCGGATTCCTCTTTCTACGGATATCTCCGGGAGCGGCTCGGCATCGCCTTCGGTGACGCCGACGAGAAGTTGGAGACGGTCCTGGCCACCCCGCGCGAGGCGCTGCTCATCGGGACGCCGCCCGCGCTGCCGATGCTGCTGATCCACCGGTTCTCGCGCGATCAGGACGGGCGGCCCCTGGAGCGGGTGCGTTCGCTCTACCGTGGCGACCGGTTCAGCTTCACGACGCACCTGCGCCCCGAATAGTCGAGGACGAGCAACCCGATAACCGGACCAAAGGGATGCTTGCTTATCACGGAACGGTAACGGGTCTGGTCCAAGCGTCGAGGGCTGTTCACCGATCGGTCGCCTGATGGATCCTCCCGGTCCATGGGTCCCGGACACCGTGGGCCGGGTGAGAGTCATAGTCATCGGAGGCGGCGTGGTCGGCACCATGCACGCCTGGCAAGCAGTCGAACGCGGCCACGAGGTCGTCCAGATCGAGCGCGAGGCCGAGGCGCGGGGTGCCTCACTGCGCAATTTCGGCCAGATCTGGGTCAGCGGGCGGGCCGGCGGTGCGGAGCTGGACACGGCGCTGCGGGCCCGCGAGCTCTGGGAGCGGATCGGGGAGCGGGTCCCCGGCCTGGGCTTCCGCGCCATCGGATCCCTCACCCCCGTCCGCAACGCCCGTGAACACGCGGTCGCCGAGGCGGCCGTGGCCCGCGCGGACGCCGCCGCCCGCGGATACGCGCTCCTCGGTGCGGCCGAAGCGCGTGCGATCAACCCGGCCCTGCGCGGCGCCTTCGAGGCGGCCCTGTGGTGTGAGCGGGACGCGGCCGTCGAGCCGCGCACCGCGCAGCTCCACCTGCGCGCGGCGCTGCGGGCCTCCGGCCGCTACACCTTCCTCCCCGGACGCGAGGTCCGCGAGGTCACCGGCCCCGGCGCCGTCCGCGACGACCACGGTGACGTCCACCGCGGCGACGTCGTCGTCCTGGCCACCGGAGCCTGGCTCTCCGGCCTGGTCCGCGAGTTGGCCCCGGACCTGCCCGTGCGCCGGGTCCGGCTCCAGATGATGCAGACCGAGCCGCTCGGCGAGCCGCTGACCACCTCGGTCGCCGACGCCGACAGCTTCCGCTACTACCCGGCGTACCGGAGCGAGGCCCTCGACGAGCTCAACGCCGAGCAGGCGCAGGCGCCCGTGGCCGCCGCGCACAAGATGCAGCTGTTGATGGTCCAGCGGTGCGACGGCGGCCTCACCATCGGCGACACCCACGAGTACGAGCACCCCTTCGCGTTCGACACCCTCGAAGAGCCCTACGACCACCTCACCGGGGTCGTCGAGTCCTTCCTGGGCCGCCCGCTCCCGAAGATCCGGCACCGCTGGGCGGGCGTGTACGCGCAGTGCACCGACACCACCCGGGTCGTCCACCGCGAGCAGGTGCGGGACGGCGTGTGGCTGGTGACCGGACCCGGCGGCCGGGGCATGACCTGCTCGCCCGCCATAGCCGAGACCACCGCGAACGAACTGGGCTGGTAACCGACATGGCTGACAACAACAACACCACCAACACCACCACCATCACCACCATCAACACCAACGCGACCACCTTCCGCCACGGCCTCGTCGTCCTCGACATGGCCGGCACCACCGTCGCCGACGGGGGCCTCGTCGAGCGGGCCTTCGAGCGCGCCGCCGAGCAGCTCGGCGTCGAGCCCGGCTCCGCCGACCACGCCGAGAAGCTCCAGTACGTCCGCGACACCATGGGCGAGTCGAAGATCTCCGTCTTCCGCCACCTCTTCGGCTCGGAGGAGCTCGCCCAGCGCGCCAACGTCGCCTTCGAGGCGGCCTACGGCGCCCTGGTCGACGGCGGCCTCGTCGCCCCGCTCCCCGGTGCCCGCGAGGCCATCGACACCCTCCGCGGCCAAGGTCGCACCGTCGTCCTGACCACCGGCTTCGCCCGCGTCACCCAGGACGCGATCCTCGCCGCCCTCGGCTGGCAGGACCTCGCCGACCTCACCCTGTGCCCGGCCGACGCGGGCGGGCGCGGGCGCCCGTACCCGGACATGGTGCTGGCCGCCTTCCTGCGCACGGGCGCGGTGGCCGACGTGCGCGAGGCGGTCGTCGTCGGCGACACGGCCTACGACATGCTCAGCGGGTGCCGGGCGGGTGCCGGGATCGTGGCCGGCGTGCTGACCGGGGCGCACGACCGCGCGGCCCTCACCGCGCACGGCGCGACCCACGTCCTCGGATCCATCGCCGAACTCCCCGCCCTGCTCGGCCCCTTCGACCCGGAGCCCGCCGCGTGAGCGGCATCCGCTTCGACGCGGTCTCGGTCGCCTACGCGGGCACCACCGTCCTGGACTCGCTCGACCTGAGCGTCGAGCCCGGCGAGGTCATGGCGCTGCTCGGCCCCTCCGGTTCGGGCAAGACCACGGCGCTGCGGGCGGTCGCGGGTTTCGTACGTCCCCGCTCGGGCCGGGTGTTCATCGGGGACCGGGACGTCACGGCGCTCCCGCCGCACCGGCGCGGGATCGGCATGGTCGTCCAGCAGTACGCGCTCTTCCCGCACATGCGGGTCGAGGACAACGTCGCCTTCGGCCTCAAGGCGCAGAAGGCACCCAAGGCGCAGATCCCGGGGCGGGTCACCGAGGCCCTGGAGATGACGGGCATGGCGGCCTACGCCAAGCGCTACCCGCGCGAGCTGTCCGGCGGCCAGCAGCAGCGCGTGGCCATCGCCCGCGCGCTGGCGATCCGCCCCGGGGTGCTGCTGCTCGACGAGCCGCTCTCGGCGCTCGACGCGCAGCTGCGCTCCGGGATGCTCGCCGAACTGGCCCGGCTGCACCGCGAACTGCCCGACGTGTCCATCCTGTACGTCACCCACGACCAGGTCGAGGCGCTCACCCTCGCCGACCGGATCGCGGTCATGGACCGGGCGCGGCTCCAGGACTGCGGCACCCCGCAGGAGCTGTACCGCGCCCCGCGCACCGAGTTCACCGCCGCCTTCGTCGGCAACGCCAACCTCCTCCCGGTGACCGTCGCCGACGGCGGTGCGCTCTTCGCCGGGCGGACCCTGGAGCTCGACCCGGGCCGGGCGGCCCCCGGCGCGAGCGCCACCCTGTGCGTGCGCCCGCACCTGCTGGCCCTGGGCGACGGGCCCAACGCCCTGAGCGGCAGGATCACCGAGGTGCAGTGGCGGGGCTCGACGCACCGGCTGTACGTCGACGTGGACGGGCACCGGATCAAGGCGGACCTGCCGGAGCTGCGCGAGACCCCGGCCCTCGGCGACCACGTCACCCTGCACTTCGAACCCCGCGACGCGGTCCTGCTCTCGGCGGGAGTCTCCGATGGCTGAGGCCCCCGCGCCCGCCCCCGCGCCCGCGCCCGCCCCCGCACCCGCACCCCCCGCCCCCGCACCTCCGTCGCTGTCGGAGTCGGAGTCGGAGTCGGCGTCGGTGCCCGCCGCGGGCCGCCGGGCGCGGCCGGCCGGAGCCGGCGCGCGGACCCCGCCCCGCTGGGTGTGGGCCCTGCCGCCCGTGGTCGTGCTCGCCCTGGTCTTCCTCTACCCCCTCGCGCTGGTCGTCCAGCAGTCCTTCACCCCCGACACGGGCGGCGGTGCCTTCGACGCCTACGGGAAGGTCTTCGCCTCCACCGCCTTCCGCGAGGCCCTCGGCACCACCGTCTGGCTGGCCGTCGGTGCCACCGTCGGCTGCCTGGTCCTCGGCTTCGCGCTCGCCCTGGTCATCGCCTTCGTGCCCTTCCCCGGTGCGAAGGCCGTCGCCCGCTTCGTCGACGTCTTCCTCTCCTTCCCCTCCTTCCTCATCACCCTCGCGCTGCTCTTCCTCTACGGCAGCGTGGGCGTGGCCAACGGGGTCTGGACGGACGTCACCGGCGCGGCGGAGGGGCCCTTCCACTTCCTCACCACCCCCTGGGGCGTCCTCCTCGCGGAGATCACCTACTTCACGCCCTTCGTGATGCGTCCGCTGCTCGCCGCCTTCTCCCAACTGGACACCGCACAGGTGGAGGTGGCCTCCTCGCTCGGCGCGAGGCCCGGCCGGATCGTCCGGCGGGTGATCCTCCCCGAGGCCCTGCCCGCGCTCGGGGCGGGCGGCAGCCTGGTGCTGGTCATGTGCCTCAACGAATTCGGGATCGTGCTGTTCACCGGGGCCAAGGGCGTCACCACGCTGCCGATGCTGATCTACGGCAAGGCCATCCTCGAATCCGACTACCCGGCCGCCTGCGTGGTCGCCGTCGTCAACATCGCGATCTCCGTCGGCCTCTACGGCCTCTACCGGGTGGTGAGCAAGCGTGCTGGTGCATAGCAAGTCCGGCCGCTGGGCCGCCTGGGCCGGATTCGCCGTCCTCTTCCTGCCGCTCTTCGCCCTGCCCCTGCTCGTGGTGGTGGCGGCCTCCTTCGCCACCCACTGGTCCGGGGCCTTCCCCTCCGGCCCGACCACCGGGAACTACGCGGCCGCGGTCCGCGGGGAATCCCTCCAGGCGCTCACCACCAGCCTGGTCACCGCCCTGGTCGCCAGCCTGCTCGCGCTCACCGTCGGCACCTGGGCGGCGCTGGCCGCCGCCGGGCTGAAGAAGCGCGGGAAGCGGGTGCTGGACGCCCTGTTCGTCCTGCCGGTCGCCGTGCCGTCCGTGGTCGTGGGCCTCGCCGTGCTCGTGGCCTTCAGTCGCCCGCCGGTCCTGCTCAACGGCACGAGCGGCATCGTCATCCTGGCGCACACCCTCCTTGTCACGGCGTTCGCCCACCAGTCGGTCTCGGCCGCGATCGTACGTCTGGACCCGGCCTACGAGCAGGCGGCGGCCAGCCTCGGCGCCCGACCCTCGTACGTGCTGTGGCGGGTGAGGCTGCCCCTGTTGCTGCCCTCGCTCACCGCGGCCGCCGGACTCTGCTTCGCCCTGTCCATGGGCGAGTTGAGCGCCACGATGATGCTCTACCCGCCGGACTGGGTGCCCCTGCCCGTCCGGATCTTCACCGCCACCGACCGCGGCTCGCTCTTCGGCGGTTCCGCCGTCGCCGTGGTGCTGATGGCCGCCACCCTGCTGGTGCTGCTGGCCGTCGGCCGCGTCCGCACCAGAGCCTCCTACCGCTGAGCGGTATCCCTCCCGAACCCCGAAGGAACCCCATGTCCCGCGTGTCCCGCATGCCCCACAGCCTGCTGCGCCCGCTCGTCGCCCTGACCGGCTGCCTGGCCGTCGGCGCCACCCTCACCGCCTGCGGCGGCTCCTCCGCCGCCGACTCCGGGAGCGGCGAGAAGGTCGTCACCGTCTACAGCGCCGACGGGCTCAAGGGGGAGAAGGGCGACGGCTGGTACGACAAGGTCTTCGCCGACTTCACCAAGAAGACCGGCATCACCGTGAAGTACGTCGAGGGCGGCTCCGGCGAGATGGTGCAGCGCGCCGTCCGCGAGAAGTCCAACACGCAGGCCGACGTCCTGATCACGTTGCCGCCCTTCATCCAGCAGGCCGACGGCAAGGGGCTGCTCCAGTCGTACAAGCCCCAGGGTTCGGAACGGGTCAACGGCGCGAACAAGGCCGCCGACGGCAAGTGGACCTCGGTCGTCAACAACTACTTCGGCTTCGTCTACAACAAGAAGGAGCTGCCCGAGGCCCCCACGACCTGGGAGCAGCTGCTCGACGGCAAGTACAAGGGCAAGCTCCAGTACTCCACCCCCGGCGTCGCGGGCGACGGCACGGCCGTGCTCATCAAGTCGATGCACGACTTCGGCGGCAAGGAGCCGGCGCTGGAGTACCTGAAGAAGCTCCAGGCCAACAACGTCGGCCCGTCCTCCTCCACCAGCAAGCTCGCGCCGAAGACCGACAAGGGCGAGATCCTCGTCGCCAACGGCGACGTCCAGATGAACTTCGCCCAGTCCAAGTCCATGCCGAACCTGGGCATCTGGTTCCCGGCCAAGGACGGCGGCAAGCCCACCACCTTCGCACTGCCCTACGCGGCGGGCCTGATGGCCAAGGCCCCGCACACCGAGAACGGCAAGAAGCTCCTCGATTACTTGCTCACCGAGGACGCCCAGAAGCTGGTCAGCGAGGTCGGCGGCGGCTTCCCGGCCCGCGCCGACGTCAAGCCCACCGACGCCAACGCGGTCGAACTGACCAAGGTCATGACCGGGGTCGAGGTCTTCGAGCCGGACTGGGCCGACATCGACAAGAACCTGTCCGCGTACGTGGACGCGTGGAAGTCGGCCACTGGCAGCTGACCGGAAGCCGGTCGGTCACCCGCCCGTCACCCGCTCCCTGAAGAGTGACGTTTGCATAACGGGTCTGGTCCAGTGTGATGGACCGGACCCGCGCAGGAACACGCACCAACCCCCGGTCCCTCCCCTTCGCTTACTCCCTGGAGGAGTACGTGTCCCCTGTCCTGCCCGGACGCGCCCTCGCCGTGGCGGCCACCGCCGCGGCCCTGATCGCCGCCGCCGCCCAGACCGCGCCGGCCGCCCCCGCCCCGGCCGCCGCCCCGGTCGCCGCCGTCAACAAGGTCCTGGTCATCGGGATCGACGGCACCGTCCTCGACCGCGTCAAGGTCGCCGACGCCCCGAACCTCAACGGCCTGATGGCACAGGGCCTCACCGCGCGCAGCACCCTGTACGCGAACCCGATGGCCGCGACCTCCTCCGGTCCCGGTTGGTCCACGATCGCCACGGGCGTCTGGCCCGACAAGCACGGCGTGAAGGACAACTCCTTCACCGGCAAGAACTACACGGCGTACCCGGACTTCCTCACCCGCATCGAGAACGCCAAGCCGGCGCTCCACACCTACGCGGCGGCCGACTGGGAGCCCATCACCTCCACCGATCAGAACGGCCCGATCTTCTCGCCCACGGTGGACAAGCGCCTCTCCCTCAAGGGCGACCGCGACGGCTACGGCAGCGAGGACCCGAAGATCGCCGCCGCGGCCTCGGCCGAACTGCGCGACCAGAACCCGGACGCCGCCTTCGTCTACTTCGGCGAGATCGACCACGCCGGCCACAGCTCCGGCGCCGCCAGCCAGGAGTACCTGAACACCATCGGCCGCGTGGACAAGCTCGTCGGCCAGCTCCTCACCGCCGTCGCGGCCCGCCCGACGTACGCCCAGGAGAACTGGAAGGTCCTGGTCACCACCGACCACGGGCACACCGACGCCGGCGGCCACGGCGGCTCCAGCATCCAGGAGCGCGGCACCTTCGTCATCGCCAAGGGGGCCGGCATCGCCGCCGGTTCGGTCCGTGGCGACGTACGCCTCGTCGACGTCGCGGCCACCGCGCTCCAGCAGGTCGGCGTCCCCACCGCCGGATTGGACGGCGTACCGCTGGACACCCCGGACAGCGACCCCTTCGACACCCTGCGCCCCGCACTCCAGGCCCGGGTCGACGAAACGGGCATCCCGGCGGGGGTGAAGGGCTTCACGCACACCCCGCCCGCGGGCTGGAGCGTCGACAACTCCAAGATGGGCACGGGCGGTGTCACCGAGTGGGCCGGATGGGCCTTCGCCACCGACGAGTTCTGGAGCCAGTCCCAGCGCGACCAGTGGCGCGAGCTGAACGTCCGCTCCCGTGACGTCTTCGCCGTCGCCGACTCCGACGAGTGGGACGACAAGAGCCACACCGGCACCTTCGACTCCACCCTCGTCACCCCCAAGTGGCCGGTGACCGGCGGCACGACGAGGACGCTCGCCTTCCAGACGCACTACCGCCACGAGGCCGGCCAGAGCGCCCAGGTCCTCGTGTCCTACAACGGCGCCGCCCCCTCGGTCGTCAAGAACTACACCGCCGACGCCGTCGCCAAGGGCGAGGCCATCACCCTCCAGGTCCCGGCGGGCGCCACCGACGTCCAGGTCCGCTTCCGCTACAGCGGCACCAACAACTGGTACTGGACCGTCGACAACGTGACCCTCGGCTGAGCCTCGGCCGGCCCTCCGGAGCCGCCGTTGCCCCAGGTGGCCGGGTCGTGGACGCCTCACGCGCCCGCGGCCCGGCCCGCGTAGGGTGGTAGAGACCACGAGCAGCGGTCAGCGGGCCCGGCCGGAACAGAGGCCACCGAGAGCGGAGAACAGTCCAGTGGCAGAGCGCAAGCCGATCGAATCCTGGCTCACCGACATGGACGGGGTCCTCATTCACGAGGGCATTCCGATCCCGGGCGCCGATGCCTTCATCAAGCGGCTGCGCGAGTCGGGCAAGCCCTTCCTGGTCCTGACCAACAACTCCATCTACACCCCGCGCGACCTCCAGGCCCGCCTCCAGCGGATGGGCCTCGACGTCCCCGTCGAGAACATCTGGACCTCGGCGCTGGCCACCGCGAAGTTCCTCGACGACCAGCGCCCCGGCGGCACGGCGTACGTCATCGGCGAGGCCGGACTCACCACCGCCCTGCACGACATCGGCTACATCCTGACCGACCACGAGCCCGACTACGTGGTGCTCGGCGAGACCCGCACCTACAGCTTCGAGGCCATGACCAAGGCCGTCCGCCTGATCAACGCGGGCGCCCGCTTCATCTGCACCAACCCGGACGAGACCGGCCCCTCCGCCGAGGGCCCGCTGCCCGCCACGGGCGCCGTCGCCGCGCTGATCACCAAGGCCACCGGCAAGAAGCCGTACTTCGCCGGCAAGCCGAACCCGCTGATGATGCGCACCGGCCTCAACGCCATCGGCGCGCACTCCGAGACCAGCGCGATGATCGGCGACCGGATGGACACCGACGTCCTCGCCGGCCTCGAAGCGGGCATGCAGACCTTCCTCGTGCTGACCGGCCTGACCTCCGAAGCGGACACCGAGCAGTTCCCGTACCGCCCCACCAAGACCGTCCCCTCGATCGCGGACCTGGTCGACCTCATCTAAACCCCCCTTCGCCCGACCGTCGTACCTCTGACACGTACGGGCCAAGCGCGCGCCGCTCCGGATGCGGAGCGGCGCGCCGCACGTGAACCTCCTTGTTGAGGAGGTTCACCATGCGCAGTGATCTGATCGCTCTCCGTGTCGCCGGGGTGGCCGTCGCCCTGACGGCACTCTCCGCCGTGACCACCGTGGCAGCGCCCATCGCCCTCGCCAACGGGGACGACCGCGGCAGCGTCTCGGCCAATCCCGACCCGGCCCACCCGGGGGCGCAGGTCAAGCTGCGCGTCCGCGGCTGTGACAGCGACTCGGCGTCCGCCACGTCCTCGGCCTTCGTCTCCGAGGTCCGCCTCGGCCGGGGTCACGGCGGCGGCGAGCGGGAGTTGTGGGGCGACGCCCACATCCGCTCCGACGCCTGGTCCGGCCGGCACGAGATCCGCGTCCAGTGCGACCGGGACGGCAGGGTCAGCGGCTCCCTGGAAGTCGAACACCGGCCCTCGCACCACTCCACCCCGATCTGGCCGGTCCACGCGGGCGGCGGCGGGATGGCGGCCGAGCTGGCCGCCGCGCCCCCCGCGAACGCCACCACCGCCAAGAAGGACCACGGGACGGGCGGCCCCGGCCTGCCGCACACGGTGATCGGCGCGGTGCTGGCCGCCGCGGCGACCCTCGCCGTCGCGGGCCGCGCGCTGGCCCTGCGCCGCCGCCGCAGCGGGCAGTGAGGCCGCCGCGGTGAGCGCGGAGCCGAAGGCGTCGGGCAGCGGCCGGCTGCTGACCGCCGCCGCCTGGACCGTGCTGGTGCTGGGGCTGTGGCTGTGGGGCCGCGAGATCACCGGGGTGCCCGGGGGCCCGTACGCCCAGCCCGGCCTGATGGCCGCCCCCGGCCTGCCCGCCGCGCACGCCCCGCTCCCCGCGCCGGCCGCGGCCGGTCCGCCGCAGCGCGTGGACGTGCCCTCCATAGGCATCCAGGCCCCGGTGATGGTCCGGGGCCTGGACGCCGAGGGGGCGATCGAACCGCCGCCGTACGACAAGTCGGGCACGGTGGGCTGGTGGTCGGGCGGGGTCCAGCCGGGCGCCGCGGGCGCCGCGCTGCTGGTCGGTCACGTGGACACCGAGTCCAAGCCCGCCGTCTTCTACGGGCTCAGCTCGGCGCAGGCGGGCGGCAAGGTGCGGGTGCTGCGTACGGACGGGATGACCGCCGAGTTCACCATCGACGACATCCAGGTCTACGAGCGGGCCGCCTTCGACGCGCACAAGGCCTACGGGCCGAAGGTGCCGGGCCGGGCCGAACTGCGGCTGGTGACCTGCGGGGGCTCCTATGACAAGGCGGCGAAGACGTACACGGCGAACGTGGTCGTGTCGGCGTACCTGACGGCCACGATGAAGACGGCCGAGCAGTCCGATCCGGCCGGATCGCCCGCGGCCGGATCACCGGCCGGCTCGCCCTCGCCCACCGCGGCGGGCGGCTGACACGGGCCCGGCCGCGTGTCCGTCGCCCGGGCCGCGGCCGGGCCCGTCCTCGACCGCGTGGGCCCGCCCGGGCTGCGGGAGGAAGCCGGGGGACCGATGCGGGAGGTCCGCCCGCCACTGTAGGGCCGCAGGACACAGCGAAGAAGCCCCCCGCGTGAGCGAGGGGCTTCTTCGTGTCTGTGCGCCGCCAGGGACTCGAACCCCGGACCCGCTGATTAAGAGTCAGCTGCTCTAACCAACTGAGCTAGCGGCGCTTGTTCTGACAAAGAGAACTTTACCCCACACGGGACGGTGCTCGTGACAACACACGCCCGCCTTGTCCGATTAGCCCATGTTTAGGGTGTTTATCGTGCACGATGTGTTCTGGCCGCGCCGTACCTGATGCCCCGCCAGATACGCCCCCGGCCGCCCAGTGGACGAAACAGGGGAGTGGACGGAACCGCATGACGACGCAGCCTCCGACACCGATGCCGATGCCGCTCTTCACGGAGTACGACCCCGAGCGCGACTGCGCGTGCCCGGGCTGCGCACAGCGCCGCCGCTCCCTGGCCCGCGCACGGGCCATACCGCTCCGGGACGGCGGGCACCCGGCCGCGCGCGGAGCCCGGCGCGCGCTGGTGCTGGCCACGGCCGCGGGCGTGGTGCTCGGCGGTGGGGGTGGCGCCGCGGTGGCGGTCGCCAACCCCGAACCGGTGCCGGGTCCGCTCGCGCCCGGCAGCCCGCAGGGCCCGCGGGCCCCGCTGCACGGCCCCGCCCCGGCGGCCCCGCCGCACGCACCGACGGTGCGGCGGCAGATCGACCGCGCGACGATCATCAACCGGGCGAAGCTGTGGCTGGACGCGCAGGTCCCGTACAGCATGTCCCTCTACTGGACCGACGGCTACCGCCAGGACTGCTCCGGCTACGTCTCCATGGTCTGGAACCTCGGCACCAACGAATGGACCGGGAGCCTCGACAAGTTCGCCACCCGGATCACCAAGGACGAGCTCCTGCCGGGGGACATGCTGCTCTTCCACAACCCGGCCGACCCCAACCAGGGCTCGCACGTCACCCTCTTCGGCGGCTGGGTGGACGAGAGCCGCACGCACTACATCGCCTACGAGCAGACGCGCCCCTACACCCGGAAGCTGGCGACCCCCTACGGGTACTGGAACAACGCGACCAAGTACCTGCCCTACCGCTACAACGGGCTCACGGGGGCGCCCGCGGTGACGCCGGTGCCCCCGGCGACGCCCGTGACGCTGCCCGTCCCCAAGCCGACGGTCGACGCGCCCTATCCGGGGGCGGAGAAGTTCGGGCCGGGCGCGAACAACGCGTACGTCACCCAGCTCGGCCGGATGCTCGGCGAGCGCGGCGGCGCACGGTTCTACCCGCAGGGGGCCGGCCCGCAGTGGACCGACTCCGACCGACTGGCCACCGAAGCCTTCCAGCGGGCCCAGGGCTGGACGGGCGAGGAAGCGGACGGCCTGCCCGGTCCGCAGACCTGGAAGCTCCTGGTCCAGAAGAAGGGCAAGGACATCCCGCCCACGACGACCGGGGCGGCGGGCCCGCCGTCGCTACAGGTGCCGACGTACCCGGGGGCCGCGGCGCTGCGCCCCGGGGCGTTCGGGCCGGCGGTCACGACGCTGGGGCGGCAACTGATGAAGAAGGGCTTCGGCAAGTACTACTCGACCGGTCCGGGTCCCCGGTGGGGCGAGGCCGACCGCCGTGCCGTCGAGGCGTTCCAGCGCGCGCAGGGCTGGCGCGGCGCCTCGGCCGACGGCTACCCGGGCCCGGAAACCTGGCGCCGGCTGTTCGCATGACGGAGGAAACCATGTACCCCACGCGTACGACGTCCACGACGGGCACCATGCGGATCCCCCCGGTGCCGCCGCCCGCACCCCTGACCGTCCGGGCCCAGGAGCGGGCTCCGGCTCCGGCCCCGCGTACGGAAGCGACCCGGTCCCAGGGGCGCTGGACGATGCCCCCGGTGGCGCCCCGGGCGGGCCTGCACACCCTCGCCGGCCCGCCGGCGGTCCCGGACGCGCCCCGCGCCGAGGCCCACTCCTTCGCGGACGAGCCGCGTCCGGAGCCGGCGGCGAAGCCGTACGGGTACGCGGCGCGGCCGCACCCGCAGGCGCAGGAGCAGGGCCCCGAGCTCGGACCGGACCCGGAGGAGGACCGGCCCCTGTGGGAGGCGGTCGGGCCCGAGCCCACGGCCGAGGAGGCGCACGCGCCGGAGGACGCGGCCGAGGACGCGGACGCCGGTGACACCGGGTGGACGTGGCTCGAGGCGGTCGTGGCCGCCGGGGACCCGACCCGGCACGAGGTCCCCGCCGCGCGCGGCGAAACCGGAACGGAAGCGGAGGTGCCGGCGGCGGCGGTCGAGGCCGACCCGGCCCCGGAGCCGGCCATGGCCGGAGCCGGTGCGGGCCATGGCTCCGGGTCGGGATGCGGCTCCGCCACCGCCGTCGCCGCGGCCCCCGCGCACGGGCTGGACATCGCCGCGTTCCCCACCCCCGCGGCGGACGCACCCCCCGCCCCGGAAGCGGACCACGCCCTCCCCACCCTCCCCACCCTCCGTACCCCCGCGGCCGACGCCGCCCCCGCCCGCGCGTCGGGCGCCGTTCCCGGACCCGGAGCGGAACCGGCCCCCGGGCCCGGGACCGGCCCCGCGCCGGGGACCGCCGGAGCCCCCGAGAGCGGCCCCGCGCCCGGAACCGCCCCCGCCCCCGGTGCGGCCCGCCCGCACGGCGGCGGTGTGTGGCCGCCCGCTCCCACGCCCGGAGGTGGGCGCGGGGTGCCCGGGCCCGGGGTCGCGCACGTGGTCGCGCAGGCCGTGGCCCGGGGGATGGAGGAGGACACCCAGGACCTGCCCCGGGTGAGCCTCCCGGTCCCGGGCTCCGCGGCCACCGAGGTACCGGCCGGTCTGCCCTTCCGGGACGGGGCGACCGGGGTGCTGCGCCCCTCGGCCGGCCCGCGGCCGCGCCCGGCGGCCCCCGCCGCCCCCGGCCGCCGGGTCCCGCGCGGTGACGAACGGCTGCGCGAGCGCCGCGGCCCGGTCCTGCCCGGCTCGGTCGGCCTGCTCGTCGGCGGCCTCGCCCTCGCGGGGTGCGCGGCCGTGCTCTGGCGGGCCGGGGCGCTGCCCGCCGCGCTGGTGGCGGGCTTCGGCGTGACGCCCCGGGCGTACCAAGGGCTGCGCGCCTACCAGTGGCCCCCGTTGGCCTTCCTCGGGATCGTCGCCCTGTTCGCCCTCGGCGGGCTGGGGCGCGGTCGTACCGGGCACGCGCTGGTGCTGACCCTCTTCGGCCGCTACCGCGGCACGGTCCGCCGGACCGGCCTGTTGTGGGCCAGCCCGCTGCTGCTGCGCCGCCGGGTCGACGTACGGCTGCGGCACTGGCGCAGCGACCCGCTGCCCGCCGTGGACTCGGGCGGTCTGGCCCTCCAGGTCGTCGTGCAGGTGGTCTGGCAGATCAAGGACACCGCCCGCGCCACGCTGGCCGTCGAGGACCACATCGACTACCTCGCCGAGCAGGTCGAGTCCGCCATGGCCCGGGTGCTCTCGCAACTGCCGGCCGACGCCTTCCACGAGGACGCCCCGACCCTGCGCGACGCGGAGGCGGTCGGGGACGCGCTGACCCGGATGCTGGCGGACGAGACGGAGGCGGTGGGCATCGAGGTGTACTCGGCCCAGCCGACCCGGATCGAGTACGCCCCGGAGGTCGCCGCGGCGATGCGCCGGCGCCGGATCGCCGCGCTCGACGCGCAGCACCGGGACAGCGTGCTGACGTCGGTGGTGGACGCGGTGGACGACACCGTCAACCGGCTGACCTCGCGCGGGCTCGTCGAGCTGGACGACTACGAGCGCAAGGCGCTCGTCAAGGACCTCACCGTGGCCTTCTACACGGGCCGCCCCGAGTAGCCCGCAGGGCCGGGTGGACGGGCGAGGGGCGGCCGGAGCCACCGGCCGCCCCTCGCGCGCGTCCGCCCACATTGCGGGACGCCCGTTCGCCGATTGGTCTGGACATGGCCAACTCCCGTCAATAATCTGGAACTTGGTCTAGACCTGAATTCCGGTACCGCAGTCCCCCGCGTGCGCACGCTCACCGAACTCCCCCCACGTTCTAGGAGCATCATGCGTAAGTCCCGCATGTCCATCCCCATGCCCAGACGGATCGGCTCCGCCGCGATCGGCCTCGGCATGATCGTCGGCGTATCCGTCCTCAGCGCCCCCACCGCGAGCAGTCACGGGTACACCGACACGCCCATCAGCCGCCAGAAGCTCTGCGCCAACAAGACCGTCGCAGACTGCGGACCCATCCAGTGGGAACCGCAGAGCGTCGAGGGCCTCAAGGGCTTCCCGGCGGCCGGTCCCGCCGACGGCCGGATATGTTCCGGCAACCACACCGAGTTCGCGCAGCTCGACGACCCGCGCGGCGGTGCCTGGCCGACGACGAAGATCACCAGCGGCGCGCCCTACGACTTCCGGTGGCAGTTCACGGCGAACCACTCCACCACCGACTTCCGCTACTACGTCACCAAGAACGGATGGGACCCGACCAAGCCGCTCACCAGGGCCTCGCTCGACCCGCAGCCCTTCCTCACGGTCGCCTACAACGGCGCCCGACCCGCCATGACCACCATCCACCACGGCACGCTGCCCAGCGGCAAGACGGGCCGGCACATGATCCTGGCGGTGTGGACGGTCAACGACACGCCCAACGCCTTCTACTCCTGCTCCGACGTTCAGTTCTGACGCAGCGTCAGCTACCCTCCGGCGGCATGCGGAGGACGACGACACCAGGGACCGTCGCGGAGCTCGTGGCGCGCCAGTGGGGCGATCACCGGCCCGGGCTGAGGTACGGCGACGCCGTCCTCAGCCACCATCGGAGCGCCGCCGAGAGCGCCGCGCGCGCGGCGCTGCTCGTCGACCTGCTCCCTCCGGGGGAGCCGCCGCACGTGGGGGTGCTGCTCGACAACACCCCCGAGTTCCCGTTCTGGCTCGGCGCGGCGGCCCTGGCCGGGGCCGCCGTCGCCGGGATCAACCCCACGCGGCGCGGCCCCGAGCTGGCCCGCGACGTCCTGCACACCGACTGCCGGATCCTGGTCACCGAACGGGCCCACCTGCCGTTGCTCGACGGCCTCGACCTGCCCGGCGTGCGGATCCTGGTGACCGACGACGACGGGGAGTACGCCGCCCTGCTCGCCCCCTACGCCGGCGCCGGGCCGGGGGACGCCGTGCTCCGGCCCGCCGGCCCGGAGCCCGGCGACCGACTGCTCCTCTACTTCACCTCCGGGTCCACCGGCGCCCCCAAGGCGGCGATCTGCACCCAGGGGCGGCTCGCCGCCGCCGGTGCGGCGCTGGTGCGGCAGTTCTCGGTCACGCCCGACGACGTCCACTACATCTGCATGCCGATGTTCCACGGCAACGCCGTCATCGCCGACTGGCTCCCGGCGCTGGCCGGGGGCGCCTCGGTGGCGCTGCGCCGCCGCTTCTCGGCCTCCGCGTTCCTGGACGACGTACGGGCGTACGGGGCGACGTACTTCACCTACGTCGGGCGGGCCGTCCAGTACCTCCTGGCCACCGAGCCGCGCCCCGACGACCGGGACAATCCGCTGCGCCTCGGCTTCGGCACCGAGGCCGGGGCGGTGGACGCGGCCCGCTTCGCCGAGCGGTTCGGGGTCCGCCTCGTCGAGGGCTACGGCGCCACGGAGGGCGGCGCCTCCGTGCAGCGCACCCCGGACACCCCCGCGGGCGCCCTGGGCCGGGCCGGCGCGGGGGACGACCTGGCGGTGATCGACCCGGCGACGGGCACCGAGTGCCCGCCCGCGGACCTCGACGCCGGGGGCCGCCTGACGAACGGCGCCGAGGCCATAGGAGAGCTGGTCAACCGGGGCCGCAGCCTCTTCGAGGGGTACTGGCGCAATCCCGACGCGGAGGCGGCCCGCACCCGGGACGGCTGGTACTGGACCGGAGACCTCTTCTTCCGCGACCGGGCCGGCTTCCTCTACTTCGCCGGGCGCACGGACGACCGGCTGCGGGTCGACAGCGAGAACCTGGCCGCCGCGATGATCGAGAACATCCTGGCCCGGTGGGAGGACGCGGCGGCCGTCGCGGTCTACGCGGTGCCGGACGAGGTGGCCGGGGACCAGGTGATGGCCGCCCTCGCGCTGCGGCCGGGGGCCGTCTTCGATCCGGGAGCCTTCGAGACCTTCCTCGCCGCGCAGCCGGACCTGGGGACGAAGATGGCGCCGCGCTACGTGCGGGTGGTGGCGGCCATGCCCGTGACCGCGACGAACAAGGTGCACCGGGTGGGCCTGCGCCGGGCCGGCTTCTTCCCCCAGCTATCGCTGGGAGGTGCCCCCGGGCCGGACCCGGTCTGGTGGCGTCCGGCCGGGGAGGCGGGCTACCGGCCGCTGGCGGCGGCGGACGTGTCCGCGCTCCTGGCGTCCTACGCGGCCCAGGCCCGCGCGGAACTGCTGGACCGCTGACCGGGGCGGTCGGAGAAATGGTGGTCGCGAGCACCCCCGGGGACCAGGTAATATTTTCTTTGTCAGGCGCCGCTAGCTCAGTTGGTTAGAGCAGCTGACTCTTAATCAGCGGGTCCGGGGTTCGAGTCCCTGGCGGCGCACCTTTACTTCGGGCGGTTTCCGGTTCACCGGGAACCGCCCGAAGTGTTTTTCGGCCCCGTCGGCCCCGGCCCCGGCCCCGCTCCCCGCTCCTGCGGGTGCCCGGCCCAGCCCTACAGGGTGAGCGACAGCAGCAGCGGCGCGGCCTTGCGGTTCAGCGCCTCGGCCGCGGCCCGCAGTCGGTGCGCGTGTTCCACCGGCATCGACAGCGCCAGGCAGCCCACGGCCGATCCGGCGGTGATCGGAACCGCCGCGCACACCGTGCCCACCGCGTATTCCTGCAGGTCGAGCATCGGCACCGTGGCCGGCTGGCTGTCCAGCTTCGAGAAGAGGATCTGCTCGTTCGTGATCGTCTTCGACGTCAGCCGGGCGATCTTGTGGCGCGACAGGTGGTCGCGGCGGCCGTTCTGGTCCAGCTGCGTCAGCAGGCACTTGCCGACCGCGCTCGCGTGCGCGGCGGAGCGGAAGTCGACCCACTCGTGCACCTTGGGGGTGCGGGGGCTGTCCGCGAACTGCGTGATCCTGACCTCGCCGTCCACGTACCGGCTGATGTAGACCGCCGCCCCCACCGAGTCGCGCAGCCGGTCCAGGGTCTCCTGGAGCTTGTCCTGCAGGGCCTGCTGCCGGTCGACGCCGGAGCCGAGCAGGACGAGCGAGTCGCCTATCGCGTAGGCGCCGTCGGACACCTGGAGCACGTACCCCTCGCGGCGCAGCATGAGGAGCATGGGGGTGAGGTGGGCCGCGGGCAGCCCCGTCTCACGGGCGATCTGTACGTCCGTCACACCGCCGGAGTGCCGTGCGATGGTTTCGAGTACGCGCAGTGCGTACTGCACCGAGTGGAACGGCGCGGTCGGCTCGGGCTTCAGCGCCACGGTTTCCCCCTAGCAGGTTGTTACCGCTTGCTCTCACACGATAGCCACGAAGAAGCCCGCACGGGGCGCCTGTTGAAGAACTTGATGGCTCAATCATGCCCTTCCGTCAGTGGCTACTCCGGTGGCATATGCCAAGGTCAACCACCCTGTCCCGGTGTGCCGGGAATGCCCCGGGCGCGGGCGCTGTTCGATCCCTTCGTACGGCCGCGGCACGGACCGATCACGGCCGTGGCGCGAACACGACGCGTGGCCGGACGAGGCCGCCGAGGGACGACAGAGGAGCGAAGATGGCTGACACGGGGGACGCGGTGGGCGCGGCGGACGCGATCCACGGGAGCGTCCACGGCTCGGCGCCGGTACCGCTGTCCGTACTGGATCTGGTCACCGTCGGCGCGGGCAGCAGCGCGCACGCCTCGCTGCGGACCAGCGTGGACATCGCCCGGCTGGCCGAAGCGCGCGGCTACCACCGCCACTGGGTGGCCGAACACCACTCCATGCCCGGGGTCGCCAGCTCCTCCCCGGCGGTGATCCTGGCGCACCTGGCCGCCCATACCTCCCGCATCCGGCTCGGCTCCGGCGGGGTCATGCTGCCCAACCACGCTCCGCTCGCGATCGCCGAGCAGTTCGGCACCCTGGAGGCGCTCGCGCCGGGGCGGATCGACCTGGGCCTCGGCCGTGCGCCCGGCACCGACGGGCGCACCGCGACGGCGCTGCGCGGCGGCGGCCGGCTCGACGAGGGGGCCGAGGACTTCCCGCGCCAGCTCGCGGAGCTGACCCGCTTCCTCGACGACGACTTCCCCGACGGGCACCCCTACGCCCGGGTGCACGCCGTGCCCGGGCCGGTGCAGGGTCCGACCGCGCGGCCGCCGCTCTGGCTGCTGGGCTCCTCCGGCTTCAGCGCGGCCCTCGCCGGGCAGCTCGGGCTGCCCTTCGCCTACGCCCACCACTTCTCCGCGGCGGGCACGATCCCCGCGCTGGACCTGTACCGGCAGAGCTTCAGGCCCTCGGCGGTGCTGGCCGAGCCGTACGCGCTGATCGGGGTGTCGGCGCTGGCCGCCGACACCGAGGAGGCCGCCCGGGCGCAGGTGCTCACGGGCGCCCTGTCGATGCTGCGGCTGCGCAGCGGCCGGCCCGGCCTGGTGCCCACGCCCGAGGAGGCGGCGGCGTACGACTTCGGCTCCCTGGAGCGGGAGTTCGTCGACAGCTGGCTCGCGAACGTCGTGTACGGCACCCCGGACGCGGTGCGCGAGGGGCTGGACGCCCTGGTGAAGCGGACGGGTGCGGACGAGCTGATGCTGACCGCGACCGGGCACAGCGGGGCGGCCCGGTTGCGTTCGTACGGGCTCGTCGCAGATGCGTACGGCATGCCCGGGGAGGGCGCCGGACCTGCCTGAGTGCGCTCGATCGGGGTTTGGTTGGTTTGTTGCCAAAACCTTGCAGGAAGGTGGCCCAAGGGGGCCTTAAACCGCTCGTCACCGGGGTGACGGGCGGTTTCTGTTGGGCGGTCAGGTCTCTGACAAGGGCATTTGCCGCCCGAGTGGTCTAGTCCTTGTTTGGTCCAAACCATTGACGCGGAGTTGAAGTGATCGCTATCACTTCTCTCACCCACAGCGTTGCGACCTCCCCCCGAACCTCCCCCCGCCTCCGGAGGCCCCCCATGCACATCCGTAAACCCCTCGTAGCGGCGGCCACCACGGCCGCCCTCGCCGCCGGGGTGCTCGCCACCTTCGCCGGCCTCGGCACCGCGCAGGCCGCGGACTCCTCGACGACCGCCGCGGCGGCCGGTGGTGGCGTCAAGATCGCCTACTACGACCAGTGGAGCGTGTACGGGAACGCCTTCTACCCGAAGCAGCTCGACACTCGGGGGATCGCCGGCAAGCTGGACGTCCTGAACTACTCGTTCGGGAACATCCACCCCACCAACCTCACGTGTTTCGAGGCGAACAAGGCGGCGGGCGACGACAACAACCCCAACGCCGGTGACGGCGCCGGGGACTCCTACGCCGACTACCAGAAGTCCTTCAGCGCGGCCGACAGCGTCAGCGGCGCCGCCGACAAGTGGGACCAGCCGATCGTCGGCGTGATGAACCAGTTCAAGCAGTTGAAGGCGAAGTACCCGCACCTCAAGATCAACATATCGATCGGCGGCTGGACCTACTCCAAGTACTTCCACGACGCGGCGCTCACCGACGCCAGCCGGAAGAAGTTCGTCTCCTCCTGCATCGACCAGTACATCAAGGGCAACCTGCCGGTCGAAGGCGGTTACGGCGGCGCCGGCAGCGCGGCCGGGATCTTCGACGGCATCGACATCGACTGGGAGTACCCCGGTTCCACCGGCGGTCACCTGGGCAACCACACCGGCCCCGAGGACAAGGCCAACTACACGCTCCTGCTGAAGGAGTTCCGTGAGCAGCTCGATGCCTACGGCACCGCCAACGGCGGCAAGAAGTACCTGCTGACCTCGGCCCTCCCGGCGGGCCAGGACAAGATCAAGTACATCGAGACGGACAAGATCGGCGCGTACCTCGACTACGCGAACATCATGACCTACGACATGCACGGCGCCTGGGACGGCGACGGGCCGACCTACCACCAGTCCCCGCTGCTGAACTCGGCCGCCGACCCGACCGACCCGATCGCGCCGGGCACCCAGAAGTACGGCATCAAGAACGCCATCGACTCCTGGATCGACGGCAACGCGGCCTACGGCATCGCGGGCGGCTTCCCCGCCAACAAGCTGACCCTGGGCTACGAGTTCTACTACCGCGGTTGGAAGGGCGTCCCGGCCGGCACCACCAACGGCCTCGCCCAGACCGCTACCGGCCCCTCGGCCGCCCGGCCCACCAGCCAGCAGGCGGGCATCGCCAACTACAAGGAGCTGGGCGGGATCGTCGACAACCCGGCCACCACCTTCTGGGACGACCAGGCCAAGGCGTCCTGGTTCTACAAGGACGGCGAGTTCTTCACCGGCCTGAACCAGAAGTCCATCCAGGCCCGGGTCGACTACGGCAAGCAGCGCGGCCTGGCCGGCGCGATGATGTATTCCCTGCTCGGCCTGGACGACAAGACCACCCTGCTGAACCAGATCTCGGACGCCCTCGGTGGCACCACCCAGCCGCCGACCACCCCGCCGACGACGCCTCCCACGACCCCGCCGACCACGCCCCCGACCACCCCGCCGACCACGCCTCCCACCACCCCGCCCGCGGGTTGCGGAGCGGTCGCGGCCTACGTCGGCGGCACCATCTACACCGGCGGCCAGCAGGTCTCCTACGGCGGCCACAAGTGGCAGGCCCAGTGGTGGACGCAGAACGAGGTGCCCGGCACCACCGGTGCCTGGGGTGTCTGGAAGGACCTCGGCGCCTGCTGATCCCCCCACCCCGCGCCGAGCGAGCGCCGCCCCCGACCCCGCCAGGGTCGGGGGCGGCGGTGTTCGCCGGGCGGTTCGCCAAACGGTTCGCCAAGCGGTCCGCCCGGCGGTTCAGCGGGCGAGGTCCTGCGGGCGGGCGCTGATCATCTCGGCGATCCGCTCCGGGGCCACCGCGCGGGAGTACAGCCAGCCCTGGCCGGTGTCGCAGCCCACCCGGCGCAGCCGGGCCGCCTGGCCGGCGGTCTCCACGCACTCGGCGGTCACCGTCAGACCCAGCCGGTGCGCGAGCTGCACCAGGGCCTCGACGATGGTCTCGTCGGCCGGGTTCGGGTGGGCCCCCTCCTCGTAGCGGAAGCCGCGCACGAAGGAGCCGTCCAGCTTCAGCACCGAGACCGGCAGCCGGGACAGGTAGGCCAGGTTCGAGTAGCCCGTGCCGAAGTCGTCGATGGCGATCCGCACACCCATGTCGCTGAGCGCCTGCAGGGCCTGGAGCGGCCGGCCCGCCGAGCCCATCACCGCCGACTCGGTCAGCTCCAGCTGGAGCAGCTGCGGCGCGAGCCCGGTCTCCGCCAGGATCTCCGCGACGTCGCCGACCAGGTCCGAGTCCCACACCTGGCGCACCGCGACGTTCACGGAGACGAAGACCGGTGCGTCACTGGGGTGTTCGATCTGCCAGCGACGCGCCTGGCGGCAGGCGGTCCGCAGCACCCACTGCCCCAACTGGACGATGGAGCCGTCCTCTTCGGCGATCCCGATGAACCGATTCGGCGTGAGCGTCCCGAACTGCGGGTGGTTCCAGCGCACCAGGGCCTCCACCCCCCGCACCACCCCGCTCTCCAGGTCCACCAGCGGCTGGTACTCCAGCACGAACTCGTCCCGCTCCACGGCCGGCCGCAGCGTCGACGACAGGGCCTGGCGGGTCATCCGGTGGGCGTTGCGCTCGGGGTCGAAGAGCGTCCAGCGGGCCTTGCCGTCCTCCTTCGCCCAGTAGAGCGTCGTGTCGGCCGCCTGCATGAGGGCCGTCGCCGAGGTGCCGGCCGTCACCCGCTCCACCACGCCGATGGACGCGGAGACCGACAGCCGCTGCCCGGCCAGGTCGAAGGGCTCCTGTACGGCCGCCAGCGCGGACCGGGCCAGGTCCGCGAGCTGTTCGGTGCCGGTGGAGTCCTCCACGAGCAGCGCGAACTCGTCGCCGCCGAGCCGCGCGACCAGGTGGCCGCCCGTGCGCCCGTAGCCGGACTGGTCCGCGCAGTGGGTGAGCCGGGCCGCGACCGCGGTCAGCAGTCGGTCGCCCACCCGGTGGCCCAGGGTGTCGTTGACCGCCTTGAACCCGTCGAGGTCGAGGTAGCACAAGCCGATCCGGCCGGTCCCGCCCCGCTCGTAGGACGGGGTCTCCAGGGCGGCCGACAACCGTTCGAAGAAGAGCGCCCGGTTGGGCAGCCGGGTGACCGGGTCGTGCATCTGCAGGTGCCGCAGCCGGGCCTGCAGGTCGCGCCGGTCGCTGATGTCGGCGACCGAGAGCAGGACGTCGCCGGTCCCGGGCACCGGCCCCAGCGTGATCTCGGTCCACAGGGAGTGCCCGTCGGGGTGTTTGAGCCGGCGGGTGCAGCGCAGCCGGGCCCGCCGGCCGCGCAGCACCTCGCGGTAGGCCTGCCAGGTGCGGCCCTCGGCGGCCAGGTCCACCAGGTCGGCCGCGTTCTGCCCGTCGAGGGCGTGCGGCTCGGTGCCCAGCAGCCCGGCGAGGGCCGCGTTGGCGCTGACGACGAAGCCGTCCCGGTCGACGACGGCCATCGCGAGGTGGGCCGCGTTGAACGCGGCCCGGTAGTCGCGCAGTTCGGACTCGCGCGGTTCGGACTCGCGTGGTTCGGACCCGCGCACCGCGGTCCGTCCCGCCGCGGCCAGGCCGGAGGTGCCCGAGGGCGCGGTCGACGCGGCCGGTACGGCCGCGTGACGCTCCGTAGCGGTCTGGCGGATGCTGTCGGCCGCCGAACCGGTTCCTTCTGAGGTTCCGCTCACCGTTGGCTCCCGCAGTGCTCGTGGTCTCCGCGCAGGAAAGTGTGCCGATCATAGAGGTTGCCGGGAGGCCCTATCCAGCGGCGGCGCCGTGCGGGGCCCGCCGGGTCGGCGTGCTGACGGTGTGTCGGGCCTTCGTCGCTCGATCGTTTCTGCACAGCTGTGAGCGCGCGGAGTCCGCGCCTGACCTCGGCTGATCGCTCGTGACGTTCTGTAGGCACAGCTGGATATGCGCGTAAAGCGTCGGGGTCACCGGGATGCCGGATCGCTCACTCGTGTGGGGCACCGGAACAGGACATTAGTAAGACAATCGCCGCAAGGTGGGTGGGATGTTACGAAATCCACCACCGGAGGTCGATGTGCCGCTGCAGCAGACACCCGGGGGAGTGGAGCGCTACCGCGTGCGCAGTGCCGCGGCCGCCCTCACCTCCCTCGCGGCCATCGCCGCGATCTCGCTCGTGGCGGGTCCGGCGGTGGCCGATCCCGGGTCCGGGCCGTGCGAGCTGACCCGCACGCAGGCGCACCACTCGCTGGGCCTGGACACCTGGAACGGCGCCTATCCCAAGCCGGAACGTTCCCTCAACGCCCTGATGGTCTTCCTGTCCTTCCCGGACTCCCGGCCGCTCACCACCCCCGAGCAGCTGACCGGTGACTACTTCCCGGCCACCAGCGACTTCTTCGAGCGGGCCTCCTACGGCCGCTTCCGGCTCGTCCCGCACCCCCAGCGGCAGTGGATGCGGATGCCCAAGCCCTCCACCGCCTACGGGATACAGCGCGACTGGGCCCCCGAGTCCCGTGCGGCGTACCTGCGCGACGCGGTCGCCACCGCCGACCCGGCGGTCGACTTCAGCAAGTACGACATCGTGTACTTCGTCGCCGACCCGGACGCGCCCGGGGTGGACTCCGACGCCACCAAGGTCGTCAACTTCGACCGGCCGCTGCGCGCCGACGGCACCGACCTGCGGCGGATCGTCACCGTCTTCGAGAAGCACCCCCCGGACCGCAACGTCCTGGCGCACGAGACCGGGCACGTCTTCGACCTGCCCGACCTCTACCACCGGCCGACCGACGGCAAGGGGGACTGGGACACCTACGTCGGGGACTGGGACGTGATGGGCAGCCAGTTCGGGATGGCCCCGGACCTGTTCGCCTGGCACAAGTGGAAGCTGGGCTGGCTAGGCCCCGGTCAGGTCGACTGCGTGCGCGGCGGCACCTCGCTGCACACCCTCCAGCCGCTGGGCCAGGCCCCGCAGCGGGGCGGATCGGTCGGCACCCGGCTCGCGGTGGTCCGTACGGGCCCCGGCAGCGCGATCGCCATCGAGGCCCGGGGCTCCGCGGGCAACGACGGGACCACCTGTACCGAGGGCGTCCTGGTCTACCGGGTGCGCAACGAGCCCGCCTCCGGCGGCGGTCCGATCGAGGTGCTGGACGGCCACCCGGACACCGACGCCTGCTGGGGGCGCTCGGTCTACCCGCCGCTCGCGGACGCGCCGCTGGAGGTCGGGGAGACCTTCACGGTGCCGGGGGAGCGGATCACCATCGAGGTGGCCGACCGCACCCAGTCCGGCGCGTACACGGTGAAGATCACCAGCTAGTACGGGACGGTGGAACACGAAGAAGGCCCCCACTCGCGTGGGGGCCTTCTTCCGTCTGTGCGCCGCCAGGGACTCGAACCCCGGACCCGCTGATTAAGAGTCAGCTGCTCTAACCAACTGAGCTAGCGGCGCGTGCTGACGTCGTAGACATTAGCATCCGGACCGGCGGAAGGAAAAATCGATATCCGCAGGTCCGGTGCGCCCGCGGTGGCGGTGGCGGTGCCGCCGGCGGTGCGGGCGGCCCGGACGCAGGCCCACAGCAGGGCCTCCGGCCCCGGCAGCCACGGCAGCCGGGCGTCCGGCGCCACCACCCAGCGCGAGTGGCCCGGCGCGGCCCCGGGCGCGGCGGTCAGCGCCGGTACGGTCACGGCGTCGCCCCGGCCGTGGCAGAGCGGTGCGGGCGGCCGCCCCGGGGCCGCGCCATGGGCCTCGCCCCACTCCTCCCAGTCGAGCAGCGCGGGCAGCCGCTGGGCCGTGCCGGGGGCCGCGAACAGCAGCATCCGGCCGCGGTGCACGGCCACCGGCCCGCAGCCCGGCCCCTCGGCCCACAGCAGGTCCAGCATCCGGCGCCCGAAGACCGCGGGGACGTTGACGACGTCGAAGGCGGTGCCGCACGGCAGCACCGCGGGGGCCGTGGGTCGGTCCTGCCACAGCGCGAGGGTGCTGCGCGGGTAGGGCGAGGCGGAGGCGAGCCACGCGGCGCCCTGCGGGGTGACGTGGGTCGCGGGTCCGTGGAGGGCGGGGCAGCCGGTAGCCGTCGTCATCGTGGTCATGCGGCAGGTCTACCGGCCGTAGCGCCCCGGTTCCGCGGAGTTACGGGAAACCCGGACAGTGCGGGGCGTGCTGGGGTATCTTGCGCTGCGCATATGCCGGAACAGGTGTGCGGACGCTGCGTCAGCGGCTCTCCGTACCGCCCCGCAGCAGGCCCTCGCCGAAGTCGATCATCTTCTCGGCGTAGTCCTCGGACCACTGCGCGGACTCGCCGATGGCCGCCGGCGAGAGCCGGTCGAACCGGCGCGGGTCCGCCAGCTGGGCGGCCGCCATGGCCTGGAACTCGACCGCCCGGTCCTGCGCCGCCCGGAAGGCGAGCGCGAGTTCGGTGGCGCGGGCCAGCAGCTCGCGCGGGTCGTCGATGGATTCGAGATCGAAGAAGTGCTCCGGATCCGTGGCCGCGTCCGAGGGCTCGAAGAGCAGCGGGGCGGGCCGCAGCCTCCGCTCGGTGCGCTCGGGCTCTGCCATGCGTGTCCTCCTGCTTCGTGGACGAATTCCTTCCGGGCCACCGTCCATTGTCCAGCGCCGCGCAAGCCCGCCCCAAGGGGCCCCGCGACGCTGGAACGCATGTACGACCTCTCCCGCGTGTCGTGCGCCGTGGCTACGGCTTCCAGGCGACCCGGTGCTCCGAGAGGTGCGCCAGGACCGAGTGGTTGGCCTCCCACCCGTCCGGGAACTTCATGGTCACGCCCAGCTGGACCGGCTCCGTCGAGGGGTGGTCGTCCAGGAGGCGCGCTATGCCCGCGCGGGCCACCACCACGCAGGCGTGCCGGTGGCGGGAGGCCAGGACGCACAGCCGGCCCGTCTCCAGGTGGAAGGCCGTCGCGTCCGGGCGGCCCGACAGCGGGTGCAGGACCACCGTGAGGTCGTACTCGCGGCCCTGGAGCCGGTTCGCGGTGTCCACCGTCACCCCGGTGACCCCCAACCCGGCCAGGGCCGCGCGGATCGCCGCGGCCTGGTCGCGGTGGGCCGTGCCGACCGCGATCCGGTCCGCGGTCAGCGGCGCCGGACCCGGGCCGCGCTCGTCCGTGGTCACCGCGCCCCGGTCCAGCGCCCGCCGGACCACCAGGGCCAGCGCCCCCACCGCCTCCGGGTCGGTGCGCGGGGTGTGTCGGGCCGGCAGCTCCAGCAGACCCCACCCGGACTCGGCGGCCTCGTCGAGGACCCGGTCCGGACCCGACCCGTCCGAGGGCACGCCGTACGAGAGCCGCCGCTCCCCGTGGTCCGTACCGCTGCGGAAGCGGGCGTACGGGTAGAACGCGCGGGAGACCAGCGGCGCGGCCGACGCCGGGAGCCGCCAGGACACCGGCAGTCGGTGCTGCGGCAGCTGCGGGTTGTGCGCGAGGAGGGTGGAGACCGCCGAGGCGGACGGGTCGTAGGACAGGCCCGCCCACTGCTCGGCGCCGACCACGCTGAAGGGGTCGAGCTGGCCCGGATCGCCCACGAACAGCGCCCGTTCGAACAGGCCGGCCACGGCCAGCAGTGCGTCGGAGCGCATCTGGTACGCCTCGTCCACGATCGCGTGCTCCCACGGCTCCACGTTCTGGGTGTGGGCCCACTTCGCCGCCGTCGAGATGACGACCGGTAGCTCGGCCAGGTCGCCCGCCTTCGCCGAGAGCGTCACCGACTCCAGGTCCAGCAGCGCCTTGTCGTAGGCGTCGCCGTCACTGCTGTGCAGCCGCCCCACCCGCAGCCGCGGGTCCTTCTCGGCGAGCCGCAGCACCAGGTCGTCCACCTGCGCGTTGGTCTGCGCCACGATCATCATCCGGCGCCCCGCCGTGGCGAGCTCCCGGGCCGCCCGCACCACCAGGGTGGACTTCCCGGCCCCGGGCGGGGAATCGACGACCACGCCCCGCTCGGCGCCGTGCAGGGTGTCGTGCAGGATCGCCTCGGTGGCCCGCGCGGCGGCGGCGCCCGGGTCGGCATCCGACGCGGGCGCGGACAGGATCGTGGTCACAGGATGTCCTCGTCGGTCACGGCGTCGGGCTGCGGCGCCGTGGCGGAGCCCGCGGAGCCGGGCGGTCCGCCGTGCGTCCACGGCGTGTTCTCCGGGTCGGGCAGCTTCGGCCCGCCCCGCGCGTCGTGCTCGAAGAGCGTCCAGCACACCCGGTCGCCCTTGCCCGGCACCGAGCCGGGGTCCGGCTCCTTGCCGCGGCCCATCTTGTCCAGCAGCCGCAGCACCAGCAGCCCGTCCTCCTTGGGCCCGGCGTAGCCCACGAACTCGGCCGACTGCGGGCGCCCGTCCAGCGCGCGGTACACCTTCGCCCGGCCGCCGTCCTCGGGCAGCTGCGGCCGGTCCTCCGTCGCCACCGTCACCAGCGGGCGGGGACTGGGCCGCTTGGACTGCGTCCACTCCATGACCACCTCGGTGACCTCGCCGGCGAAGGCCTCGCCCGCGAGCCGCCGCCCCGCCATCACCAGCGGGTCGTCCAGCGCCTCCTGGGCTTCCACCCGGACCTGCTCGGTCTCGCGGGTGGCCAACTTCTGCGCCGCCGTCACCGCGTCGTCACGGCGGGGCTGCGGAGGCTCGCCCGCCCGGACCCGGTCCCGGTGGCCGGTGAAGGACCAGCGGTCACGGGTCCAGCGCTGTTCGACGTACGCGCCCTCGGGCAGCCCGTGCAGCAGGTCCAGGGACCGCCACACCGCGTCCCAGGTCGGTCGCAGCTGCGACTCGACCAGCCGGTGCACCTCGCGGCCGGCCCGCTCCACCGTCTCCTCGACGCGCGGATCGGCGCCGCGGGCCGCGTCGAAGCGGCTCATGGCGGGGGCCAGCAGCCGGTTGTCGAAGGCCGGGTCGGTGGCGGGCCCCGCCGGGGGGACGAGCAGCTGCCCGTGCCGGTCCCGGCCCAGCTCCGCGCGCAGCGCGGCCGCCGCGCCCGATTCCCCCGCCGGCGGGTCCAGCCAGGCCAGCACCGCGCCCAGGTGCTGGTCCTCCAGATTGCTCTGACCGCTCGCCCAGTGCCGGGCCAGCAGCTCCGTCGCGGACAGCAGCATCGAGGAGCCCGGCACCCGGGAGCGCTCCGCGAGATGGGTGAACCAGCGGCCGAGCAGCGGCACCAGCGGCGGTGCGGGGTAGGGGGCGTCCGGATCCTCCTCGGCCGTCCGCCGGAACCGCATCGAGCGCCCCAGCAGCCGGACGTACTCGACGCCCGCCCGGCTCGGCACGATCAGCTGCGGCGCGTCCGCGCACAGCTCGGCGGCCACCTTGACCTTCTTGCCGGTCGTCGGGTCCGTCTCGGTCCGCTCGGCCGCCTCGACCTCGTCCGCGTACGCGTCGAGGTACGGCACCACCTCGTCCGCCAGCGCGGCGAGGAACCGCCAGCGCAGGTCCCGGTCGCGCGGCTGCGTCACGACGAGCAGCCGCGGCTGCTCCCGGTCGGTGCCCACCAGCGCGCCCAGCGGGGCCCCCGCCTCGCCCGCCGTGGTCAGCGGGACGAACACCAGCGGGCGGGCGCCCAGGTGCCGGTGCCGGACGGTGGCCAGGGGCTGCGCGCGCCCCGCGCGGACGGCCTGGAGCCGGGCCAGTGTGCTCAGCAGGGGCATGCGACGGCCTCCGGAAGCGGGTCCGAGCGGACGGCGGAGAATTCCAGGGCCTCGGCGCGCAGCCGGGCCGCCCGGTACAGCGCCTCGGCGGTCGGATCGCCGGGCGCGCCCGCTCCGGCGGCGGCCGCCAGCGCCGCGCCGACCGTGGTCAGCGCGCCCAGCTCGCCCCGGACGGACCGGCCGAGCGCGCCCGCCGCATCGGCCGCGCGGGACCGCTCCCGGCAGTGGAAGGCCAGCTCGCAGGAGGCCAGGCACTCGGGGGCGTAGGCGGCGTCGACCGCCTCGACCGCCTCGGTCAGCTCGTCGGCGGGCCGGGCCGGGTCGAAACTCAGCCCCTCGGGCAGCTCCGCGGCCAGCTCCTCGATCCGGGTGAGCCGGGCCAGCTGGCGCGCCGTCACCGAGCGCTGCTTGCGGATGTCGAGGACCGCCGCGGTGGGCAGGTTGGAGAAGTCCTTGGGGCAGACCAGCAGGGCCGCGTGCGCGACGGTGGCGCCCGTCAGCACGGCGGCGATCCGCTCCAGGGCCAGCACGTAGACCGCGGACTGGCGGGCCGCGGCGCCGGCCTTCGCCGCGTCCGCCGTCCCGTCGATCATCGGGAAGGATTTGATCTCGACGACGGTCCAGCGTCCGTCGGGATGCACCACGACGGCGTCGGGCTCCAGGTAGGCCGGGGAGCCGGCGACCTCCAGCGCGAGCATCGGATGGTCGAGCAGGGTCCAGGCGGCCGCCGCCGTCGCCTCGCGCAGCGCCAGCGCGGTCCGCGCGGCGCGGCCCTCGGGGCCGGCCGCGGTCAGGTCGGGGACGAGGGCGCCCCGGGTCGGCGCTTCGGCCCCGGCGCCCAGGTGCGCGTGCACCAGGCGCAGCAGCTCGGCGCCGCCGTCGCCCTTGACCTTGGCCTCGAAGGAGTTGCCGCGGATCATCGCGAACTGCGACTGCCCGAAGGCGGCCGGCGAGCCGAGCGCCGAGGCCAGCGCGGTCTTGTCCACCCCGGCACCGTCCAACAGCGCCCGTCTGCCGCAGCCGGGGTTGGCGGCGAGGGCCGCCAGCGCCCGGGCGTCGAGCGGGCGTGGCGGCACGGCGGGGCCGCGCAGATCAGCGAGCCGTTGCCGGAGCGTCGTCGGCTGCGGGGGGCCGCTGGGCGGGAAGGAGCTCACCCGCGGAAGTCTCCCATCCGCCACTGACAATCGTGGACTTACGGCGGAAACCGGCTCCCGGCGCAGTGGTGGCCGCGCCCGGTACGGCGGGAGTGGCAGGAGCGGCGGGAGTGGCGGCGATGGCAGCGGACCGGCGTCCGGCGAGCCGCTCCACGCCCAGCGCGATCAGGAACCCGATGCCCATGACGCCCGCTCCGGCGGCGGCGTCGAGGAAGTAGTGGTTGGCGGTGCCCATCACGACGAGGGTGGTCAGCAGCGGGTACGCCGCGCCCAGCACCCGCAGCAGCGGGTGGCGCCCGTAGCGCCACAGCAGCACCCCGCACCACAGCGCCCAGCCGACGTGCAGGCTCGGCATCGCCGCGTACTGGTTGGTGAAGGAGCCGAGCCCGCGCGGCGCGCTGGCCTCGGCGCCCCACCAGCCGTACGCGCTGTACTGGGCCATGGTGTCGGTGAACCCGTGGGCGAGGTGGAGCAGCCGCGGCGGGCAGGTGGGCACCAGGGCGAAGCCGACGAGCCCGAGCAGGGTGGAGGAGACCAGCCAGGTCCGGGCCGTGCGGTAGCGCTCGGGGCGCCGGTGGTAGACCCAGATGAGTACGGCCGGGGTGACCAGGTAGTGCAGCGAGGCGTAGACGAAGTCGGCGGGTATGCCGAGCCACGCGTGGGTGCTGAAGAGCCGGTTGAGGGGGCTCTCGAAGTCGATGGACAGGGCGCGCTCGAAACGCAGGATCGCGAGGCCGTGGTCGACGGCGAGCTGCACGTCGCCCCGGGCCAGGAGCCGGCCGCCCGAATAGGCGCCGTACACGAGGCCCAGGAGCAGCAGTTCGGCCCACCATCGAGTGGGCCGTCGCCAATTAGTCATACGGTGTAAGACGCGGATGAGCGCCGGGAGGTTGCCTGGCGTTCGTGTGATGGATGATGGCCTGAAGACAGACCATATGATCCACGGCATACGCGCGACAACGCTGGCGAAGCTGACAACGCCGGTGAAACCTCACGGACCGGGAGAAAACAACATGGCCCCCCGCATCCTGCTGGCCCGTCACGGACAGACCGCCTGGTCCTTGTCCGGCAAGCACACGGGACGTACGGACGTCCCGCTGCTGGAAGAGGGGAAGCGGGGCGCGAAGCTGCTCGGCGAGCGCCTGGTCCGCGACCCCTGGGCGGGCCTGCCGGGGATCGAGGTCCGCACCAGCCCGCTGATCCGCGCGAGCGAGAGCTGCGACCTGGCGGGCTTCGGGCTCCAGGCGACGCCCTGGGACACCCTCATGGAGTGGGACTACGGCGACTACGAGGGCATGACCCCGGCCGAGATCCACGCGGTCCAGCCCGGTTGGCTCATCTGGCGCGACGGGGCGCGCGGCGGCGAGACGATCGCCGACGTCTCCGCGCGGGCGGACGAGGTGGTCACCTGGGCCCGCTCGTCCGAACGCGACGTGCTGATCTTCGCCCACGGCCACATCCTGCGCGCCCTCGCCGCCCGCTGGCTCGGCCTGGACATCTCCTTCGGCGCCCGGATCAAACTGGACCCGACCTCGCTGTCCGTCCTCGGCTGGGCCTACGGAGCACCGGCGCTGGAGCGCTGGAACGACACCGGGCACCTGGACACGTAGTGCTGTGACCGCCGGGGTCGGCCCCCGCGGTCAGGTCGAGGCGTGCCGGGTCAGGAAGGCGCCGACGCGCGGTGAGCGCTGGTGCGGGACCAGCGCGCGGGCCGTCCCGGACAGCATCGACTCGACCCGGGTCGACTGCACCTCGGCCAGCAGGTCCAGGACCCGGTGGCCCGCCCAGGCCGCCTCGTCCGGGGCGCCCGCGCGGGCCAGGTCGTCGGCCAGCTCGGAGGTGTAGAGGGCGACGTTGCGGGCGAAGTGCGGGTCCTGGAGGTCGGCGGCCCGCCGCGCGTGCCGGGCGGCGCGGGAGTACTCGCCCAGCGCCGCCCAACAGCGGGCCTCCAGGAACTCCAGCTCCGCCTCGCCGAAGAACGACATCCACTCGGGGTCGGCCGCGGCCGGCCCGCGCGAGAAGTGGGTGTGGGCTCGGGTCAGCGCGTCCTCGCAGGACCTGCGGTCCGCCATCCCGGCCCAGCCGCCCGCCTCGCGCAGGGCCAGCAGGGACAGCAGCCGGGCGGAGCCGAGGCTGCGGGCCGCCCGGGCGCCGGCCTGGGCCGCCCGGACGGATTCGCGGGGCCGCCCGCAGTCCCCGGCGAGGAACGCGGCATTGCTGAAGGCGTGTGCTTCCAGGGCCGCGTCGCCGGAGACCCGGGCGGTGGCGAGGGCCTCCGCGTAGTGCGAACGGGCGTCCTCGAAGCGGCCCGAGTCGTGGGCCAGCCAGCCCACCGAGATGGCCAGCTCGCCGGCGCCCGCGTGCAGCCGGTCCTCGGTGGACTGGCGGGTGGCGCCGGCGTCCAGCAGCGCGTAGGCGGTGCGCAGCGGTTCGGCGGCCTTGCGGTAGAGGGCGTCCGCGCCGTGCCGGTCGTCCAGCAGGCGGATCTGGCGTACGGCGTCCTCGACCGCCGCGGCCTCGGACTCGCCGGCCCGCGCGGGGACCCGGCGGTTGTCGCCGAGGAGGGTGAGGTTGAGCGTCGCGGCCACCGCGACGGTCGCGGAGCCACCCGCCATGAATGCGCGACGCAGCACGTCGCTCTCCTTGGAGGAATGCGTGAAGCCTGGGAACAGGGACAGGGGTGGTGAGGGGATCCGGGGTGAGGGGATCCTGTGCGCGGACCGGCCGCGTACCGCCTCGCGGGGGGAGAAGCCGAGATCGGCGAGCGTCCGCCCGGGGAACATGTGCAGGAACACGCGCTCGTAGGCGTAGTTGGGACAGCGGATCTCCCCCGACTCGACCCGACCGATGTAGCGGGCGTCGCAGGAAACCGTTTCTCCGATCTCTTTCGCCGCCCTGCGCACCATGCTCGCGAACTCAGCGGGGGAACGCTGTCCCCGGAGGCGCCGGAACGACGAGTTGGGTGAGTGGGGGGACGCCGCCATGGACGTGGCCTCTCTGGCGAGGAACGCTGCCGGCGATCTGGGGCCCGGCGCGCACGAACGTACCGCCAGGGAGGGTCGACCCACACGGTGTTTGCCTACAAAACGGATATCTCACCCGCGATCCGCCATGAACTGCCATCCTTTGCGGCGTCCTGTCGCCGCACCCGTTGACGACTCCGTGCGTTGAACCATGCGGACCGGGAGGAGACTCCCGGCCGGCACGCGCATCGAGGAGGGGTTCCCTTGTTGGAGGGCGGCATGGAGACCAGTGGCACGAACACCGCGACCGGGCCGGGCACGGCCCCGACCGGAACCCTGGCGGGAGCCCCGGCCCCGGACCTGGTGACCGTGCCCGCACGACAGGGGCTGGAGGCGGTGGACATCATCCGCCGCGCCGCCGCCCGGGACAGCGGAGTGGGCCCGGTCCTGCACGACGACTCCGGCGACACCCTCGGGTTCCTGGTGCCGCCCGGCACCGCCGACGGCTGGGACATGCCGGGCAGCGCCTGTACGCAGACCAACGGGCGCGGGATCCGACTCTTCGGGGAGTCCCCCACGGCGGGCGGCACCGGCTGGCTGCTGCCCCCGGACAGCACCGGTCCGGTCACCGATCCGGAGGTGCTGCGCGCCGCCCTCGGCGAGGCGGCCCGGCTGATCGAGGCCGCGGACAACTGTCGCTGAGGCAGCGGTGACGGGCTCGTGAGCTGGGACGACGCCATAATGGCGGCATGGCAAAGGGTAGGCAGCGCGGCGAACGGGGCGGCAGCGGGAGCGGCAGTGCGAGCGGAGGCGGACGCGCGGCGGCCGCCGGGCCCCTCGTCGGACCGGTCGACGGCGGCACGGCGGAGCTGGCACCGGACCGCGAACGCGCCAACGCCTGGACCCTGCTGATCGACGGCGCCCCGCAGTCCCACGTGGACCTGGACGACCCGCGGTACCTGGACTTCTCCTACCAGCGCCGGATCGGGCACCTCATCGACCTGGTCGCGCCCGCCCGCCAGCCCCTCAACGTGCTGCACCTGGGCGGCGGAGCCTTCACCCTGGCCCGCTACACCGCGGCCACCCGCCCCCGCTCCACCCAGCAGGTCGTGGAGATCGACGCGGGCCTGGTGGCCTTCGTACGGGCCCACCTCCCGCTGGACCCACAGGCGCGGGTCCGGGTCCGGACCACCGACGCGCGGGCCGGGTTGGGCAAGGTCCCGGACGGCTGGGCGGACCTGGTGATCGCCGACGTGTTCAGCGGCGCGCGCACCCCCGCGCACCTGACCAGCACCGAGTTCCTGGACGACGTGCGCCGGGTGCTGAACCCCACGGGGTGGTACGTCGCCAACCTCGCGGACGGTCCGCCGCTCGCGCACCTGCGGGGGCAGATCGCCACCGCCGCCTCCCGGTTCGGGCAGCTGGCGATGGCCGCGGACCCGGTGGTCTGGCGGGGCAAGCGCTTCGGCAACGCGGTGCTCGTGGCCGCCGACCGGGAGCTCCCGGTGGCCGAATTCACCCGGCGGGTCGCGAGCGACCCGCATCCGGGGCGGGTCGAGCACGGACGCGAACTGGCCGCCTTCGCGGGCGGAGCCGCGCCGGTGGCCGACGCGGCCGCGGTGGCCTCGCCGGTGCCGCCGCCGTCCGTCTTCCGCTGAGCGCGATCCCCCCTCAGCCGTCGACGACCTCGACCAGCGGCGGGTGCCCGTTCCAGGTGCAGAAGACGGACACCGCCCGGTTGTCCCGGGTGAAGTTCACCCGGATCCACTCCGACTGCTTCCACACCTGCATCCGCCACCCCGCGTCCGGGGTCGCGGAGACCAACTGGCCCGCGGTGCCACCGAGGTCGAAGACGACCCGGCCGCCCGTGACCGCGTAGCTGCGCACGCTCCCGCCGTCCTCGCCCGCGGGCCGGCCGTACGGCTGCTCCCGCGGCGGCGGCGAGGACGTCCGGGCGCTGGGTGACGGGGCCGCGGTGGACGCGGACGCGCTCGGCGACGGAGCGGGGGAGGACGGGGCGGCGGACGCGGGGGCGGGCGTACGGGCGTCCCCGGTCGAGGAGGAGCGCGGCAGCGCGGTCAGCGGCACGGCGCGCGGAGGATCGTAGGCCGTACCGGACATGACGGTGTGCACGCCCCACCACGAGAGCGTCACCGCTGCTCCGGTCGCCAGCGTCCAGGCCAGTGCGTGGACAAGTCCTCGATGCATCAGGGGCCATACTGCACCACCCGATCGAGTGGCGGCCCGCGGGCTCCGGGGGTCCCTCGAATGGCGTACGGTGCCGCTCATGGCAAGTGTGCTCGTGGTCGAGGACGACCAGTTCGTACGTTCCGCCCTCATCCGGCACCTGACCGAGGCCTCCCACACCGTGCGGAGCGTCGGCACCGCCCTGGAGGCCCTGCGCGAGGTCGCGCACCACCGCTTCGACGTGGTGATCCTGGACCTCGGGCTGCCCGACCTGGACGGTTCGGAGGCGCTGAAGATGCTGCGCGGGATCACCGACGTACCGGTGATCATCGCGACCGCGCGCGACGACGAGGCGGAGATCGTCCGGCTGCTCAACGACGGGGCCGACGACTACCTCATCAAGCCCTTCTCCGTCGAGCACCTCTCTGCCCGGATGGCCGCCGTCCTGCGCCGCTCGCGCGCCGCCACCGGCGCCGAACCGCCCTCGCGGGTGCTGCGGGTGGGCGGGCTGGCCATCGACCCGCTGCGCCGCCAGGCCGAGCTGGACGGGGCCGTACTGGACCTGACCCGGCGCGAGTTCGACCTGCTGACCTTCCTCGCCGGGCGGCCCGGGGTGGTCGTGGCCCGGCGGGAGCTGCTGGCCGAGGTCTGGCAGCAGTCCTACGGCGACGACCAGACCATCGACGTCCACCTGTCCTGGCTGCGCCGCAAGCTCGGCGAGACGGCGGCCAGCCCGCGCTACCTGCACACGCTGAGGGGTGTGGGCGTCAAGCTGGAGCCGCCCCTGTGAGCCCCGCCGACGGTGTGAGCCCCGCCGACGGTGTGAGCCCCGACCGTGCGGGCGGCCCGCGATGAGGTGGGCGCTCGTCAAGGTGTGTCTCGCGGTCACCACCATGGTCGTCGCGGCCTTCGCCGTCCCGCTCGGGCTGGTCGTCCGGGAGATGGCCAGCGACCGGGCCTTCTCCAACGCCGAACGGCAGGCCGCCACCATCGGCCCCACCCTCTCCATCACCACCGACCCGCTCCAGCTGCGCAAGGCCGTCGAGTCCACGCAGATGGGCGCGGCCCGCCGGATGGCCGTGCACGTCCCGGCCGTCGCCGGCGCCGCCGCGGTGGACCTCGGCGGACCCGGGGAGAGCGGCGCGGGCTGGGCGGGAGCGCAGGCGGTCGCCGAGACCCGTGGCTACGGGCGCGGGATGACGACGTCGGTGGCGGGCGGCGGTTCGGCGCTGCTCCAGCCGACCGCCCTCTCCTCCGGCGACATCGCGGTGATCGAGATCTACGTGCCCGAGAGCGAGGTCAGCAACGGGGTCACCACGGCCTGGCTGGTCCTCGCGGGCGTCGGACTCGCCCTGATCGTGGGCTCGGTGGCGGTCGCGGACCGGCTCGGCGCGCGCCTGGTGCGCCCGGCCGAACGCCTCGCGGACGCCGCGCACCGGCTCGGCGAGGGGAAGCTGGGCGCGCGGGTGCCCGAGGACGGACCGAAGGAACTCCGCTCGGCCGCCGTCGCGTTCAACTCCATGGCGGACCAGGTCGTGGAACTCCTCGCCAGCGAGCGGGAGCTGGCCGCCGACCTCTCGCACCGGCTGCGCACGCCGCTGACGGTGCTGCGGCTCAACGCGGCCTCGCTCGGGGACGGTCCGGCGGCCGAGCAGACCCGGGCCGCCGTCGAACAGCTGGAGCGTGAGGTGGACACCATCATCCGGACCGCGCGCGAGCAGCGGCCGACCGCCGCGCAGGGTTTCTCGGGCGGCGGGTGCGACGCCTCGGAGGTGATCCGGGAGCGGATGGACTTCTGGTCGGCGCTGGCCGAGGACGAGGGCCGCGAGGTGCGGCTGGCGGGCGTGGACCGGGTGGTGCGGATCCCCGTGGCCCGGCCGGAACTGACGGCCGCGCTGGACGCGATGCTCGGCAACGTCTTCCGGCACACCCCCGAGGGCACCCCCTTCGCGGTGGACGTGCACGACGCGACGGACGCGGTGATCGTGCTGGTCTCGGACGCGGGGCCGGGGATCGCCGACCCGGACGCGGCACTGCGGCGCGGGAACGACGGGGGCCGGGACGGGTCCACGGGCCTGGGCCTGGACATCGTGCGCCGGGTCGCGGAATCGACCGGCGGGGACGTCCGGCTGGGGCGCTCGGTGCTCGGGGGGACCGAGGTGCGGGTGTGGATCGCGCTGGACGGGCGGACCCGCGGCGGGTCGGCCGGGGCGCGCGGCCGCCGGGGCGGTCGGCGCAAGCGGAGCAGGTGAGGTCGGGGCCGCCGACGCCGCCGGGCCGGGGGGTGGTCACGGAGGCGGCGCAAGTGACGTAACCGCAGGCGGGCGGGGGCGCGCCTCGTGAAGGGCGCGGCGTGCGATCGGTACGGTCCGGCGCATGGACACCCTAATCTTCGGCGGCCTCCTCGCCACGATGATCGCGATGTGCCGGGACTCGTCCCGGACGATCGTGCTCGCGGCCTGGTGGGTCATGCTGCTCGCCGTGATCCTGCTGATGGCGCACCACATCACCAGCAGCCTCGCCCTGACCCTGAGCTACTGACCGTGGCCGCGATGCGCAGCATCATGCCCGAGGCCCCGCTGGAGGGCGGGCTGCTGGGACGGGTCCAGTACTGGTTCGCCTGCGTTTTCGCCATCGGCTGGACGGGGGTCGTCTGCGGGGGCCTCTTCTTCCAGTTCGGGCTCTGGGAGTACCCGTGCCCGCTCTGCATCGTGCAGCGGATGTTCATGCTGCTGGCCGCGATGGGGGCCGCGTACATCATCCGGACGGGCATCGGCACGGGGGCGGTGACCGGGCGGGACTACATGATGGGCTGGGGGCTGGCCCTGGTCGCGGTGATCGCCGGCTCCTTCGCCTCCTGGCGGCAGACGATGCTGCACATCCTGCCGGGGGACAAGGGGTTCGGGAGCGAGGTCCTCGGCCTGCACCTGTACGTCTGGGCGTGGGTGCTCTTCCAGGCCTCGGTGGTCGCGATCGGCATCGTCCTCGCCTTCGCGCACGCGACGGCGGACCGGGCGGTGCCGGAGGACGGGCCGTACCGGACGGTGGGGCTGTTCGCGCTGTGGTTCCTCGGCGCGGTGATCGCGGTGAACGTGGTGGCCGTCTTCTTCGAGGAGGGGTTCCACTGGTTCCTCCCCGACGACCCGACGAAGTACCGGCTGCTCTACGACATCGGGATCCTCGACTGACGGACGGGGCCGCATTCTGTTGGTGCCGCGGCCCGGTCAGCCCTTACCTTCAGGGTCGTTGAGACCTCAACTCGCCTTCCACGAAGGGAAGTCCGAAATGCGCTACGCAGTCCTCGGTACCGGGGTCGTCGGCCGGACGCTCGCGGGGAAGCTCGTCTCCGTCGGCCACGACGTGGTGATCGGCACCCGGGACCCGGCCGCCACGCTCGCCCACGCGAGCGACGACCCCGCGGCCCCGTCCTACGCCGACTGGCAGGCGGCCCACCCCGAGGTGGGGCTGGCCTCCTTCGCGCGGGCCGCGGAAGGGGCCGACCTGCTCGTCAACGCGACCGGCGGCCGGGCCAGCCTGCTGGCACTGGCCACGGTGGACCCCGCCGACCTGGAGGGGAAGGTGCTGATCGACATCGCCAACCCGCTCGACTTCTCCCGCGGGTTCCCGCCCGGCCTGGACCCGGTCGACAGCGACAGCCTCGGCGAGCAGATCCAGCGCGCCCACCCGGGGCTGCGCGTGGTCAAGACCCTCAACACCATGCAGTGCGCGGTGATGGTCGACCCGGGCCGGGTCGCCGGTGAACACCACGTCTTCGTCTCCGGGGACGACGCGGAGGCGAAGAAGGAGGTGCGGGAGCTGCTGTACTCCTTCGGCTGGCCGCAGGACGCCGTCCTCGACCTCGGCGGGATCGAGACCGCGCGGGGCACCGAGATGCTGCTGCCGATCTGGCTGCGGCTGATGGGCTCCCTGGGGCACGCCGAATTCAACTTCCACATCCAGGGCGCGGGCGCCGCGGGCGGCGGTGGCGAGGGCCACTGACGGGTGCGGATGTGTTGCCGAGGCGGGTGGGCGCGCCGAGTGTGGGCGTGACGGAAGGAGTCACGCATGAGAGTCATGCTCCGCGCCCATTTCGACACCACCGCCGCCAACGAGGGCATCAAGAGCGGCGCCCTGCCCGCGGCGGTGGGCAGGATGATGGACACCCTGAAGCCGGAGGCCGCCTACTTCGGGCTGTCGGAGGGGGTGCGGACCTGTTGGCTCGTCTTCGACATGCAGGACAGCTCGCAGCTGCCGCCCGTGGGCGAGGACCTCTTCATGCAGTTCAACGCGGAGGTCGAGATCTCTCCCGTGATGAACCGCGACGACCTGGCGAAGGGGTTGGAAGCGCTGAAGGCGACGAGTGGCTGACGGTCGCCCTCAGTCGGTCGGTGCGTCGGTCGGTGCGTCGGCCGCGCCCGAGGCGAGGCGGTGGGCCTGGGCGCGGCCGACCTCGGCGGCGCGGTGCAGGTAGTCCGCGATGACGTGGAGCTCCGCGTCCGAATAGCTCGCCAGTACCTCGCCGAAGGCGCGGCCCGGGGTCTCCCAGGCCGCGCCGATGCGTGCGCGGGCCTCGGGGGCGAGGGCGACGAGGGAGCGGCGGCGGTCGTGCGGATCGGCCTGCCGCTCGACGATGCCCGCCTTGACCATGCGGTCCACGAGGCGGGTGGCCGAGCCCGAGGTCAGGCCGGTGAGGCGGGCGATGTCGCCGGTGCTGACGGGGCCGGGCTCGATGTCGAGGAGCGCGATGCACTGCAGGTCGGTGGGGTGCAGGCCGACGTGGTCGGCCATGGCCTGGCTGAAGAGGGAGTAGTCGGCGTAGTGCCGCTGGCTCTCGGTGACGACGCGCGCGAGCAGCTCGGCGCGGCTCCAGGCCGGGGAATCACCCGAAGGAAGTGAATCGGTTGACATCGGCATCTCCGTGCTCCAAATTTAACTGTGTGACGCAGAGGATGTGTCGCACAGAATCTGTGCCACGTGTTCATCGTAACGGGGCGCACCGCCGAACGCGCATCACCCGGCGGATCAACCCGCAAGGAAGGACCCACTGAAATGACCGTCCTCATCACCGGAGGTCGCGGAGCCGTCGCCCGAGGTCTCGCCGGCCTCCTCACCGAGCGCGGCGTCGCGTTCCGGCTCGCCTCCCGCGAGCCCACGGGTGCGGCCCCGGGTGCCGTGCACTGCGATCTGACCGACCCCGGGACCTTCCCGGCCGCCCTCGAAGGCGTCCGCTCGGTGTTCCTGTACGCCGCCGCCGAGCAGGTCGACGCCTTCGTCGAGGAAGCCGTCCGCGCCGGAGTGGAGCACGTCGTGCTGCTGTCCTCCTCCAGCGTCCTGGATCCCGGTGCCCGCGAGAACGCCCTGGCCGCGTCCCACCTCGCCGTGGAGCAGGCCCTGCTGGCCGCGCCGCTGCGCACCACGCTGCTCCGCCCCGGCTCCTTCGCGAGCAATACCCGCAGCTGGGCCCGGTCCATCCGCTCCGGGGCGGCGGTGCTGCTGCCCCACCCCGGCTCGCACAGCGATCCCGTCCATGAGGCGGACCTCGCCGAGGCCGCCTTCGCCGTCCTCGCCGACCCGGGGCTCGGTGGCCGCGCCCACATCCTGACGGGGCCGCGGTCGCTGACCTTCCTGGACCAGCTGGAGGTGCTCGCCGAGGTGCTGGGGCGGCCCGTGGCCCACGAGGAGGTCACCCCGCAGGCGTGGAAGGACTCGGTCGCCGCGTACCTCCCCGGGCCGTACGCCGACGCGCTCCTGGCCCACTGGGCCGCCGGGGTCGGGGTCCCCGCGCAGATATCCGGCTCCGTGGAGCTCCTCACCGGACACCCGGCCCGTTCCTTCACCGACTGGGTCGAGGACCACCGGGAGGAGTTCGGCGGTCGCGCCAACGCGAAGGGCCCCGGTCCGCTCGCGCGTACCGGGGCCCTTCAACAGGGTGAGTGACGGGACTTGAACCCGCGGCCACCTGGACCACAACCAGGTGCTCTACCAACTGAGCTACACCCACCATGCCCGGCGGGAATCCCGACCGGCCGATTAAAAGGGTACAGGGTCCGAGAGGGTGCTCGCTCCCACCTTTTCGCCGGCCCGTGGGCACCCGCCCGCTGGGCCGCTATTCGGCGGGCACGACGTGCTTCGCGGCGATGGTGCGCGCGGTGTCCGAGTCCGGTCCGGGCTGCGGGACGAAGACCGCTTCGCGGTAGTAGCGCAGCTCGGCGATGGACTCCTTGATGTCCGCGAGCGCCCGGTGGTTGCCGCTCTTGGGCGGGCTGTTGAAGTAGGCCCGCGGGTACCAGCGACGCGCCAGCTCCTTGATCGAGGACACGTCCACGATCCGGTAGTGCATGTAGGCCTCCAGCGTGGCCATGTCGCGCAGCAGGAAGCCGCGGTCGGTGCCAACCGAGTTCCCGCACAGCGGGGCCTTGCCCGGCTCCTTGACGTGCTCCCGTACGTAGGCCAGGACCTGGGCCTCGGCGTCCGCCAGGGTGGTCCCGGCCGCCAGTTCGTCGAGCAGGCCGGACGAGGTGTGCATCTCGCGCACCACGTCGGGCATGGTCTCCAGGGCGGCGTCCGGCGGGCGGATCACGATGTCCACGCCTTCGCCGAGCACATTGAGCTCCGAGTCGGTGACCAGTGCGGCCACCTCGATAAGTGCGTCGTCCGCCAACGAGAGCCCGGTCATCTCGCAGTCGATCCACACCATGCGATCGTTCATGCGTCCCACCTTATGCGGAGCTTCCCCCTCTACGGGCCTCCCGGGGGGGCGCGGGTGCGCGCCGGTGTGCGCCCCCGCCGGAACGCGCAGGTCCCCCCGGCCCTGATCAAGGGTCGGAGGGACCTGCCGTTCGGCGGTGTACGCCCGGGCGGGGACTACGCGTGCTCGCGCAGGACCCGGCCGGGGGAGTACAGCTCGGTCACCGACGGTCCGGTGGCCGCCAGGGCGGCCGCGGCCCGCTGGGGCTGCGGCGTGCGCTGGTGCGGAACCGGCCCGTCCGAGAGCTGCGACACCTGCGGCACGTCGACCTGCGGCCGGCGCGCCCGGTAGGCCGAGCGGTAGGCGGCGGGGGAGGACCCCAGCTGCCGCCGGAAGTGCCCGCGCAGCGCGACCGGCGAGCGGAAGCCGCAGCGCCCGGCGACCTCGTCGACCGAATAGTCGGAGGTCTCCAGCAGCCGCTGTGCCTGGAGCACCCGCTGGGTGATCAGCCACTGCAGCGGCGCGCTGCCGGTCAGCGAACGGAACCGCCGGTCGAAGGTGCGCCTGCTCATGTAGGCGCGCGCCGCCAGCGTCTCCACGTCGAACTGCTCGTGGAGGTGTTCCAGTGCCCAGGCGACGACCTCGGCGAGCGGATCGGCGCCGATCTCCTCCGGCAGCGACCGGTCGAGATAGCGCTCCTGGCCCCCGGTGCGGCGCGGCGGCACGACGAGTCGGCGGGCCAGTGCCCCGGCCGCCTCACTGCCGTGGTCCGTGCGCACGATGTGGAGGCACAGGTCGATTCCGGCCGCGGTGCCCGCGGACGTCAGCACGTCGCCGTCGTCCACGAAGAGTTCGCGCGGATCGACATGGACGGACGGGTACCGCTTGGCCAGCGTCGGCGCGTACATCCAGTGCGTCGTCGCGGGTCGGCCGTCGAGCAGACCGGCAGCGGCGAGCACGAAGGCTCCCGTGCACAGCCCGACGATCCGGGCCCCCTCCTCGTGCGCCTGACGCAGTGCGTCGAGCGCCTCCGGCGGTGGCGGCGAAGTGATGGAGCGCCAGGCCGGGACGACGACCGTGCCTGCCCGGGCGATCGCCTCCAACCCGTACGGCGCGGTCAGTTCGAGCCCGCCGGTGGTCCGCAGCGGACCGTCCTCCCCGGCGCACACGAGCAGTCGATAGCGTGGAACTCCCGCGTCCTGCCGGTCAATGCCGAACACGGAGAGTGGAATGGAACTCTCGAAGATCGGACCGCCGCTGAAGAGCAGCACCGCAACAATTTCCCTGCGGCGGCGCCCTGCGAGCTTCCGGCCGGCGTCCGCGACGACGGCGGTGGAATCCTGGCTCATGGCGCTAAGCCCCCCTTGGGTGTCGCGACTCCTTGGTCTGGTCGCACCTGCACGTTTCCCCTCGGCCTTGCACGTGGATCCCCCGCCGTAAATACATGATCGAATCTACTGCGTCCCGTGGTGTCGGCGTGACAAGTTCACCACGCAGCGCTATGTCGACTTGGCAACTTGGCGAAAAGCATTCGATCAGGAACCCTTCCACTCCGCCAGGCGGGTGGGAAGTGCGCCGTCCGCTGCTGGCCAGTACACGTAGGGTCTGGGCGCTCCCGCGACTCTGTCGTCCCTGGTGGTAGGGGGATTGGCCGGGGCTTCCGGCAAAGGTCGAGTCCGGAAGCGAAGTTGGCTGAAAACATGCGGGCGCGAGTGTGCGAATAAGTCATTCGTGGGTGGAGATCCCGCCGGAACCATGGCATCCGCGGTGTGTTCCGGCCCCGGGGCGGGAGTGCCGGCCGCGGGGTACGGCCCCCGGAGGGAGCGCTACCGGAACCCGGGCCGCGGCCCGTTGGGTCTTCTCCGAGTGGCGCAGCATCACCCGGCACACCGCGGTGACCGTCACCAGCCCCAGGGTCGCGACGGCGGCGCCGTCGAAGGAGGTCCCGTAGACGACGAGGACCACGGGGACGAGCAGGCAGCTGAAGGCGGCCCAGCGCACCACGTCACCCGCGGGGTCGTCGCCGGGCCGGCGAGCCGGGTGCACGGACGAGTGAACGGCCGCGTGGCGGGAATGCGGGAGGGGCGGGGCGGACTGTGTCGGCGGAGCTGGCTGGACGGGGTGGACCGGATGACCGGGCACGGCGTACTCCCTGCGGGCTCTTCCTGGACGGTCGGACCCTTGTCCAACGCCGGGCGGCGCGGCTCGGTCACTGCGCGCACGGGTGGCTCGTCACTGCCTGTAGGGGGCAGCGGCCATTGCCAAGGAGCCCTCGCTCCGGCATGCTCCCTTCGACGCTCTCCAAGGGCGGCAAGGGGCGGCAAGCCCTGTGCACGGCAGGAGTGTCGCCGTACCCTGGGGGGTAAGGGCTTGGGAAGATGGTTTCCCGGACAGACCCCCGTCACCCTGAGTCGCCGATTCCGCGCGACCCTGATCCCGAGGACCTTTCGCCGAGACGCCCATGGCCGGTCACGAATTCTCCGAACCCGCGGACCGCAAGCGCAAGCCCGTCGCCGACTCCGTGTCGAGCGACCTGCGCGCGGTGGAACAGACACGTCTCGCCTGCGACCCGGCCTTCCGGCACGGGGTCGTGGTGGGATTCGACGGCTCGACGTCCAGCGAGCGCGCGCTCGCCTATGCGATCGGGATGGCCCGCCGCTCCGGCTCCGGCCTGATCATCGTCCATGTGGCCAATCGGCTGCCCACCACCGTGTGGGCGGGCTGTGAGCCACCGGTCTTCGTGGACGTCCCGGACCACCGCACCGAGGTGCTCGGGCTGGAACTCGCCTGTGCCGACTACCTGACCGAGATCCCGTGGATCCTGGTGGAGCGCGGTGGGGACATCTGCCACGAGCTGGAGGAGGTCGGCCGCGAGTACTCGGCCGACGCCATCGTGGTCGGCTCCACGCAGGGCTTCGTCGGACGCATCTTCGGCTCGGTGGCCGGACGCCTCGCGAAGCGCGCCCAGCGGCCGGTCGTCGTCATTCCGTGAGCCGTCCCGTGACGCGTCACGCGGATCGCTCCGCCGATCATCGCGTGACCGGTTGTGTTCGCTCCGTGACCCAGCCGTGACCCGTCGCGTGGTGGATTGAGCGGTTGTGAAGGGTACATAAAAGTCGCTGGGACACAGCATAAAACTGCAGATCGAAGGGAGCCCGCCGTGGACAATGATGTCTCTGCGGGAAGCACTGCCACGACCTCGACCCTGGGGCACCTGGCCCTGGGTCTGACCCTTCTCGCGTTCGGAATCGGCCACACCGGCATCATCGACGGAGTGTCGGCGGCCGATTCCGTCTCGCTCGCCACGTACCTCGGCGGCCTCGCCCTGTTCGTCCTCGGGATCCTCGAGTACCGGGGCGGCAACGGCTTCAACGGCACTGCCTTCGCCGGGCTCGGCGTCTTCTGGTTCACCTGGGCCAGTGGCGCGGGCGACAAGGTGTCGGCCGACGCAGGCGGAACGTTTCTGGTGCTGTTCGCCCTGCTCGCGCTGACCCTCACGGTCGGTGCCTCGGGCGGACTGTTCGGCCAGGGCATGTACGCCCTGCTGTTCCTCTCGCTGGTGCTGCTGGCGATATCGGCCTTCGCGGACAGCGGCTCGCTGGCCAAGGCGGCGGGCTGGGTCGCGGCGGTCTCCGGACTGTTGGGCTGGTACGGAGCCACGGCGGCCCTCGCCAAGTGGCCGATGGCGCTCGGCCGGCGCTCCGGCGGAGCCGTCGCCGCGAGCTGAACCACGACTGCCCCCCGTGCGCCGTGCGCACGGGGGGCAGTTCGCTGCCCGCCACCCTCGGTGGCGGGGTCGACTACTCGACGGTGACCGACTTGGCCAGGTTGCGCGGCTTGTCGATGTCCCGGCCCAGGGACAGGGCCGTGTGGTAGGCCAGCAGCTGGAGCGGGATCCCCATCAGGATCGGGTCCAGCTCGTCCTCGTTCTTCGGCACCACGATGGTGTGGTCGGCCTTCTCCTGCGCGCGGTGGGCCACCGCGAGGATCCGGCCGCTGCGGGCCTTGATCTCCTCCAGGGCCGCGCGGTTCTTCTCCAGCAGGTCGTCGTCCGGCACGATCGCGACGGTGGGCATCGCGGGCTCGATCAGGGCGAGCGGGCCGTGCTTGAGCTCGGAGGCCGGGTAGGCCTCGGCGTGGATGTAGGAGATCTCCTTGAGCTTGAGCGAGGCCTCCAGCGCGACCGGGTAACCGCGGACCCGGCCGATGAACATCATCGACTTGGCCTCGGCGTACTCGGCGGCCAGCTGCTTGATGTCCTCCTCGCCGTCGAGGATCTCCTGGATCTGCGCGGGCAGCTTGCGCAGGCCCTCGATGATCCGCTTGCCGTCGGTGACGGACAGGTCGCGGATGCGGCCGAGGTGCACGGCGAGCAGCGCGAAGGCGACCACCGTGTTGGTGAAGCACTTGGTGGAGACGACGCAGACCTCCGGGCCGGCGTGCACGTACACGCCGCCGTCGGCCTCGCGGGCGATGGCCGAGCCGACCACGTTGACCACGCCGAGGACGCGGGCGCCCTTGCGCTTGAGCTCCTGCACCGCCGCGAGCACGTCGTACGTCTCACCCGACTGCGACACCGCGATGTAGAGGGTGTCGGGGTCCACGACCGGGTTGCGGTAGCGGAATTCGGACGCGGGCTCGGCGTCCGCGGGGATCCGGGCCAGGCTCTCGATGAGGCCCGCGCCGATGAGGCCCGCGTGGTACGAGGTGCCGCAGCCCAGGATCTTGACCCGGCGGATGCCGCGCGCCTCGCGCGGGTCCAGGTTCAGGCCGCCCAGGTGGACGGTGTTGAACCGGTCGTCGATCCGGCCGCGCAGCACGCGGTCGACCGCGTCGACCTGCTCGGTGATCTCCTTGTGCATGTAGGTGTCGTGGCCGCCCATGTCGTAGGAGGCGGCCTCCCACTCCACGGTCTCGGGCGTGGCGGTCGTCGTCGTACCGCTCGTCGTGTAGGTGCGGAAGTCGTCGGCCTTGAGGGTCGCCATCTCGCCGTCGTTGAGGGTGACGACCTGGCGGGTGTGGGCGATCAGCGCGGCGACGTCGGAGGCGACGAGCATCTCCTTCTCGCCGATGCCGAGGATGACCGGCGAGCCGTTGCGGGCGACGACGATGCGGTCGGCGAAGTCGGAGTGCATCACGGCGATGCCGTAGGTGCCCTCGATGACCTTGAGCGCCTCGCGGACCTTCTCCTCCAGGGTGTTCGCCTGGGCGCGGGCGATCAGGTGGACGATCACCTCGGTGTCGGTCTCGGAGGCGAAGACGACCCCGTCGGCCTCCAGCTTGGCGCGCAGCTCCGAGGCGTTGTCGACGATGCCGTTGTGGACGACGGCGACCTTGTTCTCGGGGTCCAGGTGCGGGTGGGAGTTGTGGTCGCTCGGGGCGCCGTGGGTGGCCCAGCGGGTGTGCGCGATGCCGGTGGTGCCGGTGAAGCGCTTGGGGACCTTCGCTTCCAGGTCGCGGACCCGGCCCTTGGCCTTGACCATCTTCAGCGCGGGGGACTTCGGGGTGTTGACGACCATGCCGGCCGAGTCGTAACCGCGGTACTCCAGGCGTGCCAGCCCCTCCAGCAGCAGCGGTGCCACGTCACGCTTGCCGATGTAACCCACAATTCCGCACATACGGTTCTTGCCCCTCCTGAAGTTCGGTGTTCGTGCCCGGCGGCGGCCCGGTGGCCGCCCGGCCGGTTCAGCCGTAGACGATGCGGCGCAGCTGCCGCAGCGAGAGCTCCGGCGGCGCCACGGCGCGGTGCGGCAGTTCGCCCGCGATGCGCTCGAAGATGTCCGCGTTCACCGCGCCGCCGGACTGCAGCTCGCGGTGGCGGCGCCGGACGAATTCCTCGGTCGTCTCGTCGAAGTACGCGAGGACGTCGAGCACCACCCGGGCGGCTTCTCCGCGCTGGAGCGCGGTGCTGCGCACCAGGTGGTCGACGAGGTCGTCATGCGACGTGCGGCGGTCGGACACCCGTAGATACTGGCCGGTGATCTCCGGGAATGCAAAGATCCTGCCCGAAATCGGGCAGGATCCTGCTGGTATGGACCAGCGGAAGCAAATAATCCGGTCGTGATCGGTCAGAAACGACGCAAAACGGCCTGCTTCGTCGCCGCGAACTCCTCCGCGGTGAGCACCCCCGCCTGGTGCAGCTCGGCCAGCTCGCGCAGCCGCCGCAGCAGCACGTCGTGGTCCTCGGCCGGAGCCGGAGCCGGAGCCGGAGCCGGGCCCGCACCGGAGCCGGAGTCGGTGGGTCCGACTCCGGACAGCTCCTTCGGCCGCGCGCCGGCCGGTACGGCGTCCCGCGGCGCCGCCGGGTGCGGCATCCGCACCAGCACGGCTGCCGCGACCAGTGCCATCAGCGGGTCCTTCTTGAAGCCGAACAGCTCGACCGCGTACGGGTCGTACTTCGCGGCGGGCGCGGACGGCGCCCCCGTCAGGCCGAAGCGGAGCCAGCCGTTCTCCAGCCCCGTCGCCGGGAACCACTCCACCGACCCCAGCGCGCCCACCCGGAAGTCCCGCGCGCCGAAGGAACTCTTGGCCTGCTCCGTCTTCCAGTTCCACTCCAACGACACCCGGTCCCCGTCGAAGGAGACGGTCCCGTCCCCCGCGCCGACCGTGATCGGCACCGCGGGCCCGGCCAGCAGGTACGCGTCCACCGGCCCCGGATCCACCTGCTCCAGCAGCAGGGAGTTGCGCACCTCGTCCACGAAGTACTCCGCGACGCCGCTGCGGTTCGCCTCCACCGTCAGCACGTACGGATCGGAGCCCTCCGGCAGCCGTCCGCCCGTGACCTGGAGCAGCGGATCGGCCCCGTCCCGCAGGCGCAGCCGCAACCGCCCCGTCTTTCGACCCGGTTCGTAGGAGATCCCCGCCAGCGCGCGCAGCGGGACGACCACCTCACCGAGGGTCTGCCGGAGCAGCCCCACCCCCTTGTCGCGGCCCGGAACGATGCGGACCGCTTCCCCGTCGAAGGTCCAATTGCCGTCCTTCTGGATGATTTCCGCCATCCAGGGATTCTCGCACCGCACGGGACGCCTATACCTGGCCTCATGAGAGTCCCGCGCACCTTCGCCGCCCTGCTGGTCCTCATGGCGGCGGTCTCCTGCACCGCCGCCCACGGGGACGACGGGAAACCGGGGGCCCCGGCGCCCGTGCTCCCCGCCTTCCAACGACTGCTCCCGGCCCCCGAGCAGGCCAGGGCCGCCGCCCCGGGGACCGGCTACCGGCTGGAGCCGGGCACGGTGATCCGCGCCGGCTCGGCCTCCTCCACGGAAACCCGCGAGGCCGCCGAGCGGCTCGCCGAGCAACTGCGCGCCAGCAGCGGGTACTCGCTGATGGTGGTGGACGGCGACCAGGCGAACGGGATCCTGCTGCGGATCGACGAGGACGCCGCGGACCTGGGGGACGAGGGGTACAAGCTCACCTCGGACGAGCACGCCGTGGTCCTCACCGCACGCACCCCCGCCGGGCTCTTCTACGCGGTGCAGACCCTGCGCCAGCTCGTGCCGGCGGCGGGCGGCGGGATCGTCCAGGGCGGCACGATCACCGACCGGCCGCGTTTCGCCTACCGCGGCGCGATGCTCGACGTCGCCCGCCACTTCTTCCCCGTCGGCCAGGCCAAGCGGTACGTCGACCAGCTCGCCCAGTACAAGGTCAACAAGCTGCACGTGCACCTGAGCGACGACCAGGGCTGGCGGATCGCCCTCGACTCCTGGCCGCGCCTGGCGGAGTACGGGGGCGGCACCGAGGTCGGCACCGGGCCCGGCGGGTACTGGAGCAAGGAGGAGTACCGCTCCCTGGTGACGTACGCGGCCGAGCGGCACGTCGAGGTGGTGCCCGAGATCGACATGCCCGGGCACACGAACGCGGCCCTGGCCTCCTACGCGGAGCTGAACTGCGACGGCAAGGCCCCCAAGCGCTACACGGGGATCAGGGTCGGCTTCAGCTCCCTGTGCATGACCGAGCAGAAGAAGGAGGTGACGTACCGGTTCATCGACGAGGTGCTCGGCGAGCTCGCGGAGCTGACCCCCGGTCCGTACCTGCACATCGGCGGCGACGAGGCGCACAGCACCAGCGCGGCGGACTACGCGACCTTCATGGACCAGGCGCAGAAGACGGTGGCGAAGTACGGGAAGACGGCCGTGGCCTGGCACCAGCTGTCGGCGGCCCGCCCGGCGGACGGCACGGTGCTCCAGTACTGGGGGACCGCGACCACCTCGGCCGCGGAGAAAGGGAGGGTGGCGGACGCCGCGAAGAGCGGGCACCCGCTGATCCTGTCCCCGGCGGACCGGCTGTACCTCGACATGAAGTACGACCTCACCACGAGGCCGGGGCTGACCTGGGCCGGCTTCGTGCCGGTGAAGAAGGCCTACGACTGGGACCCGGGCAGCTACCTGGGCGCGGCCGGAGTGCCGGAGTCCGCGGTGCTGGGGGTGGAGGCCCCGCTGTGGACCGAGACCATCGCGACCCGCGCCGACCTGGAGTTCATGGCCTTCCCGCGGGTGCTGGGCCTCGCGGAGCTGGGCTGGGCGCCCAAGGGCGCGCACGACTGGACGGCGTACCGGCAGCGGCTGGCCGAGCAGGGGCCGCGCCTCGACGAGCAGGGCGTGACCTTCTACCGGGCCCCGGACGTCCCCTGGTCCTGACCCCTGGGACCGGGCGGGGACGGGTTCGGCACCGGGGGCCGGGGGCCGGGGCCGGGGGCCGGACGAGCCGGGCGCGCTGTGCGAGGGACCGTATCGGACAGCGCGCCCGGCCCGCGGTCACCGCCGCGCGAAGGGCGCGACGGGGTTCTTGAGGGTGCCGATCAGCTGGAGCGCGGCGGCCGGGTCGGCGAGGTCGACCATCTGCTTGTTGTTGCGCAGCTGGAGCCGGTTCAGGCAGGACAGCTGGAACTCCTCGGCGAAGAGGTCGTAGCGCTCGAAGCGCTCCGCGAGCTGCGGCATCGACTCCTGGTAGTCGTGCCCGCAGTCGGCGACCGCCCGCCAGAAGGTGGACTCCTCGCAGATACCCTCCGCGTCCAGGATCGAGCCCAGGAAGCGGAAGAAGCAGTCGAAGACGTCCGTGAAGATCGACAGGAGCTTCATGTCCTCCGGGATGTCCGCCCGGACCCGCTCGACCGCGGGCGGCAGCACCGCGTCCGGGTCCATGACCACGATCTCCTCGGCGATGTCCTTGAAGATCGCCCGCTTCACCACGCCGCCCTCGATGACGAGGATGGTGTTCTCGCCGTGCGGCATGTACGCGAGGTCGTACTGGTAGAAGCAGTGCAGCAGCGGCACCAGGTAGGCGCGCAGGTACGAGCGCAGCCACTCGGCCGCGGTCAGCCCCGACTCCTCGATCAGGGCGCCCACGAAGGACTTCCCCTCGGAGTCGACGTGCAGCAGCGAGGCCATCGTGGCCAGGCGCTCGCCCTCGCGCAGGGACTCCACCGGGGACTCGCGCCAGAGCGCGGCCAGCATCTTGCGGTACGGGGAGTACCGGTCGGTGGCGCGCTCGTACTGGCGGTGGTGGTAGCCGATGGCCGCCCGCTCGCGGATGATCGAGAAGTCGACCGAGCGCAGCGTCTCGTCGCCCTGGATCAGCTGGTGCAGCCAGTCGTTGATGGCCGGGGTGGCCTCCATGTAGGCGGCGGAGAGGCCGCGCATGAAGCCCATGTTGAGGACCGAGATCGCCGTCTTGACGTAGTGCTTCCGCGGCGCGCTCCGGTTGAAGAAGGTCCGGATCGACTGCTGCGCGAGGTAGGCGTCCTCACCCTCGCCCAGCAGCACCAGGCGCCGGCTCGCGATCTCGGCCGCGAAGGTGACGGAGGTCTTGTTCCACCACTGCCAGGGGTGGACCGGCAGCAGGTGGTAGTCCGCGAGGTCGAGACCCAGCTCGCGCAGCCGGGCGGCGAAGCCCTCGACGGCCTTCTCGCCCAGCTCGGCGCGGAGGAAGGAGTCGTGGTCCAGGCCGGCGCCCGCGGTGAAGGTGGAGACGTCCCGGTGCGCGGCGACCCACACGAGGTGGACGGGGCTGGCGGCCTCCGGGGCGTAGGAGAGGAACTCGTGGACGCCGAAGCCGAGGCGGCCGTTGTTCGCCACGAAGCAGGGGTGGCCCTCGGTCATGCCGGTCTCGATGTCCTGGAAGGAGGACGTGGCGAGGACGGCGGCGGGGGTCTGGTCCTTCGTGTACTTGAAGGCGGAACCGGCGAGGGTGGAGGAGATCTCCTCCAGGTACACCGGCAGCACCTCGGGGCTCAGCCCGAGCGCCTCGCGCAGCTCGATGTGGAAGTCGATCGCGTCGAGGGGGACCTCCCGGCCGCCCTGGTGGCGGGTGATCGAGGGCTCCTCGACCGCCCAGTGGTCCAGGGCGTGGCGGCGCGCGGTGAAGCGGTACTCCACGCTCCCGTCGTCGCTGCGCACGGCGTAGCGGTCCTCGCCGAGCGGCTCGGGGGTGAGCAGGCGCTCGTGCGAGAACTCCGCGAGGCCCTTGCGGACGAGGGCGCGGTTGGCGCGTTCCCACAGCTCGGGGGAGAGGTGGGAGACGGCGTCGGCGAGGCTCATACGGAGGCTCCCTGCGCGGCCGTGGCCGCCTGGAACTGGGCGCGGGTGCAGAAGCTCAGCAGGGCTTCCTTCTCCGGCTTGGTGATCGGGCGGTCGGGCACGAAGCCGACGGCCTCGTTCAGGGCGTGCACGGCGGTGTTGGTGACGTCGGGCTCGACGACCACGCGCACGGTGGCCGGGTCCTCGAACAGGGCCGCCATGACGGTGGTGATGACGGCGCGGGTGAACCCGTGCACCGGCCGGTCGCTGGGGGCGACGAGGAAGTGCATGCCGACGTCCCCGGGCCGGGGGTCGTAGAGACCGACCAGCTCCAGCTCGCGCGGGTCGTAGCGCTCCATCAGGAAGGCCGGGCGGCCGTCGTGCAGTCCGATGAACGCCTCGTGGTGCTCGGCCGCGGCGATCCTCATGTACTCGCGCTCGACGTCCGGCAGCGAGGCGTCCTGCATCATCCAGAACGCGGCCTTCGGATGGGTGATCCAGCCGTGGAGCAGCTCCGCGTCGGCGAAGGGGTCCAGCGGGCGCACGGCGAAGGTGCCCAGGGCCGGATCGGTGCGGGTGAAGAGGACGTCGGTGGTGCTCATGCCAAGGCGCCTTCCGGGGCGGCGAACTGCTGGAACGCGATGGACTTCTCGACCTTGTAGTACTCGCGGCCGAGCAGCTCCCCGACGATGTACGCGTTGCGGTACGCGGCCATGCCCAGGTCGGGCGAGGTGATGGAGTGGTTGTGGACCGTTCCGTTCTGGAGGAACACGCCGCGGCCGGTGGTGTCGATGCTGTAGTTGCGGGCCGCGTCGGGCCGCCCGTGGCCGTCGAAGTTCAGCCGGTCGCGGACCGGGTCCAGGAAGCGCGGCAGGCTGTACCTGTAGCCCGTGGCCAGCACCAGGCCCTCGCTGGCGAGGGTGAAGTCGCGCTCCTGCTCCTCCTGGCGCAGCCCCAGGGTGTAGGTGCCCGTGGTGGTGTCGTACGCCGCGGAGTTCAGCGAGGTGTTGGTCATCAGGGTGGTCGGGAGCGCGCCCGGCGAGGAGAGCTTCTTCTGGTACAGGAGGTCGTAGATGGCGTTGATCAGCTCGCCGTCGATGCCCTTGAAGAGGTTCTTCTGCGAGGTCTCCAGGCGGTAGCGGGTCTCCTCGGGGAGCGCGTGGAAGTAGTCCACGTACTCGGGGGAGGTCATCTCCAGCGTCAGCTTGGTGTACTCCAGCGGGAAGAACCGCGGGGAGCGGGTGACCCAGTTGAGCTGGTAGCCGTACACGTCGATCTCGGCGAGGAGGTCGTAGTAGATCTCGGCGGCGCTCTGGCCCGAGCCGACCAGCGTGATCGACTTCTTCTTCTGCAGCTCCGCCTTGTTCTGCATGTAGGCGGAGTTGTGGGTGAAGTCGCCGCCCAGGTGCGCGCAGGCCTGCGGGACGAAGGGCGGGGTCCCGGTGCCGAGGACCAGGCGGCGGGCGCGGTGCACGGAGCCCTGGTCGGTGTGGACCTCGTACAGCCCGGCCCGCTCGTCGTAGGTGACCTCGGTGACGGAGGTCGAGTAGAGGACGTTCTCCAGGCGGTCGGCGGCCCAGCGGCAGTAGTCGTTGTACTCGGCCCGCAGCGGGTAGAAGTTCTCCCGGATGTAGAAGGAGTACAGCCGGTCCTTGTCCTTCAGGTAGTTCAGGAAGGAGAAGGGCGAGGTCGGGTCGGCCAGCGTGACCAGGTCGGACATGAACGGCGTCTGCAGGTGCGCGCCGTCCAGGAACATCCCGGCGTGCCATTCGAAGTGCGGCTTCGACTCGATGAACAGGCCGTCGAGCTCGTCGATCGGCGCCGTCAGGCAGGCCAGTCCCAGGTTGAAGGGACCGAGTCCGATGGCGATGAAGTCGTGGGGCCCGCGGGGGTCACGGAGGTCACGAGGCGTGGACAAGGGATTCTCCCAGGTACTGCTCGGCGTGGGCGGCGAGCAGGTCGAGGACGGCCGCGATGTCGGACGTCGTGGTCTGCGGGTTGAGAAGGGTGAACTTCAAGTACTGGTCGCCGTCCACCTTGGTGCCGGCGACGACGGCCTCGCCCGAGGCGAACAGGGCCTTGCGGGCGTGCAGGTTCGCCTCGTCGATCAGGTCGGCGCGGAAGTCGCCCGCGTCCGCCGGGGGGACGTAGCGGAAGACCAGGGTGGAGATCTGCGGTTCGACGACGACCTGGAAGCGGGGGTCGGCGGCGATCAGCTTCCAGCCCTCGGCGGCCAGGTCGATGACCTCGTCGAAGAGCGAGCCGATGCCGTCCGCGCCCATCACGCGCAGGGTCATCCAGAGCTTGAGGGCGTCGAAGCGGCGCGTGGTCTGGATCGACTTGTCGACCTGGTTGGGGATGCGCTCCTCGGCCATCCGGCGTGGGTTGAGGTAGTCCGCGTGGTAGGTGGCGTGCCCCAGGGTGTCGCGGTCGCGGACCAGCATCGCGCTGGAGGAGACGGGCTGGAAGAACGACTTGTGGTAGTCGACCGTGACCGAGTCGGCCCGCTCGATGCCGTCGAGGAGGTGCCGGCGGGTGGGGGAGGCCAGCAGGCCGCAGCCGTAGGCGGCGTCGACGTGCATCCACGCGGAGTGCTCGGCGGCCAGGTCGGCGATCTCCTGGAGCGGGTCGATGGACCCGAAGTCGGTGGTGCCCGCGGTGGCGACGACGGCCATCGGGAAGAGGCCCTCGCGGGCGCAGTCCTCCAGCTCCAGGGCGAGGATGGAGGTGTCCATCCGGCGCTTGGAGTCGCAGGGCACCGAGATGACCGCTTCGTAGCCGAGGCCGAGCATGGCGGCCGACTTCTGGACGCTGAAGTGGCTGCACTCGGAGGTGAAGATGCGCAGCTTCGGCAGCACCTGCGACTTGGGCAGCTCGGTGTCGCTGCTCTGCATGACGATCCGGCAGGCCTCGTCGCGGGCCAGGAGCAGCGCGTGGAAGTTCGACTGGCTGCCGCCGGAGGTGAAGACGCCGTCCGCGGCGGGGCCGAGGCCGATGCGCTCGGCGGTCCAGTCGATCAGGCGGCGCTCGATGAGCGTGCCGCCGATGGACTGGTCCCAGGTGTCGAGCGAGGAGTTGACGGCCGAGAGGACCGCCTCGCCGAGCACGGCCGGTATGACGACCGGGCAGTTGAGGTGGCCGAGGTAGCGCGGGTGGTGGAAGTACACCGCGTCGCGCAGGTAGACCTCTTCCAGTTCGTCCAGGACGAGCGCCGGGTCCTCCAGCGGCTTGTCGAGGTCGATCCCGTTGATGACCGGGGCGAGTTCGGCGACGGATATACCGGTGTGGGGGCGTTCCGTGGTGGCGATCTTGGCAGCCACGCGCGAGACGCCCTCGGTGACAGAACGCCGGTAGAGGTCCGCAGTCGTCTCGTTGAGCAGATGCTGGCGCATCAACGTGTTCCTCCGGGCAGGGAAGAGGGGGTGGGGGGTAAAAGTTAGGTTAGCCTAACCTAAGTCACTGGCCAAATAGGGATGGGCCCTGGCCGAAAGCCGGGGCCCATCTCACATATCGGCTGGGACAGCGCGGAGCCGCGTACCGCGGCGCGGAGTCGGGTACTGCGGCGCAGGGTCGGGTACTGCGGCGCGGAGTCGGGTACTACAGCGCGGAGTCGGGGTCCTCGCTCGGAGCCCGGCCCGCGTACGCCTCGGCGAGGAGCTGCTCCTCGCTCCTGCCGAGCCGCCAGTAACCGGTGAAGCGCACCGCGCGCCGATCGACGCCGCGTTCCTGCACGACGTGGCGGCGGACCGCCCGCACCGTGCCCGACTCGCCCGCGATCCAGGCGTACGGAGCCTGCGCGTCCGGGAGTTCGGCCGCCCGCAGCACCTCCAGGACCTGGTCGGTGCGCCCGGGGCCGTGGTCCGCGCGGACGATCCAGGTGATGTCGAGGTCCGCCGGGGTCGTCAGCGCGAGCCGGTCGTCCTCGTGGGGCACCTCGAACCAGGCCTTCACCGGCGTGCCGGCGGGGATCCGCTCCAGGACGGCCGCGGCCGCGGGCAGCGCCGTCTCGTCGGCGTACATCAGGACCGCGTCGGTGCCCGCGGGCGGCTGGAACCGTACGGACTTGTTCTCCGCGACGGCCGGGCCGATCGCCATGATCCGACGGCCGGAGACCGCCCTGCCCGCCCAGGAGGAGGCGGGGCCGCCGTCGCCGTGCAGGACGAAGTCGATGTCGACCTCGTCCACGCCCTGTGGTGTGCGGCGCTGCTCGCGCACGGTGTAGGAGCGCATCACCGGACGCTCCTCCTCCGGCATCTCGCGCCAGGCGCCGAACCAGGTGTCCTCGTCCGTGGACGGGAGCTCGGTGTGCTCCCGGTGGGGCTGCGGGAGGAAGAGCGAGAGGCTCTGGTCGTAACCGCCGGAGCGGAAGTCCGCGAGGCGGGCGCCGCCGAACGTGACGCGCAGGAAGGAATGGCCGAGGCGCCGGGTGCGCAGCACTTCCATGGTGAAGAAGCGGAAGTGGGCGACGGCGGCCGGGGCCGGTGCGGTGACGGTCATGCGGAGGGTCCCCCCTGGGATGCGGTGCGTGCGACGGACCGTGCGGCCGCGCCCGGCGGGTGGTCGGGGCCGGGCGCAGCCGCGGGATCAGCCGAGCTTCTTGGCCTTCTCGATGGAGACGGCGAGGTCCTCGACGAGCTTGGCGGCCTTGTCGTAGGAGTAGATCGGCTCGGTGACGCGCGGGATGACCTGACCGGCCTTGACGGCGGGCAGCTCGTTCCAGGTCGGCTTCGCCTTGAGGGCGTCGGGCTGGAGGGTCGCGCTGCGGTTGTCGAGCATGATCACGTCGGCCTTGTACTTGCCGGCGTTCTCCCAGCTGAGGCTCTCGAAGAAGCCGCCCTCGTCGAGCTTCTCGGGGGTGACGAACTCGACGCCCAGCTCCTGGAAGAACTTCAGGTCGGCCGAGGTCTTCGCGGTGGAGACGTAGAACATCTGGTCCGCGCCGGAGCCGACGAGCACCTTGACGCCGGGGTTGGCCTTGGTGGCCGCGCGCAGCTTGGCGGAGGCCGCCTCGAAGCGGGCCTTGGCGTCGACGACGTTCTTGGCGTTCATGTCGGCGCCCAGGGACTTCGCCAGCTCGGCCATCCGCTCCAGCGGCTTGGTCAGGCTGACGTCGCCGCCCACGGCGACGGCGGCGGCCGGGGCCAGCTTCAGGATCTTGTCCTTGGAGGCCTCCGGGACGTACCAGTACGTGCCGTCCCAGGTGTTGGTGAGGAGGAGGTCGGGCTGCAGGGCCGCGTACTTCTCCACGTTGAACTGGTCGTAGACGTTGCCGAGGACCTCGACCTTGGAGACGTCCATCGAACCGGCCTGCACGTCGGGCTTCCCGTCCGGCAGGGTCGTCGGGCCGAACACGCCCTTGACCGGGATGCCGTAGTCGTACAGCGCGGCGGCCGTACCGGTGAAGGCGACGATGTTCTTCGGCTTGGCCTTGAGGGTGACCGTCTTGCCGAGGTCGTCCTTGAAGGTCCAACCACCCTGGCTGGAACTCGCCTTGTCCGCGTCGCCCTTCTCCGTTTTGGCGTCCGATCCGCCGCACGCGGTGAGCGCGGCGACGAGACCGAGGGCGCCACCCGCGGCGATCAGGCCGCGACGGGTGAGGAGGGAGGATCGGGACTTGGGCATGTGGGTGTCCGCTTTCGTGCGTTGCAGGGGCCATTTTCGGCCGTTCGGAACGAAGGTTAGCCTAACCTCATGGCCTATTGGTAAGGGGGGCCTAAGTTCCTTGTCGGAACGTGATCCGGCGCCCGCCGCGGGTGCGACGGGCGCCGGATCACGCCGATGTGCGGGACGCCCGGGTCGGCCGGGTCGGCCGGGACGGCCGGGTCAGCCGGAGAAGCCCAGCTCGCGCGCGATGAGCATGCGCTGGACCTCGCTCGTGCCCTCGCCGATCTCCAGGATCTTGGAATCGCGCCACATCCGGGCGACGGGGTACTCGTTCATGAATCCGTACCCGCCGTGGATCTGGGTGGCCTCGCGGGCGTTGTCGACGGCGACCGTCGAGGAGTACAGCTTCGCGAGCGCCGCCTCCTTCTTGAACGGCTCCCCGTGCACCAGCCGGGACGCCGCGTCCCGCCAGCCGAGCCGCGCCATGTGGGCGCGCATCTCCATGTCCGCCAGCTTGAACTGGATGGCCTGGTTGTCGCCGATCGGGCGGCCGAAGGCACGGCGCTCCTTGGCGTACTTCACCGACTCGTCCACGCAGCCCTGGGCCAGGCCCGTGGCGAGGGCGGAGATGGCGATCCGGCCTTCGTCCAGGATCCGCAGGAACTGGGCGTAGCCGCGGCCCTCCGCGCCGACCAGGTTCGTCAGCGGCACCCGGACGTCGGCGAAGGACAGCTCGCGGGTGTCGGAGGAGTTCCAGCCGACCTTGGAGTACGGGGCGGCCACCGTGAAGCCGGGGGTCCCCGACGGCACGATGATCGAGGAGATCTCGGGGCGGCCGTCGGCCTTGCGGCCGGTGACCGCGGTGACCGTCACCAGGCCGGTGATGTCGGTGCCGGAGTTGGTGATGAAGCACTTCGACCCGTTGATCACCCACTCGTCGCCGTCGCGGACGGCCGTGGTGCGGGTGCCGCCCGCGTCCGAACCGCCGTCCGGCTCGGTCAGGCCGAAGGCGCCCAGGATCTCGCCGGAGCACATCCGCGGCAGCCACTCCCGCTTCTGCTCCTCGGTGCCGAACAGGTGGATCGGCATGGCGCCCAGCGAGACGCCCGCCTCCAGGGTGATGGCGACGGAGGAGTCGACGCGGGCCAGCTCCTCCAGGGCGATGCCGAGGGCGAGGTAGTCGCCGCCCATGCCGCCGTACTCCTCCGGGAAGGGCAGGCCGAACAGGCCCATCCGGCCCATCTCGCGGACGATCTCGTACGGGAACTCGTGGCGCTCGTAGAGGTCGCCGATCTTCGGGGCGACCACGTCGTGCGCGAACGCCTCGACGGTGCGGCGGAGTTCCTCGTGCTCGGGGGTGAGCCGGTGGTCGAGGGGCATGGTTCTACTGCTCCTTGTGGGAGAGGGCTTTGACGGTGCGGGAGGGGCTGGGTCGGCCCAGCCGTTCGGCCATCCACACGCTCGTGGCGGTGAGGGCGGCCAGGTCGACCCCGGTGTCGATGCCGAGGCCGTCGAGCATCCACACGAGGTCCTCGGTGGCGAGGTTCCCGGTGGCGCTCTTCGCGTACGGGCACCCGCCCAGGCCGCCCGCGGAGGCGTCGACGGTGGTGACGCCGTGCTGGAGGGCCGCGAGGGTGTTGGAGAGGGCCTGTCCGTAGGTGTCGTGGAAGTGGACCCCGATCCGGTCGGTCCCCACGCCCGCCTCGTTCAGCGCGGACAGCAGGGCCTGGACGTGGCCGGGGGTCGCGACGCCGATGGTGTCGCCGAGGCTCAGCTCGTCGCAGCCGAGGTCGAGCAGGGTCTTGGCCACCCGGACGACCTGGTGGACCGGGACCGGTCCCTCCCACGGGTCGCCGAAGCACATCGAGAGGTAGCCGCGCACGTGCGCCCGGCCCGCCTTGGCGCGGGCGACGACCGGCTCGAACATCGCGAGGGACTCGGCGACGCTCCGGTTGAGGTTGCGGGCGGCGAAGGTCTCGGTCGCCGAACCGAAGACGGCGATCCGGGTCGCGCCGAGGGCGAGGGCCCGGTCCAGGCCGCGCTCGTTGGGCACGAGCACCGGCAGGGCGGCGGGCACGTCGGACAGCAGCGGGAACAGGGTCTCCGCGTCGGCCAGTTGGGGCACCCACTTGGGGTGGACGAAGCTGGTCGCCTCGATGGTGGTGAGGCCCGCCGCGGCGAGGCGGTGGATGAACTCCGCCTTCACCTCGGTGGGGACGGAGCTCTTCTCGTTCTGCAGGCCGTCACGGGCGCCGACCTCGTGGATGCGGACCCGGGCCGGCAGGTCGGGGACGGGGAAGGCCATCGGGAGCCCGTTCACTCGCCCTCCTCCTGCGCGACGGGGGTGACCACGGCCAGGACCTGGTCCATGGCGACGGTGGTGCCGGGGGTGACGTCGAGTTCGGTGACGGTGCCGGCGTGGGGCGCGGAGATGACGTGCTCCATCTTCATCGCCTCGACGACCAGGAGGCTCTGGCCCGCCTCCACCTCGTCCCCGACGGCCACCTTCACGACGGTGACGGTGCCGGGCATGGGGGCGGCGAGGGTGTCGGCCCCGGAGCGGCCGCGGCCGGTGAGGGAGGCGGTGACCGGGTCGTGGCTCTGGACGTGCCAGGTGTCGGCGTCGCGACCGAGCCAGGTCCCCTCCGGGGAGGAGGCGTGGGTGAAGCGGTGGGTGATGCCGTCGAGTTCGACGGTGAGGTGGGTGGTGGTGCGGGTGATGATCCGGCCCCGGGCCGGTGTGCTGGGGCTCTGCCCCAGACCCCGCGCCTCAAACGCCGGCGAGGCTGAGTTGGGCTCGGCGGTGAGGAGTAGCTCCGTGTCCGTGCCCGAGGGGCGGGTGCGGATCTCTACGGGGTCCGTGCCCGGGAGGCGGATGTGATGGACCGTCCAGGCCGGAGTGCCTCCCAGCCGCCATCCGTTCGGGACATCGAACGGATTGACCCACCTACCCAGCCCGTCCGGCGTTTGAGGACCGGGGTCCGGGGCGGAGCCCCGGTTCAGCAGCGCCGCCGCAAGGTACACCTCGTCCGGCACCCCCTCCGGGAGGAGCTTGGCGAGGTCGCGTTCCACCAGCCCGGTGTCGAGGTCGCCGGAGACGACGTCCGGGTGGGCCAGCAGCCTCCGCAGGAAACCGGTGTTGGTCTGGACGCCCAGGATCACGGTGTCCGCCAGTGCCCCCCGCAGCAGCCGGAGGGCACTGGCCCGGTCGGGCCCGTAGGCGATGACCTTCGACAGCATCGGGTCGTAGGTGCTGCCGACCGGCACCCCCTCGGTCAGCCCGGAGTCGGTGCGCACGGCGCCGCCGTTCGGCTCCGACAGGGCGAGCACGGTCCCGCCCGAGGGCAGGAACCCGCGCGCCGGGTCCTCGGCGCAGACGCGGGCCTCGATGGCGTGTCCGGTGAGGGTGACGTCGTCCTGCCCGAAGCCGAGGGGCTCGCCGGCGGCGACCCGCAGCTGCCACTCCACCAGGTCCAGGCCCGTCACCAGCTCGGTGACCGGGTGCTCGACCTGGAGGCGGGTGTTCATCTCCATGAAGTAGTAGGAGGAGGGGTCCCCGCCCGGAACGATGAACTCCACGGTGCCCGCGCCGACGTACCCGCAGGAGCGGGCCGCCGAGGTGGCCGCCTCGCCCATCGCCTCGCGCAGCTCGGGGGTCAGCAGGACGCTGGGGGCCTCCTCGATGACCTTCTGGTGGCGGCGCTGGAGGGAGCACTCGCGCTCGCCGAGGTGGACGACGTTCCCGTGGGCGTCCGCCAGGACCTGGATCTCGATGTGCCGCGGCCGGTCGACCCAGCGCTCCACGAGCAGGGTGTCGTCGCCGAAGGAGGACCGCGCCTCGCGCCGCGCGGCCGCGATCTCCTCGCCCAGCAGGGCCTCGTCGCGCACCAGCCGCATGCCCTTGCCGCCGCCGCCCGCCGAGGGCTTGAGCAGGACCGGCATGCCGATCTCGCGGGACGCCGCCGTCAGTTCGGCGTCGCTGAGCCCGCTGCCGGAGGAGCCCGGGACCACCGGGACGCCCGCGGCCCGTACGGTCTCCTTCGCGCGGATCTTGTCGCCCATCAGGGCGATGGCGGTGGCCGGCGGGCCGATGAAGGCGAGGCCGGCCTCGGCGCAGGCCGCGGCGAAGGCGGCGTTCTCGGCGAGGAAGCCGTAGCCGGGGTGGACGGCCTCGGCCCCGGTGCGGCGGGCGGCGTCAAGCAGCCGCTCCACCGACAGGTAGCTCTCCGCGGCGGCCGCCGGGCCGATGCGGACGGCCGTGTCGGCCTCCCGGACGTGGCGCGCGTCGGCGTCCGCGTCGCTGAAGACGGCGACCGAGCGCACGCCCAGCTGGCGGAGCGTACGGATGACCCGGACCGCGATCTCGCCCCGGTTGGCCACCAGAACAGTGCTGAACATCGAAGGGTTCCTCACGTCACACATCACATCCGGAAGATGCCGAAAGCCGAGTCGGCGAGGGGCGCGTTGGCGCAGGCGGTCAGGGCGAGCCCCAGCACCTGGCGGGTCTCCACCGGGTCGATGACCCCGTCGTCCCACAGCCGGGCGGTGGCGTAGTAGGCGCTGCCCTGCTCCTCGTACTGCGCGCGGATCGGGGCCTTGAAGGCGTCCTCGTCCTCGCCGGACCACTCCTGGCCCGCGCCCTCGATCTGGTCGCGCTTGACCGTGGCCAGCACCGAGGCGGCCTGCTCGCCGCCCATGACCGAGATCTTGGCGTTGGGCCACATCCACAGGAAGCGGGGGCTGTAGGCCCGGCCGCACATCGAGTAGTTGCCCGCGCCGTACGAGCCGCCGACGACCACGGTCAGCTTGGGGACCCGGGTGCAGGCCACCGCGGTGACCATCTTCGCGCCGTGCTTGGCGATGCCGCCCGCCTCGTAGTCCCGGCCGACCATGAAGCCCGAGATGTTCTGGAGGAAGAGCAGGGGGATGCCGCGCTGGTCGCACAGCTCGATGAAGTGGGCGCCCTTCTGGGCGGACTCGGAGAACAGGATGCCGTTGTTGGCGACGATCCCGACCGGGTGCCCGTGGATCCGGGCGAAGCCGGTGACCAGGGTCTGCCCGAACTCGGCCTTGAACTCCTGGAAGCGGGAGCCGTCGACGATGCGCGCGATGATCTCGCGGGCGTCGTACGGCGTACGGGAGTCGACCGGCACCGCGCCGTAGAGCCCGTACGGGTCAACCTTCGGCTCCTCGGGAGCCTCCAGCGACCACGGCGCCGCGGTCCGCTCCGGGAGGGTGGCCACGATGTTGCGCACGATCCGCAGCGCGTGCGCGTCGTCCTCGGCCAGGTGGTCGGTGACCCCGGAGGTCCGCGAGTGCACCTCGCCGCCGCCCAGCTCCTCGGCGGTGACCACCTCGCCGGTGGCCGCCTTCACCAGCGGCGGCCCGCCGAGGAAGATGGTGCCCTGGCCGCGCACGATGACGGCCTCGTCGCTCATCGCCGGTACGTAGGCCCCGCCCGCCGTGCAGGAACCGAGGACGGCGGCGATCTGCGGGATGCCCGCGCCCGACATGCGGGCCTGGTTGTAGAAGATCCGGCCGAAGTGCTCGCGGTCGGGGAAGACCTCGTCCTGCATGGGCAGGAAGGCGCCGCCGGAGTCGACCAGGTAGAGGCAGGGCAGCCGGTTCTCCAGCGCCACCTCCTGGGCGCGCAGGTGCTTCTTGACCGTCATCGGGTAGTACGTGCCGCCCTTGACGGTGGCGTCGTTCGCCACGATCACGCACTCGCGGCCGCTGACCCGACCGATGCCCGCGATCACGCCGGCGGCGGGGGCGGCGCCCCCGTACATGTCCTCGGCGGCCAGCGGGGCCAGCTCCAGGAACGGCGAACCGGGGTCCAGGAGGGCGTCCACCCGCTCGCGCGGGAGGAGCTTGCCGCGCGCGGTGTGGCGGGCGCGGGCCTTCTCGCCGCCGCCGAGCCGGGCGGCGGCGAGCCGGGCCCGCAACCCCTCGGTCAGCTCGCGGTGGGCGGCCTCGTTGGTCCGCCAGGCCTCCGACGCCGGATCGGCGGCGGTCGTCAGCACTGGTGCCTGCTGCATCGCTCGAGCTCCCTTGCTCGGTTAATGAGCGTTAACGCCTTACGCGCCATAGGTTAACGACCGCTAACGGCCCTGTCTAGAATGGATTCCCATGAGCACCAGAGCGGCCGCCCCCACCCGTCGCGAGCAGATCCTCAACGAGGCCGCTCGTCTTTTCGCCGAGCGTGGGTTCCACGGGGTCGGCGTGGATGAGATAGGGGCCGCGGTGGGCATCAGCGGCCCCGGCCTGTACCGGCATTTCGCGGGCAAGGAGGCGATGCTCGCCGAGCTGCTCGTCGGGATCAGCGAGCGGCTGCTGACCGGCGGCCGCCACCGGGTGGCGGAGGCCGCGGGGGACCCCGCGTCCGTGCTGGCCTCGCTGATCGACGGGCACATCGACTTCGCCCTCGACGACCGCGCGCTGATCACCGTCCACGACCGCGAGCTCGACCGGCTGCGGGAGGCCGACCGCAAGCTCGTGCGCCAGCTCCAGCGCCAGTACGTCGAGCTGTGGGTGGAGGTCGTGCGCGAGCTGCACCCGCAGGTGCCGCAGGCGGAGGTGCGGATCTGCGTCCACGCCGTCTTCGGCCTGCTGAATTCGACCCCGCACCTGGCGCAGCTGGGCCGCGAGGCCACCGAGTCGCTGCTGCGGCGGGTGGCGCACGGGGCGTTCGGGGCGCTGTCGGGATGAGCGCGTGGGCCGCGCTGCTGCGCCGGACCGGACGGAACGGACGCGTCCGGGCCCCCGGCGGCAGAATGGGGCCCATGCCGATAGAGACGCCCGTACTCAGCCGCGCCGAGCTCATCGATCACCTGGTCCGCACGCGGATCGCCGGACAGGTCGCCACGCCGCGCGAGAACAACCTCTCCCACTACCGCAAGCTCGCCAACGGCGACCGCCACTACTGGTTGGGCCTGGAGCTGGGCGACCGCTGGAGGGACGAGCAGGACGTCCTCGCGGTGATGGCCGAGCGCTGCGGGGTCGTCGACGACCCGGCGCAGCTGCACGGCCAGGACACCATCGACCCCGAGCTGACCCTCGACGCGCTCGACCGGATGGCGGCGCGGCTGCGCAAGGCCGCCCTGGACCAGCAGCGGGTGCTGTTCGCGACCGGGCACCCGGGCGGGTTGCTCGACGTGCACCGCGCCACGGCGGCGGCCCTGCGGGCGGCCGGCTGCGAGATCGTGGTGATCCCGGCCGGGCTGACGGCCGACGAGGGCTCGGTGTGGCAGTTCGCCGACGTGGCCGTGCTGGAGCGGGGGGCCACCCTGTGGCACACCCACTCCCCGAACCCGATGGCCGCGATCCTGGACGCCCTGGCCGCCGAGGGGCGGCCACAGCCCGACCTGGTCGTCGCCGACCACGGCTGGGCCGGCTGCGCCGCCCAGCGCGGCCTGGACGCCGTGGGCTACGCCGACTGCAACGACCCGGCGCTCTTCCTCGGCGAGGCCGAGGGCACCCTCCAGGTGGCGGTCCCCCTGGACGACCACGTCCGCGACCCGCGGTACTACGACCCGCTGGTGGCGTACCTGCTGGACGCGGCGGGGCTCAGCGGCTGAGGCGGGTCAGGGGCCGGGCCGGTCCGCCTCGGGGCCGGGGCCGGAGGCCGGGTCCGGGGCGGGGCGGCGCGGGGTGGGGTCCAGGTAGACGCGGCGGATCGCCGGGTAGCGCTCGCGCAGTTGCGCCTCGGCCTCCTCGCAGGCGCGCTCGACCTGCCAGGCGGCCGCCAGGTCGTGGAAGTCGATCTTCGCGGCGATCAGGACCTCGTCCGGGCCCTGCACCAGCGTGGTCAGTTCCAGCACCGCCTCGATGTGCGGCACGGACAGCAGTTCCGCGCGGACCCCGGCCCGCATCTGCGGCGGCAGCGGGCGGCCGATCAGGTACTGCGCGTTGGAGCGGCCCAGCTCCCACGCCACCCCGACCAGCAGCAGCCCGATCAGCAGCGAGGCGATCCCGTCGTACGCCCCGGAGCCGGTCAGCTGCGCGCCCAGCAGCCCGCCCGCGGCCAGGGCGAGGCCGATCAGGGCGGCCACGTTCTCCAGCAGGACCGCCTTCACCGCCGTGTCCGGGGTGTGTCTCACGTACAGGCCCAGGGGCGCCCGCATCCGGGCCGCCTCGCCCTTGACCTGGCGCCAGGCGACCAGCAGCGAGTAGCCCTCCAGGACGAAGGCCACGGCGAGGATGATGTACGAGAGGGTCGGGTCGCCCGGGTCCTCGCCGTGCACCAGGGTGTGGATCCCGTCGTACACCGCGAAGACCGCGCCGCCGACGAAGGTGGCGATCGAGGCCAGCAGCGCCCAGATGTAGCGCTCCGGCCCGTAGCCGAGCGGATGCGCCTCGTCCGCGGGCTTGGCGCTGCGCTTCAGCGAGGCCAGCAACAGCACCTCGGTCACGGTGTCGGCCACCGAGTGGGCCGCCTCGGACAGCATCGCGCTGGATCCGCTGACGATCCCGCCGACCGCCTTGGCCGCCGCGATGCCGAGGTTGGTGACCACGGCGACGAGGACGGTGGCGACGCTCTCGTCGCCGGCGCCGCCGGCGTCGTTCGGGCTGCTGGACATGAGGCGACGGTACGTCCGCCGCCCCGGCTACGCGCGCGGGACGCGCACCACGCCCTCCTGGATGACGGTGACGGCGAGCCGCCCGTCCCGGGTCCAGATCCTGGCCTGCCCCAGGCCCCGCCCGGCGGCGGCCGAGGGGGACTCCTGGTCGTACAGCAGCCACTCGTCCGCGCGGAACGGCCGGTGGAACCACATCGCGTGGTCCAGTGAGGCGCCCACGACGTCGCCGACCGCCCAGCCGCCGCGCCCGTGCGCGAGCAGGACGGAATCGAGCAGGGTCATGTCCGAGACGTAGGTGGCCAGGCAGGTGTGCAGCAGGGGGTCGTCGCTCTCCAGCTTGCCCGCGGTGCGGAACCAGACCTGCGTGCGCGGCTCGACCGGCTCGCCGACGCTGCCCCACGGCGGGGTCGTCGCGTACCGCAGGTCCACCGCGGCCCGCGCGTCGATCAGCCGCTCCACCGTGCCCGGGTCGCGGAAGACGTCCCGGTAGCGGGGCAGGGCCTCGGCCGCCGTCTCCAGGGTCTCCGGATCGGGCGCGTCCGGCATCGCGGCCTGGTGGTCCAGGCCCTCCTCGGGCGTCTGGAAGGACGCCGAGAGGTGGAAGATCGGCTGTCCGTGCTGGACGGCGACGACGCGGCGCGTGGTGAAGGAGCGCCCGTCGCGGATCCGGTCGACGGAGTAGACGATCGGCGCGCCGGGGTCACCGGCGCGCAGGAAGTACGAGTGCAGCGAGTGCGCGGTGCGGTCCTCGGGCACGGTGCGGCCGGCCGCGACCAGTGCCTGGGCCGCGACCTGACCGCCGAAGACGCGCGGTACCAGCGCCGAACGGCTGGTACCGCGGAAGATGTTCTCCTCGATCTGCTCCAGGTCGAGCAGGTCGAGGAGCGTCGTCAGTGCCTCGTTCATGGGGGAAGGGTAGATCCTTTACAGGCCCATGGACTTGGCGATGATGGACTTCATGACCTCGCTGGTGCCGCCGTAGATGCGGTTCACGCGGTTGTCGGCGTACAGGCGGGCGATCGGGTACTCGTTCATGTACCCGTAGCCGCCGTGCAGCTGGAGGCACTTGTCGATGACGCGGTGCGCGACCTCGGTGCAGAAGAGCTTCGCGGACGCGGCCTCGGCGGCGGTCAGCTCACCGGCGTCCAGGGCTTCCAGCGCGCGGTCGGACACGGCCTCGGCGGCGTCCACCTCGGCCTGGCAGGAGGCCAGTTCGAACTTGGTGTTCTGGAAGTGGGCGACCGGCTTGCCGAAGACGGTGCGGTCCGTGACGTACTGCTGCGCGAACCGGACGGCGGCCTTGGCCTGGGCGTACGCGCCGAAGGCGATGCCCCAGCGCTCGGAGGGCAGGTTGGCGCCGAGGTAGTAGAAGCCCTTGTTCTCCTCGCCCATCAGGTCCTCGACCGGCACCTTCACGTCGACGAACGCCAGCTCGGCGGTGTCGGAGGTGCGCAGGCCCAGCTTGTCGAGCTTGCGGCCGATGGAGTAGCCCTCGGACTTGGTGTCGACGGCGAAGAGGGAGATGCCGAAGCGGCGGTCGTCCTCGCGCGGGGAGGAGGTGCGGGCGCAGACGATCACGCGGTCGGCGTGGACGCCACCGGTGATGAAGGTCTTGGAGCCGTTGAGGACGTAGTGCGTGCCGTCCTCGGAGAGCTTGGCGGTGGTCTTCATGCCCGCGACGTCGGAACCGGTGCCCGGCTCGGTCATCGCGAGGGCCCACATCTCCTCGCCGGAGACGAACTTCGGCAGGTAGCGCTTCTTCTGCTCGTCGGTGCCGAGCATCTTGATGTAGGGGAGCGCGAGCAGCACGTGCACGCCGGAGCCGCCGAAGTTCACGCCCGCGCGGGAGGTCTCTTCGTAGAGGACCGCCTCGAACTTGTGCGTGTCCAGGCCCGCGCCGCCGAACTCCTCGGGCACGTTGATGCCGAAGACGCCCAGCTCGCCGAGCTTGTAGTAGAAGTCGCGCGGCGCCTGGCCCGCCTGGAACCACTCGTCGTAGACCGGAACGACCTCGGCCTCGATGAAGGCGCGGATGGTCTCGCGGAACGCCTCGTGGTCCTCGTTGAAAACGGTACGGCGCACGGGCCGGCCCTCCTTATTGCGGCTAAACCGCCGCCGCTCTCGCGGAGGTGGTTGCGCGCCGTCGTGGTTGCTCAATCGATGGCTGAGCGCTAAGCGCTTGCTCAGATAAGTTACTGGTGGGTTGTGCTCCGTGTCCAGAGTGAGGCCGGGCACGCCGTCCGTGCCGATCGCGCGCTAGAAGCCGTTGCAGACGGCCGAGGCGAAGGGGCCCATGGCGCTCGCCGTGATCGGCGGGTCGTCGTCGACCGTGACCGAGCAGGTGGCGGCCCCGCCCTGGGCGCCCAGCGTGACGACGAGCGAGCCGCCCTTGGCGAAGCCCTTCGTGGTGAGGACCTTCGTCCACGGCAGGTTCTGGCCGCCCACCTGGCTGGTGGAGGCGCTGCCGTCGTGCCAGGTCGAATAGGTGATGGTCACGTCCGTGGCCTTGCCGGTCGCCGCGTAGGTGACCCGGGCGGGCCGGCCGGCCTCCTTCTGCACCTCGCCGACGAAGACGGCGAAGAGGGCCGCGCAGCCGCCGAGCAGCAGCAGGAAGAGGCCGAGCAGCACCCACGGCCAGCGGCGGCGCCTGCGCGGCGCGGGCGGGGGCGGCGGGTACGGGTACCCGCGGAGCGGCTCGCTCCGGGGGGCGTCCCGGGGGCCCCATCCCCGCGGATCGGGTTCTGGCGAACTGTTCGATCGGCTCATGTCACCAGCGTCACCCCGGTCGGCCCGGTCCTCCACTCCGGTCAGTCCTCCACCCCGGCGTGCCGCAGCGCGAACCACAGCTCCATCCGGGTGTCCGGATCGTCCAGGTCGAGCGCCAGCAGGGTCGCGCACCGGGCGATGCGCTGGCGGACGGTGTTGCGGTGCACGCCCAGGGCCGCCGCGCTGCGGTCCCAGCTGCCGTGGTGGGCCAGCCAGGCGCGCAACGTCGCCGCGTGCGCCGGGTTCAGCGGGGCGAGCAGTGCCTCGGCGTGCGCGCGGGCCTCCGCAGGGTCGAGCAGGGCCGCGATGCCGCCGGGGGCGTGCCGGGCCAGCGGGACGCGGGCCGCCTCGGCGCGCTCCAGGGCCCGCCGCGCCCGGGCTCCGGCGGTCCGCAGCCCCGCGGGCCCGGCGGGCTGGGCGACCCCGAGCCGCCAGCCGGGCTGCGGGGTCGGGTCCCGGTCGGTGAGCAGGCGCACCCCGTCCTCGCCCGGGTCCAGCAGTACGGTGCCCAGCGCGGCGGCCAGGGCCCGCGGATCGCCGGCGCCGCGCGCGTGGACGGCGTACCAGGGCCCGGCCCCCAGCGCCCCGTCCGGATCCCCGTCGAGCAGGAGCCGGGTCAGGGCGGCCGTCTCCGGGCCCGGCGGGCGGTGCGCGGTCAGCAGCGTCAGCAGCACGGCGGCCACCGAGGCGATGGTGTGGTCCCCGGGGGCGCGGCCGGGCGCGGCCAGCGCCAGCACGGGCACGAGCGCGGCCCCGGGCGCCGCCCCCGGGCGGCCCAGGGCGTGCACCGAGAGGTGCAGCCCCTCGTGGGTGTCGGTCGCGGTCGCGGCGGCGGGACCGCCGGCCCCGGGGCCGTTCCCCGCGACGCGGGCGGCCAGCGCGGTCAGGGCCGCGAGCACCCCCGCGGGCGCGGGGCGGCCCGCCGCCTCCCGGACCCCGTCCGCGCTCACCAGTACGGCGTGTCCGTCCAGGACGCCGGCCAGCCGGGACAGTACGGCCGGTACCGGATCGGGCCGGGCCGCGGCGGCGGCCAGCGCCTGCTGGGCCTCGGTGATCCGGCTCAGCTCGCGGGTACGGGCCCGCGCCATCAGCCGCCACACGGCGCGGGCGACCGCGGTGAACGGAGTCCCGGCGGGCACCTCCAGCAACGGCAGCCCGTGCCGGTCGCAGGCCGCCACCAGCTCCGGGGGCACGGTCGCGTGCACCGGGGTCACGCCGAAGCCGAGGGCCGCCGTACCGGCGCGGGCGAGCCGGGCGACGTACGCGTCGGGGTCCTCCAGCGCGGCGCCCGCGGTGAGCAGCAGCTCGCCGCCCAGCAGGTACGGCGAGGGGTCGGCCATCTCGGAGGCGTGCACCCCGTGCACCTCGGCCCCGGCGGGCCCGGCGAGGTGGCGCAGCCCCAGCTCCCGCTCCGGCAGCAGTGCGCCGAGCGGGACCGGCGGAGTGGGCGGGGCTTCCATGGATACTCCGTACATATCGGGGATGCTCGATGGATGGAACGTACACTCCGCGCGCCCGGGGTGTCCGTCTACGCTCGAAGCACCGCACTCGCAGGACCTCCAGGAAGGGCACCCCCCATGAGCACGCAGCCGCGCGGCCCCGTCGACTCCTCCCGCATCCCGCGCTACGCGGGCCCCGCGACCTTCGCCCGACTGCCCCGCCTGGACGAGGTCGGCGGCAAGGCGGACGTCGCCGTGGTCGGCGTGCCCTTCGACTCCGGCGTCTCCTACCGCCCCGGCGCCCGCTTCGGCGGCAACGCCATCCGCGAGGCCTCGCGCCTGCTGCGCCCGTACAACCCGGCGCAGGACGCCTCCCCCTTCGCCCTCGCGCAGGTCGCCGACGCCGGTGACATCGCGGCGAACCCCTTCAACATCAACGAGGCCGTCGACACGATCGAGGCCGCGGCCGACGAGCTGATCGGCAACGGCTCCCGCCTGATGACCCTCGGCGGCGACCACACCATCGCGCTGCCGTTGCTGCGCTCGGTGGCCAAGAAGCACGGCCCGGTGGCGCTGCTGCACTTCGACGCGCACCTGGACACCTGGGACACGTACTTCGGCGCCGAGTACACGCACGGCACGCCCTTCCGCCGGGCCGTCGAGGAGGGCATCCTCGACACCGAGGCGCTCTCGCACGTCGGCACCCGCGGCCCGCTCTACGGCAAGCAGGACCTGGACGACGACGCCAAGATGGGCTTCGGCATCGTCACCTCGGCCGACGTCTACCGCCGCGGCGCCGACGAGGTCGCCGACCAGCTGCGCCAGCGCATCGGCGACCGCCCGCTGTACATCTCGATCGACATCGACGTGCTGGACCCGGCCCACGCGCCCGGCACCGGCACCCCCGAGGCGGGTGGCATGACCTCCCGCGAGCTGCTGGAGATCATCCGCGGCCTGTCGTCCTGCAACCTGGTTTCCGCCGACGTGGTCGAGGTCGCCCCGGCGTACGATCACGCGGAGATCACCTCGGTCGCGGCCTCGCACACCGCCTACGAGCTGACCACCATCATGAGCCGTCAGATCGCGCAGGCGAAGGGCAAGTAAGCACCGTGACGCACGACCACGACCTGGTACTCCGCCCCACCGAAGCCCAGAAGACGGCCGCGCTCGCGCCGCCGCCGGGCCGGACCGGCGGGGACCTGGTCGTGGAGACGCTGCGCTCGCTCGGCGCGACCACCGTCTTCGGCCTGCCGGGGCAGCACGCACTCGGCACCTTCGACGCGCTGGGCCGCTCCGACCTGCGGCTGATCGGCCTGCGGGTGGAGAACAACGCGGCCTTCGCGGCCGACGCGTACGGCCGCCTCACGGGCGAGGCGGTCCCGCTGCTGCTGTCCACCGGGCCGGGCGCGCTGACGGCCCTGCCCGCCCTGGCGGAGGCGGCCGCCGCCTCCGCCCCGGTCGTGGCCATCGCCTCCCAGGTGCCGAGCGCGGGCCTGGGCGGCGGGCGGCGCGGCCACCTGCACGAGCTGCGGGACCAGGCGGCGTCCTTCCGGGACGTGGTCAAGTCGGTGCACGAGGCCCGCACCCCGTCCCAGATCCCCTCCGTGATCGCCGCGGCCTGGGAGTCGGCGCTGACCGCTCCGCACGGCCCGGTCTGGGTGGAGATCCCGGAGGACGTGCTGCGCGCCGAGACCATCGTTCCGCAGGTCACCGGCGTGGACGCGACCCCGCACGACCTCGCCCCGCGACCGGAGCTGACCGCGCTGGCCGCGCACTGGCTGGAGCGCGCCGAACGGCCGGTGATCATCGCGGGCGGCGGGGTGGTCCGCTCGGACGCCGCGAAGAAGCTGCGGGAGCTGGCCGAGCGGCTGAACGCGCCGGTCGTCACCACCTTCGGCGGCAAGGGCGCCTTCCCCTGGAACCACCCGCTCTCCCTCCAGTCCTGGCTGGAGGACCGCCACATGACGGACTTCCTGGAGGACGCCGACGTCCTGCTGGTCGTCGGGTCGGGCCTCGGGGAACTCTCCTCGAACTACCACACGTTCTTCCCGGAGGGCCGGGTCGTCCAGATCGACGCGGACCTCGGCAAGCTGGAGTCCAACCACGCGGGGCTCGGCATCCACGCAGACGCGCGGCTCGCGCTCCAGGCGCTGCTGGAGACGGTGTCCGAGCGCCCGGATCCGGGCGCGCCGGAGCGGGTGCGCGCGGTGCTCGCCGCCGTGGCCGAGCGCCTGTCCACCCAGGACGTGGCTCTGGAGCAGTCCCTGCTGGCCTCGATCAGGGCCGCCCTCCCGGCGCGCTCGCCGTCCTTCTGGGACATGACGATCCTGGCCTACTGGGCCTGGTCCGCCTTCGACCCGAAGCACCCCAACACGATGCACTCGGCCCAGGGCGCGGGCGGCCTCGGCTACGCCTTCCCGGCCGCCCTGGGGGCCTGCGCGGCCGAGCCGGACACCCCGGTCCTGGCCGTCTCGGGCGACGGCGGCGCGATGTACTCCCTGGCGGAGTTGGCCACGGCCCGCCAGTACGACCTGGACGTGACCTGGCTGATCGTCGACGACGGCGGCTACGGCATCCTGCGCGAGTACATGAGCCAGTCCTTCGACGGCCGCACCACGGGTACGGAGCTCACCCGCCCCGACTTCGTCGCCCTGGCGGAGTCCTTCGGCGTCCCGGCGGCGACGACCACCCCGGACTCCCTGCGCGCGGACCTCGCGAAGGCCCTGTCCACCCCGGGCCCCTCGGTCCTGGTCCTCCCGGCCACCTTGAAGATGTTCGCCCCGACGCACGTGTGAGCGGCGCGGCACGTCCGGGTGGAGCTCAGGCCGCTTCGTGGTCGTGGGCGGTGAAGACCACGTGGGAGGTCTCACCGGCCAGCCGCAGGTTCAGCTCCGAGTCCATGGCCCGGGCGAGGCGCGCCAGCAGCGGCACCGTCGGCACGGTGCCGCCCAGCTCCAGTTTGGAGATCTGCGGCTGGGTCATGGTCGCCCGCCGGGCCAGCTCGGTCTGGGAGATGCCCAGCTCGGTCCGCCGGTCGTAGACGGCCTGGCCGAGTTCGAATGCCAGCCGGATCTCCTCCCGGCGCCTGGTGATTTCCGGGCCCTCCGAGAGACCTGCGGCGATCTCCTTGTCCCGGGTGAGCTTCCAGCGTGCGTGGCTGACCATTACGACACTCCGCCCTTCATGTCACGGATGTAGACATCGGTTGCAGGCCCGTGTTCGGCCTTGCAGTGTTGCTTAGCGAATGTGGCTCGGGCCACTTCGCGCTCCTCGCGCTGCCTCGTCTTGCGGAAGACGGTCAGCAACACGATCCGCCGGTCGGGGGCGAGCCAGTACGAGATGCGTACCGAACTCCGATCGTGACCGAGGTCGAACCGGAGTTCGCGCACCCCGTCGCCGAGATGGCGTGAGTACGGCTCGCCGAGTGTGGTCGGGTTGTCCAGCAGGAGCCCGACCACGTGCTCCGCTACCAGATAGTCCGTGTCCGAAAGGTTCATCAGTCAGAGCCGGACCTCCGGCTCGATCTCGATGTCGAATGGCTCATCCATGCAGCAGAACGTATAGACAGCTCAGTATATGGCCGTCGGGAACAGGCTGATAGTCCCCCGAAAGGGTGCCGGGCGGTCGCGAGGCTGACGTCATGCCTGTTCGATTGTTGCGGCGGGATGAAATCCGCCGGTCGCAGCGTTGGCGCTTCCGGCAGGACAGGCAGGACGGACGGGGAGGCACCACGTGGCGGCGGCGGAGAAACAGGGCCAGGGCTGGGGCAAGCGGCTGATCGGCTACACCTGGCGCTACAAGGCCAACGTGCTGCTGGCGCTCGGCTCCTCGCTCGGCGGCATGGCCGTCATGGCGCTGGTCCCGCTGGTCACCAAGGTGATCCTCGACGACGTCATCGGGGACAAGAGCAAGCCCATGGCTCCCTGGGCCGGGATGCTCATAGGCGCGGCCCTGATCGTCTACGTGCTGACCTACATACGCAGGTACTACGGCGGGCGGCTCGCCCTCGACGTGCAGCACGACCTGCGCACCGACATGTTCGCCACCATCGGCCGCCTCGACGGGCGCCGCCAGGACGAGCTGTCCACGGGGCAGGTCGTCGGCCGCGCCACCAGCGACCTCCAGCTGATCCAAGGGCTGCTCTTCATGCTGCCCATGACCATCGGCAACTTCCTGCTCTTCGGGATATCCCTCGCGATCATGCTGTGGCTCTCGCCGCTGCTGACCCTCGTCGCGCTGCTCATGGCCCCCGCCCTCTGGTTCATCGCCAAGCGCAGCCGCAAGAAGCTCTTCCCCGCCACCTGGTACGCCCAGAGCCAGGCCGCCGCCGTCGCCTCCGTCGTCGACGGGGCCGTCACCGGCGTCCGCGTCGTCAAGGGCTTCGGCCAGGAGGAGCAGGAGACCGGCAAGCTCCGCGACGCCGGCCGCCGCCTCTTCGCCGGGCGGATGCGCAGCATCCGGCTGAACTCCCGCTACACCCCCGCCCTCCAGGCGGTACCCGCCCTCGGGCAGGTCGCGATCCTGGCGCTGGGCGGCTGGATGGCCACCAAGGGCCAGGTCACCCTCGGCACCTTCGTGGCCTTCTCCACCTACCTCGCCCAGCTCGTCGGCCCCGTACGGATGCTCGCCATGATCCTCACCGTCGGCCAGCAGGCCCGCGCCGGTGCGGAGCGGGTCTTCGAGCTCATCGACACCGAGCCGGTGATCCAGGACGGCACGCACGCCCTGCCCACCGACGCGCCCGCCACCGTCGAGTTCGAGGACGTGCGCTTCGGCTACGACGCCGAGCGCCCGGTGCTCGACGGCTTCGCCCTCTCGATCGAGGAGGGCGAGACCGTCGCCCTCGTCGGCGCCTCCGGCAGCGGCAAGTCGACCGTCTCCCTACTCCTGCCACGCTTCTACGACGCCGACCACGGCACCGTCCGGGTCGGCGGGCACGACGTGCGCGAGCTGACCTTCGACTCGCTGCGCGACGCGATCGGGCTGGTGCCCGAGGACTCGTTCCTCTTCTCCGACAGCATCCGCGCGAACATCGCCTACGGGCACCCCGGCGCCACCGACGAGCAGGTGCTGGCCGCCGCCCGCGCCGCCCAGGCCGAGGGATTCATCGACGCCCTCCCCGCCGGTTTCGACACCTTGGTCGGCGAGCAGGGCCTGACCCTCTCCGGCGGCCAGCGCCAGCGCATCGCGCTCGCCCGCGCCATCCTCACCGACCCCCGGCTGCTGCTCCTCGACGACGCGACCTCCGCCGTCGACGCCCGGGTCGAGCACGAGATCCACGAAGCGCTGCGGGCCGTCATGGCCGGCCGCACCACCCTGCTCATCGCACACCGCCGCTCCACCCTCGCGCTCGCCGACCGGATCGCCGTCCTGGACCACGGCCGGCTCTCCGACATCGGTACGCACGAGGAGCTGGAGCGCCGATCCGCCCTCTACCGGCGGCTGCTCACCGATCCGGACGCGCTGGGCGCGGGCTCCCCGCGGACGCCCGAAGCGCCCGTGATGGCGGAGTTCGAGCGGGACATCGAGCGGGACATCGAGCGGGACATCGAGTTCGAGGCCGAGATCGACTCCGAGCCCGTCAACGCCAAGCGCCGGGTGGCCGGCGGCATCACCCCCGAGCTCTGGCAGCGCCAGGAGCGGGCGGACGAGAAGACCACCGCCCCCACCGGGATGCCCGCGACCCCCGAGCTGCTCGCGCAGGTGGCCGCGCTGCCGCCCGCCGACGACGTCCCGGCGGTGGACGAGGCCCGCGCCGCCTCCACCGAGGACAGCTACAACCTGCGCCGCCTGCTGCGCGGCTTCTGGGCACCGCTCGCGATATCCCTGGGCCTCGTCGCCCTCGACGCGGGCTCCGGGCTGTTGCTGCCGATCCTGATCCGGCACGGCATCGACCAGGGCGTCGAAGCCGCCGCGCTGGGCGCCGTCTGGGCGGCGTCCCTCCTCGCGCTCGGCGTCGTCCTGGCCCAGTGGGCCGCGCAGTTCGCCGAGACCCGGATGACCGGCCGCACCGGCGAGCGCGTGCTCTACGCCCTGCGCGTGAAGATATTCGCCCAGCTCCAGCGCCTCGGCCTCGACTATTACGAGCGCGAGCTGACCGGCAAGATCATGACCCGGATGACCACCGACGTCGACGCCCTGTCCAGCTTCCTGCAGACCGGGCTGGTCACCGCGGTCGTCTCCGTCCTCACCTTCTTCGGCATCCTGATCGCCCTGCTCGTCCTCGACGTCGAGCTGGCGCTGATCGTCTTCGCCACCCTGCCCCTGCTGGTCATCGCCACGATCGTCTTCCGCCGCCGGTCGGTGGCCGCCTACGAGCTCGCCCGCGACCGGGTCGGCCTGGTCAACGCCGACCTCCAGGAGTCGGTGGCCGGGCTGCGCATCGTCCAGGCGTTCCGCCGGCAGGCCAGCGGGTCCGTCCGCTTCGGGGAGCGCAGCGACTCCTACCGCCAAGCCCGCGTCCGCGGGCAGTGGCTGATCTCGGTCTACTTCCCCTTCGTCCAGCTGCTGTCCTCGGGGGCCGCGGCCGCCGTGCTGATCGTCGGCGCCGGACGGGTGGAGGCCGGCACGCTCACCACCGGCGCGCTCGTCGCGTACCTCCTCTACATCGACCTGTTCTTCGCCCCCGTGCAGCAGCTCTCCCAGGTCTTCGACGGTTACCAGCAGGCGACCGTCTCGCTCGGCCGGATCCAGGGCCTGCTGCGGGAGCCCACCAGTACCCCGCTGCCGGCCGAGCCCCGCACGGTCCCCGAACTGCGCGGCGAGATCGCCTTCGAGGGGGTCCGCTTCGAGTACGGCACCGCCGAGGAGCGCGGGGCGAAGGAACCGGCGCTGGCCGGGATCGACCTGCGCATCCCCGCCGGGCAGACCGTCGCCTTCGTCGGCGAGACCGGGGCCGGGAAATCCACGCTGGTCAAGATGGTGGCCCGGTTCTACGACCCGACCGCCGGCCGGGTCACCGCCGACGGGGTGGACCTGCGCGAGTGGGACCTGACGGGTTACCGCCACCGCCTCGGCGTGGTCCCCCAGGAGTCCTACCTCTTCCAGGGGACGGTGCGCGACGCCATCGCCTACGGGCGGCCCGGCGCGAGCGACGCCGAAGTGGAGGGCGCCGCCCGCGCGGTCGGGGCGCACGACATGATCGCGACGCTGGACGGCGGCTACCTGCACGCCGTCGCCGAGCGCGGCCGCAACCTCTCCGCGGGCCAGCGCCAGCTGATCGCCCTGGCCCGCGCGGAGCTCGTCGACCCGGACGTCCTGCTCCTCGACGAGGCCACCGCAGCCCTCGACCTCGCCACCGAAGGCCTGGTCAACCAGGCCACCGACCGCCTCGCGGGCAAGCGCACCACGCTGGTGGTGGCCCACCGGCTGACCACCGCCGCGCGCGCCGACCGGGTCGTGGTGATGGACCACGGCCGGGTCGTCGAGGACGGCACCCACGCCGAACTCCTGGCCCGCGGTGGCCGCTACGCCCGTCTGTGGCGGACCTTCGTCGGCGAGGACGAGCGCGCCGCGGCCTGACCCCGCGGCGGCGAGCCGCCCCGCCCCCGCGCACCGGCCCCCCGGACGTGGTTGCCGCCTGCAACCTTCCGGGGGGTCCGTGCGTCGTACGGAGGCGTACGTCGTACGTACGGCCGATGGGGGTAAGCGTGTTCGGGTTGAGGGGTGGGGCGGGTCGGGAGGTCAGGGCCGCGGGGGTGTTCTCGGCGGGGCTGCTCCTCGCGTCCGGCGTGCTGTCGGCGGCGCCGCCGGCGCAGGCGGCGACCGGTGGCTGTCCGGGCCAGCTGGCCCGGACCGTGGACTTCGCCGGGGGCGAGGTCCGCGTGTACAAGACCCATGCCCAGGTGTGCGCGGTGACCGTGCCCGCGCGCCCGGGGGCGCGGACGTGGATGTCGGTGAGCGTGCAGCCGCGGGGCGGGGTGCCGGTCCGCGACGAGGGTCGTTTCACCCGGTTCGCCGGGCCCGTCACGGTGCCCGCCGTGAGCCGCTGCGTGTATGTAAAGGGGCAGGTGGGGTCGGAAGCGGTCGGCTCCGGCTGGATCCTGTGCTGAGAGGGAGGCCCAACGCCCCCTGTTCGAGCGTGCGTTGATCCCGCTAGGTTCACCGGTACCGCAGTGAACTCAAGGGGAGGGTGAGAATGCACAAGGCGCTCAGATGGCTGTTGTCGTTCGTGGTGCTGATCGGCACCATGGGCGCGGCGGGCGTGACGGCACAAGCGGCCACCGCCGCCGGGCCGACCGCCGCCACGGACATCAAGGACCGGATCCTCGCGATTCCGGGGATGACCCTCATCGAGGAAAAGCCGTACACCGGATACCGGTTCTTCGTATTGAACTACGAGCAGCCCGTCGATCACCGGCAGCCGTGGAAGGGCACCTTCAAGCAGCGGTTGACCCTGCTGCACAAGGACACGTCCCGCCCCACGGTCTTCTTCACCTCCGGGTACAACGTCAACACCAGTCCGCGCCGCAGCGAGCCGACGACCATCGTCGACGGCAACCAGGTGTCGCTGGAGTACCGCTTCTTCACCCCGTCCCGCCCCGACCCGGCCAACTGGTCGAACCTGGACATCTGGCAGGCGGCCAGTGACCAGCACCGCATCTTCACCGCCCTCAAGAAGATCTACACCAAGAACTGGCTGGCCACGGGCGGCAGCAAGGGCGGCATGACGGCGACGTACTACGAGCGCTTCTACTCCCACGACATGGACGGGGTCGTCGCCTACGTCGCCCCCAACGACGTCGTCAACAAGGAGGACTCGGCCTACGACCGGTTCTTCACCAAGGTCGGCACCAAGGAGTGCCGCGACAAGCTGAACGCGGTGCAGCGCGAGGCGCTGGTGCGCCGCGTGCCGCTGGAGGCCAAGTACGCGGCCGCCGCCGTCGAGAACGGCTGGACCTTCACCACCGTCGGCAACATCGACAAGGCCTACGAAGCCGTCGTCCTCGACTACACCTGGGCCTTCTGGCAGTACAGCCTGCTGGCCGACTGCGCGGGCATCCCGACCGCCGCGACCGCCACCGACCAGCAGATCTGGGACACGGTGGACGCGATCTCCGGCTTCTCCGCCTACGCGGACCAGGGCCTGGAGACGTACACGCCGTACTACTACCAGGCGGGCACCCAGCTCGGTTCGCCCGACATCAAGCAGCCGCACCTGGCCGGGCTGAGCCGCTACGGCTACCAGCCCCCGCGCAACTTCGTGCCCCGCGACATCCCCATGACCTTCCAGCCCGGCGTCATGGCCGACGTGGACAACTGGGTGCGCAACAACGCCCAGCAGATGCTGTTCGTGTACGGGCAGAACGACCCGTGGGGCGCCGAGCCCTTCCGTCTCGGGTACGGGGTCCGCGACAGCTACGTGATGATCGCCCCCGGGGCCAACCACGGCGCCAACGTGGCCAAGCTCCAGGAGGGTGAGAGCAAGCTCGCCACCGCGAAGATCCTGCAGTGGGCCGGGGTCGCCCCCGCCGCCGTGCAGGCCGACCCGAACAAGGCGGCCCCGCTCGCCCGGGCCGACGCCCAGCTCGACAAGCGCGACCTGGAGCGCGAGCCGCAGCTGCGGCCGTGACCCGGTGAGCCGGTGAGGCGGCGATTCACCTGACCCGGTGAGCCGTCCGCTCCGGTGACTCCTCCGCCCCCGCGGGCCCGTCGGCCCGCGGGGGCGGACGCGTTCAGTACGTCAGCCCGTGCCCCAGCGGCCAGCGCCCCGGCACCGGTACCGGGAGCCGGCCCGTGGGCCGGTGCGCGCCCGCGACCACCCGTGCGGCGGCCCGCAGTTCCCCCTCGCCCCAGGAGTACGTCGCCAGCGCGGCGGCGACCGGCGGCAGCCGGGCCGGGTCGTACGGATTGCGCAGCGCCACCGTCACCACCCGGGCGCCCGCCGCCACCAGGTCCCGCACCAGGGCGTAGGGGGCGCTCGCGGCGCCCTCCGGGACGTTGTGGGTGCACACCAGCACCACGTCGTGGTCCGGTGCGGCGGCCACTGCCCGCTCGGGCGCCGTCGCGGTCGTCGTGAAGCCGAGCGCCCCCAGCTCGCGCGCGAGGACGGTCGTCGGCTGTCCGCCGGTGCCGGTGGGCGAGGCCGGATCGGCGCCGGTGACCAGCAGCTTCGGGTAGCGCACCGGATCCAGCGGCAGCAGCCCCTGGGTGTTGGCCAGCAGGGTGGTCGTGGCGGCCGCGATCCGATCGGCCTCGGCGAGGTGCTCCGGGACGCCCACCGCCGTCGCGACCTGCACGGGGTCCACGAAGGGGTTGGCCAACAGCCCCCGGCGTTCCTTGAGCCGCAGGATCCGCAGGACCGATTCCTCGATCCGGGCCTCGGTCAGCTCGCCCGAGCGGACCGCCGCCAGCACGCTGCGGTAGGCGAGTCCGAGGTCCGGCGGGTTCAGCAACTGGTCGCATCCGGCCTTCAGGGCGAGTACCGGCACCCGGTCGTCCCCGTACTTCTGCCGGACCCCGGCCATCCCCAGCGAATCGGTCACCACCACCCCTTCGAAGCCGAGGCGTTCGCGCAGGATGCCCGTCACGATCGGGTGCGAGAGGGTCGCCGGGTCCCCGGCGGGATCGAGCGCGGCGAAGACGATGTGCGCGGTCATCACCGCGTCCACGCCCGCCCCGACGGCCGCCCGGAACGGCGGCTCGTCCAGCTCCTCCCACTCGGCGCGGGTGTGCCGCATCACCGGCAGCCCGATGTGGCTGTCGGTGTCGGTGTCCCCGTGGCCGGGGAAGTGCTTGACGGTGGCGGCCACCCCGGCGCCCTGGTAGCCGCCGACCTGGGCCGCGACCAGCGCCGCGACCGCCGGCGGAGCCGAGCCGAAGGACCGTACGCCGATCACCGGATTGGCCGGGTTCACATTCACGTCGGCGACCGGGGCGTAGTCCTGGCGGACTCCCATCGCGGCCAGTTCGGTGCCCGCGATCCGCGCGGCCCGCCGGGCGCCGTCGGCCGCGGCTTCGGCGCCCGCGCCGGTGGCCGCGCCCAGGGCCATCGCTCCCGGCAGTTGGGTCGCGGGACTCCCGATCCGGTTGACGGCCCCGTGCTCCTGGTCGGTGGAGAGCAGCAGCGGGATGCCGTCCCCGTCGGCGCCGGCGGCGCGCTGGAGTTCGTTCGACAGCTCGGCGACCTGGCGCGGGGAGCGGATGTTGTGCGCCCAGCCGAAGTAGATGATCCCGCCCAGGTGGTAACGGGCGATCAGCTCGGCCGCGGTGCGCACCCCCAGCTCGGCCTCGAAGGTGTCGGCGTCGGCCGGATCGGGCGCTGTCGCGGAATGCCCGTAGATCCGGCTGACGAGGAGCTGCCCGACCTTCTCCTCCAGGGTCATGCCGGCCAGCAGTCGGGCCACCAGCTCCCCGGGCGCGGGCGTGGGCCCGCGGCCCCGCGGGGCGCCCTGCGCCCGGCGGGGGAGCGCGGCGGCGGCTCCGGTGACGGCTACGGCGGCCACGGCGGCGGCGGACAACAGGGAGCGGCGGGACGCGTGGTTCGGCACCCGGGCACGCTAACGCCGCGCGCCCCCGCGGCGGCTAAGGACACTCGCCGGGTCCCCCGGACGTGGTGGCCCAGTGTTCCTGGAGGGTGCGGACGGCCTCCGTGATGGCCGGCCGCCGGGCGGCACCGGCCCGCCACAGGGCGTGCACCCTGCGCACGGGCGTCGGGCGCAGCGGGACGGCCACGGCGCCGGGCGGCAGCGGGCCGGTGCCCAGGCGCGGCACCACCGCGACGCCCAGGCCCGCCGCGACCAGGGCCACCAGGGTGTGGTTCTCCTCGGCGACGTGCACGACGTTCGGCTCGGCGCCGACCGCGCGCAGCGTGCGCACCAGCCAGTCGTGGCAGACCCGGCCGGGCGGCTGGCAGATCCAGCGCTCCCCGCCGAGGTCCGCGCGCCGCACGACGGACCGGGCGGTGAAGGGGTGGCCCGCGGGCACCAGCAGGTCGCAGTGGTCGTCGCCGATCACCGCCTGCTCGACCCCCTCCGGCACCGGCAGCGGCGCGATGTCCCAGTCGTGGGCCACCGCCAGGTCGGTGACGCCCCGGGTCACCAGGTCCACCGAGAGGTGCGGGTCGACCTCGGTCAACCGGACCTCCAGGGCCGGGTGGCGATCGGCGAGTTCGGCCAGCACCCCGGGCAGCAGTCCGCGCGCGGCGGAGGCGAAGGCGGCCACCCGCAGCAGCCCGCTGGGCCGCCCCCGCCGCTCCTCCAGGGTGGTCTCGGCCCGCTCCACGATGCCCAGCAACTCCTGGGCGGTGGAGGCCAGGTGGCGGGCCTCCTCGGTGAGCGCGACACCGCGGCCGCGGCGCTCCAGGAGCGTGGTGCGGGTCTCCCGTTCCAGCTTGGCGATCTGCTGGGAGACGGCGGAAGGGGTGTAGCCGAGGGCGGCTGCCGCGCCCGCGACGGAACCGTGGACGGAGACGGCGTGCAGGGCGCGGAGCCGGGACAGGTCGAGCATGCTCAAAGCGTAAGCGCTGCTTCATCCAACGGGGAAGAGATCATCGCTGGTGCTACATGGTTCCAGCGTCGATGCTCTTCTCATGCGTCCCGTACACACCGCCCTGGCCGTCCTCGTGGCCGCCGTCTGGGGCTTCAACTTCGTCGTCATCCAGATCGGGCTCGACCACTTCCCGCCGCTGCTGCTGTCCGCCCTGCGCTTCCTCGTCGCGGCCGTGCCCGCGGTGTTCTTCGTGGGGCGCCCCAAGGTCGCCTGGAAGTGGGTCCTGGGGGTCGGGGTGGCCCTGGGCATCGCGAAGTTCGGGCTCCTCTTCACCGGCATGGCCGCCGGGATGCAGGCCGGGCTGTCCTCGCTGGTGCTCCAGGTGCAGGCCGTCTTCACCGCCGTCCTCGCCGCCGTCGTGCTGCGCGAGCGGCCCGGGCGGGTCCGGCTGGCCGGGATGGGCGTCGCGCTCGCGGGCATCGCCGTCGCGGCCGTGGACCGCGGGACCTCGGCGCCCGTCACCGCCTTCCTGCTGGTGGTCGCGGCCGCCGCGTGCTGGGGGGTGTCCAACGTGCTGACCCGCAAGGCGGCCCCGCCCGACGCGCTGAACTTCATGGTGTGGGTGTGCACGGTGCCGGTGCTGCCCCTGTTCGGCCTCTCGCTGCTGGTGGAGGGGCCCGAGCGGGACCTCGCCGCGCTGCGCGCCCTGGACTGGTCCGGGGCGGCCGTCATCGGCTACGTCGCTTGGGTGTCCACCGTCTTCGGATTCGGGGCCTGGGGCTACCTGTTGCGCCGCTACCCGGCCTCGTCGGTGGCGCCGTTCTCGCTGCTGGTGCCGGTCTTCGGGATGTCCTCGGCGGCGCTGGTGCTGGGCGAGGGGATCTCGCCCCTGCGCTGGCTGGCCGCGGCGCTGCTCGTCGGCGGGGTCGCGGCCACCTCGCTGGCCCCGGCGCGGGGCGCCCGTTCGGCCACCCGTACGGTCCGCGGCGCCCCCGCACCGCTCAGTGCGGCGGGTCCTCCTGGAGCGGCAGTCGCCAGTCCTGTCCGGTCAGGGTGACGCCGTACGAACGGTGCTCGCGCTCGGCGACCAGGGTGAAACCGGCGCTCTGGTAGAGGGAACGGGCCCCGGTCAGGACGTCGTTGGTCCACAGCACCAGCTCGCGGTAGCCGACCGAGCGGGCGAAGTCGATCACCGTGTCCACCAGCAGCGCGCCGGTCCCGCGGCCGCGGCCCGCCGGGTCCACCAGGAGCAGGCGCAGCCGGGCGGTGCCGGGGGCCGGATCGCGCACGCACATGACCGAGCCCACCGGGCGGCCGTCCGACTCGGCGATCCAGACGCGTTCTAGGTAGGGGTCGTGGTCCTGGGCGAAGTCCGCGACGATCCTCGCGACCAGCCCCTCGAACTCGCTGTTCCAGCCGTACTCGGCGGCGTAGAGGGCGCCGTGGCGCTGCACGATCCAGCCCAGATCGCCGGGTTCCGGAGGGCGGAGTACTACCTGCGTGCCGGACGTGTCCATGGCGTCCGAGGATACGGCGCGGCGCGGCGCGGAGCCGGGGAACGGGGGTTTCCGGCTCCGCGCCGCACCCGTATGTCCGGATGCGCCGTACGGGTGAGGCGGCGGGGCCGCGGTGAGGGGGAGTTACTTCTTGCCGCCGCCGAGGATCTGGCCCAGCAGGTCGCCGAGGCCGCCGCCGCCCGGTGCCGCGCCGGGGGCCGCGCCAGTGGCCGGGGCGCCCGAGGCCTGGGGAGCGCCCGCGCCCTTGCCCGCCGCGCGCTTGGCGAAGACGGCCAGCAGCACGGGGATCAGCAGCTCGATCACCCGGGCGACCGTGGGGGCGGGGATGCCGGTCTTCTTGGAGACGGCCGCGGCGACGGGCTTGCTCACCTTGGCCAGCACCCCGGCCATGATGCCGCCGCTCAGCAGGCCGCCGCCCAAGGTGGCCACCCCCTGGAGCGGGGGCTCGCTCACCTCGGCGAAGGCCTGGCGGACCTCGTGGCCGTCGTCGTCGTCCGTGTCGGCCTTCTGCTGGAGGTCACCGGTCATCGCGCCGACGGTGGTGGCGATCGTGTCGCGCGCGCCCGTGGCGTCGGTGCCGAGCAGACCCGCGATCTCGGTCAGCTTGTCGTCGCCCAGCTCGTTGATCACGTCGTCCTGGAAGGAAGGTTCGCTCATGACTGAAACGCTACGTCTGTCGTGTTTTGCCGGCACCTCGGGTAACGGAACGATAAAGCCTCGCATCTCTGTGCAACCGTCCGGCCGGGTCGAGGGTCGTATGGTGCGTCGGAACTTCCGGGAGGGGATCTGGGGGGATCGGGAAGTCCGACGAGGGAGGGGTAACCGTGAGGGGGTCCGGCCGCGAGGCCGGACCCCCTTTCGTTTTCCACAGGCCCCGACGGGCTGTCGGCGCCGGACGCTAGCGTTGCGCCATGGGGACGGACAGTGCGGTGAACACGGCGGTGCTCGAAGGGGTCCTGGAGCGCATCACCTACGCCAATGAGGAGAGCGGCTACACGGTCGCCCGCGTCGACACCGGGCGCGGCGGCGGCGACCTCCTCACGGTGGTCGGCGCGCTGCTCGGCGCGCAGCCCGGCGAATCGCTGCGCATGGAGGGCCGTTGGGGCTCGCACCCGCAGTACGGCAAGCAGTTCACGGTCGACAACTACTCCACGGTGCTCCCCGCCACCATCCAGGGCATCCGTCGCTACCTCGGCTCCGGCCTGATCAAGGGCATCGGACCGAAGATCGCGGACCGGATCGTCGAGCACTTCGGCGTCGACACCCTGGACGTGATCGAGGACGAGCCGAAGCGGTTGGTCGAGGTGCCCGGGCTCGGGCCCAAGCGGACGAAGATGATCGGCGCCGCCTGGGAGGAGCAGAAGGCCATCAAGGAGGTCATGGTCTTCCTCCAGGGGGTCGGGGTCTCCACCTCCATCGCGGTGCGTATCTACAAGAAGTACGCCGACGCCTCCATCTCGGTGGTGCGCAACCAGCCCTACCGGCTCGCCGCCGACGTCTGGGGCATCGGCTTCCTCACCGCCGACAAGATCGCCCAGTCCGTGGGCATACCGCACGACAGCCCCGAGCGGGTCAAGGCCGGACTCCAGTACGCCCTCTCCCAATCCACCGACCAGGGCCACTGCTTCCTGCCCGAGGAGCGGTTGATCGCCGACGGGGTCAAGCTCCTCCAGGTGGACACGGGCCTGGTCATCGAGTGCCTGGCCGACCTGGCCGCGGATCCCGAGGGCGTGGTGCGCGAGCAGGTGCCGTATCCGCAGGGCGGCCCGCCGCTCACCGCGGTCTACCTGGTCCCCTTCCACCGCGCCGAACTCTCCCTCGTCGGGCAGCTGCGGCGGCTGCTGCACACCGAGGAGGACCGGATGCCGGGCTTCGGCGACGTCGACTGGGAGAAGGCGCTGGGTTGGCTGGCCGGGAGGACCGGGGCCACCCTCGCGCCCGAGCAGCGGGACGCGGTCAAGCTCGCCCTGACCCGCCGCGTCGCGGTGCTCACCGGCGGGCCGGGCTGCGGCAAGTCCTTCACCGTCCGCTCGATCGTGGAGCTGGCCCGGGCCAAGAAGGCCAAGGTGGTGCTCGCCGCGCCCACCGGGCGGGCCGCCAAGCGGCTGGCGGAGCTGACCGGCGCCGAGGCCTCCACGGTGCACCGGCTGCTGGAGCTGAAACCGGGCGGGGACGCGGCGTACGACCGGGACCGGCCGCTGGACGCGGACCTGGTGGTGGTCGACGAGGCCTCGATGCTCGACCTGCTGCTCGCCAACAAGCTCGTCAAGGCGGTGGCGCCCGGCGCCCACCTGCTGCTGGTGGGGGACGTGGACCAGCTGCCGTCGGTGGGTGCGGGCGAGGTGCTGCGGGACCTGTTGGCCGAGGGCGGACCGGTGCCCGCCGTCCGGCTGACCCGGATCTTCCGGCAGGCCCAGCAGTCGGGCGTGGTCACCAACGCGCACCGCATCAACACCGGGCTCCCGCCCCTCACCGACGGGCTGCCGGACTTCTTCCTCTTCGCCGAGGAGGACACCGAGGCGGCCGGAGTGCTCGCGGTCGACGTGGCGGCCCGTCGCATTCCGGCCAGATTCGGCCTCGACCCGCGCCGCGACATCCAGGTCCTCGCGCCCATGCACCGGGGCCCGGCCGGAGCCGGGAACCTCAACGGACTGCTCCAGCAGGCGATCACCCCGGCCCGGCCGGACCTGCCCGAAAAACGCTTCGGCGGCCGGGTCTTCCGGGTGGGCGACAAGGTGACCCAGATCCGGAACAACTACGAGAAGGGGGCCAACGGCGTCTTCAACGGCACCGTGGGCGTGGTCACCGCGCTGGACCTGGACGAACAACGCCTGACCGTGCGCACGGAGGAGGACGAGGAGATCGGCTACGAGTTCTCCGAGCTGGACGAGCTGGCCCACGCCTACGCCGTCACCATCCACCGTTCCCAGGGGAGTGAATATCCCGCGGTCGTGATCCCGGTCACCACCGGGGCTTGGATGATGCTCCAGCGCAATCTCCTCTACACGGCGGTGACCAGGGCGAAGAAACTGGTCGTGCTGGTCGGGTCCCGCAAGGCCCTCGGCCAGGCGGTGCGTACGGTTTCCGCAGGCAGGAGGTTCACGGCTGTCGCCCCCCGGCTTTCCGGACAGATACCGGTGGGAAACATCACCTAGATGATCGATCATTTGGGGTATCCCCGCCGGTTCGGAGGGGGCAGGATGAGCAGCTTGAAGGCACTCAGTGCCGTCAAAAACACCAAACCCCGACCCCGAGTGCACTCACCTGTGCCAAATGGGGGAAGGTAGAGGCAGTCAGGGCACCTCGAAGAAGAGGCACTACGTCGGTGAGGGATGACGTGAGCGACAACTCTGTAGTACTGCGGTACGCGGACGGTGAATACACCTACCCGGTGGTCGAAAGCACCGTAGGCGACCAGGGCTTCGACATCTCGAAGCTCCGATCCCAGACCGGGCTGGTCACCCTGGACAGTGGCTACGGGAACACCGCCGCCTATAAGTCCGCCATTACTTACCTCGACGGCGAACAGGGCATCCTGCGCTACCGCGGATACCCGATCGAGCAGCTGGCCGAGCGCTCGACCTTCATCGAGGTCGCGTACCTGCTGATCAACGGTGAGCTGCCGACCGTCGACGAGCTCGCGTCGTTCCGCAACGAGATCACCCAGCACACGCTGCTGCACGAGGACGTGAAGCGCTTCTACGACGGCTTCCCCCGTGACGCGCACCCGATGGCGATGCTGTCCTCCGTGGTCAGCGCGCTGTCGACGTTCTACCAGGACAGCCACAACCCGTTCGACGAGAAGCAGCGCCACCTCTCGACGATCCGGCTGCTCGCCAAGCTTCCGACGATCGCGGCCTACGCGTACAAGAAGTCGGTCGGCCACCCGGTCGTCTACCCGCGCAACGACCTCGGCTACGTCGAGAACTTCCTGCGCATGACGTTCTCCGTGCCGGCCCAGGAGTACGACCTGGACCCGGTCGTGGTCTCGGCGCTCGACAAGCTGCTCATCCTGCACGCGGACCACGAGCAGAACTGCTCGACCTCCACCGTGCGTCTGGTCGGCTCCTCGCAGGCGAACATGTTCGCCTCGATCTCCGCCGGCATCAGCGCGCTGTGGGGCCCGCTGCACGGTGGCGCCAACCAGTCCGTCCTCGAGATGCTGGAAGGCATCAAGAACGACGGCGGCGACGTCGACGCCTTCATCCGCAAGGTGAAGAACAAGGAAGACGGCGTCCGCCTCATGGGCTTCGGACACCGTGTCTACAAGAGCTTCGACCCCCGGGCGAAGATCATCAAGGCTGCGGCCCACGACGTCCTCTCGGCGCTCGGCAAGAGCGACGAGCTGCTCGACATCGCGCTGAAGCTGGAAGAGCACGCGCTGGCCGACGAGTACTTCGTCTCGCGCAACCTCTACCCGAACGTGGACTTCTACACCGGTCTGATCTACCGGGCCATGGGCTTCCCGACCGAGATGTTCACCGTGCTCTTCGCACTCGGCCGCCTTCCCGGATGGATCGCCCAGTGGCACGAGATGATCAAGGAGCCCGGCTCCCGCATCGGCCGTCCGCGCCAGATCTACACCGGCGAGGTCCTGCGCGACTTCGTCCCGGTCGAGGCCCGCTGAATCCGCGGCCGTCGAACCACTGGCCGTCGATCACCCCACCGGTGATCGCCGTGCCGCCGTCCCGGGAGTGCGAGCCGCCCTCCCGGTGACGTGAGCGCAACGAAAAGCGCCCCGCCGTCGATCCCCCCACGGGTCGACGGTCGGGGCGCTTTCCTTTCCCCGGTGCGGATTCCCCCCACGGGACCCGGACCAGGGCGTCGGTGAGGAGCGCGCGCGGCGCTCCGGCGGGGGAGTCTGCCGGGACCCGTTCGGATCGGGAAGCCCTTTGGCGTGCTCCCCGCGGGTACGTGTCCCGGCCGGCAGGTGCCTGCGGACGTCCCCCAAGACCTCCGTGAACGTCCCCCAAGACGTTCTTGGCACCGCCCCATTAGACCCGCGCCACCACCTGATGGTTACGTTCCAATCACTGTGATCTGCGTCTCCCGTGAAGGAAGTGTGTGCGAGGTGGGGAGGGGGTTCTCTAGCGGAAGGAGCGCAACCGGAGGCTGTTGCTCACCACGAAGACCGAGGAGAACGCCATCGCGGCCCCCGCGATCATCGGGTTGAGCAGCCCGGCCGCGGCGAGCGGCAGCGCCGCCACGTTGTAGCCGAAGGCCCAGAAGAGGTTGCCCTTGATGGTGGCCAGGGTGCGCCGGGAGAGCCGGATCGCGTCCGCCGCGACCCGCAAGTCCCCCCGGACGAGCGTCAGATCGCCGGCCTCGATGGCCGCGTCCGTACCCGTTCCCATGGCCAGCCCCAGGTCGGCCTGGGCCAGCGCCGCCGCGTCGTTGACCCCGTCGCCGACCATGGCGACCGTACGGCCCTCGGCCTGCAGGCGGCGTACGACGTCCACCTTGTCCTGCGGCAACACCTCGGCGATCACCTCGTCGATGCCCACCGCCCGGGCCACCGTCTCGGCCACCGCGCGGTTGTCGCCCGTCAGCAGCACCGGAGTCAGCCCCAGCGCCCGCAGCCGGTCCACCGCCTCGGCGCTGGTCTCCTTGATCGCGTCGGCGACGGTCAGCACCCCGCGCGCCGCCCCGTCCCAGGCCACCAACACCGCCGTGCTGCCCGCGGCTTCGGCGTCCGCCTTGGCCCGTGCGAGCTCCTCGGGCAGGGCGATCGACCAGTCGGCCAGCAGTTGTTCGCGACCCACCAGGACGGCGTGGCCGTCCACCAGGCCCTGGACGCCGAGACCGGCGAGGGCGCGGAAGTCCTCCGGCACCGGCAGCGAGCCCGCGCGCTCGGCGGCGCCGGCGGCGACGGCCCGGGCGATCGGGTGCTCGGAGGCGTGCTCCAGCGAGCCCGCCAGGCGCAGGAGTTCGGTGGTGTCGGTGCCCTCGGCGGGGTGCACCCCGACCAGGGTCATCCGGCCGGTGGTGACCGTACCGGTCTTGTCCAGGACGACGGTGTCCACGCGCCGGGTGGACTCCAGTACCTCGGGGCCCTTGATCAGGATGCCGAGCTGCGCGCCGCGGCCGGTGCCGACCAAGAGGGCGGTCGGGGTGGCGAGTCCCAGGGCGCAGGGGCAGGCGATGATCAGTACGGCCACGGCGGCGGCGAAGGCGGCCGTCGGGTCGTCGGTGATCAGGAGCCAGGTCACCCAGGTGCCGAGTGCGAGCAGCAGCACGACGGGCACGAAGACGGCGGCGATCCGGTCGGCCAGCCGCTGGACCTGCGCCTTCCCGTTCTGCGCCTGCTCGACCAGCTTGGCCATGCGGGCGAGTTGGGTGTCGGCGCCGACCCGGGTGGCCTCGATGACCAGGCGCCCCGAGGTGTTGACGGTGGCGCCGGTGACGGAGTCGGTGACGGTGACCTCGACCGGCACGGACTCGCCGGTCAGCATCGAGGCGTCCACGGCGGAGCTGCCCTCGACGACCGTGCCGTCGGTGGCGATCTTCTCGCCGGGGCGCACGACGAAGCGGTCGCCGACGGCCAGCGCGCCCACCGGGATGCGGACCTCGGCGCCGCCGCGCAGCACCGCGACGTCCTTGGCGCCCAGGTGCAGCAGCGCCTTCAGGGCGGCTCCCGCCTTCCGCTTGGAGCGCGCCTCCAGGTAGCGGCCGAGCAGGATGAAGGCGACGACGCCGGCCGCGACTTCGAGGTAGATGGCCGAGGCGCCGTCGGTGCGCGAGACCGTGAAGTCGAAGCCGTGCCGCATGCCGGGCATGCCCGCGTGACCGAAGAACAGGGCCCACAGCGACCAGGCGAAGGCGGCCAGGGTGCCGACCGAGACCAGCGTGTCCATGGTGGCGGCGCCGTGCTTGGCGTTGGTCCAGGCGGCCCGGTGGAAGGGGAGTGCGCCCCAGACGACGACGGGCGCGGCGAGGGTGAGCGAGAGCCACTGCCAGTTGTCGAACTGGAGGGCCGGGACCATCGACAGCAGCACGACGGGGAGGGCGAGGACGGCGGAGACCAGCAGGCGCTGGCGCAGCGCGGCGAGCTCCGGGTCGGCCGCCGCCGCGTCGCCCGCGGAGCCGGTTCCGGCTTCCGGATCGGCTTCCGGTTCGGGAGCCGGCGGCGGGGGTTCCGCGGCGGTGTAGCCGGTCTTGACGACGGTGGCGATCAGGTCGGCGACCTGGACCTCGGGCGCGTAGGAGACCCGGGCCTTCTCGGTCGCGTAGTTCACCGTCGCGCTGACGCCGTCCATCCGGTTCAGCTTCTTCTCGATGCGGGCCGCGCAGGAGGCGCAGGTCATCCCGCCGATCGTCAGCTCGACCTCGGTCACTATCGGTCCGTCGTGCACTGTGCTGGTCATTCCGGCTCCAGGGGGAGGGCCGGGTGCGTACGGAACCAGTATGAGCTGGACGGTACGGCCCGGCGGGGTGCTGCGGAGGAGGGGGTCGGCGGGCCCGGGCCCGCCGACCCGGGGGATCAGGCCCGGCCCGCGTACACGTATCCGGCCTCGTCGACGGCGGCGCGCACGTCGTCCTCGCCGAGCGGGGCGGCCGAGACCACGGTGACCTCGCCGGCCGCGGCGACGGCCTTGACCGAGCTGACGCCGGGCAGGGCGCTCAGTTCGGCGGTCACGGCGCCTTCGCAGTGCCCGCAGGTCATGCCGGTCACCCGGTAGACGGTGGTGGTCTGGGTGTCCGTCTCGGCGCTCATGTCGTTCTCCTCTTCGGGGGCGTGTTCGGTCGCCGGCGGGCGGTGGATCCCTCCACCCTCCTGCCGATGGCTCCAGACTATACCCCTAGGGGGTATCGAAGCGAGCGTCGACGCCCGCGGTCACCGGTGGACACGACGCGTTCACCGTATGTAAATGGCAGATATGTCCGCTTCAGGAAGTCTCACGCTGATCCTGATCATGTCGATCGCGGTGCTGGCCCCCCTGCTCGCGTACGGCATGTCCCGGTGGGTGTCGGTACCCCTGGTGATCTTCGAGATCCTGCTCGGCCTGCTGGTGGGGCCCGACGTGCTGGGATGGGCCGCGCCGGGCCCGGTGATCGACGTGCTCGGCCAGCTCGGCCTGGCGATGCTGATGTTCCTGGCGGGGTACGAGATCCAGTTCGACCGGATCGGCGGCGCCACCCTCAGGCGCTCGGGCGGGGCCTGGCTGATCGCCCTGGCCCTGGGGCTGACGGCGGGCACGCTGCTCGCGCACGGCGGCGGTTTCGACAAGGGGGTCTACGTCGGCACCGCGCTGACCAGTACCGCGCTCGGCACCGTGCTGCCGGTGCTGCGCGACGCGGGCGACCTGCGGGGCCGGTTCGGCTCCGTGGTGATGGCCATGGGGGCGATCGGCGAGTTCGGGCCGGTCATCGCCATGGCCCTGCTGCTCAGCGGGCGGGCGCCCGGGCGCTCCGCGGCCCTGCTGGTGGCCTTCGGGGTGCTCACGGCCGCCGCCGTGGTCTGGGCGCTGCGGCCGAAGGCGACCTGGCTCTCGCGGGTCATCGCCAAGACGCTGGACAGCAGCGCGCAGTTCGCGGTGCGCCTGGTGATGCTGCTGTTGGTGGCGATGCTGGGGCTGGCGCAGGCGCTGGGGCTGGACGTGCTGCTCGGGGCGTTCGCGGCCGGCCTGATCACCCGGCTGGTCCTGCAGGGGGCCGCGCCCGAGAGCAGCGGCCTGGTGCTCTCCAAGGTGGAGGCGATGGGCTTCGGCTTCCTGGTGCCGCTGTTCTTCGTGCTCACCGGGATCCAGTTCGACCTGAAGGCCCTGCTCGGGGGCGGGCGGGTGCTGCTCCTGCTGCCCGTGTTCCTGCTGCTGTTCCTGGTGGTGCGCGGGCTGCCGATCTGGTGGCTGGCGCCGCGCGACCTCGGGCGGCGGGACCGGGCGGCGCTGGTGCTGCTCGGGTCGACGGCGCTGCCGCTGGTGGTCGCGATCACCACGCTCGGGGTGCAGGACGGCATGGTGGAACCGGGCGAGGCGGCGGCGCTGGTGGGGGCCGGGATGGTCTCGGTGCTGGTCTTCCCGCTGCTGGCGCTGCGGCTGCGGTCGGGTGGGGGCGCGGGGGCGGGGTCGGGCGCGCGCGCGGCCGGTCGGGAGGGGCGGGCGCGGGTCAGCGAGGGGGAGTCGTGGTGACCATCGGCTCCAGGTAGCGCAGCAGTACGCTCTTCAGCTCGGCCACATAGGCCTCGCGCTCGGCGCCCTCGGTGGCCAGCACCAGGTCGAGGGCCGACTTGAAGATGCCCAGCACCATGTTGGAGACGTGGGTGAGCTGGTCGGGGGTGAACTCCGGGGCGAAGCTGCTCAGGACGCCCTCGACCCGGGCCAGCAGGCCGGAGTGCAGCTCCTCGTGCTCCTGGGTGATGCCGGGGACGCCCGAGCCGTGCATGAGGGCCCAGAAGGCCGGGTTCTCGCAGTTGAAGGCGATGACCGGGTCCAGGACCGCGTCGAGCAGCTCGGGCAGCGGCTTGACCAGGTTCTCGGGCAGGAAGGCCTGTCCGTGCATCTCGTGGGCGCGCTTGAGGAGCTCGCCGCCCAGCTCGACCGCGATGGCCTCCTTGTTCGGGAAGAACTGGTAGAGCGTGCCGGGCGAGACCCCGGCCTCGCGCGCGATGGCGTTGGTGCTCGCCGCGGCGTAGCCGGTGCGGCAGAACACCCCCGCGGCGGCGGCCAGGAGCTGGGCGATCCGGCGCTCGCCGCGGGCCTGGCGGCGGCGCGGGGCGGGCTCGGCGGCGGGGTCGGCGGCGGGCCCGGGTGACGCCTTGCGCGCGGCCTTCGCGGCCTTCGCGGTCTTGGTGGCGGTCTTGGCGGTGCTCGTGGCCGTGGCCGTGGCTGTGCTCTTGGCCCTGGCCGCGGCCTTCGGTGCGGCGCCTCCGGGCGCGGATGTTTCCGGCATGTCGGGCACTTCGCTCCCGTTCCTTCCCGAGGGTGATTGACAAACACGAGCTGGCGCTCGCATTCTGTGGGAACGCGAGCGACTGCTCGTGTTTGCCAGTCTAACTTCTGGCAATCACGGTGAAGGGGACACCGAGACATGTCCGAAGTCAAGAAACCATCAAGCCGAGGGCAGCGGGCGGGGGTCGGGGCCGGGGCGGATGGCCCCCCTGGACCGAAGCTCGGGGGCTGGACGCGGTTCGTCACCGCGCGGCCGAGGCTCTCGCTCCTGTTCGCCCTCGTCCTGACGGCCCTCGCCGTGCTCGCGGGCAGCGGGGTCGCCGACCGGATGGGCAGCGGAGGCTGGCAGGACCCGGACGCCCGGTCCACCTACGCCACCAAGGCGCTGGAGCGCGAGTTCCCCGCCTCGCAGCCCAACCTGCTGCTGCTCGTGGACGCCGGAGCCGCCGGGGTGGACGATCCGGCCGTCGCCGCCGAGGCGGCCCGGCTGACCGCGCGGCTCGCCGCGGAGCAGGGGATAGCCGGGGTCGGCTCCTACTGGCAGAGCCACCTGCCCGCGCTGCGCTCCGAGGACGGGCACCAAGCCTTGATCGCCGCCCGCGTGGAGGGGGACGAGAAGACCACGGCCGAAGTGCTCGACCGGATCGCCCCGGGACTGCGCGGGGCGCACGGACCGGTCCAGGTCTCCCTCGGCGGGCCCGTGGCCGTGCAGCGCGAGATCACCAGCACCATTCAGGAGGACCTGCTCCGGGCCGAGCTGATCGCCCTGCCCCTCACCCTGATCCTGCTGGTACTGGTCTTCGGCAGCGCGGTGGCCGCCGTCCTGCCGCTCGGCATCGGCATCGTCGCGATCCTCGGGACCAATGCGGTCCTGCGCGGGCTCACCGAGATCACCGATGTCTCCGTCTTCGCCCAGAACCTCACCACGGCCCTGGGGCTCGGACTCGCCATCGACTACGCCCTGTTCATCGTCCGGCGCTTCCGCGAGGAACTCGCGGCCGGTCGGGATCCGAAGGAAGCGGTCGGGGTCACCCTGCGCACCGCGGGGCGGACGGTGCTGTTCTCGGCGCTGACGGTCGCGGTGTCGCTCTCGGCGATGATGTTCTTCCCGATGTACTTCCTGCGCTCCTTCGCCTACGCCGGGGTCGCGGTGGTGCTGCTCGCGGCGGCCGCCGCGCTGATCCTGCTGCCCGCGGCGCTGGTGCTGCTGGGCGAGCGGGTCAACTCCCTGGACCTGCGGGCGCTGTGGCGGCGCGGGCGCCGGACGCCGGCCGCGGAGGGCCGGGGCTGGGCGCGCGGAGCCGCGTTGGTGATGCGGCGGGCGCCGGTCTTCGCGGTGATCACCACCGCCGGGCTGCTGCTGCTCGGCCTCCCGTTCCTCGGGGTGAAGTTCGGCACCGTGGACGACCGGCAGCTGCCGGCCACCGCCGCTTCGCACCTGGTCCAGCAGAAGATCCGGGACGACTTCCCGGGCGGTCCCGCGGCGCAGCTCGTCGTGTTCGCCGAGGGCCCGGCCGACGCCTCCGCGTACGGCGCCTACCGGAGCCGGTTGAGCGCGCTGCCCGGGGTGGTCCGGGTCGACGGACCGGTGGGCTCGGGACCTGGTGGGAGCGCCGGGCAGTACGCCTACTTCTCGGTGGTCGGCGAGGGCGAGGCGGTGGGGCAGCAGGCCCAGGACCTGGTCGGTGAGGTCCGCGCGGTGGACGCGGGCTTCAAGACCTCCGTCACCGGGCAGGCGGCCGTCCTGGTCGACGCGCAGGACGCGATAGGGAAGCAACTGCCGTGGGCGCTCGCCCTGGTCGTCCTGGCCACGCTGCTGCTCGTCTTCCTGCTCACCGGGAGCCTGCTGATACCGCTCCAGGCGGTGCTGCTCAATGCGCTCAGCCTGACCGCGATGTTCGGTGCGGTGGTGTGGGTCTTCCAAGACGGCAACCTCTCGGGGCTGCTCTCCTTCACCTCCACCGGGGACATCGAGACCACCCTGCCGGTGCTGATGTTCTCGATCGCCTTCGGGCTCTCCATGGACTACGGGGTGTTCCTCATATCCCGGATCAAGGAGGAGTACGACCGCACCGGGGACCACGAGGGCGCGGTGCGGACCGGACTGGCCCGCACGGGCGGGCTGATCACCGCGGCGGCCGTGATCCTGGCCGTGGTGATGGTGGCCATCGGCACCTCGCGGGTGACCAACACCAAGATGCTGGGGCTCGGGATCGCGCTGGCCGTGCTGATGGACGCGATGGTGGTGCGCAGCCTGCTGGTCCCGGCGGTGATGAAGCTGACCGGACGGGCCACTTGGTGGGCCCCGGGGCCGCTGCGCAGGCTGCACGACCGGTTCGGGCTGAGCGAGGGCGGGGACCCGAGCGCGGAGCGGGAGGGCCCGCGGGAGCCGGAGGTCGAGCCCACCGACCGGGTGCCGGTCGGGACGTAGGGTCCGGGTCGGGGTGGGGGCACCCCGGCCCGGGGGGCGGCGGATCAGTCCTCGCGGCGGCCGCGGTTGCCGGGGCGTCGGGCCACCCAGGCGCGGATCGTGTCGGCGTACCAGAAGGGCTTGCCGACCTCGACGTGGTCGGGTGGGGGGAGCAGCCCGTGCTTGCGATAGGAGCGCACGGTGTCCGGCTGGACCTGGATGTGCGCGGCGATCTCCTTGTACGACCACAGCTTCCGGTCGGTCATCTGGGGCACCTCCTTGTCCACACCGCGGGGGCGGCCGGGAGGCCGTCGGGGGAGCCTGAGTGTGGACACTGACGATCACTCAAGGTTGTGCCCGGAGAACGACGCTCAGTGAGCCCAGGGGAGGGGCTGTCGTACGCCTGTGACGGAAGACCCGCGTAATGCGGACATGTGTGACGGGACCACGACCCCTGTGACAGAAGCGGCACAGGGGTCGGATGGGGCAAACGGGTTACGCACCCCGGCAGTGGCGGGCGGACCGCACCGGTACGGGCGCGGCCGTCACCGGTACAGGGGCGGCCGCTCCACCAGCTCGACCACCGTCCGCGTCCCCGTCCGGGAGGCGGTGAGGCCCGCCTCCGAGACCGCCGCCGCCGCGTAGCCGTCCCAGGTGCCGGGCCCCTCGACCCGGCCCGCCGCGGCAGCGGCCACCCACCGGCGCAGCTGGCGGTCGTAGGCATCGGCGAAGCGCACGGTGAAGTCCTGGGCGATCTCGCCGCCCCAGCGTCCCCCGGCCTGCACCACCATCGCCCGGCCGTCACCGATCCGGGCGCTGCCCGCCTCGCCCACCGCTTCGCACTGCACCTGGTAGCCGAACCCGCAGTTGACGAAGATCTCCACGTCCACGATCGCGCCGCCCGAGGTCTCCAGTAGCACCAGGCGGGGATCGCGCAGTCCCTCGGGGGCCGCGCCCGACGGCGCCGGGGACAGCACGGTGACGGCGGTGATCTCCTGCCCCAGCAGCCAGCGGGCCGCGTCCACCTCGTGCACCACCGAGTCGGTGATCAGCATGTCGCTGGTGAAGAAGGACGGCGAGGAGGCGTTGCGGTGGCGGCAGTGCAGGAACAGCGGCCGTCCGATGTCCCCGGCGTCCAGCAGCTCCTTGAGGCGCTCGTACTCGGCGTCGTAGCGGCGCATGAAACCGACCTGCACGCGCCGGTGCCCCAGCCGTTGCTCGGCCTCCATGATGCGCAGCGCGCCCGCCGGGTCCGGGGTCAGCGGCTTCTCGCACAAGACCGGCAGGCCCAGCGCCAGGGCCTGGAGGACGGACTCCTCGTGAGCGGGCCCGGGCGAGGCGATCAGGACCGCGTCCACCCCGGGTGCGGCTATGGCGGCCGCCGGGTCGGTGTGGGCGCTCGCGCCCTCCAGCGCGGCCGCGACCTCCTTGACCCGGTCGCCGTCGGGGTCGGCCACGGCCACCACCCGCGCCCCGCCCACGGTCCGCCCGATCCGGCGGACGTGGTCGCTGCCCATCTTCCCGGTGCCGATGACGGCGATGCCGAGCGTGCTCATGCGCTACCTCTTCCAGGGTCCAGCGGGATCCGGGGCGGGATCGGGTTCGGGTTCGGGTTCGGGATCGGGTTCGGGGGTCGTGCCGTGCGGTGTGCGGCGGGCGGTCAACGGGCCCCGCAGGAGCGCAGGAAGGCGCGGGTGCGCCGGGCGATCGGCAACGGCCGCTCCGGCGGGCACGGGTACATGTCCTGCTCGACGATGGCGAAGAGGTCCACCCCGAGCCGCTGGGCCGCGGCCAGTACGGGCTCCAGCGCGGGCACCCCGGCCGGCGGCTCGCACATCACCCCGCGGGCCACGGCCGGACCGAAGGGCAGCTGCTCCGCGACGACTTCGGCGAGGATCCGGGGATCCACCTGCTTGAGGTGGAGATAGCCGATGCGCTCGCCGAAGGTCTCGATCAGCTCGACGCTGTCGCCGCCGCAGTAGGCGTAGTGCCCGGTGTCCAGGCACAGCGAGACCGCTTCCGGATCGGTCGCGTCCAGGAACCGGGCCACGTTCTCCGGGGTGTCGACGTGGGTGTCGGCGTGCGGGTGGACCACGATCCGCAGCCCGTACCGCTCGCGCACCTCACGGCCCAGCCGCTCGGTCTGGCCGGCCAGTTCGCGCCATTGCGGCGCGGTCAGGTTCCGGTCCTCCAGGACCGCCCCCGTCTTGTCGTCCCGCCAGAAGGAGGGGATGACCACCAGGTGCTCCGCGCCCATCGCCTGCGTCAGGGCGGCGATCCGCGACACGTGCTCCCAGGTCTGCTCCCAGACGGCCGGCCCGTGATGGAGTCCGGTGAAGACCGTGCCGGCCGAGACCTTGAGCCCGCGCCTGCCGGTCTCCTCGGCGAGCCGCGCGGGATCGGTGGGCAGGTAGCCGTAGGGGCCCAACTCGATCCACTCGTAGCCGGAGTCCGCGACCTCGTCGAGGAAGCGTGACCAGCCGGTCTGCCGGGGATCCTCGGGAAACCACACACCCCAGGAGTCCGGAGCCGAACCGATGCGGATACGGGTCAACGCGGGTGGGGATGACGTCATGACGACACCTTAGGGTGCGACGCTCAAGGGGACGGGCACGTGTGCCCGGTAGAGGACGCGGGACACGAGGACAACGGGGTGGACGGGCCCGGTTGCGGAGCCCGGCCGAAGCGCCGGACGAGGAGCAGGGAGGACCGCGGGTGACCACCACCCCCGACGACCAGCACGACCAGCACGACCAGCACGACCAGCACGAGCGGCACGACCAGCACGATCAGAGCGACCAGCGCGAGCGGCAGGATCCGTTCGACGTGATCACGATGGGCCGGATCGGGGTGGACCTCTACCCCCTGCGGACCGGCGTGCGGCTGGCTGAGGCCGACACCTTCGGCAAGTTCCTCGGCGGCTCGCCGACCAACGTCGCGGTCGCCGCCGCCCGGCTCGGGCGGCGCACCGCCGTGATCACCCGGACCGGGGCCGACCCCTTCGGCGACTACCTGCGCGAGGAACTGCGCGGATTCGGCGTGGACGACCGCTGGGTCACCGAGGTCGCCGCCTACCCGACCCCCGTGACCTTCTGCGAGATCTTCCCGCCCGACCACTTCCCCCTCTACTTCTACCGCCGGCCCAAGGCGCCCGACCTGGAGATCCACCCGGGCGAGCTCGACCTCGAAGCGGTGCGCGCCGCGCGGGTGTTCTGGATGACCGGCACCGGCCTGAGCGCCGAGCCCAGCCGGACCGCGACCCTGGCCGCGCTGGAGGCCCGGGCGAAGTCCGGGACCACCGTCTTCGACCTCGACTGGCGGCCGACGCTGTGGTCCTCCGAGCCGCGGCCCTGGTACGAGCGGGCGCTGGCCGCTGCCACGGTCGCCGTCGGGAACACCGAGGAGTGCGCGATCGCCACCGGTGAGAGCGAGCCGTGGGCGGCGGCCCGGGCGCTGCTGGCCGCCGGGGTCGAGCTGGCGGTGGTCAAGCGGGGCCCGGAGGGGGTCCTGGCCGTCCACCGCGACGGCCGCGCGGTGCAGGCTCCGCCGGTGAAGGTGGAGGTGGTCAACGGCCTCGGCGCCGGGGACGCGTTCGGCGGCGCGCTGTGCCACGGGCTGCTCGGCGGATGGGAGCTGGAGCGGGTGGTCCGCTTCGCGAACGCGGCGGGAGCCATCGTGGCGTCCCGGCTGGCGTGCTCCACGGCGATGCCGGTGGTCGACGAGGTCGAGGAGGTGCTCGCGTCGTGGCGGTGACGGGGACGTGGGGGATGGCGCACACGCAGCTGCGCGTACTGGACCTCCGAGCGGGGGAGACGTACCGGCTGGACTGCGGCGACCACGAGTGGATCGTCCTGCCGCTGGCGGGAGCGTGCGCGGTCAGCAGCCACGCCGCCGACGAGCGGACGGCGCAGGTCTTCGAACTGCGGGGGCGCTCGGGCGTGTTCGCGGGGGTGAGCGACTTCGTCTACCTGCCGCGTGACGGGCGCGCCGAGGTCCGCTCGGTCGACGGGGGGCGGTTCGCGCTCGCCGGGGCCCGCGCCGCGCGGAGGCTGACCGCGCGTCACGGACCGGCCGAGGGGGTGCCCGTGGAGCTGCGCGGTGCGGGCAACTGTTCGCGGCAGGTCAACAACTTCGCGGCCGCGGACGTCTTCGCCTGCGACCGGCTGATCGCCGTCGAGGTGCTGACCCCCGGTGGGAACTGGTCCTCGTACCCGCCGCACAAGCACGACGAGCACCACCCCGGCGCCGAGTCCGAGCTGGAGGAGATCTACTACTACGAGATCGCCCCGCACGACGGCACCCCGGGCCTCGGCTATCAGCGTGTCAGCCCCTCCCCGGCCGGGAAGACCGACATCCTCACCGAGGTGAGGACCGGTGACGCCGTGCTGATCCCCGACGGCTGGCACGGGCCGTCCATCGCCGCGCCCGGGCACGACATGTACTACCTGAACGTGATGGCGGGCCCGGGGCAGACCCGGGAATGGCTCATCCGGGACCACCCCGACCACGGGTGGATCCGGGACACCTGGCCCGACCAGGCGGTCGACCCCCGACTGCCCTTCCCGACCACCGCGTCCACGGCCCCCTCCGCATCTGCCGCCGACCGAACGGAGGACGCCCGGTGAGCGATACCCGTCACCTCACCGTCGCGCAGGCCCTCGTGGCCTTCCTCGCCCGCCAGTTCACCGAGCGCGACGGCCGCCGCGCCCGCCTGATCTCCGCGACCTGGGGGATCTTCGGGCACGGCAACGTCGCCGGGATCGGGCAGGCGCTGCTGGAGAGCGGGCCGGAGGCGATGCCCTTCCTCCAGGGCCGCAACGAACAGGCGATGGTGCACGCCGCCGTCGGCTACGCGCGGCGCAGCGGCCGGCTCTCCGCGCACGCCGTCACCACCTCCATCGGCCCCGGCGCGACCAACCTCGTCACCGGCGCGGCCCTCGCCACCATCAACCGGATCCCGGTGCTCCTGCTCCCCGGGGACGCCTTCGCCACCCGGCCCGCCGATCCGGTGCTCCAACAGCTCGAAGTGCCCTGGGCCGGGGACGTGTCCGTCAACGACGCCCTGCGGCCCGTCTCGCGGTACTTCGACCGGATCACCCGGCCCGAGGCGCTGGTCCCGGCCGCGCTCCAGGCGATGCGCGTGCTCACGGACCCCGTGGCGACGGGCGCCGTCACCCTCGCGCTGCCGCAGGACGTCCAGGCGCAGGCGTGGGAGTGGCCCGAGGAGTTCTTCGCCGAGCGCGTGTGGTCCGTACGCCGCCCACGGCCCGACCGCGCCGAGCTGGCGCGGGCCGCCGAGGCGGTACGGGCCGCCGCGCGCCCCCTGCTGATCGCGGGCGGCGGCATCCGCCACAGCGGGGCCGAAGCCGCCCTCGCGGCCTTCGCGCGGGCCACCGGCATCCCGGTCGCGGCCACCCAGGCGGGCAAGGGCGCCCTGCCCCACGGCCATCCCGCCGAGGTCGGCGGGGTCGGCCACACCGGCACCGACACCGCCGCCGAACTGGCCCGGGAGGCCGATCTGGTCATCGCGGCCGGCACCCGGCTCACCGACTTCACCACCGCCTCCGCGACCCTCTTCCAGCATCCCGACGTCCGCTTCGTCGGGCTCAACCTCGACCCGTACGACGCCCACAAGCTCGCCGCCCGCCCCCTGGTCGGCGACGCCCGCGAGAGCCTGGACGAGCTGCGCGGGGCACTGGCGGGCCACCGGGTCGCGCCGGAGTACGCCGCGCACTACACCCGCGCGAAAGAGCGCTGGGAGGCGCGCGTGGACCGCGCGTACGCCACCCCGGACGAGACGGCCGTGCCGACCCAGGCGCAGGTGCTCGGCGTCCTCGACTCCCTGGTCACCGCGGACGACGTGATCGTGAACGCGGCCGGGTCCCTCCCCGGTGACCTGCACAAGCTGTGGCGGGCGCGCTCGCCGCACCAGTACCACGTGGAGTACGGGTACTCCTGCATGGGCTACGAGATCCCGGCGGCGCTCGGGGTCGCCCTCGCCGCGCCCGGGGACCGGGTCTGGGCCCTGGTCGGCGACGGGACGTACCTGATGAACCCGACCGAGATCGTCACCGCCGTGCAGGAGGGCGTCCCGCTGCGCCTGGTCATCCTCGACAACCACGGCTACGCCTCCATCGGTGGGCTCTCGGGGGCCGTCGGCGGCGAGGGGTTCGGGACCGCCTACCGCTTCCGGGAGCCCGACGGTTCGTACGGCGGCGCGCCGCTCCCGCTGGACCTCGCGGCCAACGCGGCCTCCCTCGGGATGGTCGTCTTCCGCGCCCGCACCGTCGGTGACCTGCGGGAAGCCCTGACCGCGGCCCGCGCCGCGGACCGTCCCACATGTGTCTACGTGGAGACCCGAACGCCCGACACTGTGTCGGGCCCACCCCCTGCGGCGGCGTGGTGGGATGTTCCTGTGGCCGAGACCGCGACCCGTGCGTCGGCGGCCGGAGCCCGTGAAGAGTACGACCGGCAAGCCGCGCAGCGACGTCGCCATCTGTGAAGGAGCAAGGCATGAAGACCGTCAACCACTGGATCGGTGGCAAGACCGTCGAGGGCGCGTCGGGCAACTACGGCCCGGTCACCGACCCGGCCACCGGCGAGGTCACCACCCAGGTCGCGCTCGCCTCGGCCGAAGAGGTCGACGCGGCGGTACGGGTCGCCAAGGAGGCGTTCCTCTCCTGGGGCCAGTCCTCGCTGGCCGCCCGTACCAAGGTGCTGTTCGCCTACCGCGCGCTGCTCGACGCCAACCGCGACGCGATCGCCGAGCTGATCGTCGCCGAGCACGGCAAGGTGCACTCGGACGCGCTGGGCGAGGTCGCCCGCGGCCTGGAGATCGTCGAGCTGGCCTGCGGCATCACCACCCAGCTCAAGGGCGAGCTGTCCACCTCCGTCTCCAACCGGGTGGACGTCTCCTCGATCCGTCAGCCGATCGGCGTCGTCGCGGGCATCACCCCCTTCAACTTCCCGGCGATGGTGCCGATGTGGATGTTCCCGCTGGCCGTGGCCTGCGGAAACGCCTTCATCCTCAAGCCGAGCGAGAAGGACCCCTCGGCCGCCGTCAAGCTGGCCGAGCTGGCCACCGAGGCCGGGCTGCCGGCGGGCGTGCTGAACGTGGTCCACGGTGACAAGGTCGCCGTCGACGCGCTCCTCGCGCACCCCGACATCGCCGCCATCTCCTTCGTCGGCTCCACGCCGATCGCCCGCCACATCCACACCACCGCCTCCGCCAACGGCAAGCGCGTGCAGGCCCTGGGCGGCGCCAAGAACCACATGCTCGTCCTCCCGGACGCCGACCTCGACGCGGCCGCCGACGCGGCGGTCTCGGCGGCGTACGGCTCGGCGGGCGAGCGCTGCATGGCGATCTCCGCGGTCGTCACGGTCGGCGCCATCGCCGACGAGCTGGTCGAGAAGATCCGCGAGCGCGCCGAGAAGATCAAGATCGGCCCCGGCAACGACCCCACCTCCGAGATGGGCCCGCTGATCACCGCGGCCCACCGCGACAAGGTCGCCTCCTACGTCACCGGCGCGGCCGCCCAGGGCGCGGACGTCGTCCTCGACGGCACCGGCTACACGGTCGAGGGCAACGAGAACGGCCACTGGATCGGCCTCTCGCTCCTCGACCACGTCTCCACCGACTCCGACGCCTACCGCGACGAGATCTTCGGCCCGGTGCTGTGCGTCCTGCGCACGGAGACCTACGAGGAGGGCCTCGCCCTCATCAACGCCTCGCCGTTCGGCAACGGCACCGCGATCTTCACCCGCGACGGCGGCGCCGCCCGCCGCTTCCAGCTGGAGGTCCAGGCGGGCATGGTCGGCGTGAACGTGCCGATCCCGGTCCCGGTCGGCTACCACTCCTTCGGTGGCTGGAAGGACTCGCTCTTCGGCGACCACCACATCTACGGCAACGACGGCATCCACTTCTACACCCGCGGCAAGGTCGTCACCACCCGCTGGCCGGACCCCTCCGAGGCCCCCTCCGGCGTCGACCTCGGCTTCCCCCGCAACCACTGACCCACCCCGCCCGGCCCCGGCCGAGCAGCGGACCGCCCCCGGCCACCCCTCACCGGCCGGGGGTTCCTGCTGTCCCGGCCCCTCCGGGACCTGGCTTTATGCGACTACGCGAATATGGGCGAGATCGCATGGACGACGGGCCGTACCCCCTCGTAACGTCATGGTCACCGGCCCAACCGGGCTGCCCGACCAGGGGGTTTCACCATGGCTCGTGAGGAACTGACCCGACTCACCGGCAACGGGAACGGCACCTGCGGAGAGGAAGACTGCCCCAATGTGTACGTTTCCCCGACCGGCTCGATCATCGTCCAGGGGGAGGTCTGCACAACCTTCCAGCCTCCGGCTGGCGAGGGCCTCGTCGAGATCCCCGGGGCTGTACTGAGGGAGGCGTTCCGTGCTCTTGGATGGTGACGCCTGGCGGTCCAGGTTCGAGCGCTTCACCGTCGAAGCGTGGCGCCTGGAGACGTTGCCCCAGTACCGCATGCCGCAGGAGGAGGCGAAGTTCCGGGCCTTCAGGGCCGGTGCGCGCATCGACCCTCACACGGTCTCGAATCAGTACACCGACCGGATTCGGCGACAGGCAGCGGAAGGGCGCCCGCAGGGCCGGGTGCACGTCCTCACCCGCCCCCTGTCCGACTACCTGCGCTTCGAGTTCTCCCAGTACTACGCCCCGCATGCGCTGGCGGGTGAACAGATCCGCATCCTCGACGTGACCGACCGGGCGAACCCGCTTGAGGGAGTCCAGGATTTCTGGATGTTCGACCGCTCCGAAGTGGTCCTGATGAATTACCACTTGGACGGGCGTCAGATCAGCCGGGAGATCCACGAAGGTGATCCCGCCCCGTTCATCGAGCATCAGCGCACCGCCATCGCCGAGTCGGTGCCCTTCGAGGAGTACGTGAAGGGCATTGACGCTTGACCTTCAGCAGATAGGGGAATCCCGAGCGGATCTAGCGCAAACGCTGAGGATGCTGCGGAAGCGAGCCGGGTGGACTCAGACCCGGCTCGCTCAGCGCTGCAATATGTCACAGACTAAAGTCAGCAACATTGAGAGCGGTAAGCTCACCCCCGTCCTGACCGATGTCGAGCTGATTCTCCGCGCGCTCGATGCGCCAGTATCGGTTGTCGCCGAAGTGGTCGCTTTGGCGCGACTGGCCAATACTGAATGGAGAGATGTGTGGTCTTCCCGCCGCAGAGGTCTGGACAAGCGGCAGAACGAGCTGGCCGGCTTCGAGAAGGCGGCCACGGAGTTCCGCTACTTCTTGCCCACGATGATCACAGGACTCCTGGCCACGCCGGAGTATGTGAGGGCCAGCATCGCGGACGTCCCTGGAGACCAGAGCAAGACCGTGGCGAAGAAGCTTGAACGTCAGGCCGTCCTCTACGACGACTCGAAAAAGTTCACCTTCATCCTGACCGAGCAGGCCGTGAGATGGCCCCTCGTTCCGCCGGACGCCTTGGCTGTGCAGATGGATAGACTGGCATCGTTGACGCGCCTATCCAACGTGCGCATCGGAGTAATCCCCATCGGGCCGTCGGTGATGCCGGGGTTGCTTAATGTCTTCACCATCTATGACGACCGAATTGCGACGGTCGAAACGTCCACTGGTGCACTGGTCTTTCGAGATCGCCGGGACGTATCTGCCTATCTCGACGAGTTCGCGACCTTCGAGCGGCATGCCCTGTTTGGTGAGCAAGCCCGTGAACGCCTGAACGAGTGGTCTGGGGTCTTTACCCGACAACGCGAATAAACCTTCAGTAGAAGCCTGTTGAGCCCGAACATTGTCGAGTACCCAACGGCAATCGGGAGGGGCTCGACATGGCAAAGACGAAAACGGCGGAGGCCCCAAAGCTTGACCGGGACGTGTGGGAGTACTTGACGTTTGCGCCCGGACACAGGTGCTCAGCCTGCAAGCGCAAGGTCGAGCCCTTGGAACCCGTCCTCAGGGGGAGCGTGGACCGCACCTCGGGTGCTCCAGCCGTCGTCTACCGGCACAACGAGTGTCCCAATACTCAGGCGGTGGCCGCTTGATGGAGATGCAGACCTGGCGAGACGCCTGGGGACGGGCCGATGACGCCGCAGAGTCCATACGTGCGGCCCTGGCCACCCTCGGTGTTTCAGAGTCCGTGTTGCGCTGCCTGCGGCCCACCGTGACGAACTCCGGCGGGTCCTACGTGGACTTCGGCAAGCTTCCGGCCGATGTGGTGGAGCAGGTAGCCGAGGCCCTGAGGCTCACGAAGACTTCCGCCCGCTGAGGGGCGGGGGACGGCCTTACGGGGCCGTCAGCAGATCAGGAAGGACCACGATGACCGACCTGTACACGCTCGACATCGACGGGGCCGCCTTCTCGAAGGCGTGCGGGGGCAACACCCACCCGGACGGTGAGGCGTGCGTGACCCTCGCCAAGATCGGCCCGGACGCGTGGGCCCTGGGTGACAGCAAGCGGCCGGACGCGGAGCCGCTGCGCTTCACCACGGCGGAACTGGACGCGGCGGGTATCGACCCCGCGCGGTTCGACCTTTCCGCCTGATCCACCGCACCACCTGAACTGACGGCCCTGCCCTCACGCCGACGGGTGGGGCCGTCGTCATCTCTCG